>CBFIJG010000003.1:22903-101187 GCA_965662915.1 Planctomycetota bacterium | reverse complement strand
CCGGCGCCTTCTCGCTCAGGAAACGCTGTCCATGCGTGATGATGCCCCCCTGGTGACCCGTCAACGTGATGAGAACCCCGCACGCGAGCAGCGCAACGCGCCGCAGGGTCTCGACGCGCGACGAGATCGACCCGAGGACCTCGAAGAACCCCAAGATCGACGCGCCCGCACCGGTGGCGAGCCCGAGTCGCCGGTGATCCTCCAGGAGAACTCCGGAGTACCCCTCCCCCGAGCTGAGGAGCCAACCGGTGAATGCGGCGAAGGCGGCGCTCGCGGCGAACGCCGCGCACAGCGTCCGACGGGCGGGAACAGCGGCGGGGCTCCACCAGGACAGGAGCTCGAGCAGGACCAGCCCGGCGAACAGACCGATCGGGAGGTGAAGCACCAGCGGGTGCAGGCGTCCGAGGAACTCGTACCAGTCGAACGCCGCGGCCGAGAGCGGCATGCTCACCACCTCCTCCTCCTTCCTGCAGGCCGCGCGAGCGGGGCATCGTCGTCGAGATCGAGGGGACGGCGGCCGAACTTCTGGGTCCAGTAGGCGCCGCTCAGGCTCGACGCCATCTCGGTGTGCGACGCGAGGACGATGTTCCTGTGATGGCCGGGGGACGTGGTCCAGGCCCTGTGAGCCTCCTGCGGCGAAGGCAGCCCGAACGAGCAGTTCTCCGCCTGGAAGTGACCGTATCCCGCGAGGCGAGCGCGCTGTGAGGGTGCCCGCCGATCCGGGTCCTTGTCCTCGAAGTGGCTGAGGATTCCGTTGCGAGCCATGTAATCGGAGTGGCCGCGCGCGGCGAACTGGAGCCGCGGGTTCCAGAGGAGCGGCCTCCTCCCGAGCATGAACCTGTACTCGTTCGTGATCCGGACCTGCTCCAGGGCCGCTCGATCAGGTCGGGACTGCTTCTCCCCCTTCCGATCCTCGAGGGCCGCCGTGCCGCGCTCATCGTTCAAGCGCAGGATGGTTCGCCAGTCGCGAAGTCGGGAGCGCTCATTCGCGTCGAGACCCAGCTCGGGCATCCCAACCGCCTCGAGCTCGGGGTCCAGCCCCGTCACCCAGGGCCTGATCCAGTCCGGAGGAGCTGCCTCGCGGTCGAGATCCGCGAGGGCCCCGACGCCCCATTGAACGTCCTCGAGCGCCGAGCGCACCTTCTTGCTGAGCTTCACGGGTCGCCCGCCGCTCCAAAGCTCCTCGACCTCACCCACGAGGCGTTCGACCTCCTTCTGCGTGCGTCGATACTCGGCTTCCTTCTCCGAGCTGACCTCCGGCTGCCGGTAAGGGGTGAAGTACCGCGCCTCGTCCTCGACGATCGCGAAGAAGCGATCGCGTGCCGCGTCGAGCTCACGGCGGGCCGCCAGGAGTCTGTCCAGCTTTCCTGGCGTCGAACCACGGCCGAGGGTCCGCTCGTGACGGGCGATCCTCGCCTGCAGAGCTGCGATCGCTTCCGCGTCCGTGGCGAGATCGAGGATCTGCTCGAGAAGAGCGTCCCGCTCCTCCGGCGCCGCGCGAACGAAGGAGTCCAGGAGCTCGTCCACGGGAGCAGGGGCGCAGGGCTCGTCGCCGCGCGCCGACCCCGACGGGAGCACGAGGACGGCGGCCAGAAGCAGTCCGGACCAGGAGGACATCACGTGGAGCCTAGCCATTCGACTGGCGCTGGTGACCTGTTCCTCAGCGCCGGCGGGCGCCGTACCCCCTCCGTCGGCCACCGCGGTGGCTCCCCCGGCGCCTGGGGCCACCCGGCCCACGATCACGCCGGATCATCGAGTGCGGGTCCCGCGGATCCCGGCGGCCTGCCTTGGCCTCGAAGTCCTCCGCGACCTCGGCCGAGACGTCGAACGTCGTCGCGTTGGGATGCACCGAGATCGCGCCGATCGTGGCCCCGTCGACCTCCCCTCGCCGGCAAACAGCAGCGAGGACCCGCGACGGCGTCGCACCCTGATTCCCGCCCCAGTTGATGAAGAAGCGGACCGAGCCAGCCGAGGGCGCGTGGTCGGCGCCCCGCTGGTTCCCGCCATCTGCAAGGCGTTTCTGGGGCGCGCCGTCCCCCACGTCCCGCGCGCGGGCAGACCGTCGGGGGCTGGCAGCGTCGAGGAGAACCGCCACGAGGTCCTCGGCCCCATGGGCCTCGAGGAGCTCCTTCGCGAAGTTCTTGCGAGGCCCGGCTACGCCGGCCGCGAGCGCCTCGCCGATCCTGGCTGCGAGCGCTGTGCGATCTCGTTCCTCGACCACTCGATGGACGTCCGCGGCCGACGGGACGTCCGCCCAGCGGATGTCCACGCCCGCTTCGGCCACGAGCCGCTCCACGGCGCGGCGGCGGCGCGGAGGGCAGAAGAGCACGCTGCGACCTTCCTGACCAGCGCGGCCCGTGCGACCGCTACGGTGCGTGTAAGTCTCGGGGTCGATGGGAGGTGAGGTCTGGACGACGACGCCGACGTCCGGCACGTCGATTCCACGCGCGGCGACATCGGTCGCGACGAGGACGTGCACCGTGCCGGCCCGGAATGCTCCGAGCGCTCGATCTCGCTGGCTCTGCACCAGATCTCCGCTGATGGGGAGCGCCTTGAACCCGTCCGCCTCCAGCTGCTGCGCGAGGTCCGCCGCGTCACTGCGGCGCTCGACGAACACCAGGGTCCGCCGCTCCTCCTCGAGGAGGAGCAGATTCACCAGGGCCGCGTAGCGCTCGTTCGGCCGGACCAGGTGACCCACGTGTTCGATGTTCGCGTGGGCGTCCCCGATCGGCGTCCCCTCGACCGTCAGCGCGTTCTGCTGGTACCGACCGGCGAGATCCTGGATGCCAGGCGGGAACGTCGCGGAGACGAGATGGGTCCGGTGGTCTCCCGCGGACGCGTCCAGGATCGCCTCGAGGTCCTCCCGGAAGCCCATGTCGAGCATCTGATCGGCCTCGTCGAGCACGAGCTCGCGGACGCTCGAGAGGTCGAGCTGCCCGTTCCGCAGGTGATCCACGAGGCGGCCAGGGGTCCCCACGAGGACCTGCGGGCGGCCCGCGAGCGCAGCGCGGTCCCGGTGGATCGGTGTCCCTCCCGTCACCGAGATCAGGCGCGCGTTCGCGATCCCTCCGAACAGCCAGCGAAGCTCGCCCAGCACCTGGCTCGCGAGCTCCCGCGTGGGCGTCACCACGAGCGCGACGGGCCCCCCCTCCCGGCCCTCCGCCGACGCCGCAGAGCGCACGACCGGAGCCATCACGAAGCCGAGCCCGACGGTCTTCCCGGACCCGGTCTGGGACGCGACTCGCAGGTCGCGGCCCTCCGCGTCGGCGTCCAGGATCGCGCGCTGCACCGCGGTGAGGCCGCCGAAGCCCCTCCCTTCGATCGCGGACCGGAGATCAGGAGCGAGACCCTCGAAGGCGTCCGCCTCGGCCTCGACGGAGTCCTCCTCCGGGATCGCCTCCGAAGCGTCCTGCGCGGGCCCCTGCGCGGGCCGCTGCGCGTGTTCGCCAGCGGACAAAACCTCATCCACGCCCTCGCCGGGGCGCTCCTCGTCACTCTTCATCATCGCGGGCTCCTGCCCTTCTCTGTTCACTCGCGGCCGCTAGAAGCACCGGCCGCCGTCACACGAGACCCCCGCGATGTTCGATCCAGCGCTGCTGGATACCCACCGCTGTCGCGCGGCGGGACGAGGATCACAGCCAAGGATACGTCATCCGAGGTGGACCGGCCGGGCGGGGCACGAATCCATTTGTCCTGCACGCCGGGCCTGCTCCATCATCCCGGACCCATGTTCCACGAGAAGATTCGCGCACACGGTCACCTGATCGACACCGGACTGCTGGAGAGGATCTTCGAGCAGATCACCGAGCAGGGGGCCGACTACGAGGTGGTCGACTTCGACCTGGGGAAGACCCACGACGACGAATCCACGGCTCAGCTGCGGATCACCGCCGCCGACGAGCGGGTCCTCCAGGACGCGGTCGAGGCCGTCGTGGCTCTCGGGGGGCAGATCGAGTCCGAGACGGACGCGAGGCTCGCGGAGGCCCCGAAGGACGCGTGCGTTCCCGAGGACTTCTACTCCACGACGAACCACCGGACGCAGATCCGCCTCGGGGGATCATGGGAGGACGTGGCCGGGCAGCGCATGGACGCGGTGGTCGTGGTCGAGGGAGGCGCGGCTCGATGCGTGAAGCTACGCGACATCAAGGAGGGCGATCAGGTGGTCTGCGGCGCCGGTGGCGTGAGGATCATGATCGACCACCCCGATCGCGTCCGGCAGGCCTTCGCGTTCATGAGCAACGACATCTCGTCGGAGCGCCGCGTCGAGACGAGCATCCAGCGGGTAGCGGAGACGATGCGAGCCGTCCGCGAACGCGGCCAGAAGATCGTCGTCGTGGCGGGCCCGGTGGTCATCCACACCGGCGGCATCGACGCGTTCAGCAAGCTGGTGGCCGGCGGCTGGGTCGATGCCCTCCTGTCGGGCAACGCCATCGCGGTGCACGACATCGAGAACTCGTTCTTCGGGACCTCTCTCGGCGTCAGCCTCGAGACCGGCAACCCGGTCACGGAGGGGCACAAGAACCACATGCGCGCGATCAACCGGATCAACCACGCCGGCTCCATCGCCGGAGCCGTGGAGCAGGGCGTGCTCACCACCGGCCTCATGCACTCCCTCGTGTCCCACGGCGTCGAGTACGTCCTGGCCGGATCGATCCGGGACGACGGGCCGCTACCCGACACGGAGATGGACCTCATCGCCGCCCAGGAGGAGTACGCGCGGGTCCTCGAGGGCGCAGGCATGGTCCTCATGCTCAGCACGATGCTCCACAGCATCGGCGTCGGCAACATGCTCCCCTCGTGGGTCAACGTCGTCTGCGTCGACATCAACCCGGCCGTCGTCACCAAGCTCAGCGACCGCGGTTCGTCGCAGACCGAGGGGATCGTCACCGACGTCGGCCTCTTCCTCCAGCGCCTCGCGCACACCCTGAAGGACGGCTGACCGAGTCGCCGCGGGGCACAGGCACTGCGGCGCCCCGACCGGGAGCCCCCGGGCCCGTTCCGCCGCGCGTACCTGCAGCGCGCTGCGCTCCCCAGCTGAAGCGAGCGCGCTCGACTCCAGCGCGACCTGAAGACGCATGGCCAGGCCGCCATCGTCGCGGTCGATCGGCACGCGGCGCCGGACTCCGCCCATCGGCGGACCGTCGGCGCGCGAGGCGTCCATGTCTCGCGTGCCTCCATACCCGGCCCGCGCAGGGCACAATCTTCCCATGATCCCGAACGCCCTCCGCGCCACCGCCGCAGCTGTGTGGCTCGCCGCCCCCCTGATCGCCGCGCCCCAGACCGCCCCTGAGAGCCCGCGGGTGCTCGGAACCGACGGCTCCCCCTCCCTGGAGGACTACCTGCCGGACGGCCAGCGCTACGCGCCTGGATTCCCGAGGCCGGCGAGCGTCCTCGGCTGGCCGGTCGGAACCTGGCACGTCAGGCACGACCAGCTCGTCCGCTGGTTCGAGACCGTGGCTGCGGCCTCCTCTCGCGCCGAGCTCTTCGAGTACGGACGGACCCACGAGGGCCGGCCGCTCCTGCTCTGCGCGTTCAGCTCACCGCGGAACATCGCGCGACTGGACGAGATCCGATCCGCTCACGTGGAGGCCGTCCGTACAGGGAGCGAGGTCCACGACGGGCCGAGCGTCGTGTGGATGGGCTATGGCGTTCACGGCAACGAGTCGAGCGCGAGCAATGCGAGCCTGCTGCTCGCCTATCACCTCGCGGCAGCGACGGGCCCCGAGCTGGAGGCCTTCCTGGATCGGACCGTGATCCTCGTGGACCCTTGCGTGAATCCCGACGGCGGCGCTCGCTTCGCCCACTGGGCGAACATGCACAAGGGGAGACACCTGACCGCGGCTCCCGCCCATCGCGATCACGGCGAGGCGTGGCCGGGCGGCCGGACCAACCACTACTGGTTCGACCTCAACCGCGACTGGCTCCTGCTCACTCACCCGGAGTCCCGAGGGCGCATCGACATGTTCCAGAGCTGGCTGCCCACGGTTCTGACGGACTACCACGAGATGGGGAGTGGCTCGACCTACTTCTTCCAGCCCGGCATCCCCTCCCGGCGCAACCCGCTGACCCCCGTCCGTAATCACGAGTTGACGGCAGCCATCGCCACATATCACGCGAAGGCGCTGGACGGGATCGGGAGCCAGTACTTCACCGAGGAGCGCTTCGACGACTTCTACTACGGCAAGGGCAGCACCTATCCGGACGTCCAGGGATCGATCGGGATCCTGTTCGAACAGGCGAGCTCCAGGGGTCACCTCGTCGACACCTCGCTGGGCGAGATGTCCTTCCCCTTCACGATCCGGAACCAGTTCACGACGAGCCTCTCGACCCTGCGAGCCGCGGACGAGCTCCGCGCGGAGCTCGGGGCCTACCAGCGCGAGTTCCACCGGAACGCGCTCGCGGAGGCCCGTGAGGACGACCGCGCGGGCTGGCTGTTCGGTGGACCGGGGCAGGAGACCAGCCGCGTCGAGGCCCTCGCCGACATCCTCGCTCGACACCGGATCGAGGTTCGCCTCGCACGGAGAGCGGACGATCGCGAGCTCGCGCGAATGCGCTACTTCGTCCCGGCCGACCAGCCGCAATACCGGCTGGTCCGGGCGCTCTTCGAGGACCGGACCTCGTGGGACGACAACACCTTCTACGACGTCTCCGCCTGGTCCCTGGCCCACAGCTTCGACGTCCCCGTCGAGGTGATCTCGCGCGCGAGCCTCGAGGCCCTGCGCATCCGTGATCCGCGGCCGCAGGGCGCTCCGGAGAGCGACGGAGGTGGCGCGCCGCTGGCCCTGCCCTCCGATGTGGCTGCGTTCGTGGCGGCCTGGGACTCCCTGCAGTCCCCGCCCCTCGTGGCCGACCTCCTCCGGAAGGGCGTCCGGCTCCGGGTGACGACCGCGCCGATCTCCACTCACGCTGGCGTGAGCGAGGAGATGCGCGTCGGGACACCGATCGTGTTCCCTCCCGGGTCCATCCTCGTCCCCCTCACGGGCCAGGAGCTCCCCCGGGAGGCCGTCGCACGACTGACGGCGCCGCTGCGCGCCGCTGGCGCCCCTCATGTGCTGCTCACCAGCGGACTGCTCGCCGAGGCCCCCGATCTCGGCAGCGCCAGCCATCCCGAGCTCCGGATGCCCGAGGTCCTGATCGCCGTCGGCAGCGGGGTCTCGGCCTACGAGGCCGGAGAGATCTGGCACGACCTCGACACGCGCATGGGCCTCGCTGCGACGCTCGTGGAGCGTGACCGGCTGACCGGAATGGACCTCGACGCTTTCACCCACGTGGTCCTCGTGAACGGGGCGACCACCGGGTGGGGCGGCGCGGAGGAGGAAGCCCTCCGCGGGTGGACGCGCGCGGGCGGGGTCCTCATCGCCACGAAGCGGGCGGCCGTGTGGACCGCGGAGCAGATGCTGACGAACGCCCCGAAGCCCCACGATCACGGAGAGGCAACCCCGACCGATCCCGGCTCGGAGCCGAAGCCCGCTGTGCGCCCGAGCTACGGTCAGTACCAGGCCGACCGCGCAGCGACGCGGATCGCGGGCACCATCTTCCGCGCGGACGTCGACACCTCCCACCCGATCTCCTACGGGATCGGGTCCAACCTCCCCGTCTTCCGCAACTTCGAGGAGACGCTGCCCGAGGCCGCGGATCCCTACGCGACGCCCCTGCGCTACGCAGAGGACCCGCTGGTGGCCGGCTTCGCGAGCCCGGAGAACGTCGAGCGACTCGCGGGCAGCCCGGCCGTTCGCGTGGAGCGCGTCGGCGCGGGCGCCGTGGTGGCCATGATCGACGACCCCTGCTTCCGGGGCGTGTGGTACGGAACACGCCGCCTCCTCGTGAACGCGATCTTCTTCGGGCACACGGTGCAGCGCACGGGTCCGATCGAGGAGCGCTCGGAGGCCGAGGCCATGGACTACGACCACGGTCACGCACACGACCGCTGATCACGCCCTGAACGCGACCGGCGGCGCTCCTCCGCGAGGAGGGGCGCCGCCGGTCGTACTCTCGAGAGCACAGCAGGCCCTCGCGTCCGTCGCTCAGCGCGGCAGCTTACCGAGCTGGCGGTACTTCTCGCGGTACTTCTCGTACAGCGCCGTCTGCTTGTCCTCCATGGCCACCTCGCGGCCTTGGATCCAGCCGCGCTCGTAGGTGCTTCCGAGCTCGAAGGGGTCGCCGTCAACGAGGAGGACCGTGGCGTCCTTCCCCTTCTCCAGTGAGCCCACGCGCCCGTCGACGCCGAGGAATTCGGCGGCGCCGAGAGTGATGGCGCGCAGGGCGGCGTCGGGCTCGAGACCGTGCGCGATGCACGCAGCCGCCTCGTAGACGAGGTTGCGCGCGTTCGCCGAATCGCGCGGGCGCATGCTGATGCACCAGCGAACACCGTGCGCCTCCAGGAGCTTCGGGAGCTGATAGGTCGTCCGATGCGAGAGGTCGCGTCGATGTGGAAGACGGTGCGTCCCCGTGATGGCCACCGGCACGTCGTGCCGCTTCAAGAGATCGACGTAGGCGAGCGCGTCCCGCCCCCCGACCACGGCCATCCTCAGACCGCGCCGCTTGCCCCAGCCGAGGGCTGCCTCGGCCTGCGGCCGGGTCGTGAGCGACACGAAGACCGGCTTCGATCCGTCGAGCACAGCGCGCATCGACTCGTACCGCAAGTCCGTCGGCACGGTGGGATCGGCCGCCTTGGCGGCCACGTAGGCCTCCGCCGCGTCGAAGAGCTGGTCCACTGCCGCGATCCGCTCCTCAGCGTTCGAGCTCGAGCGAGCGCGTCGGAAGCGACCCCCGAAGTCGCCGGGCCAGCTGAGCCCGAGACCGGCGTCCCGCATCAGCGCCATGTCCTCCCAGGTCCAGCCGTCGAGCTGGATCACCGACGCCCGCCCCGGGACGACGCCTCCCTGCGGGAAGACCCCGGCGACCATGACGCCGCCGCGCCGCGCCACCGGCAACCACCAGGAGTCGGGGTTCACCGCGACCGCAGCGTACACCTCCGGGTTGAAGGAACCCGCCTCCGTCATGTCGATGGTCATGTCCACCGACTCGACCTCCACCAGGCCGAGCGTGCTGGTCGCCAGGACGTATCCCGGCAGCACGTGCTTCCCGGTCGCGTCGATCACCTCGACGTCGGCCTCCACCTCCAGGGGCGTCTTCGAGACCGCGATGATCCGGCCGTTCTCGAAGAGCAGGTCCCCGCCTACGATGGGCTCACCCACGACGGTGTGAATGGTTCCTCCGCGGAGAATCACCGGACGCGTCTGGGGGGCGGCCTTCGGCGCGAGGTCCTGCGCGGACGCAGCGGCGCCCCCGAGCAGGAGCGCTGCGGATGCGAAGGTGACACGGATCAGGGAGGAGGCGCTCACGGAGGGCATGTGGATCTGAGTGGTCGTGTTCATGGGTCGTCTCCTCACCGGGTCCGGGCTGCGCGGGCAGCGGCTTCCTCGAAGAGGACGTCGAAGCAGCCACAGACTCCCGGGCGCGCGAGATCGGGATCGCTGCCCGAGCGCCAGAGAGCTTCCATCTCGTCGCGAAGCTCCGCGAGCTCTCGGGAGGCGGGCTTGTCCGCCTCGTCGCCGTCGGCCGGGCTGGCCTTCGCGACGCCGACGTCCTCGGTGAGGAGCTTCTGGATGATCCGCTGCCGCTCGGTCTCCGCCTCGACGGCGAGCGCAAGATCCGCCGCCTCCGAGTAGAGCTCACGGCCGTCCACCCACGTCGAGAGACAGCGAGTCCGGTAGCTCAACGGGTCACCCGACCAGACCGCGAGATCCGCGTCCTTTCCGGGCTCCAGGGAGCCGATCCGGTCGCCCACTCCGAGCTGGATCGCCGGGTTGAGCGTGACGAGCTTCAGAGCATCGTGAGGATCGAGACCCCCGTGCTTCACGGCCTTCCCGGCCTCCGTGTTGAGACGGCGCGCGTGCTCGTCGCTGTCCGAGTTGATGGAGACGTTCACTCCGACGTCCGTCATGAGCGCGGCGTTGTGGGGAATCGCGTCCACGACTTCGAACTTGTAGGCCCACCAGTCGGAGAAGGTGGACGCCCCGAGCGCGCTCGCCCCGACCGCCTCCGCGACCTTGTAGCCCTCCAGCACGTGCTGGAAGGTCCCGATCTTGAAGCCGAACTCCTGGGCGATCCGGGCCAGCATGAGGATCTCGTCCTGGCGGTAGCTGTGGCAGTGGATGAGCCGCTCGCCCGCGACGATCTCGCCGAGCGCCTCCAGCTCGAGATCGCGGCGCGGCGGCATGGTCATCCGTCGCTCCCAGCTGCCGAGCGCCTCGTAGCGCTCCCACGCTGCGCGGTACTCACGTCCTGCGGTCAGCCGGTCGCGGATGAGCGCCTCGACGCCCATGCGCGTCTGCGGGTACTCGTCGGGGATCTCGGTGCCGGCGGCCACGCGCTTGGGGTTCTCACCCAGCGCGAACTTGATCCCCTGCGGCGCGCCCTCGAGGCGCATCTGGTCGGGGTGCGCGACGCCCCAGCGCAGCTTGACGACGGAGTTCTGCCCGCCGATGGCATTGGCCGAGCCGTGAAGCTGGTTCGCGGCTGTGAGGCCCCCGGCCAGCTGACGGTAGAAGCTGATGTCATCGGGATCGATGACGTCCGCGATGCGCACCTCGCTGGTGACGCGGCGGCCGACCTCGTTCACTCCTCCGCCAATGCCCGTGTGGCTGTGGCAGTCGATGAGGCCGGGAGTGATGTGAAGCCCCGTCGCGTCGAAGACGCGCGCCTCCTCGGGGCGCGGCGCGAGCTCGGGCGGCCCCACGAAGCGGACCCTACCGGCCTCGATCACGACGGTCGCCCCCTCGACGATGCCAGCCTCTCCACCGGTCCACACCGTGGCGCCCTCGAAGATCACCGTCTCCTGAGGCGCCGCTGCCGTCCGCCCGTAGGCGCCGAAGGGGAGCTGGAGCTCGACCTCGGCCAGATCCATCTCGTCCTCGGGTTCCGCCTCGGCCTCGACGGGCGCCTCGTCTTCCGCTTCGACCTCGGACGCTTCGCCGGGAGCGTCGGCCTCCGCGGGGCGAGGCGTCGCCGTGAAGGACGAGGGCTTCCCGTCGGGCCCGGTCAGGACGCCATGGAGCATCCCTCCGTCGAAGAGCCCGGTCCCGGTGAAGACGCCCTCGGTCCTCAGGTCTCCTCCACGGAAGTGGAAGTGAACGTGATGATCTGCGAACCGGACCTTGCGGGCCTCGATCTCCGCGTCGCCCACCGTCACGACAAGGGACCCGCGGTCCTCGATGGTCACCGTGCCGTCAGCCGCACCGAACCCTCCGAGAGAGCCGAACGTCACGTCGTAGGTCCCGTCGACGGACGGCGGCGCCGCCTTGTTGACGCGGAACCGGCGGCCGCCGACCCAGACGTCCCGGACCTTGCCGCCGTCCTCGAAGAGCGCGCCTTCCCGCACCACGATGTGCGCGAGCATCCCCGGTGCCACGCGGCCGAGGCGATCCCCGACCCCGAGGAGGCCGGCTGGAGTCGTCGTGAGGGCCCGGAGCGCGTCCTCGGGCGCCACCCCGTGCTCCATCGCACGGGCGAGATGCTCGGTGAAGTCCTCCCGCTGCTCCAGTCGGTCGGTGGTCAGCGCGATCGTCGCGCCTGCGCGGAGGAGGCGTGCGAGGTTCGTCGGCGCCTGCTCCCAGCCAGCCAGGGTCCGCAGGCTGTGCCGCTCCGCCTGGGCCGCCGTCGAGACGTCCGGTGCCTCGGGGAACGCGAAGGGAATGATCAGGGGCAGCCCCGTGGCCACCACCGCGTCGAGCCTGCGGAACTCCGTGCCGGTGCCCACGGCGATCATGCTCCGGTCGAACTCCGACGCGAGCCGCGCAGCCCGCAGGAGCTGCAGCTCCGACCGCGACGCGAAGAGGAGAGGCTGCGACCCGTCGAGAAGCGCCTCCAGCGCGCGCGCCGGCTGCACGGGCTCGCCGGCCGCGGTGGAGGCTCCCTCCACATCCATCGAGCGGGCGAACCAGTCCGCGTCCATGAACGCCTGTCGGGCGAGGGCGATCGCCCCCATCTCGGAGGTCGGGTAGCGGAGGATTCCGTCCTGGCCCCAACCCGCAGTCGAGAACGCCATGCCCTGCACCGCATCCTCCCGGATCACCTCGGCCGAGGCCGCTGCCGTGTCCGTCGCGGACTCACCCAGCGCGACGACGGCACCTCGACCTCGGAAGACACCCTCGTCGGGAACGATCAGGGCCGAGGTGAAGCCGAGCGAGCGAAGCTCCTCTCGCTCGCCCTCGCCGAGCCGGTCACCGTCGAGGACAGTGCGCTCGGGCCGCACCATGTTCGTTTGCCAGTGTTCCCCGAGTCCCTCCTGGCTCCTGGCGGAGACCGGGACGTAGGGCTCCAGGAACCCGGCGTGCAGATGGAGGCCCGTGTAGTCCCAGACCTCCGCGCCGTCAGGCGCAGCGCCGCCCGCCTCCACGGAGACGATGAGACCGTCACGGATCACGACGGTGGCGTCCTCGAGAAGGACGCCGGGTTCGGTGTGAACCGTCGCACCGATCAGCGCGTGCCATCGCGGGTCGACCTTGCGAGGGCCGCGAAGCGGGGCGTCCTGCGCGTACGAGGGACCGGCGACGATCGCGGAGGCGACCATCGCCAGGAGCGTGGATCGAATCATGGGGATCAGGGAGAGTCGCGCACCTGGCCCCGAGCAGGGCGTCAGGCGCATGGGAGCACGGCGCGTTGCGCACGGGGCGCGGAAGCGTTCGCGCGCGCTTCAGTCGTGGACTCTACCGATCGACCGCCGCTTACGCAGACTGGACGGATCTGCGGCGACTCGATCAGCCGCCGCTTCCACGGCGGCCCTCGCCCCGGGGCGGCCTCTGGCGACCCCGGGCGTCCCGGTTCCGCGCCGCAGGCGTGTTGGGCGGCGTCTCGTACTCGGGCAGCGCCAGGGCCTCGGCGGGGAGCTTCTCCATCGCCGCCAGCAGCCGGGCCTCCACGTCCTGCTGGCCCGCGCTCGCGAGCTGGGGCAGCAGGAAGCGCGTGGTCGTCACCGCGGACACGTTGAGGCCGTCGAGCACCCCCGCGGCGTCCGGGCGGGCCTCGAAGGCCTTGATGAGGAGGTCTGCCGACCTCGCGAGCTCACCGGCCTCCATGGCGACGCGCCCCTGGCCCGCGATCGAGATCGCGACGTAGTGCGCCGCGGCGTCCCGGTAGCCCGGCGCGCGTTTCGCGACCTCCTCGAAGGCCGCGATGGCCCGGTCGTAGCTCTGCGCGGCCTCGGCGGGACCGCCTCGGCGTCTGCGGTACTCGCCCGCGACGATGTGAGCGATCCCTGCGTGCCAGAAGGTCACCTCGTCCGCAGACGCCGCCGCGGTC
The DNA here is from genome assembly GCA_965662915.1 of Planctomycetota bacterium. GTDB lineage: Bacteria > Planctomycetota > UBA1135 > UBA1135 > Saltatorellus. The sequence goes on along the minus strand of CBFIJG010000003.1, from coordinate 87,885 downwards.
ATGCGACCGTAGGTCTCCTCGAGCGAGTCGACGCCGCGCGACCACAGGATCCTCTGTCGGAGCCGCGCGTGGAGCTGCTCGGAACCCGGGAAGCGCTGGACCCCCTCCATCAGGACCTCGAGCGCCCGCCGTCTCGCCCCCATGGAGGTGAGGAAGTCGTGATGGTCCAGCGCGTGCCTGTCGTTGCCCAGGGGGTGCTGGGCGAGCAGGTCGAACGCCGCCGACGCATCCGCCGCCCAGCTCCGGGGCCAATCGGTCCTGGCCCGCGCAGCCGCCTGGATCGCGCGGACGCGTTCCCCGGCGAAGAGCGACAGCATGCCCATGCCGGTCCAGCCGAGCGCGGTCTCGCCGGCGGCGGCGCTCGGGTCCGCGCTCATCCGCTCGAACGCACGCGCGATGCGCTCCTTCGAGGCGCCAGCGTCCCCGGTGTAGTGGTCCACGAGTCCGATCACCGCGTCGGTCCTCCAGTCCGAGAGCCCGAGCCTCTCGGCCTCCATGGCGGCGGCCCTGGAGTCAGCGAATCGCAGCCCGGTCACACGCCGCTGCTCCGCCGGCGACCGGCCTGCGCTGGCCTGGGCCTCGGGGTCCACGGCGAGCCGCAGCGTGGCCTCCGCCCGCGCGAGTTCGGCCGCCGCGAGAACGAGCGGATCGACGCTCCGCGCCGCACGATCGGCCGCGCGCTCGATTCGCGCCTCCACCTCGTAGCGAGACTTCGCGATCTTCGAGCCGTCACTCGCCGCGAGCGCCGCGCGGATCCGCGCCACCTCGGGCCCACGCTCGTCCGCGCTGATGCCGCGCAGGGTGATCGCGAGCGACCGAGCTCTCGGGAACTGCTCGGCCATGGCCTCCAGCGCTCCCACGAGCAGTTCGCGCTCCTCCTCGGGCATGGGGACCTCCAGGGCCCTCGCGATCAGATCGATCGCCGCCTCCGAGCGCTGGCTCGCCAGGACTCTCCTCGCCCTCGAGGCGACCTCGACGTCGAGCCCGAAGATCGCCTTGCGCAGGAGTTCGATGGGCGCCTGGAGACCCAGCTCCGCCGTCACGTCGAGGAGCCGCAGCCTCTCCTGCCGCTTCGCCTGCTGGAACCGCTGCTCCACCATGACGCGATGTTCGTGCCTGCGGCTGGAGACCAGCGCCTCGAGGGGCTTGTCGCCGCTCTCGTCAGGCCGCTCGGTGCTCGTGCGGGTGGTGATGCCCTCCTCGATCCCGACGAGGACGCTCTTCACGTCGAACGCGTAGAAGATGTCGTAGGACTCGGACCCGTCCAGCTCGATCATGATGTGACGCGGCGCCACCCGCGTCTCGTCGAGGTACTTCTCGTACACGATGGGCTCCATCGCGATGTGCTCGCCGCAGGTGACGCAGCCGAAGCGGGGGCACGGGATCCGATTGCCGTTCTCGTCGTGGTCCCGCGGGTTGTGGCGATAGACGGAGGCGATCACGCTCACGTACGGCTCGAAGAGCTTCGCCACCTCGGGGTCGCGGTAGCGCTTGCCCGCGTAGTGCTCGCTCGCGATCTCCCCGTCCATGTTGACCGCGATCATGATCGGCTTGCCGGTCTCCTCGGAGACCGCCACCGCGTCCTCCCAGGTCCTCTGCCAGGTGATCGGGACGGGCTTGGCCCAGTCCTCCGCGGTGGGCGACGGCCACATCGCCTGTCGCGGATCGGCGCCGGCTCCCTGGGGGCTCCGCGGAGGGGGCGGATCCTGCTGCCGGGACCCGTCGACTCCGGTCTGGCCCGCGTCCTGAGCCGCGAGCGCCGCGAAGGCGAGAAGGAGGATGCTGGTGGACATGATCGGATCGGGGCTGCGGCTCCAACGGGAGGGTCGGCGCCGCTAACTTACTTCGCAGATGGCCCTCCGTACGATCCCCCTCCCCGCTGCCCTCCTCCTGGCGGCGCTCCATCCGTGCTCCACGGCCGGTGCGCAGCACGAGGTCACCGCACGCTGGGAACTCGAGCCCCCGGCACCTTACGTGGGCCAGACGTTCGAACTCCGCCTCGACATCGGGCTCGACGCGGCCTGGAGCGACCGCGCGCTGGTCCAGATGTACTCCCGGGAGCTCGACCTCCCCCTGCAGATCGACGCCATCCCGGCCCCGATCCCCGCGCTCACCGTCGGGCCGATCGACGGCGCCGGCCCGAGCCTCGTGGTCGATGGAACGGTCGTCAGGGCGGGCGACGACCGCCGCGCAGGCGGCCGCCGCCGGGTCACGATCACTAGATCCGGCCGGCTCGACTCGAGCGCGCCGCTGCGCCTGCCGGCGCCGATGGTCCGCTTCGTGGCTGCGTCCGGCTTCCGCGAGGACGTCGTACAAGGCGAGGTCGCCGTCGACCCGATCGAGGGGAGCGCTCTCGGCGAGTCTCACGAGGTTCGCGCGCGCCCGCTCCCCGAGGTGGGCCGCCCCGTCGAGTTCTCCGGGGCGATCGGGGCGTTCTCCCTCGACGCGTCCATCACACCTCGGGCTTTCACCACGGGGTCCACCGTGGAGCTCACCGTCCACGTCAGCGGAGCGGGCGCGATCCCGGACGGTGTGGAGCCGCAGCTCGTCGATGTCGGGCCGGGGTTCGAGGCGCTCGGCCGGCCCCGCCGGGTCGGGCGGAGCTTCCTCTTCCCCCTGCGCTCCCTCCAGCCTGAAGTGGAGCGCGCCCCGGGTGCACGCCTCTCGACCTTCGACCCCTCGTCGGAGGGCGGCGCGTGGCGATCCGTCACCGTCGCCGGGCCGCCCGTCGCCGTGCGTGCAGGCTCCAGCGCCCCCGCCGCGGACGGCGAGGGATCCACGGACCTCGAAGAGGAGATCCCGCCGCTCCCCTGGACGATCTTCACCATCGGCGCGGTCGCGCTCCTCGCTCTCGTCTCCGCGCTTCGCCGGATCTCCTATCGCGCCGCCGCGCGCGCCGGGGCTCGCGCCGGCGGCGACTGCTGATCATGCTCGACGATCTCCAACGCTTTCCGATCACGGCCATCCTCTGCATCGGCGCCGTGGCGTCGTTCGCGGCGGAGCTCACGGGCCGTTCCGTCGAGCACATGGTCCTGAGCGCGCCGCTGGTGATGGAGGAGCCCTGGCGCCTGGTCACCACGATCTTCCCCCACGGCGGATTCATCCACCTGGCCTTCAACCTCCTCTGGATCTGGATGCTGGGCCGGGCCATCGAGGCGCGGATCGGAACGTTCGCGATGCTGGTGCTGGTGATCGTCACCACGCTCTCCGCGAGCGGGCTGCAGCTCGTCTTCGTGGGCCGGCCGATCGGGCTCTCCGGCGTCGTCTACGGCCTCGCGGCCTACGCGTGGATGCGCGGCCGCCGCGACCCGCTCTTCCGCGGCGTCATCGACGACTCCACGCGGAACCTCCTCGTGGCGTGGTTCTTCGTGTGCATCCTCCTCACCTGGGTGGGCGCCATGAACATCGCCAATGCGGCCCACGCGGGGGGCGCGCTGATGGGGATCGCCCTCGGCACCGGCCGGCCGTGGATCGCGCCCCTGATCCTCTCGGTGCTCGGAACCGGCGTGCTCTTCAGAGCCAGCATCCCCATCCGCGATCCGGCCGCCTACGAGTGGTTCATCGAGGGCGGCAAGGCGTTCAACGCGAGGGACCTTCCCCGTGCGGAGCACTTCCTGAGCCAGGCTGCTCGCAGGGACCCGGAGATGGCCGCCGCCTGGTACTGGCTGGGAGAGACCCGGCGCAGGCGCGGTGATCAGGAAGGAGCGATCGAGGCCCTGGATCGCGCGGCACGGCTCGACCTGAGCGCCTTCCAGGACGAGAGCCTGCGCGCTGCCTTCGCCGAGAAGCTCGGCGAAGAGGCCCGGAGTGCCGAGAGCGAGATCGCGCCGGGGGCGAAGGATGACGACTCGCGTCCCTGAAGACCCGTCGGATCCCGATCACTTCGTCGAGCGTGAGCGGCCCGTGTGGGAGCGCACGCTCTGGGTCGCTGGCGGGCTGGGCTTCGTCGCCATCGGCGCCGTGGGGGTCGTCGTCCCCGGACTGCCGACGACGCCGCTCCTCCTCCTCGCCGCCGCCTGCTTCGCGAGGAGCTCGCCAAGGCTCTATCGCTGGCTCCTCGCGAACCGGACCTTCGGGCCCCTCATCGAGGATTACCGCGCCGGCCGGGGCGTCACGATGCGCGTCAAGGCGAGCGCGATCTCGGTGATGGCCGTCTTCGTCACCTTCGCGCTCCTCTTCCCGCTTCGGGGCCGCTGGGTCCTGGCCTCCGTCGTCCTCGGCGCCGCCCTCTTCGGGGCGAGCTTCATCCTGCGCCTTCCGACGCGGCCCCCGCGCTGAAGCGCCGTCATCACCACCGCGGTTCGACGCCCATGAGGTGACGCACGAGGAAGTCCGTACGCCTCCGCCGCCCGTAGGGTGTCTCGGCAGCGCCGTGTCCGGCACCGGGGAGCACGAGCATCTCGAAGTCCTTGTCCGCGCGCACCAGCGCGTCCACCACCTGCATCGTGGAGGCCGGATCGACGTTGCGATCGAGCTCGCCGACGATGAGGAGCAGATCGCCCTCGGTCCGGTGGGCCTGCTCCACGTTCGAGCTCTCCACGTAGTGAGGCCCCACCGGCCACGACATCCACAGCTCGTTCCACCAGATCTTGTCCATCCGGTTGTCGTGACAGCCGCAGTCGGCGACGGCGACGCGATAGAGATCGTTGTGATCGATCAGGGCCCGCATGGCGTTCTGGCCACCGGCGCTCCCGCCGTAGATCCCGACCCTCTTCAGGTCGACGGAGGGATCCGCGGCGCCCAGCGCCTCCAGCCACGCCTTCCGGTCGGGAAATCCGGCGTCCGCGAGGTTCTTCCAGGCGACGTCGTGGAAGGACTTCGAGCGCCAGTTCGTTCCCATCCCGTCGATCTGCACGACGATGAAGCCCAGCTCCGCAAGCTCCTGAACCGCCCGGACCTTCCGGAAGTCCTTCGGGACGTGGGCTCCGTGCGGGCCAGCGTAGATCTGCTCGACCACGGGGTACTTGCGCGCGGGGTCGTGATCGGTCGGCCGGACCACGATGCCCCAGATGTCCGTCTCCCCATCGCGGCCCTTCGCGACGAAGCGCTCCGGAGCGCGCCATCCAGCCGCCTCGAGCGCCTCGAGCGATGGGCTCACGAGGGGCAGCGAACCCGCTCCCCGCGCGGACCTCAGCGCCACCTGTTCGGGAAGGTCCACGCGAGACCAGCGATCCAGGAGCCATCGGCCGTCGGGTGACATCTCGATGCGGTGGGTCCCGTCGCCCTCGGTCAGCATGACCATCTTGCCGGAATCGACGTCCACCTCGGCGAAGTGGACGTGATACGGATCCTCCCCCTCGTTGACCCCCATCACGCGGAGCCGGACCCGACGGGCCTCGTCGTCCACGTGGTCCACGGCCCGAACGACCCAGGGTCCGGAGGTCACCTCACGGCGGATCTCTCCCGTCCTGGCGTCCACGAGGAGAAGATGGTTCCAACCGCTGCGCTCCGTCATCCAGAGCAGGTCCTCGCGGCCGTCCTCAGCGGTCGGGAACCTGTGCAGGAAGAGCTTGCCCGCGTAGTCCACGAAGGTGTCAGGAGTCTCCTCGACGATCGAACGAGCCACGCCCGCGTCAGCATCGATCGAGATCACCCGCACGACCCGGTGCCCGCGCTCGTTGTACACGCAGGTGAAACGCGCGCCGTCGTCGCTCCACGCCTCCCGGCTCACCGACCACGGGTTGGGCATGAGCGCCTCGACGCCCGCGTCCACGAACCCGGGCTCGTCCCCGTCGACCCTCACGAGCACGGGCCAGCGCTGACGGATCCGATCCCCTGGCTTGAGGTAGTCGAACGTGATCAGCCGGGGCTGCACCTGATCCTCGGGACTGGACTCCACGATGTGAACGGGATGCGCTTGCGGCCCGATCACGCGCCAGACGATCACGGAGCGCCCGTCGGGCGACCAGCGAGCAGGTCCCTCGAACCGAACACCGTCCTCGGCGTCCGACACTGCGAGGGTCCGGACGAGCCCCTCCTCGCTGTTCTCCAGCGTCAGGCCTCCATCCGTGAAGCGGACCCTCCACGGGTTTCGAGCGCCGCCATGCTCCTCGCGGCCGGCACCTCGCCTCCGTCGCGGGCGGGGGTCCCCTCCGACTCTCGCCACGGTCGGCTCCGCGGCTCCACGGACCCAGGCTCGGTCCTCGCCGTCGGGGCCGACCAGCGCGAAGACATGGCCCGCGAAGGTGTGCTGGTTCATGGAGGCACCGGGCTCCAGGACGCCGTACGAGCGCCGACCGCCGTCGGTCGTGACCCACTCGACCCCGAGGCGCTCCCGCGTCTCGTTGACGATGATCAGGCGCGTCTCCGCTCCTCGACCTCGACTCCGTTGCGGCGCACGACCCGAGCGCAGCTCCCCGTCGAAGATCGCCGCCTCGGGCGCGCCAGGGTCCACCTGGCGGGCCTCGCTGGCGCCCGGAGTCCACCTCATGATCCGGCCGCCGTCACAGAGGAGAAGGACGTCCCCGCCGTCGACCCCGGCCGCACGGAGCGGCCCGCGGCCGCCGGGGAGTGCGCCCACCGGAATCGAGATCCGCTGCTTCGCGAGCTCGGCCTCGGGATCGATCACCTCGATGCGCCGCTCGGCCCCACGACCCGCCAGCCGCCAGAGCCGATGCCCCTCGAGCCACGAGCCCTCGAAGGTCTCCCCGGGCGAGATCCCGGCGAAGCGGCCGCGGAGCTCCGCCGCGCGCTGGTAGTCGGCCATGCTCCCCTGTGCAGGAAACGCGAGGGCCGGGGTCGACGAGATCAGCAGAGCAAGGGCGGCGCGAAGCATGCCCCATTGGAGCCTCGAAGGCCGAGCAGCCCCATGCTCACTGGCTCGAATCCAGGGGCCCTGGACCCGGGGCCGCGCGGGAGCGCGCCGAGGCCGCTCAGCGCAAGAGCTCCTCGAGCCGGTCCATGAGCGGCTCGAGCACCTGCCGCAGCTCCCCGTCCTCCTCGAGCCGTCGACGCAGTGCAGCCAGAACGGACTCGAGCGAATCCCGGCCCGGCAGGAACCCGCCCAGCTGCTCCTCGATCCGGTCCAGCTCCTCGAGGACCGGAGCCCAATCGTCGGCGAGCCGCCGCAGGCTCTCCTCGTTCGAGAGTCGATCCACCGCGTCCTGGAAGTCGCGGACGGTTCGCTCGCCGAGGGCTCGCAGCGCCTCCGGCGCACGGTCTCCGAGCGCGTCGATGTCGACCTCCTCGAGCGCCTCCCGCGCAGCACCCGCCGCATCCACGGCACGATCACAGCCAGCGGGGAGCACCACGAGGGCCAGCGCGAGGAGCGTGGGCGGCCGCCTCATCGATCCCGTTCGCATCCTTCCGGCCATCAGATGGCCCTGCACTCCGGCCTCACTTCTTCCTGGGCCGAAAGACCTCGATGACCCCGGGATCGGCCTCGAGCCGCGCCGCGCCCGTGAGATCGAGGCAGTAGGGGACGGCGGGGAAGACCGCGTCCAGGCACTGACGGATGGCGCTGGGCTTGCCCGGCAGGTTGATGATCAGCGCCTTGCCCCGGATCCCGGCGGTCTGCCTCGAGAGGATCGCGGTCGGGACGTACTGCAGGCTCACCTGCCGCATCAGTTCTCCGAACCCGGGCATCGGCTTCTCGACGACGCTCTCCGTCGCCTCGGGCGTCACGTCTCGCGGCGCCGGGCCGGTGCCCCCCGTGGTCACGACGAGGTCGCATCCCTCCTCGTCCACCAGCTCACGGAGCGTCGCCTCGATCCCATCCTGGTCGTCGGGGATGACCCGCGCGACGGGCTCCCACGGGCTGGTGAGGTAGTCCGAGAACGTCGCGTGGATCGCGGGCCCACCGAGATCCTCGTACTCGCCCCGGCTTGCGCGGTCGGAGACGGTGACGATGCCGATTCGAGCGATGGAAGGGCTGGTCATGCTTGCGCGCGGTCCTCGCGCGGAGGAAGAAGGGCCCGCTCGGCGATGGCGTGCCCGAGGTAAGGCAGGAATCGCGCCCGATCCCCCGATCGGAACCGGGCCCCCACCGGGAGCTCCACGAGTCCGTCCGCGGCGGCCGCGGCGATGAGATCCCCGCTGCCGTTCCAGCGCATCGGGACCAGTCCGCCACCGCCCAGCCGAGCGGGCAGGAACAGATGCCTGCGGCCGCCGTGCTCGAAGTCCTGCGCCATGGGCACCTCGATGAACCGCGGCCGCCAGCCCGCGAGGAGCTGTGCCATCGCCGGGAAGAGGAAGAGATGGGCGGTCGCGAGGACGCTCACGGGGTTCCCGGGGAGCCCCACGAACAGCGCGCCGTCGGCGCGGCGGGCGACCAGCACCGGCTTGCCCGGCTGGACCTGCACCTTGTGGAAGACCGTCTCGAAGCCGAGCGCGGCGAGGGTCTGCGGCACCAGGTCCCGGGATCCCATGCTCACGCCTCCGGTGGTCACCACGACGTCCGACTCCTCCGCAGCCGACCTGAGAGCGCTCTCGAGCTCGCCCTCGTGGTCCCGCGCATGGCGCCTCTGGACGGAGGCCCCGAGCGTCTGGAGGAGGCCATCGAGGAGCGGGCCATTGCTGTCCCGGATCCCCGCCGGTCCAGCGGCGCCGACCTCGTCGCCCGTGGTGACGACGCGGACGGACGGTCGGGCCTGCACCTCGAGCTCCGTGGCGCCGGCCATGGCCGCCACGGAGAGGTGCGCGGGCGCGAGCCGCGTGCCCCGCGCGACCAGGACGTCCCCTCGGCGGGCGTCCTCCCCGCGCCAGGCGATGTTCCGGCCCGGCTCCGGAACGTGGTCCAGCGCGACCTCGCTCGCGCCCTCATGCCAATCCGTCCGCTCGATCGGAACCACGGTCGTGCCCTCCGGCGCGGGCGCCCCGGTCATGATCCGCAGGGCATCACCCGGACCGAGACGGCCCTCGTGAACGTTCCCCGCGGTCAGCTCGCCCCGGACGGTGAAGCGTGTCCGATCGCCATCCACGACGACCGCGAAGCCATCCATGGTGGCCCGGTCGAAGCCAGGCTGGTCACGATCGATGGCGACGTCCCGGGCGAGAACCCGACCGAGGCCGTCCCCGACCGCGACCGATTCGGTCCGCGCCGCCCGGTCACCGACGTCGAGGGCGGCGAGCGCCGCCTGAGCCTCAGGGAAGGTGATCATCAGGTGCGTCGAGGAAAGCGCGTACAGCGGAGACGAGGGGCCGATCCAGCGGCGCGAGCTCGAGCGACTCCAGCACGTCCCCGTGGACCCAGCGAATCCTGTCGTGCGTCCCGTCCACGGGCTCCGCCCGCGGGGCGACGACGTCGACCGGGCGCGAAGCGTAGACCGTCAGCCGCAGACCTCCACCGTCGGAGCGTTTTTCCACGGCCTCCGCGAGCGCACCACCGACCACGACATCGAGTCGTAGCTCCTCGTCCAGTTCGCGCTTCAGACACGCGGCGCCGTCCTCACCGGGTTCGAGCTTCCCTCCGGGGAACTCCCAGAGGCCCTCCAGGTGCGCCGGCCGCGTGCGCCTCGCCACCAGAACACGACCCTCGGCGTCACGCACCGCTGCGGCGCACACCTCGATCATGACGACGTATCGGCCGAGCCCGGGGCCGAGCCGCCGGCCTGGCCCATCAAGCGCGCCAGGGGGCGGGTCAGCTCCTGACCCTCCATCAGCGTCTTGAGCACCGCCGCGATCGGCGTCGCGAGGATCATTCCGACGATCCCCCAGATCTTGCCCCAGAAGACCAGCGCGAGCAGCACGACCGAAGCGCGCAGGTCGAACTTGTCGCCGAGAAGCTTGTTCTCCCAGATCTGCCCGACGGCGAACTGGATCGCCCCGGGGAGCGCCAGCGCGAGGACGATCGTGAGGGTGCTCGCCTCCATCGCGAGGAGCAGCGGCAGCGGCAGCGCCACCGCGATCACCGATCCGATGGTCGGGATGAAGTTGAGCAGGAAGGTCACCAGCCCGAAGAGCATCGGCAGCGGCGCCCCGACGGCCCACAGGGCGAGCCCAACGGCGATCCCGGTCACCGCCGATGTGAGGACCTTGACGGAGATGTACTGCTTCACCCGCTCGCGCACCTCACCGCCGACCCCGCGACTGCGCACGTTGCGCTGCTCCAGCAGCAGGAAGAGCAGGAAGATCCCGACCGTCACGCCCTGCGAAAGGACCGTGCCGAGGAGGGCCACGAGCCCCGGAAGGAGTGACTCGAGCTTCCCTGTCAGGTCCCCGGCGGCGCTTTGGAGCTTCTCCGGGAGCCGCGCCACGAGGCCGGCGAGCGCGCCCTCGCGGGAGCCGTCCTCGGCGGCGTCCAGGTTCGGGGTCGAGACTGCGGTGGTGCCCTCGGCGGGAGCGCCGAACCGCTGGTTGTAATCCGCGATCGAGGAGGCCACGACCCCGCCGACCACGGCGAGCAGCAACGCGCCGAGGAGCATCGTCAGGGCAACCGACAGAGGCCGCGACAGTCTCGTGCGCTCTGCGAGCCCATCGACCACCGGCGCGAGCGCGATCGCCAGGAACATCGCCAGCGCGAAGGGGATCATCACGTCCGACATCGCCTGAAGGGCGGCGCCGGTGGCGATGACGGTGATCACGAGCAAGCAGACCACCTGCACGCGATGTTCGGGTGCGGCCGAGGCGCTGTCCTTGGATGTCATGGCAGGGCGAACGCACACGGAGCAGGCGGCCGCCCATCGCGGCCGCCCATCCGGAGTCCGTCAGACGAAGGGTGTGATCCCCGGCTGCGCGACCGGGTGCACGGGGCTCGGACCGAAGGCGAAGCTCTTGGGCGTCAGGTCCTCCTTGGACTCCAGCGCCTGGTTCCAGCTGATCTCCTGCCCGGTGTACGCCGACATCCGGACCATCAGGGCCAGCAGCGTCGCGCGGCACATCACGTCCCCGTTGTGGATCGGATTGCCCGCGCGAATCGACGCGAACATCGCGTCGTGTTCGTTCTGGTACATGTCGTCGACCATCCCCTCGGGAGCGCGCCAGCGCCACGTCCGCTCACCCTCGAGGTTCTCGATGTACGGCCGGGACGGCTGGGTGTGTGCGGTTCCCAGGTCGCCGTAGACGTGGTCCGACACCTTCATGTGCGCGCCTGCCCACTGGCGGCAGGAGAAGAAGCCGCGGACGTTGTCGCCCCAGTCGAAGACGGCGCTGAAGTGGTCGAAGACGTTCCCGAACTTCGGATCGGTCCGCACGATCCGTCCACCCTGCGCGCGCACGCTCAAAGGCGGCTGGTCGTTCATCGCCCAGATGAGCTTGTCGAGGTTGTGGATCGCCTGCTCGGCGACGTGGTCACCCGAGCACCACGTGTAGTAGAGCCAGTTCCGCAGCTGGGTCTCCATCTCCGACCACTCGGGGCTCTCGCCGCGATGCCAGAGCGCACCGGTGTCGTAGGAGCACTGGACCGCGTTGATGCGTCCGACGGCGCCCTCGTGGATCTTCTCGTACACCGCCTGCTTCTTCTTCTCGTAGCGATAGCAGAGGCCGGTGACGACGGCGATCCCCAGGTCCTTGGCCTCGTTGCACGCCTGCCAGATCTTCCGCAGGCCGGGCCCGTCCACCGCGACGGGCTTCTCCACGAACATGTGCTTGCGCTTGGAGACCGCGTACTCGACCTGAACCGGTCGGAAGCCCGGGGTCGAAGCGAAGAGCACCACGTCGCACAGGTCGACCACCTTCTCGTGGCAGTCGATCCCCGCGATACGGTTCTCGGGCGGTACGTCGATCTGCGTCTGGTTCAGGCTCCCGTTGCCCTTGAGCTCGAGCAGCTTGGTCTCGATCCTGTCGGGGAAGGCGTCGCCCATGGCGACGAGCTTCGTGTTGGGGTCAGCGCGCAGCGCGTTGATGACGGCGCCGCCGCCGCGGCCACCGCAGCCGACCAGGCCGACCCTCAAGACCTTCTTCGAGTCGTCCTGAGCCGCTCCCGCGACGCTGGCCGTGGCGCCGAGGGCGGTCGCCGCGCCGGCGGCCCGCAGGACGTCGCGACGCGTCGTCGCGCGCTGATCCGCCGAGGGGCTCGGGGTGCGGTCCGCGGCGGTGGAGGAAGGAGCTCGTTTGAAGTCGGGTCGAGTCATGGGGGGGCTGATGGGGTTCGTCTGAGGAATGCATCGTGCGCGATCGACTTCCAACGGCCAAGAGAAAGCCGAGGGGCGAGCGATCGTGACCACCCGATGTGCAAAACGTACGTCACGCGCACCGGTCGCAGCCCTTGGCCTGACGCCGTCGCCCCCCCACACTGTGGAGACGGAGATCCATCCCTCGCTCCCCTCGCCAATGCTTCGAACTCTGCGCACCCCGCCCGCGCGCTTCGCGCCCATCCTCGTCACCCTCGCGCTCCCTGCGGCGCTCCTCTCCGCGAAGGACGCCCCGACGGCGCCCGGCCAGGACGAGAAAGCCACCAGGAGGGAGGTCTACCCGCCGCTCCCCGAGGCCACCCCGCCGGCGACCCAGGTCGAGTCCGCCGAGGCCAAGGACGAGCAGTCCATGACCCGGTACGACGAGACCATCACCGGGACCAAGGTCACCTTCGCGATGACGCCCGTTCCCGGAGGGACCTTCCTCATGGGGAGCCCTGCGGACGAAGAGGATCGCCGGGACTGGGAGGGCCCGCAGGTCGAGGTGCGACTCTCTCCGTTCTGGATGGGCGTGACGGAGGTGAGCTGGGACGAGTACAAGCAGTTCATGGATCGCCTCGACAAGCAGGCGAGAGCCAAGGGCGCCGTCGAGATCGCCCCCCAGGACACCTGGGCGGACGCCGTGAGCCGGCCCACGCCGCCCTACGTGCCCATGGACTTCGAGATGGGCGTGGACGGCTACCCCGCGATCTCCATGACCCAGTTCGCGGCGAAGCAGTACACGAAGTGGCTCTCCATGAAGACAGGTCGCTTCTACCGCCTGCCCACCGAGGCCGAGTGGGAGTACGCGTGCCGGGCGGGCACCAACGGCGCCTTCTCCTTCGGCGCGGAGAGCGTCGACGATCACGGCATCTGGTTCGACAACTCCGACGGCCAGTACCAGAAAGTGGGCAGCCTGAAGCCGAACCCCTGGGGCCTCCACGACATGCACGGCAACGTGGCGGAGTGGTGCCTCGACGGCTTCACGAAGGACGGCTACAAGGCACTCGCCGAGCGCTCGGCGAAGGGCCCCGTGATGGATCCGATCCAGTGGCCGACGGCGCTCTACCCGCGGGTCGCCCGCGGCGGGCACTGGGACGACGATCCTGACAAGCTCCGCAGCGCCTCGAGGCGCGGCTCCTCCGAGGCGTGGAAGGTCCAGGACCCTCAGTTCCCGAAGAGCATCTGGTACCACACCGACGCGCAGTGGCTCGGCTTCCGGGTCGTCCGCCCGCTGAACCCGCCCCCTTACTCGGAGTGGAGCCGCTACCACGACGCCGACCTCGACGAGATCCGCGTCATCCAGGACCGCCAGCGGAAGGGTGAGCGCTGACTCGCCGTCTCCGGAACGACCGACCGACGCCCCGACCCCCTAGCCAACCACTTCCGATGCCCCACAGCCACGCACCCCGCCCGAGCCAGCTGAACCGCCGCGCGCTTCTCCAGGCCACCACCGCTGCATCCCTCACGCCGGCCCTCCTGGCCGGCCAGGCGGGAGCAGCCGGGAACGCGGAGCTTCGCGTCGCGCTCGTCGGCTGCGGCGGCCGCGGCAAGGGCGCGACCGTCCAGGCGCTCAACACCAAGAACTGCCGCCTGGTCGCCGTGGCCGACGCCTTCCAGGACCGCGCCGACGACGCCATCAACGCCCTCAAGTCGGCGCACCCCGACTCGGTCAGCGTCACCAGGGAGTCGACCTTCGTCGGCTTCGACGCGTACCAGAAGGCCCTCGACTCCGACGTCGACGTCGTGATCCTCGCGACGCCCCCGGGGTTCCGCCCGTGGCACTTCGAGTACGCCATCAACCGCGGCAAGCACGTCTTCATGGAGAAGCCCGTCGCCGTCGACGGCCCGGGCATCCGACGCGTTCTCGCTGCGGCGCAGGTCGCGAAGGAGAAGAACCTCAAGGTGGGCGTGGGCCTCCAGCGCCACCACAGCACCAAGTACAACGCCACGATCGACGCCATCCACGACGGCGCCATCGGCCGCCCGATCATGACGCGCGTCTACTGGAACTCCGGCGGGGTCTGGGTCAACCCGCGGCAGGAGGGCTGGAGCGAGATGATGTACCAGATGCGCAACTGGTACTACTTCAACTGGCTCTGCGGGGACCACATCGTCGAGCAGCACATCCACAACCTGGACGTGGGCAACTGGGTCATGGACGCCTACCCGGTGAAGTGCGCGGGCATGGGCGGCCGCCAGGTCCGCACCGGCTCCCAGCACGGCGAGATCTACGACCACTTCGCCGTGGAGTACACCTACGACGACGGGGCGAAGATGATGAGCCAGTGCCGCCACCATCGGAACACGAAGAACACCGTCGCCGAGTTCGCCCACGGCAGCGAGGGAACCAGCGCGCTCGGCGCCGGCCGCATCGAGACCTACGGCGGCGACCGCTGGCGCTTCGAGGGCCAGGATTCGGCCCACTACCAGAAGGAGCACGACGTTCTCTTCGACGCGATCCGCCGGGACGTCCCGCACAACGAGGCCGAGAACGGCGCCTACGCGAGCCTCACGGCGATCATGGGCCGCATGGCGTGCTACTCCGGCAAGGAGGTGACCTGGGAGCAGGCGCTCAACTCCAAGCGCATCCTCGCGCCCGAGGTCGACACGCTCACCTGGGACACGATGCCGAAGAGCCTGCCCGGTGAGGACGGCGAGTACGAGATCCCGACTCCGGGCCGCTACGAGATCATCTGAGCCAGCGGCCGCCTTCACGCGGGGGCCCGCCCGTCATGCTGCTGCTCGTCGTCGCGTCCTTGCTCTGGTCGGTCTCCTTCGCGCTGATCGACCAGAGCGGCATCGATCCGGATCTGCTCGCCGCCGCGCGGCTGACCCTGGCGGCGCTCCTGTTCGCGCCCGTTCTCCTGAAGGAGCGCGTCCGTCCGCGCAGGGCGCTCGCGCTCATGGGCGTCGGCGCCCTCCAGTTCGGGCTCATGTACGTGCTGGTGATGCGCGCCTACGCCCACCTCGCCGGCCACGAGGTGGCGCTCCTGACGATCACGACGCCGATCCTCGTCGTCCTCTCGGGAGCCCTTCTCTCGAGGCGCGGCCGGGCCTCGAGCAGCGCGCGGCCCTGGTGCGCCGCGGCGGTGGCAGTGGCTGCGGCCTACGCACTCCAGACCGGCGGCCCCCGCCTCGGGTCGGAGAGCGGATTCTGGACCGGAGTCATCCTCGTCCAGGGCGCGAACCTCGCCTGGGCCGCCGGGCAAGTCCTCTACGCCCGGATCGAGCCGTCGGCGGGTGGAGGCTCGACGGAGCGCTTCGGCTGGCTCTACGTCGGCGCCGCGATCGTGGCTGGCGGCTGGGCGGCGGGCCACGTCGGGCACGCGGATCTCGGCCTCGACCGCAGCCAGGTCCTGACGCTGCTCTACCTGGGACTGGTGCCCTCCGGCGTCGCGTTCTTCCTCTGGAATCGAGGCGCGACGCGGGTCGGCCTCGGGACCCTCGCGGTGATGAACAACCTCAAGGTGCCGCTCGCCGTCGCCGTCGCGCTCGCCCCTCCGTTCAGCGAGTCCGCGGACCTGCCGAAGCTCCTCGTCAGCGCAGCCCTCCTGGCCGCCGCGCTCCTCATCGCGCGACCGCCGCGTTGATCAGCGCGCGGAAGGCGCCCGGTCTCCGCGGCCCCAACCGAGCGCGAGCACGAGGCCCAGCCCGAAGAGGAGCGCTCCGCTCCTGAATCCAGCCGCGGCGGCCGCGGCGCTGGCCGCGCCAGCGTGCGCCTCGCCGAGGAGCAGCCACAGACCGGACGCCCCCAGGGCCACCCAGAGCCAGCGGACGAGGCGCGAGGCCGCGCTCTGCCCAGGACGCGCCGCGGCGGCCAGTGCAAGCGCCGCCGCCATCAGGGCAGCTCCCGCCCGTCGACGACCAGCGCCGAGACCCCGGACACGCGGGGACATCAGCGCGAGCGAGCCCGGCGTGCGCACCTCGGCGTCGCCATCACCGTCCACGCCGGGAAGCAGCCCCGCTCCAGAGACCAGCCCCGGCGGCTCCGCCTCGGCGCGAGCCTCGAGGCCATGCTGGAAAGTCAACAGGCCACCGACCGCCAGGAGGATGGCCAGCCATCCAGCCGCGAGCCCGCGGTCCGCCGTGCCGTCAGCGCTCACCGCTCGAGCCACCGGAACGCGAGGCCCCGGTCGCCCTCGGGCCCGTCTTCGACCCGGAGGTCGAGCTCGAACCGCACCGGCTCGTCCCCTTCCCGGGGGACGAGCCAGGAATGGAGCGACAGTCGCATGGGGTCACCAGATGGATCGATGACCCAGAGGTGATCGCCGCCGTCGCCGTCGAGGCCGGCCGCGGCCCAGTCGGGGTGGCCGTGCCTCGCCAGCAGCGCGTGGCCGAGGAACCGCTTTGCGGACCGTTCGGCCCGGAGGCGAAGGAGAGGCGGCACGACGCCCTCGGCCCGCGAGGCCTCGGCCTCGGCCACGAGCTGCCCCAGAGCATCTTCGTCGCGCGTGGCCGACGTCATTCGCTCGACGAAGGCGTGATGCGCGCAGCACGCGGCGCCGTCGACCCGGTGGGTGCCTCGAACCAGCCCATCGGCGTTGTGGCTCCCGATGCAGGGCCCGAGTGATGCCCGGTAGCGGCCCCCTCCATCGTCCCAGAGGGCGTGGAACGCGCACGCGGCCCCCTCGAGCTCGGCGTCGACGTAGGCCGTCGGATCGATCTGGCGGAGCGTCACGGGGAACGGTGATGACGCCGGACCGGCAGACGGGTCGAGCGCCTCCTCAGCGGGCGGCCGCGAGCGCACGAGGGAGACCTCGCCGGGGCTCGGCTCGAACGGGAGCACCGGCGCGGGAGCGGGCGCACTGGTCGGCGGCTGCGCGTCGTCCATCCGCGCAACCGAACCGGTCGCGGTCGCTCTCGGCTCGACGGCAGCCTCGATCGGCGGCGCGGCCTCCACGACCCCTCCGCCGCGCTGAGCCCAACCGGCAGCGGCGACCAGGCCGACCGTCAAGCCCAGTCCAGCCGCGCGGAGCGCGGGGATCCTGGATGCGGGCGACGAATTCGAGGAGGGTCGCCAGGGCGCCGGAGCAGACCCCACCGAGGAGCTCGCGCGGGGCGAGGAACGCCGCTCACCGCGGATCTCGGCGACCATGCGGGCCGAACGGAGCTCGTGGACCTCTTTGCGGAGGCGCTCCACCTCGCGGCGGAGTTCGGCCTCATGGTGCTGCTCGCCCTCCTCGATCGCGAGCGGGAGCTCGCGATCGCGCCGCGGCTCGCCTCCAAGCCTCGAGTGAGGCTCCCCCATGTGCAGCGCGCGTTCACCGAGGGTCGCGCTACCCTCGACTGGATCCAGCGCGAGCCCTGGCACCAGGGCCGCCACATCCAGCGGCCGGACGACCCTCACCGAGGCCCCCTCCCGCCATGCCAGGTCGCAGGGGAGGTCACCGCTGTTGATCCAGACCTGGAGGGCCATGTGGGAGACGTTCGCCCGCTCCGCGGCCTGACCGAGAGTCCACCATCCCTCGTCCGCCGCGCCGAGCCCATCTCGGGTGCCTTCCATGGGCGCTGTGTAGCAATTCGAGCCCTGGGATTCGAGGCCGGGCGCGGCTCTCGGGCCCTGGCGAGCCCGTTCTGCCCCCCCTCCCGGTGTTGAAAGATCCCCCATGGCGGAGATCAGCGCTTGAGGCCACCATGATTAGACGCGTATTACAGACGCCGTCTTTCCTGCCTTTCCGGCCTCATTTTCACCGACTCTGGACGCGACTCCATGGCCAAGCTCCACCAACTCGCTACCCCGCTCCTCGCCGCCGCGGCGCTCACTGCCGCCGCTTCAGCGCAGAGCCCCCTCGACTTCGTGATCGACGCCCCCGCGACGCAGTTCACATACAGCGGGACCACGAGCCTCGGCCCGATCGTCGGGAACCCTCCGTCGTTCGGACTCTCCGGGAACACCGGCATCCGCCTCACTGGGGCCGCGGGAGCCCAGCCCACCGCGGCGGAACTGGCCGGAACGGGACAGGTGCTGGTCGCGCCCGACATCAACGCGAGCATCCCGAACCCCGTCGTGTTCCTGCCCGACCTCGCCACGATCTCGATCACGAACCTGAGCTTCAGCTTCGCCAGTCCCCAGGCGTCGGTGGACGCCGCGGGCAACGTGACGTTCCAACTCACCACGACCGCGACCTCCGGGACGTTCACCATCACGCCCCTGGGAGGCACGCCGACGGTCAGTGACCTGACCGGCTCGCAAAGCCAGCCGCAGAGCTTCAACGCGAACATCTCGGTCTCCGGCCTCACCACCCGCATCGAAGGGCCCCTGAACATCACCTTCCAGTTCACCGACCCCGGAAGCGGGGTCACCGGAACGTTCAATCTCACCGGGACGTTCGCCGCCGACTACACCGCGACTCTGGAGACGGTCACGCCCGTCCCGCTGGACTTCAACTTCAACGGGATCGTCCACGCTGGTGAGGAAGGCAACCCGGACGACCCGGCCGGCTTCCGCGCGATCTCCGACCGCGCGCTCGACTTCATCGGGGGCGTACCGTCCAACCCGATCAGCGACCCGTTCGTGCTCCAGGACCAGGCAGGCGCGCTCGACATGGTCCACCTCGGGAACCGCAACGCGGTCACCAACGGCCTCTGGGCGTTCGATGCCACCGCCGACGGCGACGACATCGGGACCCAGCCCACCTGGCTCCTGGACCCCGACCAGAGCGTGCCCCAGGTGACCAACCTCGCGAGTCCGATCCCGGTCGGCTCCGGCGGCGAGGGCAGGGTCCTGTTCCAGATCAGCGACGGGGGCGGCAGCTTCGACGTCTCCTTCTCGCTCCAGAGCGGAGGAACCGTCTTCGGGACCGTCTCCGGCGGCGACTGGTTCGGCGGCACCTTCCTGGGTCGCGGCGCCGTGGACCTCGCCCTGCCGAGCTTCAACCTCAACCTGCAGGTCGGCACGATCGACCTCTCCGCTGCCGCCGGCGAGTCGATCACCGCGGTGAGCTTCAGCAACTCGAGCAACCCCGGTGGCGGCGTCGCGATCCTCGCGGTCAACGTCGTGTCGACCGGTCTCGGCTTCAACTACTGCAACGCCGCCGTGAACTCGAGCGGCCAGGCAGGAACCATGGGCGCGTTCGGCTCCGCCCTGGTCGCGGACAACAATCTCACCCTGACGGCCTCGAGCCTGCCCCCGAACCAGTTCGGCATTTTCGCGGTCGCGCCCTTCCAGGGCTTCATCCCCGGCGCCGGCGGCACGAGCAACGGAAACCTCTGCCTGTCGGGGTCCATCGGCCGGTACGTGGGCCCGGGCGAGATCCTCTCCTCCGGAGCCCTGGGCGAGTTCGAGCTCGCCATCGATCTCCAGGCGATTCCGCAGGGCGGGGGCACCGCGGGCACCAGCGCGGGACAGACCTGGAACTTCCAGGCCTGGTTCCGCGATCAGGTCGGCCTCGGCTCCAACTTCACCGACGGGATCTCGATCACGTTCCAGTGATGTGAATGAAGGCATCGACCTGCAACGGGCCAGCCCCACGATGGACTGCCCCGTTCGTCGATCCGACCCATGGCGCCCCCGCGTCGCAGCTCGTCCTGACGGGCAGCGGTGCGGGGGCGCGCTCGTTCCCGCTCATCGAGCAGGCCCCAGTGCCGCTATCGACTCTCTGAAGGCCCCGCTGCGCCTCGGCATCGCTCCAGCTTCCGAAGAACGCCAGGATCAGGTCGATGGGGTTCCAGATGCAGCATTCGAGCAGTTGCAGGACGCCGGGACAGACGTGACCGCCTTGCAGCCGGCGAGCGCTGATGAACCGGTCCAGCAGCAGGGTGATCTCGCCGAGGCCATCCTCCGCGGCCGCCTCGAACCCGGGGTCGATGAGGCGAATCATGCAACCTCATTCAGCGGTGCAGCGCCACGGCCGCCGGATTAGAGCCCATGCAGGGTCGTCAGGCATCTGCGCGAAAGAGACCCGTGAGGAACCGCAGCAGCGGGCCTTGCGAGCTCTCTTCTTGCGCCGCGGCCTCGGCCGGCTCGAAGGTCTCCGGCTCGGGGAGCGCGAGCCGGGCGGCCTCCAGCTCCTCGAGGCGCCGCGTGGAGACGCGGATCTGCTCCGCCAGGGCTGCCATCTGCGCTGCGTGGCGGTCTCGATCGGCGGCGCCGAGGCGTCGCTCGTCTGCGAGGGCGGCCCGCGCAGCATCCGCGGCGCGATCAGCTTCCTCCAGTCGCTGCTCGAAGCGAATGCGCTCCCGGCTCGAGCCATCGCGCGCGACCTCGAGCTCTGCGGCCCGCCGCTGATCACGCTCGTCAGCCGCCCGCAGTCGAGCTTCCAGCCCTGCCAATGCGGCCTCGAGCACCCCCCGCTCGCCCTCGGCCCGCGCGGCGGTGGCGGCCACGCGCTCCTCGGCCGCGAGTCGGGCATCACGGGCATCCGTCGCGATCGCTGCGGCGCTCGACACCGCTGCGGCGAGCGCCTCCTCCGCTCTCTTCCCTGCGACCGCGCGTTCCTGAGCCGCCTCGGCCAGGGCGGCCTCGGTCGAACTCTCGAGCGCACGAAGCTCCTCCATGGTCTCCACTCGCGCAGCGCCGAGCTCCGCGGCGGCGGTCTTCCGTACGAGCTCCGGCAGCCGAACGAGGGCCACGAGGGCCACGCAGGAGAGCGCCGTCGCGGCCGCTGCCCCGGCGTAGGACCAGGGCCTCCGCCTGAGTTTCAGCTCCAGATCGAGCACGCGACGCTGGGCCATGAGGAGGCTCGCGGTGCTCGCTTGTCGCTCTCGCTCGGCGAGGTCGAGGCGCGTCTCGAGATCTTGCGCCAGCTCCACGAGGGCGTCTCGCGATGCTCCCGACGCGAGGACCTCCTCGGCGAGGTCGGGCCGGGGGACGTCGATCTCTCGCAGCGCCATCTCCCCCCTGGCCCCGGAGGATGCCCCCACCGCAGCGGACGGCGCCTCCCGGCCAAGCACGTGAGGAAACAGGTCCGCCAGGTCCACCATGCGGACCACCCGATCGTCGCGCCGGCGGCCGCGAGAGCCCTCGTGCAGGAGCTCCCCGCTGTCCGCCAGCGCCGCGATGCGCTCCGGCTCCACGCCGGCCAGGGCGGCCGCCTCCGCGAAGCTCAGCGCCGCTGACGGGTCCAGCGCCCGGGCCGCCGAGGCCCCGTGTTCCTGTGTTTCCCCCACGCCGGGATCGTACGAATCCCGGAGCCCCGATCTCAACGACAGCCGGCCCCGGCCGCGGGACCTTTCGAGGGAGCCAGGAATACGCCATGGAGGGCCGTTCCGGCGAGCGCCGGGAGGCCCCGTCTGGCAACCTTCCGGCCATGACCGACGGCTACTCCAGCGACCACGACTACTTCGCGAGCTACGCGGACCCTGGCGTGCACCGCCTGATGATCCAGGACCACGCCCGGACGGACGCCTACAGGCGCGCGATCGAGAAGGTGGCCAAGGGAAAGCGCGTGCTCGATATCGGCACCGGTACGGGCATCCTCTCCATGTTCGCCGCACGCGCCGGCGCCGCGCAGGTGGACGCCGTGGACAGCTCTGCGATCATCGATCTCGCTCGGGAGATCGCTGACGACAACGGACTTGGCGACCGGATCCGCTTCCACCGCGGCCGCGCCGAGGAGCTCGACCTCGACCAGGAGTACGACCTCGTCATCTCCGAGTGGATGGGCTTCTTCGGGCTCGCGGAGCTGATGTTCGAGTCGGTCATCGATGCTCGTGATCGCTACCTCGCGCCTGGCGGACACATGCTCCCAGGCCACCTCCGCCTGCGGGTCGCGCCCGTCTGCGACAGCCATGTGCACGAGGATCTCGGCATCGGCCTCTGGGAGCGCCCGGTCTACGGCTTCGACTTCTCTCGAATCCTCGAGACCGAGGTCCAGAGCTTCATCACCGCCGCCTGCGACCTGAAGCCATCGAGCCTCCTCGGCCCAGCGGTGACCGTTCTCGACCTCGACCTCGACAACGGAACAGCGGACGACTTCTTCTTCACATCGGCGGAGAGCATGACCGTCGAGCAGGAGGGCACCGTGCACGGTTTCGGAGGGTGGTTCGAGGTCGATCTCGCCGAAGGCGTCGAGCTGAGCTGCTCCCCGATGCACGTCCAGACCCACTGGCGCCAGTCGTTCTTCCCGGTGCGCCCGTTCCCCGTCGAGCCCGGCGACCTCATCCGGTTCGCCATGAAGGCTCAGCGAGCCGACGTCGGCGATCAGCGACTGCCGGTCTACTTCATCGACGGCGAGGTGCTCCGCGACGATCGCGTCGTGCACCGATTCTTCTATCGCCACCACGGCTCCTTCGAGTAGCCGGCGAAGTTCGAACGCATCGCGTCAGGCGCAGCCAGCGAGGCTCGTCAGGAGGAGCATGCACTCAACGCTCGTCCTCGGTTCCCTCGAGCGCCTCGGCGTAGCCGAGGCCGGCGAGCCCTTCGGCCTGCTCGCGGTCGAACTCCGACGGGAGCGGGGCCGCGCTCGCTCGCCAGCGCGCGAGCTCCTCGCCGAGGCGATCAGCAGCCGCCCGTGAGTCCGGGTCGCCGCCGCCTCCGCGCAGGAGGTCCTCCCGCTCGGCAGGGTCGGCGTTCAGGTCGTAGAGCATCTGGAGTCCGAGGTAGCCGGCGCTGACGAGCTTCCAGCGCCCGAGGCGCACCGCGACTGGCTTGCGCTCCCCCCGCCAGCGAAGTTCGCCGACCTCGAGGGCCGCCCCGGGCTGAGTCGCCTCGCTGAACACCGCGCGGTCGTCGAGGCTCCCGCCTCCACCGATCGCCCCTGCGAGCGAGCGGCCGTCGACGTCGCAGCCTCGCGCGGAGACGCCGGCGAGCTCGAGCACGGTCGGCATCACATCGACCCCCGACACCGGCGTGTTCACCACCCGGCCGCGTCCGATCTCCGCTCCCGCGGGGCCGCGGACGATGAGCGGCACGGCGATCTCCGGCTGACCCACCCAGAGCCCGTGGTTCCAGGCGTTGGGGCCGTCCCAGAACGTCTCTCCGTGGTCCGCGGTGATCACGACGAGCGCGTCCTCGAGAACGCCCAGCCGCTGCAACCCGAGGAGCAGGCGACCGATCTCGCGGTCCATGTGCGTCACCTCTCCTCGGTAGAGCCTCTCGAGCTGGCGGCCGAGCTCGGTGGGAACCCGCGATGTGTTCCGGATCAGCTCCTCGGTGAGGCCACCCGTGATCACGCCCTGCTGTCCTCCGGCGGTCCTGCCGAGGGCCCGGACCTGCTGCTGAACCACTGCTTGCTCGATGGCCGCGAAGTCGCCTGCGCTGAGCTGTGCTCCGTAGCGCTCGAGCTCGGACGCCGGCGGCGCGTAGGGCGCGTGGGGGTCGAAGTACTGCGCGAAAAGGAACAGCCGCGCATCGCCCGCGCCGGCCCGCGCGAGCGTCTCCTCGGTATGGGCGAGGATCCTGTCCGTCAGCGTGGCCGCGTCACGCTGGCTCTGATCGTTGCCGTCCTGTCGGGCGGCCTCGTCGAAGTCCTCGTCCCAGTGCACGAAGCCCTGGTCGATCCCCGTCCTGCCCGTGAGCGCCGCCGAGCCGAGGAAGCCCGCGCACCAGAACCCCGCCTCGTCCAGCACCTCCGCGAGAGTCCGCGCGCGCTCCGAGAGAGTGAACCCGTTGCGCGGGACGCCGTGCCGATGGGGATAGGTACCGGTCAGGATGGACGCGTGGGAGGCGAGCGTCGTCGACGCCGCCGATGTGCATGAAGCGAAGCGCACCCCCTCCGACGCGAGCTGATCGAGCGCGGGCGTCTGCATCGCGGGATTCCCGTAGCAGCCCAGGTGATCCGCGCGCGTGGTGTCGAGCGTGATCAGAACGACGTGTCGCACCTTGGGACTCGTGTCGCTTCCGCCACAGGCGCTGACGAGAGCCATGAGACCCGCCAATGCGAGGGAGCCTCGCGCTCTAGGACGTCCAGGGCGTGTCTTCCAAGCACAGGCGGTTCGCGGTCGAGAGGGGTCACTCATGGGCCTGGACGCAGCATAGAGCCCGAAGGCCGCGCCCCGTACGGCCTGCAGGCCACGGATCAGAGACAGGATCGGCAGGATCCTGCGAATTCGAGGGAACCCGGGATCGCCTCCTTCTGGGAACATCCACCGCCTCCCCTTCGCCTTGACACTGTCACAGTAGCCCTCGATCCTTGGGGTGGGTCTTGATGGCCCTCGCAGCCTCTTCCCGCGCTCGAGCGAGCCGCGATCGAACGAGGCACCCCTTCTCTCCGTCAGTCCCAGACGCCGCCCATGCTCCGTCCCTCCCTCCTCGCCGGCCTCGCCGCCGTCGGCCTCGCGCTCAGCGCCGAGCCCGCCAGCGCCCAGACGACGCTCCAAACCGAGCTGTTCGTCCAGGGCGTCTCCCAGGCCACCGACCTCACCTTCGCCCCAGGCGACCCCACCCGGGTCTTCATCGTCCAGCAGGGCGGGATCATCCGGGTCGTCGAGAACGGCACGCTCCTCAGCACGCCGTTCCTCAACATCGACCCGATCGTCCTCTCGGGCGGCGAGCGCGGCCTCCTCGGCCTCGCGTTCCACCCCGACTACCAGAACAACGGCCGCTTCTTCGTCAACTACACCAACAACTCCGGTGACACCCGCGTCTCCGAGTTCGCGGTGACGTCGAACCCGAACGTGGCGAGCAACACGGTCGTGAGGACGCTCGCCTCCATCAACCAGGACTTCAGCAACCACAACGGCGGCTGCATCAAGTTCGGGCCGGACGGGATGCTGTACGTCGGCATGGGCGACGGGGGCTCGGGCAACGACCCGAACAACCGCGCCCAGAACGGCAACTCGCTCCTGGGCAAGATGCTCCGCTACGACGTGGACATCGCCGCCCCCTACATCCCCTCGGACAACCCGTTCGTCGGGACGTCCGGGATCAACGACGCCATCTGCCACATCGGCCTCCGCAACCCGTGGCGCTTCACCTTCGATCGCCTGACGGGCGACATGTGGATCGGCGACGTCGGGCAGAACCAGCGCGAGGAGATCGACTTCATCCCCGCCGGTGTCCTCGGGGAGAACCTCGGGTGGCGCTGCAAGGAGGGCAACCGGTGCACCGGTCTCTCCGGCTGCACCTGCACCAACGGAGCGCTGCTCGACCCGATCCAGGAGTACTCGCACTCCGGCGGCAACTGCTCCGTCACGGGCGGGATGATCTACCGCGGAAGTGCGATCCCCGACCTCGCCGGTACGTACTTCTACGCGGACTACTGCTCGAGCCAGATCTGGAGCCTGAAGTACAACGGCAGCACGGTCAGCGAATTCACCAACCGGACCGCCGAGCTCGATCCTCCGGGCAGCCTCTCGATCGGCGGCATCCGCGCCTTCGGTGAGGACCACGACGGTGAGGTCTACATCGTCACCAGCAGCAGGATCTTCAAGATCATCCCTGAACCGCCCCAGTGCGGCTGGAACAACTACTGCCAGGGCCTCCCGTCGAACTCCGGTGTGCCGGCGAACATGTTCGGCCTCGGCAGCTCGAGCATCTCGGCCAATGACTTCCGCGTCGGCGCCGCTGGCACCGTTCCGGGGACCTTCGGGCTGTTCTTCTACGGGGACTCCCAGATTCAGATCGCCAGCAGCAACGGCAACCTCTGCGTCGGCGGCACGCTCCACCGGTTCCAGGTCATCAACCAGTCCGACATCTTCGGCAGCGCCATCCAGACCGTGGACTACGGGACGGCGCCGTTCAATTCCGGACCGTCGACGATCAACCCGGGCGACACCTGGAACTTCTCCTTCTGGTTCCGCGACAACCAGGGCGGCCAGGCTGGCTGGAACTTCGCCGACGGCCTGTCGGTCCTGTTCTGCCCCTGATCCCCTCCGCGGATCCTGCGCGAAGGGCCGCCGCCGACTCGTTCGGCGGCGGCCCTTCGCCGTTCCGTGAGAGGCCAGCGCGTCAGGCGGAGCGCTTGCCCTGGAGGTCCAGGTTGGCCTGGAAGATGGCCCCCATCAGGCCCTCCTTGATCTCCGCGCGCGAGTCGGAGTCCTGGAGGCCCTGCACGTCGCGGTAGATCGACTCCACGCCGTCGTCGACGCTCTTCAGCGCCCTCAGGCTTGCGATCTCCTCCTCCGTGGCCTCAAGGGATCCCGTGAGCTTGGCGATGCGGCGGTTGAGCTGCTCGATCTCGCGCAGGAACCCCGCCGCGTCCGCGACGTCCGCGACGCCGGCGATCTTCTCCTTGATCTGGAGGTTCGCCTCCTCGAGCTCGCGCTCCCACTGTTTCCTCGCGTCGGCGACGGCGCGCTGGATCACCTCCTCGGCCACGGCGTTCGCGGCGGACTCGAGATCCGTCCCTTCGCTGACGAGACCCTCGAGGCGCTGGCGATAACCCATCGCCTCGGCGCGCCCGAGAAGCTCCTGGAGATCGCCCCGGCTCGCGGGCTTTCGCGCGCCCTCGTGGAGCTCGTACAGCTCCGTCTGCACCACACGGTCGCCGCCGCTCGCGTCGGCCACGCAGACCCCCTCCTCGGCGACACGCTCGAGGGTGGCGAAGTTCTTCGCCCCGGGGTCCTGGTTGTGGGAGAGCCCGATGGACAGCGTCACCCGCAGGGTCCGATCGTCCAGGCGGAAGACCAGCTCCCGCGCACCGGCCAGGAGACGCTCCGCGATGGCTTTTCCGGCCTTCGGCTCGGTGTGCGGCACCAGGACGACGAGGCGATCGTCGACGATGTAGCCGAGCAGGTCCCCCTCTCGCGTCGCTCTCTTCACCAGGTCCACCACGGACATCAACACCTCCTGCTTCGACTCCTCACCGTGGATGGTCCGGAGCTGCGTGAGGTGATCGACCTGGACCAGGAGGCACGCGACGGAGTACGAGTACCGCGCGGCCCGCTCGAACTCGACCTGCATGAGTGCGCGGACCTCTTCAGGACTGAAGAGCGCGTTTCCGCTGACACTGAAGCTGAGGGTCGCCGTGTTCGACATCGCTGGGGAGGGCGACACCCGCGCGAGCCCCCGCCAGAGACCGGGGGAAAGGGTGTCACGGGAGAAATCGACGCCGGCTGCGGCCCCCCTTGAGGGGGGACGCAGGCCCCCCCGGGCCACGTCTCAGAACGAACCGGGCTCAGTCCCGGAGCGAGGCGAGGAAGGCCACGAGGTCCCTCATCTCCGCCCGGGAGAGGTGCGTGGAGACGTCGGCAGGCATCGCGGACACGTCCCGGCGCCGGGCCTCGATCTCGCCCGGCGGGATCTCCCAGACCTCCTTCTTCGAGGTCTCCACCACGACCAGCTCCTCGGACTCCTCGAGGATCCGGCCGCTCAGCACCTCGCCGTCGTCGAGGGAGATCAGCCAGTTCTCGTACCCGGCTGCGATCTGCGCGTTCGGCTCGACGACCGACCGGAGGATCTCCTCACGGCTGAGGCGAACCCCGACCCCGTCCAGGGCGGGGCCGGCCTCGGACCCGCCCTCGTCGCCCACCACGTGGCAGCGCAGGCAGGCGGTCTCGGACTTCCCCGTGAAGATCGCCCGGCCGCGCTCCGCGTCGCCGCCCTCGAGGCACATGAGCCACGCCGTGATCGCGTCGCCCGAATCCGTCATGGCGGCCTTGCGGGCGTCGAGGACCGCCTTCACGCGCGCGGACGGATGCCGCTCGGCGGCGGCCAGCCACTCGACGAGCTCCGGCGCCGTCGGCTCCAGGTCCGAGCCGATCGCGGCGAACATCTCCGCACAGGCCTCGCCCTGAAGCCCTCCAAGCACCCTGATGGCCTCCCGGCGCTCTGCCGGGTCCTGTCCCCGGGCCGCGGCGTCGAGCGCCACCGCGGCCTCGCCGTCGGGCGTCCGCGCGAAGGCCGCGCTCCTCAGCGGAAGCAGGCCGGGGAGCTGGCGGGCCGCCACGGCGAACCCCTGGGCTCTACGGTCGTCGCCGTATCGGTCCATCAGCGCCTCGAAGGCGAGAACCCGGTCGCCGTCCTCGAGCTCCTCGGCCGAGGCGAGCAGGCGGAGCGCGGCGCCCCCGTTCATCGGCGCGGCGAGCTCCGCGACCGCACGATGGAAGTCGACCATGGCCACCGCGACGGGCAGCGCGCTCGGCGGCCGCGTCTCCTTCGTACCGAAGAGCTCCTGCGCGTTGATCTCGGCGTCGGTCAGCTCACGGTCCTCCAGGGGGACCGGACGGAGCGCGGTCTCGATGATCGGGAGGTCCATCACCGGGTGCGCACCCAGCGACGCGATCGACTCGCCGGCTCCACCGTCGATCGGCCGGTGATCCATCAGGATCCCGTCGCGCGTTCGAGACCGCGTCCAAGCGCCGAGCACCTGAAGGGCCTCGACCCGGAGCGCATCCGCAGCGTCGACACGCACCGCGAAGTCGGCGAGCCGCTGAGCCGCCTCGGAGGTCCCGACCTCGCGGTTCGCCTGGAGGACGCGGCGCCAGGTCAACGTCTCGTCGTCCGGCCGGAGGTACGGAAGGCGCGCCGCCAGATCCGCCATGGCGCCCGCGATCGGCACGTCGTGGATCGCGCGCGCGGCCTCGGCCCGGACGAGCGGACTGGGATCAGCGAGGAACATCGCGACCCGGGGATCCTCGGCCCGACGCATGATCACGACCGCCGCGCGGCGTACGTGCTCCGGCCCGCTCTCCGCCGCTCCGACCAACCGTTCGTGAGCGCCGAGGCGCTCCAGGGCGCGGATGCACGTATGGCGCATCCACGGATCCTCCTCCGCATCGGAGGCCAGAACGGCGAGGATCACACCGACCGGATCGAGGCTGGCCTCGAGCGACGTGAGCACCGGCATCGCGCCGAGGGCCTCCACCGCCACCCGTCGCACGTGCGGCGCAGGAGAGGCGACCTGATCGCAGAGCGCTGCCAGCACGGCCGGCTGGCCCGCCTTGAGTCGCTCGATGAAGCGCTGCGCCTCGGGCTCCGAGCGCCGCTCGTCGTCGCCGGTGGCCCAGGCGAGCGCTCCGCCGAGCGCCTCCCTCGCGCCGGAGATCAGCTGGATGGCGAGCTCCGGAGAGGCTCCGTCGAGCATCGAAACGAAGCTCATCCCCGCGGCGGACCAGCGGACGTCGCGCCTCGCCGCCGCGGCGATGCCGCGGATGAGGTGAGTGCGCGACCGGTAGGACCGGCTCTGGCTCGCGAGCAGCGCGAGCGTCTCCTCGACCATCGAATCGGATCCGCCCGCGCGCACGAGGCCAGTCGCGAACGCGCGCTGAGCGCCCTCGCGGACGCGACGGTCGTCATGGTCGAGCAGCTCCACGCACCTGGAGAGCTCGAAGCCCCCGAAACCCTGGGCCAGGAGCGCCCTGACCTCGTCGACCTTCGCCTGCTCGGCCGCGTCGCGGGAATCGGGCGAGATCCGATAGATCCTCCCCTTGCCGGTCTTGTTGTAAGTGGTGACCCAGTCGCTCCAGTAGAGATCGCCGTCCGCGCCGAACTCCACGTCCGTCGGCAGCACGTCCCAGACGAACCTCTTCGTATCGGCCAGCGAGAACCCGGAGAGCTTCGGGTCGTTCCGGAAGGAGTGGATCCCGCTGTAGCCGGGGTTCCCCCGGAAGTCGCACACGAAGAACCGGCCGTTCCACTCGGGGCCGAAGCCCGTTCCGGGGTAGAGCGCCATGCCCGACGGGCCGCTCGTGAAGTTCTCGATGCACGGCAGGACGTACGCCGGCTGTTCCCGGTGGAAGGGGTGCCAGATCCTCTCCTGGTTCCAGGGTCCCCTGGTGTGCGGCCGCGAGACCCACTGGTAGGCCTGCCGCCAGCCCGTGTCGCTGCCCTCGAGGAGCATGGTCCAGCGGGCCTTGTCGCCGCCGTCGGAGTTGTTGTCGAGGGTGAAGAGGTTCCCCGCCTCGTCGAAGACGATCTCCTGGGGGTTGCGAAGCCCGTCGCAGAACACCTCCAGGCCGGAGCCGTCGAGCTCGCAGCGGAAGATCGCGCCCGTCCCGAGCCGGAGGAGCCGCTCGCCCTCCGGTGTCACCACGTTGAAGCCGCGGTCGCCCATCGAGAAGTAGAGACGGCCGTAGGGCCCGATGACCGGGCCGTGGAGGTCGTGCCCGAGGAGCGCGACCCTGAGCCCGTACCCCGTGCTGTGGCGCTCGCGCTGCTCCGCGACCCCGTCGCCGTCCGCGTCCACGAGCTCCCACATGTCCGGGATGCACGTGAACCAGATCTTCACTCCGCCGCCCGGGAGCGTCTCCGTCAGGAGCCCCGCACCGATCCCCGCCGCCGGATCGTCGAAGCCTGCCGCGAAGACGGTCGACTCGTCCGCTTCCCCGTCACCGTCGACGTCCACCAGCCGCACGACCCGCTCGGACTCCGTCTCGAACTCCTCGGCGTATCGCTCGGGAGACAGGTGCTTGCGGTACATCGCCACGCGGTCCGCCACGGTCCGGGACGCGAGGTCGTCCTCGAGCCAGTCCATGTGACCCCGGATGTCCGTGACGCCCTTCGAGTGCCGGTAGGTCTCGGCGACGTAGAAGCGCCCCAGCGCGTCGATGGTGAAGGCCACCGGGTGCGCCATCAGGGGCTCGGCGGCGAAGAGGCTCACGCCGAATCCCTCGGGGAGGGTGAAGCGCGCCATGGCCTCGCGCGCCTCCTGAGACATCTCCGTCGCCGGCGGGGCGTCGCCGTGAGCGATGCCGTCCTGGGGCGCTGTGACGAGGGGCGAGACGGTGAGGAACGCGAGAGGAAGGAAGGGGATCATCGCCCGACACGATAACCGAGGGATTCGCCTTCACGGACGGCCGGGTCCCTCCGCGCGCGGAGCATCACCGAGCCTGAACACCCCGCGAGTCGTCCGTGCCCCCTCGGCCTCGGCGCGCGCGACGCTCCGCCACGAGGAGGTCCACCATGCGCCCGTAGGACGCGACCCCTTCATGCCCCTGGGATCGAAGGTAGACGTCGTTGACCGCGGTGGCCACGCGGCCTGCGGACTCCATCCGGGCCCCGCGCCAGAAGGACGTCCGATCGCCCATGAGGGCCACGACGGCGGGCTCGAGCGCGAGCGCGCATTCGCGCTGGAGCGCGGGGTCGGCGCGCCGGAGCGCTTCGTGGACGTGGACGAGGGCAAGGGCCAGCCCAGAGACCCTCAGGGCTCGCGCGCTCGCGCGGCTGGTCACGCGCCACGCCAGGAAGTTCGCCTCGTCCTCGCGGGCCCAGCCCTGGGCGTGAGCGATCTCGTGGCAGGCGACGAATCCGCGATCGACCGCGGGCAGCCCGGCCGCCACGTGACACTCCTGCGTGTGGGGTCCGAAGACGCCGCTGATCCCGCTCGCGGTCAGCGCCCTGCTCACCATCGGCGCCCGGACCAAAGGGGTCGTGCACCAGCCGAGATCGGGCTGCTCCTGGAGAGCCGAGGCCCAGGCGTCCACGGCGAGCGCGGAGAAGTCGTGACGCTGCAGCGGGCCTTCGAGAGCAGCGAGCTCGCGGGCGAGCATGTTCCCCAGCTCGCCCGCGAGCTCCGCCAGTTCACCGGGCGCCGCCTGGCCCGTTCGCAGCTGAAGGCGCGCGGCCAGCGGCTCGCGAGCGTGGTTCAGCCCCCAGAGCAGCATGAACGCCAGGTACAGGCACCCGGCTGCGCCGAGCGCGAATCGAAGCGCCGCGCCCGAGCCCGATCGAATCGCCCGCCAGCCGCGCCAGGAGACGACGAGGACGCCGATGAGCGCCGTCACCTCCGCCAGCGACGGGCGCCCCGCGTCGAGTCCGGCAGCGGGCACGATGCGCTCCCAGGACCGACCCAGGTGCCCGATGGCCGCAGCGAGAACCGGGTAGATCCCTCGCGAGTATCGCTCCTCAACGAGCGCCGCATCGGACCGCGCGACGAGGGTCAGCCCCACCCCGAGGATCGACGGGAGGGCGGCCCGCCACCAACCCGACACGACCGGCGGCCGCGGCTCCCTCTCGGAAGGCGCGGCCGCCGGCGATCTGCCGTCGGGCGGGGATCCCGCCGTCGAGGGCGCTGTCACTTGAGCTGCTCCCAGTACTCCTCTGGCATGTCATGGGCGATCTTCAGGGCGCCGTTCGCGCCGCCGTAGATCGGTTCCTCGATCCGGATGACGTTGCCGCCTCCGAGGATCTCCTGCATCTCCGCGGTGATGGCACGGTCGAGCCCCTTGATCTGGCTGCCGCCCCCCGCGAGCAGAACGCGTCCCTTCAGCTTCTCCTGGAACTCCGGGTCGAAGGAGGCGACGAGCTTGCCGAGTCCTTCGACGATCGGCGGAACGATGCGCTGGCAGGCCGTCCGCATCTGCTCCGTGATGTCGAAGTCCGTCGGCTTGCCGTTGACGGGCAGCTGCACGACGACGGGCTCGGTCGCCACGTCCACCGTCGAGAACCGCTCCTTGATCTGCTTCACCATCTGCTTGGTGAACTGAGCTTCGGGGAACGCCGCCGCGATCTCCTTGCCAAGCTCCTCGTCCACGAAGTCGCCGGCGGTGTTCATCGTGATCTGGTCGGACTCCTCGGGCATCGTGCCGTGCATGCGGCAGAGGTCGACGGTGCCCGCGCCGATGTCGATGACGAGGACGTCCTCGAGCATGTCGAGGCCGTAGGCCACAGAGAACGGCTCCGAGCAGAGCATGACCGAGTCGACGGATTCGCGCGCGGCCTGGAGGATCGCGTCCTTGTTGTTGATCTGAGCCTGAGCGGGGACCCCGATCACCGCGTAGACGAGCTCGTCCTTGCGCGGCTTGGCCTGGCGGACGATCTCCTTGACGAGATCCATTGCGGCGCGGCGGGACTCGGTGTCCTCGCTGCCATCGGCGTTGAACTTCAGCACCCCGTGCTCGAGGGGGCGGTGCAGGTTCAGCGACAGACGCTTGTCCCGCGCCTCGCGGCCGAAGAGCACGTCCTTCTTGAGCAGCTTGCGCGCGACCGGATCCTTGGGGTAGCCCACGAAGGACTCGATCGTCTCTCGCACGCCGTTGCTGGCGGACACGGAGGTGCGCGAGGTTCCGAGATCGATCCCGACGTAGAGGACACCGTGGCCCTTGTTGATCTCTGCTTCGTCCTGGGTGGAGTCGGACATCGTTTCGCTAATGGAGGGTGGCTGGCTCCGGCGGATGCCGGCGCGGTCAGGGGGCGAGCCGGCGAGACGGCTCGACGCGGTGCCCGGCACGCGCTCCGGGCGGCGAAGCCCCGTGCGAACGCGGACTCCGCTGTCCGGGATGCTATCGAGCGGGCGAGGAGCCGGACGTGACCCTTTCCCGGAGCTTCACGTTCTCGCGGAAGATCGACTCCATGAGCGTCTTCTTGTGCTCGGCCTGCGCGTCGGCCGTGTCGAGCCCCTGGACCTCGCGGAACTCCGAAGCGACCCCGTGATCCTCCAGACCGCGACCGGAAGGAATTTCCTGCTCCTGCTGCTCCAGCAAGAGCATCATCTTCCGCAGGCGTCGCTCCAGGAGTTGGATCTGGTGACGGGCCTGTGGGTCGCCGGCGTCGGCCCCTACCACGGTCCTCTGGACCGTGTCGGTGGAGTCCACGGGCCTGGCGTCCTCGCGCCGACCAACGGCGGCGCCTGACGGATCTCCCTGAAGACGCGCGGGCCCGCGGCGCTGCTTACGTCGCACGGTGCTGCTCCGTAGATCCAGGCGATGCACCACGTTGCCGCCGCGCTGGCCAGACAGTCGTCCGCTGCTGTTGATCCGCTTCATCGATCGCGTCCTCGGCCACGCGCCCCCCGGGGGGAGCTCATCGTCGCGGGCCAAGCTCTTGTATCAGAAGAGCCACCTCATGGACGGTGTCCGAACGCGACAGGTGCCGTGGGGCGACCATTTTGAGCCCGGACGGCACGCCCGCCCTCGAGCGGTCCCCCATCGGGGCACCGAGGCACCCGCGGAGGCCCCGAGCAGCGCCATCACGATCGGAGCGTCGCCGCCCGGCGGATGAGCACGGCGCTGCGCCGCGACGGCCCCGGGTCGCTCAGCCCAGCCCCAGCACGTTCGGGATCTCCTCGAACGTCTCCACGGCGACGTGGTGCGGCCCGCTCTCCGGGGCGCCCACGATCAAGCAGCGCATGCCGGCGGCCGCGGCGCCCGCCGCGTCCACCTCCGCCCGGTCGCCGACGTATACGACCTCCTCGGGAGGGACTCCCATGCGCTCGGCCGCCACGAGGAAGCCGCGCGGATGAGGCTTGAAGGCGTTCACCTCCGACTCCGTGGCGCAGACGGTCACGTCGACCATGTCGTCGACCCCGAGCGCGGCCAGCTTCGCGTCGGCCGGGTAGTCCGAGAAGACCCCGATGGGCAGCTCCCAGCCTTTCAGCGCGGCCAGGATCGGGCGCAGCGCCGTCCGCCCCGCGGAGAACAGGTGCGGGAGCGGGCGCTCGAGCATCCAGTCCGCGACCGCCGCGCGGACGAGCTCGGGTTCCAGGCCGAGCTGGCGGGCGGGCTCCGCGTACTGGGCGTCATCGAGGCACGGAGAGCCGTCACCGACCGCGCGGAGGTCCTCGCGGATCGCGCGGAAGGCCCTGAGCACCTTGATCGTCCGGGGCCCCTTCAGCGGGGAGAGCAGCGCGTTGATCGCGAGCGCTCGGCCCATCCGCCGCCGCACCGGCTCGAGCTCGTACAGGGTCCCGTCCAGGTCAAACAGGACAGCCTTCGGGGGTTCGCCTTCGATCATCTCCATGGGATCTCACTCATCGGCAGCCAGGGGGGGCCGGATGCACAGACTACTTCCGAAGGCGTCGGCGGGCACAGGGGTCCCCGACCGCCCCGAAGACTGGGCGCCCCGTGCCCCGTTCATGGACCGACCGCGTGCCACCCCGGACGCGGCCGCCTCTGCGGCCGAAGCGCGGCTCAGGCCGCCGGCGCGGGGGCTGCCGGCGCATGCCGGCGAAGCCAGGTCCCGGCGTACCCCATATGGACGAGGCTCCAGAGGCATGCGATGCTCAGACCGATCGCGGTGCCTTCCTCGGGCCACCGCACGGTGCAGGCCCACATGAGCCCGCTGTTCACGAAGAGCCCCAGCGCCGAGACCAGGATGGCAACGCGCATCTGCTGCGTCACCAGGTAGAAGACGTCGTTCGCGACGGAGAAGGACGCCACCGCGATCCCCGGACTGAGGATCAAGACGAGGAGGAAGACGGGCTCCCAGAAGTCCGGCGGATAGAGAGCGTGGATGACGAAGGGGAGAAGGGGGAGCACGACGATCATTCCAAGGCTCACCATTCCGCCGGAGAGAGCGCTCGCCTTCCAGTAGGTCCGGCGCAGCCCACCCACGTCCTTCACGTGCGCGAGCTGGGAGAGAACAGGCAAGGCCGTGCGGTTGATCCCCTGGACGAGGATGCGAAGCAGGGCTCCGAAGCGCTGAGCAATCCGCAAGTACGCCACCCACGTCCGGTTCCCGAAGGCCCCGAGCAGCAGCGTCGGGATGGTCTCGAAGCCGATCGAGTCCATGTTACGCACGAGCCCGACCTTCACGCCCTCCTTGAGGACGCGGCCATGGGAGACACCGCCTCGGAACAGACACGGGAAGAGCGGAGGGAGGATGGAGCCCTCCGCGCGGCGCTCTCGACGATACGCGTCCATGCTCAGGACCGCGCCGACCGCGTTCCCCGCCACCAGACCCAGGGTCGGACCCACCGCATCCCGGGCGAGGACGGCGCCGACGACGACGAAGCCCAGGCGGCCGAATTCCTGCCCGAGCTCGACCCGAGCGAGCGCGAGCATGCGCCGCTCGCCCTGGAGCGCCGCGATGCAGATGTTCCTCGGCGCCTCGAAGAGCGGCCCCAAGGTCAGGAGCGCCGCGCAGGCCATGATCCGGCCGCTGTCCTCGTCGAACACGCGCGCGAACCACGCCTCGGGGACCACCGACCAGGTGAGCGCTCCGACGCCGATCGCGACCGCCGCCAGCGCGAGGCTGAGGCGCAGGAAGACGCCGATCGAACCCGGCAGCGTCCCCTCGGGATCGCCGCCCCGGACAGCTCCCGCGATCCGCATCGTCGCGACCGGCGCGAGCCCCAGGTTCAGGAAGAACCAGAGGAGCGCGTACATGCCCCCCGCGATGTAGAACAGGCCGAGCTCTCGAGCGCCGAGGAGGTGCGCGAGGAGGACCGAGCCAGCGACGTTGCTCGCAGCCGTGGCGAGGGACGCGACCTGGAGGACGCTGGACTCCCTGAGGAAGCGACTCCCGAGGGCGCCCCGGGCTGTCCGCGCGAGGCGTCTCACTTCCCGGGCTCGGGCACGAGGAGCGCGTCGCCGCTGAAGCCGTCGGTGAGGCACTCCTCGATGTCCACGCGGCCGTAGCCGAGCTCGAAGAACGCGTCGAAGGCGGCCTGCTGCTCGACCGCCTTCGGGAAGTAGCTCGCGGTGAAGATCTCGATGAAGAACGCCGGCCGCTGCCCCGTCCGGCGGAGCCACGGGAGGATTCCCTCCATCACGGCCCAGTCGTACCCCTCGGTGTCCGTCTTCACGAGATCGAGGCGCTCGATCCCGCGTTCGCCCAGCCAGTCACTGGTGTTGCGCAGGCGAACGACCTCGCGCTCCATCTCGTCGGCCACGACCACCGAGTTGGGCCGGTCGTCGAAGACCGCCTCCTCGAGCAGCGTGTTGCCGCCGGGGTT
Organism: Planctomycetota bacterium; assembly: GCA_965662915.1. Lineage (GTDB taxonomy): Bacteria > Planctomycetota > UBA1135 > UBA1135 > Saltatorellus. Next base: position 51,404 of record CBFIJG010000003.1, on the reverse strand, counting down.
GTACGGCGCCTTGTAGATCGTCTTCTCCTCGTTGGCGTTGCCGAGGCCCACGTTGACGACCTCCAGCATCGAATCATCGGCGAAGCGCTCCGCCGCCTTCTCCGCGTAGAACCGGACCGGCTCGAAGGCGAAGCCGCGAGCGCGAGGCCGCGCCCGGCGCATGTGGTGCGAGAAGGTCCCGATGTTGCAGCCGATGTCCAGGAAGACCCCGTCCGCGGGCACGTACCGCGCGAGCACGGACACGTCCGAGCGGATTTTCTTCTCGTGGCGCTTGTCCCAGCCGTCGAGGCTGCGCGTCGGCACGAACGAGATGATCCTCTTGAGCACCTTGTCGGCGATCTTGCGGGGCGAATTCATCATCGGGGGAAGGGGACCGATGGGCGGGGTCGGGGCCGGCCGCGGCAGCGGCACGACCCGGGTCACAAGCGGTCCAGGAAGGCGTCGAAGGCGGCGCCCTGGGCCTGGATCGTCTCGATCGGGCCCGTCAGCTTGACCGTCCACACCCCGGGATGCCCGGGTTTCTCGATGTAGGCCACGGTCATGGGCTGCCCGGCGGCCCCGTGGGCCCCGGCCGGCGCCCCATCGGCCCCTGTTCCACCGTCGAGGCGGAGGACCGACACGTCGAAGCCGCGCACGGATCTGCGCGAGAGCTGCTCCTCCGAGAGGTCCGCGACGGACAGGTTCATCCCCGACTGGCGGATCCACCGGGACAGGTTGGCCTCGAGACCCCCGACGCCCCGGGGCCAGGCCGCCACGACCACCTCGGCAGCCGAGCTGGCGGCACCGTCGGCACCCGGTAGCTGGTACTGATGGAGCCTCATCCCCTTGGAGGGAGGCACGGCCTTCCAGAACTCGTCCGGGACGAAACGCGGGAGCGCCTCGGGGAGCTCCTGTGAGCTGGAGACGTGGCCGGGCGTGCCCGTCGTGCCTGGGTCGGCGCCGCCCGCGGGAGCCGCTGGATCGCTGCCTCCGCACGAGGCGGCCAGCGCGAGGAGGAAGAGCGAGGAGAAGTTCTTCATCGGCGACCTCGAGTCTACCGACGGGGGAAGATGAGGCGCGTCGTAGCGTCCACATTGCCATGAGCGGAGCCCTTCCACTGCGCTGGATCGTCCCGCTGATCCTCCTCGTCGCGCTCGGCGTCCACAGAGTCGGCCTCGCCCTCCGCTCCACCGAGGAGTCGGTTCGCGACCGGATCGAGTTCCTGGTCGCGGGCCTGGAGAAGCGACAGCCGAAGCGTCTGATCAACGGCTTGACGGACGACTTCCGCGACGAGACCGGCCGCTTCGATCGGGCGGACGTCGCCGACGCTCTGCGTGTCCTGCTCGACCCCGGCACCCGCTACCGCGGCACGCTTCACGAGAAGGACGGTCTGACGCTCCTCTCCGATCCCGAGCAGGCGGAGGACACCCTCAGCGTCCGCGTCCGCTGCCTGATCGAAGCGCGGGCCAGCGGGCCGGGCAGCCAGGGCGCCGCCTGGCGCCCCGCATGGGATTTGCAGCTCACGGCCGACCTTGTCCGGGCGAGTGGCACGTGGCGGGTCAGGCGAACCCGCGACGTCAACCATGACCAGAGACCGCGCTGGTGAGCGCTAGTCGCCGAGCTTCTTCCCGAGCCCGTACTCCTTGATCTTGCGGTAGAGGGTCCGCTCGCCCATCCCGAGGACCTCCGCCGCGCGCTTGCGGTTGCCCTCCATCAGCTCGAGGTTCACCTGGATGAGCGCGCGCTCGACCTCCTCGAGCGACCGGCCGGCGAGCTGGAATCCACCGGCGATCGCGGACTCGCCGCCCCCTTCGGCCCCCTCCGACTCCCAAAGTCGGATCCCGACGGGCACGTCGTCCCCCGACAGGGTCTCGCCCGCGGCGAGCAGGACCATGTTCTCGACCGCGTTGCGCAGCTCCCGGACGTTCCCGGGCCAGGGATAGCGAGCCAGGAGCGCCCGGGCCTCGGGCGCGATGCCGACCACCTGGCGCCCGTGGGTCTCGCGGAACTCCGCAATGAAATGCTCGACGAGCAGCGGGACGTCCCCCGTGCGCTCCCGCAGGGCGGGCAGGTGGATCTCGACCACCTGGAGCCTGTGGAAGAGATCCTCACGGAAGGTCTTCTCGGCCACCATCTCGCGCAGGTTCCGGTTGGTCGCGGCCACGAGCCGGATGTCGACGCTTCGCGGCTCGTTCCCGCCGACCTGGACCACCTCGCGCGCTTCGAGAACGCGCAGGAGCTTCGCCTGCGTGGCGAGCGGCATGTCCCCGATCTCGTCGAGGAAGAGCGTGCCCCCGTCGGCGTAGGCGATGCGCCCCTCCTTGTCGGCGAGCGCACCCGTGAAGGCGCCCTTCACGTGGCCGAAGAGCTCGCTCTCGATGAGCCCCTCCGTGAGAGCGGCGCAGTTCACAGCGACGAAGTTCTTCTCGCGGCGCTCGCTGTTCGTGTGGATCGCGCGCGCGATGAGCTCCTTGCCCGTGCCGCTCTCACCGAGCACGAGGACGGTGGCGGCGGTCGGCGCAACGCGAGCCAGGATCTCGAAGACTCGCGTCATCTCCGGGGAATGGCCCCGCAGGCCGTCGAAGCCGAAGCTCTTGTCGAACTGACGCCGCAGCTCGGCGTTCTCGCTCCGGAGTGATTCGTTGTCCTTCTTCAGCCGGCTCTTCTCGACGGCGCGCGCGAGCTTCGCGCGCAGCTCGGCGAGCTTGACCGGCTTGGAGAGGTAGTCCTCCGCGCCTTCACGCATCGCGTCCACCGCGGTCTCCACGGTCGCGTGCCCGGTGATCAGCAGAACGGGCGTGTCCGGAGCGATCACCTTGGCCTCCCGCAGCACCTCGAGCCCGGATCGGTCGTGCATCACGAGGTCGGTCAGGACGGCGTCGAACTCGCCTCCCTGCATGGCTTCCACGCCCGCCGTCCCCGAGCCGACGACCACGCAGTCGTACCCGTCGATCTCCAGACCGTCGGCGAGCGCCTCCCCATGCCCCTCGTCGTCGTCGACGACGAGGACCCTGCGCGTCTCCTGGCTCATCCTGCGGATTCTGCGCCGTCCACGTCCGCTTCGGAAGCGGTATCCGGCCCGGAGTGGGATGCCTGGACGTCGATCGTGCGCTCCCCGCCAGGGATCTCCTGCATCAGCGGGATCCAGAGGTGGAAGCGCGTGCCCCGCCCCTCCTCGCTCATGACGCCGATCTCGCCCCCGTGCATCTCGACGATGCGCTTGACGGTCGCCAGTCCCAGGCCTGTGCCGCCCTTCTTCGTCGAGAAGTACAGCTCGAAGCAGCGGGCCACCTGGTCGGCGCTCATCCCGACGCCGGAGTCCGTCACCACGAGCTCGGCCCGGGGCCCGTCACGCCGCAGCTCGACGATCAGCTCGCCACCGCCAGGCATGGCCTGCCGCGCGTTCACCACGAGGTTGACCAGCGCCTGCCGGAGGGCGCGCTCGTCGATCATGGCCAGCGGGATCGACGGGGGAAGCAGCGCGTGCAGGCGCACCTGCTCCGCCTCCAGCTCCGGCTCGCAGAACTCGAGGACCTCCGCCACCAGCTCCGCGAGGTCTCCGGGAGCCCGGTCGATCTCACCACCGCGCGCGAACCGCAGGAAGTCCTCCAGGATCCCTTCCAGTCGCGCCACCTCACGCTGGAGCGTCCGGACCCGCTTGAGGGAACGCTTGTCCTTCGGGCTCTGCGCGCCGCCGCCGCCAGGGGCCGGCTGGAACTCCTCCTCCAGCAAGGTCAGGTTGATCGCCATCGTCGACAGCGGGTTCTTGATCTCGTGCGCGAGGCCACCTGCCAACCGCGCGAGCAGGCGCCGACGGACCGCCCCGTCCGTCTCGACGTCGCTCGCGATCGGCTCAGGCGCCTCGTCCCACGCGCGAGGCGCTTCGCCCTCGGGCCGCTCCCCGACGCCGTGCGCGTCCTCGGGTTCCTGTGAAGTCGTCATGCTCTGGCTCGGCGGGGACGGATCCGGCCGGCGCCCGGACGCGTGGTTTCCCCCAGTCGGGAGGAAAGCCGCCGGTCAGGAGACTAACTTCAGGGCGGCGATCGTTCCCGACGCCCCGACACCGCAGTGCCCGAAGCCACGCATCTATCCCTCCTCGAGAACGGGGCGCCCCACGCGGAGACCGTTCGGAGGTCGACCGACGCCCTCGCTGCCGGGAAGGCGGTGATCCTGCCGACGGAGACGGTCTACGGACTCGCGTTCCGCGCCGACGGCCCCGAGGCAGACCGATTCGCGGCCGCCGCGCGTGGCGGCGCCGAGGGGCACCCGATCACTCTTCATCGCGCCTCCGCGACGGGCCTCGGTCCGCTCGTGGAGCTACCCGCGATGACGACGCGCCTGCTCGAGCGCTACTCGCCGGGGCCGCTCACCGTCGTCGTGCGCCCCGGCGAGGACACCGAGGGGCCTCTGGCGGCCGCCCTTCGCGCCGTGACCCATGGCGGCTGGGCAGGCGTGAGGATCCCCAGCCACGCGGGCGCCGCCGCGATCCTCGAGGCGGCTCACTTCCCGGTCGCCGTCGTGTCCCTGCGGGGAACGGACGGGGTTCCGGCCGCGACGGCGGAAGGCGCAGCGCGAGCCCCCGGCGCCGAGGTGGCGACGCTGCTGCTCGACGGCGGCGAGGCGTCCCTGGGTCAGCCCTCGACGGCCGTCGCCCTCGGACGAGGCCGCTTCGAGCTCCTGCGTGAGGGCATCGTCGAACCGGAGGCGATCAAGAGCACGGCCGGGCTCCGCATCCTCTTCGTCTGCACGGGGAACACCTGCCGCAGCCCCATGGCCGAGGCCCTCGCGCGGCGCGCCATCCAAGAGGCGATCGGGGACGCCGAGGAGGGCCGGTTCGGCTTCGAGGTGCGGTCGGCTGGCGTGTACGCCGGCCCCGGCGCTCCGGGCTCGGACAACTCCGTGGCCGCGATGGCGGATCGAGGGATCGATCTCACCGGCCATGCGTCTCGTCCGGTCATCGACCACGAGGTGCAGGAGTTCGATCGGGTGTACTGCCTGACGCACAGCCACCGGGACGCCCTGCTCTCGGTCCTCCCTCCCGGCGCCGCATCCAGGGTCGAGCTCATCGATCCCGATGGCCGCGACGTCCCGGACCCCTTCGGCGGCCCGCTGGAGATCTATCGCGCGACAGCCGACGTCATCGAGGACTTCGTGCGCCGCCGGACTCCCGAGTGGGTCTGATGACCTCGCCATCGCCGCGCGCATCGAGCCGCTCGATGACCGCGTCGCCGCTGAGGTGAAGATCGCAGCTCCCGTGGAGCTCCACCTCCACCGGGCCGTCCACGCGGGCCCAGGCGTCCCCGGATCCGCGGCTCCTGTGCAGCAGCGCGCCGGCCCGCAGGCGTTCGAGCCGGAGATCGCCAGAGCCCTCCTGGAGGATCTCCAGCGCGCCGACCGCCCCGCTCCCGCGCACGTCCACGCTGCCGCGCGCGATGATCCGCAGGTGTTCGCTCATGGGAGCCGCTCCGGCGGCGGCTTCGCCGCCCATCCGCAGATCGACCTCTCCCGTTCCCCTGGCCTCGAGCTCTACGAGGCGCCGCACCGTCAACTCGAGGCTCGGGACCGGATCCAGACGCAGACCGTCACGGACACGAAGGGTCAGGTGGTCTCCCGAGACCACGTGCTCGACCAGATGAACGATGTCCTCGGGCGCCTCGATCCACAGGAACGAGTCGCCGCCTCGCGAGAAGCGCGCCAGAGGGCCGTCGCCGTCGCCGACCACGTGGACGGTCAGCTCGAGACCGCCCTCGACGGTGACCCGCTCCACCGGCCTGAACTCGCGGCGCTCCTGCACGGGGGGCCCGGATCCGTGGACCATGGGCACTTCGCTCGTGCAGGCCGTGAAGAGCGCCACCAATGCGCAGGCCGCCAGGGCGCCCGCCTTCTGGAACGGGAGGGGCGAGAGCGCACGCATGGGATCACTACGCGGAGGAATCCGTTCCATTTCCCGAGAGACCCTCGACCCGTGGGCGCCGTCGCTCAGGCCTCGCCGGCCACGAGCACCGCGTGGGCCTCGACCTGCTCACGAGTCTCCATGAGCTTGGCGCGCACGGACTCCTTCGTCAGGACGCGCGCGATGTCCGCGAGGGTCCGGATGTGGAGCAACTTCTGGCCCTTGGGAATCACCAGGAGAACGACCACGCGAGCGCTCTGGCCGTCGATGGACTCGAAGTCGAGGCCCTCTCCGTCCTGGACGACTCCCATCACTGCGAGGAGCTCTGAGACCTCCTCGACCGCCGCGTGCGGGATCGCGACGCCGCGCTCCATCCCGGTGGACATCGAACGCTCCCGATCGAGGACGGCATCGCGGACCGACTCCTCGAGCGCGGCGGGCAGCTTGCCGGTCGCGACGAGGTGGTGCACCAGATCGTCGATCGCCTGCCACTTGTCCGTCGGCTGGAAGTCGAGGAGGACGTCCCCCGGATCGAGAAGCTCGCTGGGCCTCATGGGCGGAGAGGATATCGACGAATTCGTCCGAGGTCAGCGGGACACGAGGACACGGCGAAGCGCGGCCCCCAGGAGGGCTCCCACGACGATCGTCCCGGCCAGGATCACAGGCCCCGGGTAGGCCGCGAGGCTGGCCCCTGGATGGGGAAGGAGGAACTGGACCGCGCCGGGCACCAGCCCCGTCGCCACGAGGAAGGCCGCGCCGAGGCCTGCGGCGGCGGGGACGGCGACCCCCGCGCCTCCGCGCTCGGCGACCGGGTCGCTCTCCTCCTCGGCCACGTAGGGCCCCATCAGCAACGGCACGAGGACGAGGCCGGTCAGCGCTGCGATCCCGGACAGCACGACCATCGACCAGCCCTCCGCACCGTCTCGGACGGCGCTCCCGAGGCCGATGGAGGTGGCGAGGCCGCCGAGGGTGAGTGGAGAGCCGACGAGCGAGAGGCCTGCGATCCAGGCGAAGATCGTCGTCTGCGGCATCGCCCGCGCGCCGCCGGACCCTGCCAGGAGCCGCGCCTTCCTCACGGCGAGCGAGATCACGGTCGCGGCGACCGCGTGGGCGGCGAGGGCCAGCGCGACCCCGCAGGCGGCCCCTTCGTCTCCGGTCCCGGCGCCGAAGACGGCGAGCGCCGCGGCTCCCTGGAACAGGCCGGCGTGCCGCTCACCAGCCGTGCGACTCGGCCCGCTGGAGGCCACCAGCGCGAGCCCGAGACCCGCCATGCCCACGGTCCGCAGCGCCTCCACTCCTCCGAAGAGCGACTGGAGGGCCCAGATCAGCGTGAGGTGGATCAGCACGGCGCTGCTCGACCGGCGGGACGCTCCGGCGCGCGCGCAGAGGCCCGCCGTGGGCCCTCCCGATCGACCCGGCAGGAGCAGCGGGATGACGAGCGCGAGGAAGATCGCCGTCGTCCCCGCATCCCCTCTGAGCGGGAGGCCGAGCCACTCGATCGCGCCGCTGGCCCCGCCCGCGCTCCGCAGACGCGCGCCCTGGAGCCCGAGGCCGAGGCTGATCACGACCGCGCACAGCGCGATCACCCTCGCGAGCCCGATCGTGCGCTGCCCGGCACGCAGACCCGAGAGGGTGGCCCAGGCGGAGAGCGCCGCGACGGCGCCGATCATGCTGACGATCGAATCGGCGGTGACCGCGAGGACTGCGAGCGCCGACGGGACGAGCACGTCCCCGGACTCGCCATGGCGGTGGCTCGTGGCCCCGATCGCAGCGAGCCCCTCGAGCGCGAGAATCGCCGCGACCGGCACGAGCGCCCAGGCGCGCGCGATCGCGAGCTCCCCTCCCGCGATGGCCGCCGCGAGGATGACTCCGCCGCCCAGGATCGCCGCCACCGGCTGCAGCCGGACCGCGATGGGTCGACGGCTCAGGCGACCGAAGAGCCCCACCGCGCCCAGCGCCAGGGGCACGAAGAGCCAGAATTGGCCCTCGTTCCGGGTGATCCAGTCCATGGGTGCTGACGCGAGCCCGAGCCCGCGAGGGAGCGGATCGTGACCGCGCTCCTCCCGGCCTGCAACGGTGCCTCGGACGACGATCGGGGCCGGCACGCCCACTGCCTCTAAGCCGCTATCGCGCTGATACTTACAGCCCCCCCCGCGCTGCAGCAGGCCCGATGGTGGCGTTTCGACGCAGGGGCGTGCCACCTCGAGCCCGGGTTCCGCAGGTGCCCACGACGCTGCACCCCGCCGCGGGTCCACTGCGGAGCACACGCAAGACCGACGACGATCCCGCCCCGGGAAGGTCGCATCGACCCCACTGAATCGGGAAGATGCGCGGCCCCACGGCGTCCAGATCCCCGTCGCGCGCGTTCCAAGGCCATTTTCGGCCAACATGAGCGCGCCTCGGCGGCCTTGATAGCCCACCAACCCGCGCACCGCTTCCGCGCCCGTGAGCCGCTCCCCGGCCTCGCTGGCTCGCTGCGGCTCGCGACACCGCACGCACACCGCGCAACCGGTGCGGCGCCCCCGCGAGGGGGCCGCTCACGGCCGCGCACAACTGTCCCCCATCTTCCTCCGCAGCAGCGATGACCCAACCGTCCACGCCCCTCGCCCAGCGGCTCCGCCGCGCCGCGCTCGGCAAGCTCCGCGCCCCGCTCGGCTTCGCGCTGGCGGCACTCGCCGTGCTTTCGACGGCGACCGCGGCGCCCCTTCAGGGCGACGAGCCGCTCCCGCCGATCCAGGAGCTGGGCAGCACCTACGTCCTCAACTTCGCGCAGGGCGAGGACGAGGAGAGCATGTCGCTCTTCCAGTTCACGCAGGCGTGCCAGCAGGTGACCGGACGGCAGTTCACCTGGAACGAGGACACGGAGGGGCTCCTGAAGCAGCGACGCGTGCGCCTGATCGGCACCAAGTCGATCCGGAAGGAGCGCTTCTACTCGTTCTTCCAGGTGATGATGATCATCAGCGATTTCGTCTGCACCGAGATCGGTGAGGACGACATCGCGGTCATCAAGATCGACTCGCTCCAGGGGCAGGGCCGGTCGAACCTCCGCGCGAGCGCGATCTACGTCGAGCCCGACGAACTCGAGAGGTACAAGGACCAGCCCGCGACGCTGATCACCACCGTGGTCACGCTGCCCAACACCGACGTGCGCCAGGTGTCGAACTCGATGCGCACGATGATCACCGACGCGAACACGCAGCAGATGCTGCCGGCGGGGATCTCGAACTCCATGGTCCTCGTCGGCTTCGGTAGCAATGTCGTCGCCATGGCGAACATGCTGAAGATCATCGACGAGGCGTCGAAGGTCGACATCCCCGAGCCGATCTTCGACAAGGTCAAGCTGGAGTACGCGGATGCCAGCGAGGTGCAGCCGATCATCGAGGAGCTCCTCGAAGCAGCCAATCAGACGTCCCGCAACCAGGCTGCGGCCGCTGGCCCCCAGGGCGTGCGGCCCGGCCAGAACAACGGCGAGGCCAAGCTCACGGTGGACGCGCGAACGAACTCCCTCCTGATCACCGCGCTGCCCGAGGACATGCCCCGCATCAAGGAGTTGATCGCCCAGCTCGACGTCGACATCGTCGAGCGCGAGCGCAGCTACCACATCTACGCACTCGAGAACGTCGGCGCCGAAGACCTGGCGGACACGCTGAACGAGTTCCTCGAGGACGCCGTCCAGCTCGACACGCGAGGCGCCGCCAACAACAACCGCGGCGGCCAGGCCCCGCGCTCCTCCACCAACAACCGCGAATTCGTCGTGGTGGCGGACCCCGAGACCAACTCCTTGCTCATCGCAGCGAACCGGACTCAGTACCAGGAGCTCCAGGCCCTCATCGAGCGCCTCGACCGCCGCCAGGACCAGGTCCTGATCGAGACCGCTCTGATCGAGACCTCAGGAAGCGACCTCCTCGACATCGGCGTCGAGCTGGGCTTCGCGGACATCCCCGGAGCCACCGAGGATGGCGGCGTCGGCGTGACGAGCTTCGGGCTTTCGACCCTCGTGGACTCCGATGGCGACGGCATCGTGGACCTCCGCACGCCGAACGTCAGCCAGGGCGTCACGGCCGGCATCATCGACGGCAACGACTTCTCGATCCCGGCCCTGCTGGCGATGATCGAGACGGAGCAGGACTCCAACGTCCTGAACGTGCCGAGCGTGCTGGTGAACAACAACGCGGTAGCCCGCGTGTCTCAGCTCACCGAGCAGCCGACGACCCAGATCACCGCGGTCGGAGGCGGCGTCGGCACCGGCCAGACCCAGGAGAACTTCGCCGGGTACGAGGCGGCGGGGATCACGATGGAGATCTCTCCCTCCATCAGCGCGTCTCGCTACCTGCGGCTGAGCGTCTTCCTCGAGGTCTCCTCCTTCATCGGCGCCGTGAGCGGCGCGATCCCGCCCGTCCGCGTCACGCGGACGATCGAGACAACGGTCAACGTGCCGGACGGTGCGACCATGGTCGTCGGCGGCATCGTGATCGACAACCAGGCCAACACGGCCAACCAGGTCCCGTGGCTCGGTGACATCCCGCTCCTCGGCCGTCTCTTCCGGCGCGATACGCAGAGCAAGGAGCGGACGGTCCTCTACTTCTTCGTCACTCCGCACATCCTCCAGGACAAGGACTTCGCCGACCTGGCCGAGATCTCGTTCCGCAAGAAACTCGAAGCCTCCGAGGTCATCGGCCTGGACCGTGTCCAGCAGATGGACCCGACCTTCGGCATCGACGCGGAGACGGGCTCCCCGGTGTCGCTGGAGGGCTTCGATCTCCCGCTCTACACGCCGCCCGCCCGCGGCGAGACCGACGGGGAGAACGTGGGCATCACGCCCTTCGAGGCGTCCCGCAAGCTGAGCGGCGACAAAGACTGACCCGGCCCACGACACGCCCACCCACCCCATCACCATGGTGAGCATCGGAGACATGCTGCTCGACGCGGGCCTGACCCGCGATCGACTCGAGGAGTGCCGCGGGATCGCCGCCACGAACGGGGAGTCCCTCGATCGTGTGATCCTCACGAAGGGCTACATGGAGGAGAACACGCTCCTCCAGATCTACGCCAAGCTCCTCGGCTACGAGTTCCGCAAGTCGCTGGACGGCACCAAGGTGCCGGGCGCCTTCGTGGACCGTGTCCCCGTGCACTTCGCGCGCAACTACAACCTGGTCGCGCTCGAGTCGACCGAGGACGGGCTCAAGGTCGCGACCTGCTCGCCCCTCGATCCGCATCCGATGGACGACCTCTCGTCGCTCCTCGGGGTCGAGGTCGACGCGGTGCTGGCGCCCAGGCCGGAGATCACCACCCTCATCGCGCGGGCGTACCGCCACAAGGCGGACGGCGTCGACGAGGCGCTCGACGCCGTGGCGGAAGACGGCGACATCGGCTCCCTGGCCGCGGAGATCGACGACTCGGAGGACGTGCTCGACGTCTCCAACAAGGCGCCGATCATCAAGCTCGTCAACACCATCCTGTTCCAGGCGCTGAAGCTGCGCGCGTCCGACGTGCACTTCCAGCCCTACCCGGACCGGATGCAGGTGCGCTTCCGCATCGACGGCATCCTCTACGACATGGACGCGATCCCCAAGCGCGTCCAGGACGCGATCATCAGCCGCGTCAAGGTCATGGGCAAGATGGACATCGCGGAGCGCCGCCTGCCTCAGGACGGCCGCGCCACGATCCGCCTCGGGGACGGCGAGGTCGACGTCCGGATCAGCTCGGTGCCCACCAGCACCGGAGAGCGGATCGTCATGCGACTGCTCGACAAGACGGCCAAGCTCTATCGACTCGACGAGATCGGGCTCGACCAGTCCAACCTGGACATGATCCGGGACTACCTGGACTACAACCACGGCATCATCCTCGTCACCGGTCCGACCGGCTCCGGCAAGACGACGACGCTCTACGCGTCGATGGCGGAGATCGATACGACCCGGAAGAACATCCTCACGATCGAGGATCCGGTCGAGTACGCCGTCGGGGGTGTGAGCCAGGTCCAGGTGAACACCAAGAAGGGTCTCACCTTCGCCTCCGGTCTTCGCTCGTTCCTGCGCCAGGACCCCGACGTGATGATGGTCGGTGAGATCCGGGACCTGGAGACGGCGGAGGTCGCGATCCGCGCGGCGCTCACCGGCCACCTCGTCTTCTCCACGGTCCACACCAACGACTCGGCCAGCACCATCACGCGTATGGTCGACCAGGGGGTCGAGCCCTACCTCGTCGCGTCTTCGATCGTCCTGATCATCGCGCAGCGCCTCGTCCGGACCATCTGTCCGCACTGCAAGGTGGTGGAGCCGATCGACGAGGAGTGGACCGCCAAGCTCAAGAAGGTCGGAATGACCCCCGACGAGCTCGGCGGGGAGATCGCCTACGGCCCGGGCTGCGACGAGTGCTTCCAGTCGGGCTACGCGGGCCGGACCGCGATCTACGAATTCCTGCCGGTGAACGAGCGCATCCGGACGATGGTCATGGAGGGCGCGAGCGCCACCGAGATCAAGAAGGAGCAGATCACCGAGGGCTTCCAGACCCTGCGCAGCGACGGCCGCGACAAGATCCGCCAGGGGCTCACCACCCCCGACGAGGTCCTTCGCGTGACCCAGCTGGACGTCTGAGCCGGGACCGCGGCCGCAACCGACCATGCCCATCTACGAGTACAAGGCCTTCGCCGCCGGCGGCGCCACGACGACCGGGATCGTCGACGCCGACACGGAGCGAGACGCACGGGCCAAGCTCCGGAAGGACAACCTGCTCGTCACCAAGCTGACGGAGACCCGCGGCGGCAAGAAGGTCAAGCGCGCCAAAGGCAAGGGCAAGGGCAAGGGCAAGGGCAAGTCGAGCGTCACCGGCGGCCTCCTCGCCGCGCGCGCCGCGTCCCAGGGGCCTGGCGCCCGTGAGATCGACATCGTCTGCGGAATGACCCGCCAGCTCGCGACCCTCCTGGGCTCTGGCATCGCGCTCAACGAGGCCCTGTCCGCCCTCGTGGACCAGGCCGAGCAGCGCAAGGTCGAGACGCTCTGCCGTGAGATCCGCGAGGACATCCAGCAGGGCTCGAACCTCGCCGACTCGCTCGCCAAGCACCCCGGCTGGTTCACGCCGCTCTACGTCAACATGGTCCGCGCGGGCCAGGCCGCCGGCAACCTGGACACGGTCCTGACCCGTCTCGCGGACTATCTCCAGGGCCAGCGCGCGATGCGCCGGAAGATCGTCGGCGCGCTCACCTACCCGCTGATGATGATCGGGATCGGCTTCATCGTCGTGACGATCCTCATGGCGAAGGTGGTGCCCGAGATCACCCGGATGCTCCTCGATCAGGACCAGACGCTCCCGGCGTCCACGAAGCTGCTCGTCACCCTGAGCGATGCCTTCAAGGCGTACTGGTGGCTGATGTTCCTGAGCATCGCCCTCGTGTCCTTCGTCTTCGAGCGGATCTACAACAAGGGCGCTGAGGGCCGCTTGAGGATCGACCGGTTCATCCTGTCCGTCCCGGTGCTCGGCGACCTCATGCGCAAGGCCGCGGTCTCCCGCTTCACCCGGACCCTCTCGACCCTGCTCCAGAGTGGCGTCCCCGCCATCCAGAGCCTCGAGATCACCGAGACCGTCGTCGGGAACCGCGTCGTCGCAAACGCCACCCGGCACATCCGCGAGCGCGTGGTCGAGGGCACGGACGTCTCCACGCCCCTGAAACAGACCGGTGTGTTCCCGACGACCGTGGGCTACATGGTCGCGGTCGGCGAGCAGTCCGGTGAGCTCGAGGAGATGCTGGACAGGATCGCCCTCGCTTACGACGAGGAGCTCGAGGTCGCAGCCGAGCGCTTCACGAGTCTGCTCGAGCCGATCATGATCGTCCTCCTCGCCGGCGTCGTCGGATACATCGTCTTCGCCATCGTGGTTCCGATCCTGGAGATCGGGCAGGTCAGCTGAACGCAGGAAGACGCGGCCGAGAGGCCGCCATCACCACCCATGAAAACCAACCATCAACTCCCGAGCCGCGCCGCGAGCGCCGGCTTCTCCCTCGCCGAACTCATGGTCGTGATCGTGATCATCGGCCTGCTCGGCACGGTCGTCGTCCCCAACGTCCTCTCGCGGCTCAGCACCAGCCAGGTCAGCACCACCGCCGCCAGCATCAACCAGATCGAGACCGCTGCGGAGCTGTTCCGCATGGACAACAACCGCTGGCCGGAGACCGTGGAGGAGCTCGTCACCAAGGACGATCGCGGCACCTCCTATCTGAAGGGTGAGCGCGCCCCCACGGACGCGTGGAACAACGAGTTCGTCCTCGAGGTCGACGGCAGCGAGCTGCTGATCTGGTCCATGGGCCAGGACGGTGCCGAGGGCGGCGAGGGCCTCGACCTGGACTTCAACAACCGGATGATCCGCAACAAAGAGGTCAAGTGATCACGGCGGGCGGACGGCACGCTCGCGGGGGCTTCAGCCTCGTCGAGCTCCTGGGCGTGATGGCTGTCATCGCGTTCATGTTCACGGTGGCCGGCGTCAGCATCGACGCCTTCGTCCCGAAGGAACGCCTGAACACCGCAGTCCGCACCCTCACCGAGCAGCTCCGCGAGCTCCGCTCGGAGGCGATCAGCCGCAACCTGCAGTACTACGTCGAGTACGACCTCGACGAGAACCGCTTCCGTCGCTATACGCCCTTCTCCATCGAAGGGGCTCTCTTCCGTGAGGGGGAGGACGACGACGAGGAGCGCTTCGTGTTCCCCTGGGAGAACCTTCCCCCCGGCGTCGAGTTCGCCGCGGTCGACGTCGCCGGCGACGTGCGAACGGAAGGCCGAACCTTCGCCCGCTTCGATCCGAGAGGAGCCGCGTCGGATCACATCGTCACGCTGTACCAGCCGAGGTACGAGAACTACTTCACGGTCGAGGTCCTCGCCCTCACCGGGACGTTCAAGTTCCACCGCGGGCTCTACGAGCGTGAACCCGCGGACGACGGAGATTTCGAATGAGGATCTCCCAGCTGTCCCGTCGCCGCGCGAACGGGGGATTCACCCTCGCGGAAGCGGCCGTCACCATCGCCATCGTCGGCATCGTCCTCCTCGCGGTCATGCAGGGCCTGCAGGGGGCGAAGATGGCGTCGCTGAACGTCAAGAACCAGAAGACGGCCTACGAGCTGGGCACCGGCCTGATCGGTGAAATCCGCGTCGGCCTCTACCGCGAGGAGCTCGACTCCGGGATGACCGGCGACTTCGCCGAGCAGGAGGAGCCGGAGTTCCGCTGGGAGATCTCCCTGGGCGACGAGGTCTTCACGGACGCAGACGACGACACGGAGCGGCCTTTCGACAACCTCCAGGACCGTCGCGACCGGGAGGAGGAGCGTGAGAACAGCAGCGACTCGCGATTGACCGACGACGAGGACGAGGAGGCCGTTGAGCCCTTCGAGAAGGTCAAGGTTCGCGTGACGTACCCCGCTGTGGAGGAGTATCCGACAGAGCTCGTCCTCGAGGCCTGGATCCCCTGGGTCGAGGTCTACGGTCCGGAGGAGGAAGAGGAGCTCGAGGGACAGAGCGTGGGCGGGCCGACCGGCCAGAACGACGGCGGCAGCTCCACGGCGCCGCCCGCGGAGGGGCGATGACCATGCGGAGACAGAACCGAACGCGAGCCTGGTCGGCGGGCTTCACCCTCGTCGAGGTCCTGATCGCCGCGCTCATCATGGGCATGATGTTCATGAGCATCAGCAAGCTGATGCAGTCGGCGCGCCAGACCCGGGACACCATCCACAACCTTCAGGAGACGCAACTCGCAGGCCCCGCGATCCTGGAGATGCTCAGCAGTGACATCGCGGGTCTCTTCACGGTCAACCGCGAGCGCCAGTTCTGGGTCGGGATCACGGACCGGACCGTCAACGGGCTCGACGCGGACCGGATCGACTTCGTCACCACCTCGGACAGCCTGCTCGCGATCCCCGACCTCGGCGAGGACGACCGTCCCGTCCGCGCCGACTACAACGAGGTCGGCTACGTGCTGCGCCCCAACCCCGACAACGACGAGTTCCTCGAGCTGTACCGACGCGAGGACTACGGAATCGACGAGGAGCCCATGCGCGGCGGGGAGTACACCTTCCTCACCAACCAGGTGAAGGGCTTCAACATCGAGGTCTTCGAGGAGGACGGCCCCGACGCGGAGCCCGTGGACGACTGGGGCCCCGCCGCGAGCGATCCCGAGCGGATCGGACTCCCGGCCTTTGCCAAGATCACGCTCACGATCGAGCTGAAGCCCCGCATCGATCGCGAGTCGATGGACCGGACGGGCCGGGACAGGCGCACGATCGACTACGTCCGCTACATCCGCTTCCCCGAGCGGCTGCGATTCGAAGAGGAGGCGATCCCCCGCCTGACGATCCCCAACGCTCCGGGCGCGGAGGGCGAAGGTGACGCGACGGATCCGAACGATCCGACGAACGATCCGGGCAACCTCGACCCGGGCGGCACCCTGACCGGCCGACCGACCGGCGGTCGCGGCGGAGCCACCTCCACCAGGGGCAAGGACGCCGACGGCGGGCGTTGAGCGCGACTGTCCCGAGGGCCGCTGCCGCGGCCCCGGGGCTGAACGGCGCGCTCAGACGGGCTCGCCGATCACGCTTCGCCCGCCCATGGTGGGCCGGAGCGGCTCGGGGACGGAGACGGTCCCGTCCGCGTTCTGGTGATTCTCCACCAGCGCGATCAGCATGCGCGTGGACGCGGCCACCGTGTTGTTGAGGGTGTGGCAGTGATGCACCTTGCCCATCTCGTCGCGGTAGCGCAGCGACAGGCGGCGCGCCTGGAAGTCGTGGAATCGTGACGCGCTGTGAGTCTCCCCGAAGCTCTCACGGCTCGGCATCCAGGTCTCGATGTCGAACTTCTGAACCTGCGGCTGGCCGAGGTCGCCGCCGCAGACGTTGACCACGCGGTAGGGAAGCTCGAGCGCCTGGAGGAGGGCCTCCGAGTTGCCCAGGATCGCCTCGTGGTGCGCGAGGCTCCTGTCCTCGTCGGCCACGTCGATCACCACCTGCTCGACCTTCTGGAACTGGTGGACACGATAGAGGCCCTTCGTGTCCTTCCCGTAGGTCCCGGCCTCCCGCCGGTAGCAGGTGGACTGAGCGACGAACTTCATCGGCAGGTCCGCGGCCTCGAGGATCTCGTCCTGGTGAAGCGCCGTGACCGGCACCTCCGCCGTCCCGACCAGGCAGAGATCGTCGCGCTCATCGCAGCGATAGGCCTGATCCTCACCGCCGGGGAAGTACCCGGTACCCACCATCGTCTCGCGCCGGACAAGCGTCGGGACAGAGAGCGGGGTGAATCCGCGAGCGACCATCGAGTCGAAGGCGAAGCGCATGATGGCGTGCTCGAGGAGCGCGAGGTCGCCGCGCAGCACGTAGTTCCGGGACCCCGAGAGGCGGGCACCGCGCTCGATGTCGAGCCAGCCGTGAGCGTGGCCCAGGTCGATGTGACTGCGAGGTTCGAAGTCGAAGGCGCGCGGCTCGCCCCACCGCTTGATCTCGACGTTGTCCTCGTCCGTCGCCCCGACCGGGACTTCCTCGGCAGGGATGTTCGGAACCAGCAGGAGCAGTTCACGGATCTCCTCGTCGATCTCCTTGGAACGGGCCTCGAGAGCCTTCAGTTCCTTCTTCTGCTCCGACTGGACCGCGACGAGCGCCGGGCGCTCCTCCGCGCTGGCCTGGGCGATCTTCTTCCCCGCCTGCTTGGACTCGGCGCGGAGGCCGTCGAGGCGAGTCACGACGTCCTTGCGCTCGCCATCGAGCGCGACGATCCGGTCGACGTCGCACTCGATGTGCTTCTTGAGGGCGCCGGCCTTGACCCGGTCGGGCTCGGCGACGATGAGTTTGAGGGGCAGCACGTGGGCCGCGGACCCGGCTTCGCGGGCCCGCAAGGGGGGGCTTCGGTGGGGATGCGGCGCGCGCGACGGAATCGATCGCGCGCGAAGAGTGTCACTTCCAGTCGCTCTCGACCTTGCCGAAGAGCTTGTTCTTCTTCTCGACGAGCTGCACCTCGACCTCGGCCTCCTTCAGCGGGACCGTGTCGGTGATGGGCTTCCACATGCCTTGCCAGCCGTGCTTCTCGAGGCCCAGGTTGTCCACGACGGGCTTCATCCGCATGTTCGCGTTGGCCCGCTTGCCGCCCTTGCGCCGCACGCCGACGTCGACGTAGGGCACGCAGTTGTAGAAGCGGTCGTAGGCCTCCCCGCCGGAGCCGAGGATCCGAACGGTCTTGCCGTCCACCGTGACGTTGCGGCCGTCAGTCTCGAACGAGAAGTCGAACTTGTACGGGCTCCCGTAGCCGATGACGGTGGTCTCGCCGGGCTTCACGAGGATGCGCTCCATCCCCTCGGTCGGCTGGATGACCGCTTTCATCTGCTGCATCTTCTTGCCCTTGCGGACCATCCCGAAGGCCAGCTCCCATCGTCCGGCCGGGACGTCGACCTTCTTGCCGCCAGACACGTCGATGAAGGTCGTCTTGAAGGAGTCGTCCACGCCGCGCAGCACGTAGTACTCGGGCTTCACGCCCTTCCCCTTCAGCTGGACGGAACCGGTCGTGAGCGTCACCGGCTGGGCGCTGAGCGAGGTCCCCTTGTTCTCGGCCTTGATCTCGTGCCAGCCTGAGTTGCCGAGATCCACGTACTTCGAGAAGGGGCGGGCTTTCTTCTCCTTGCCGACGCGGATGGAGTCGAACTCCAGCTGAGCGTCTCCGGTGACGAGGCCGAAGTGCTGCCACGAGGACGCCCCGGAGCCGTACACCCCGTCGAGGTTGTCGTCGTAGAGCCGGATGGTCTCACCGGAGACCGTGCCCTTCATGCAGCCGCCGGGGATGTAGTACACGAGGTACTGCCCGTCGGTCGCGAGGAGGTTCATGGGCTGCCCCTGGTAGAAGTCCTCCTGCCGGCCGACCTCCGTCAGGACGGCCCACTTCCGCTTCTCGTCGCCCGACCCGAGCTCGAGGACCAGGTTCTCGAACTTGCCCTTCGTCGGCCAGTCGATGTCGCCCTTCCCGTCGCCGTCGGAGTCGAGCACGATCTGGGCCGCACCTTCGCGAATCACCACCGGGGCCCCGGTGACGCGCGGGATCTCCGACTTCGAACCCGGCGCCTTCAGCGCCACCGCCGGCCAGATCTGACGGTGCTCGTCGAGGTAGTAGTTGGGACGGCCCAGGTCCTTGAGCGGCTTGAGCTCCTCGAACTCGAGCGAGGCGACGACCGCGTCGCCGGCCGGCTGGGGCCCCTTGGTCGCCGCGGCCCCCCCCGGCTGCCCGTTCTTGACGGCTCCGGCCTTGCCGTACCCGAGGCCCGTGAGGTTCTTGGAGCGGGTCGTGAAGCCCTTGTACGTCGCGTCCTTCACGCCGATTGCCTTGCGCACCTCGATGGCCCGCGCATAGGCATCCGCGCACGCGTCGAGGTCCGCGTCCTTCCCCTGGTAGGTCTCGTCGAGCGAGGGCGCCGCCCAGGCGAGACACTGCGCCTCGTGCCACTGGTCCCCCATCTGCTTGAAGCCGTCCGCCATCTCGAGAAGCTGCTCGGCAGCGGCCTTGATAGCGGCCTTGTTCTTCGCCTGCTGGAACTCGTAGACGTCCCGGGTGAGCTCCTCGTACTTCAGCTTGAGCGCAAGTCGCTGACGCTTCGTCCCGGCGTTCATCCGGGCGAACATACGCTCGAGCTTGTCGGGGAACTTGGTGTCGTAGACGCGCTTCCACGACTCGCGGAGCCCCTCGAAGCGCGTCAAGAGAGCCTCGTTCGGGGTCGCGGACACGCCCTCCGCCGTGGCGAGGATGAGGTTGATCGCGAGAGCCTCCTTCGTCCGCATCAGCTCGTCCATGCGGCTCTTGGAGTTGAGCTTGAGCGCCTGATCGAACTGGTCCCGGAACTCCCTGGCGGGGTCCTGCGCCGCCACGGCGGCTCGCAGCGTCGCGGCCGGCGCGGAGGTCACGAGAGCCGCTCCGGAGAAGAGCGCGGGGACGGCGATGAGCGGGAGGAGCGCTGAGGGTCGAACCATGGCGAATCCGGTCGAGAACCAGGGGGGCACCCGGGGCCGGGCACCGCGTGGACCGGCCGCGCCTCGGCTGGCGCGGTCGGTACGGGCCAGGATTCTAACGGGGTCCGCTCGGGCCCTGTAGACCACGATGGTTCCCCGATCCAGACGGCGGACCCACCCGGAATCGCCCGGAGCCATGAGGGGGAGTGCGTACGACGCCAGGGCGCACCTCGCGAGCCTGCAGCACGACCCGCATGGTCGGCCGACCGGCGAGCGCGTCAGCCCTGGCGCTTGCGCCCGCTCTGACGCTTCATGAAACCCTTCTCCCCGCGCGTCAGGGACCCGATCCCCTCGCGGCTGATCTTGGCCATGAGCTGGTCCATCCTCGCGTCATCGGAGAGCTGGCGCTCCATGTTGGCTACGGCTCGCTTGCGCTCGATGGCCGCGAGGGGGTCGCTCCAGAGCCAGCGCCGACGGACCGCGAGGAATCCGTAGGCCGCGCCGGCCAGGTGAATGGAGTGAGCGATCCCCGTTCCACCGCCGCCCTGCAGCTCGCTCAGGAAGAAGAAGGCGTCCTTCCCCACCAGGATCGCGGCGAGGACCCAGAGCTTGAGCGGGATCACGATGAAGAGGACCATCGCGTTCGGTCGCATCGTCGCCGCGGCGACGACCATCGCCGTCACCGCGCCCGAAGCGCCGAGGGCTGGCGCCGTCCAGTTCATCACGGGCGCGAGGGCCAGGTGCACTGCACCGCCAAGCACGAGCGCGATCACGTAGTGCGTGATGAAGCGCCTGTCCCCCACCGCGGACTGCACCATCTCCCCGAAGAAGTAGAGTAGCAGCATGTTCCCGAAGATGTGTCCGGGGTCCCTCAGGCTGTGAAGCCATCCGTAGGTGAACGGCTGCCAGAGCGGAGGAAACCCGCCCCACCACGCGGGCGGATCGAGGGCGAGCAGCAGTTCCACCGACCGCTGCGTGTCCTGGCCGAAGAAGCCGAGGAAGAAGAGCGCGAGGAAGATCCCCCCGTTGATGAGGATCAGCTTCTTGACCCAGCCCCGGAAAGGCGGGAACTGGAGCTGGACCTGGGGCCTCCCGTAGCCATCGTCGTACGCCATGCCGGGGAGCGCGGCCCTCAGGCGCGCGCGTCGGCCTGGATGCCCTGCCGGGCTGCCGATGCCTTGAGAGTGTTCGCGAGGAGCATCGCGATGGTCATGGGCCCGATGCCACCCGGGACCGGCGTGATGGCCGAGGCCCGCGCCGCCGCGGAGGCGTAGTGGACGTCGCCGACCAGCTTGCCCTCGTCGCTGCGGTTGATGCCGACGTCGAGAACGACCGCGCCCTCCTTCACCCAGTCGCCCTTGACGAGCTCACGCACGCCGACCGCCGCGACGATCACGTCCGCGCTCCGGCAGTGCTCGGCCAGATCCTTCGTCCGGCTGTGACAGATCGTGACCGTCGCGTTCCGCGCGAGCGCGAGCTGAGCGAAGGGCTTGCCGACCAGCTGGGAGCGGCCGATCACGACGACGTCCTTCCCGGAGAGATCGATGCCGTGACGATCCAGGATCTCGACGCAGCCGGCGGGCGTGCACGGCACGAGCCCGGGCCGTCCCATCGAGAGCCGCGCCACGTTCGCCGCGGTCAGGCCGTCGACGTCCTTCTCGGGAGCGATTCGATCGACCACCGCGTCGGAGTCGAGCCCCTTCGGCAGCGGGAGCTGCACCAGGATCCCGTCGACTGCGTCGTCGGCGTTCAGCCCCTCGACGACCGACTCCACCTCCGCCTGCGCGACGTCAGCCGCCAGCCGGATCGTATCGACCACGAATCCCGCCTCGGTCGCCGCCTTGTCCTTCGAGCGCACGTAGACCTGGCTCGCGGGGTCGTCGCCCACGAGAACCACGGTCAGTCCGGGGGGGCGGCCCTGCGACGAGAGCGCGGCCGCGCCCACCGCGACGTCGGCCCGGACCGCCTTGGCGGTCGCCTTCCCGTCGAGGACGACGGCCTCGCTCGAGTCTGTGCTCATGCTGCTGGGGATCGTGCTGTTCGAGGTCATGCCGTGACAGCCTTACGACTCGGCCTCACGAATGCCATGTATCCGAGGAGGCTGAGGGCGATGAAGACCGCGACGAACGTGTAGTAGCTCCGGAGGACCCCGGCGACACCGTCCGTGAATCCATAGCTGTGGAGACCGACCCCGAGCAGGTTCACGTGCCACCAGGAGAAAGCCACCACGGCTCCGCCGAGGACGGCCATGGTCGCGATGCCGAAGTGCTTGACGTAGCCACCGAGGCGAGCATGCACGATGGCGAGCTCAAAGAGGACGATCATCAGCGCCCCGTTCTCCTTCGGATCCCAGCCCCAGAAGCGGCCCCAGGAGTCGTTCGCCCAGACACCGCCGAGGATCGTCCCGACCACGGAGAAGAGCAGACCGAAGCAGACGACGCCGTAGACCATCTTCCCGAGGGAGTTGAGGCTGGCCCGCTGATCGGGCGTGAGCGCTCCGCCCCCCGCCTTGGCGCCGGCGACCAGCCGACGCACGATCCAGACGTGTCCGAGTACGGCGGCGAGCAGACCGGCCGAGTAGCCCATGGTCACGGTCACCACATGCGTCGCGAGCCAGAAGTTGGTGTTCAGGACAGCGACGAGCCCGCCCATGGTGTCACCCTGGGTCGCGGCCTCGTGCAGCTCGTAGCGGCTCGCCAGGAACATCCCCGCTGCGCCGATGGCCAGCCCGACAGCCAGCCCGACCTGGTGCTTGGTCATGCGCTCCATCACGAAGCAGACCAGGACCGCGATCCCCGTGATGAAGAGGATCGTCTCGTAGAGCGTGGCCACGGGCGGCCGATCGAGCAGGATGCACCGCACAGTGACTCCTGCCGTCACGAGCAGGAGCCCGCCGATCCCCACGCCCCAGCCGATCAGCCTCATTCTGGCGAGACGCGGAGTCATCCAGGAGATCACGACCGTGAGGAAGCCGAGGAGGAAGAGGGTCAGCGCGCGGTAGAAGTAGTCGGCCTTGTAGTAGCTGGCCTCCAGCGGGACATCGGCGTAATCCCCCCGAGCCGCGGCTCGGGCCACCAAGGCCTCTGAAGCCGCGAGGATCGCCTCACCCGCAGCCCGTTGATCTCCCTCGGCCAGCTGGATCCGGCCGAAGACCGTCGCCGCCTCGAGTTCGCCGACGTCGAAGACGCTGGCGTGATCGCTCGCGCTCGTCACGTTCTTCATCCGCAGCGCGAGGTCCCCCAGATTGCTCCAGGCCTCGGTCTCCGCATCCGCTGGCGCGATGATGGCGGGCATGTACGGCGCCGCGGAGACCACGCGGGACACGCCTGCGTCCAGGGAGCCAAGCTCCTCGAGAAGGGCTCTCGCCTCCGGCGAATCGCGCTCTGTCGACTGCACCCACTCGAGCACGGTCGGCCAGCGCTCGAGCGCGTTGCCCAGCGCCACTCGTCCTCCACCCTCGGCCTCGGGGAACAGCTCGAGCAGACGGCCCGAGGGGGTCTCCCCCAGCGAGATCGTCGAGGTCGCCACGACCGCTCTCAGCAGGTCGTACCCGAAGAGCGCCTGCTGCAGGGCGAGGACCTGGCTCTCGATCCGGCTGCGCGCCTTCGCATCCTTCGAGCGAGCTGCGTCCGCGCGGCGTTCCAGCTCGTCACGGCCGGGCTCGAGCTGCGCATAGGAGTAGCGATCCCGCCGCTTGCGACCCTCGAACGAGAGCCCGATCTGCTCGAGAACCGCGCTGTCGTTGACGAGGAAGACCTCGTAGTGACGCGCCTGCTCCGGGAACAGGAACACGTCCAGAGCCCAGCGCACCGGATCCAGCCGCTCGCCGTCCGTCGGCAGACCGGTCCCCTCGGGAATCGTGTGCTTTCGCTTCCCGTTCGCGGCGAGCATCCGGAACCCCAGGAAGGTCCCCATCGGCTTCACGCGCCCTCGGTCCTGGACCGGAATGGCCGCGAACGCGTCCACGACGTCGTCCGACCACCGCTCCTGGCGCGGGGCCTCGACCTCCACCTCGGTCACCGGTCGCTTGGAGCAGCCGGTGAGGAGGAGCGCCGCGAGCGCGCAAGCGAGTGGCGCGGCCCGGCGAATCGTCGAGGGAATCATGCGACCACCTCCTCACGCGCGACGCTGGCCGCTTTCGGCTTCCCGGCACCCGTCGACTCCGCGCGGTCACGTTTCTTTCGTTCCCGCTTCACGAACTCGAAGAGCCGATCGAACATCGCCAGGGCGAGCCCTATCGCGATGACCGAGACCGCGATCCAGGGCATGCGATCGCTGGGGTTCCGGGAGACTGCGAGCACCGAGTAGGGCTCGCCCGGCTGTCCGTCAGGGGGACCGTAGCTCGCCTGGTAGACCACGAGCCCGCCATCTCGCAGGGGTTCGTTCATGCGAATGTGAACGGCCTCCTCGGTGCCGTCCGGGAGGATCTTGGTGACGTCGCTCGAGAAGGAACGCGCCATGGTCATCCCGGGGTGATCCTCCTTCGTGAACTTCTCGAGCCTGAGCGAGAAGGGCATCGAGTGCGCCTTGCGACGCAGCACCACCGCCCAGTCCTTCCCGGCCGCCTGCACGGTCCATGGGAGCGGCCGTCGCCCCCAGAGAAAGGTCTCCTCGACGTTCGCACCACCGTCGGTGACCGCTGCGACGTAGACCCCGCGAGCGTCACGCTCCTCCTCGATCTCACGGGGGAGCGCCTCGAGGAAGTAGTCCTCGATCACCGGCGACGTGGGGATGCCAGAGCCGACCGCGCGCCGGGGCTGGCAGTTGTGGAAGAAGCGACTCAGGACCAGATCGAAGGGCAGCTCGTCCCGTTCGAACTTGCGCCGCTCATCACCCTGCAGATCGTCGAAGTCCTCTTCGGGAATCAGGTACTCGGTGACCCCCGTGCGCTTCGACGCGTCCCAGATCACCAGCTCCCAGCCCGCGTACTCCTCGAACTGGTCGTTGCTCTGCCCCTCGAAGAGAGCGACGCGCCCGTACTTCGACGTGGCGTGCTCGACGAGGCCCCCGACCATCATCAGGGCGATCCCGATGTGGGCGACGATCACTCCTGCGGTGCGCCGCGTCTTCCGGATCCGGACGAGCCCACCGATGAGGAGGTTCACCGTGAACAAACCCATCGTGATGTAGCCGCCGGGAAGCCAGAACCGGATGGGCCCGGCCTTGGCCAGGACCCACCAGGACTCGAAATACTCCTCCTGAACCCGATGGATGCCCTTGTCCACCTGCTCGAGCGTCCCGAGCCAGGTGAGCAGGAAGAGGTTCACGAGAAGCGCGACAGCGAGCCAGTAGGACCCGAACGTCGCGTAGATCCGCCCCAGGGGAGTGGTCGGTTTCTTCGCCATGGCGATCAGCGCCCCCGGACTCCGAGGGAGGAAAGAAGAGCAGCGAAGTCGGCGCGGGCCTCATCGACCTCGACGCTCGGTCCCACGGCCTTGAGGGTCGCGATCGTGCCGCCCGCGTCGGGGATCTGCACGATGGCGGCGAGCATGCGCTGGTCAGCGCGCGCGGAGGAGTCCTGCATTCCCTTGTAGGGGCCGACGCCCTCGAAGATCACCGCGTCGGTCCCCATGGACGGCATGGTGGGTAGCGCCGCCACCGCCGCGTCGTCGAGGGGCTGCATCTGCAGCTCCCCCGCCCACCGGTTGACGTTGGGCTTGATGGCACCACGCGCCAGGGAGAGGGAGATCTCGATGCCGCCCCTGCGGAAGGTCCGCTCGCGGAATCGACTCGAAGGCGCCTCGTCGGACCAGCCCTCCGGCGTCGTCCAGGTCAGGTTCGACTGCCTGTCGCCCGCCGAGGGCGACGCGGCCGATCCGCCGGTCGCCGCCTGGCCCGGGCGGAGGGAGCCGAGGAACTCGATGAAGCGATCCCGCTCGGCTGTGAGGACCGATTCGGGACCGGTGAACTTCGCGAACAGGGTGAAGCGCTCGTTGCTGACGATCGCGCCGAGAACGCCCCCCTCCTCGATCCGCCCGCCGCGCATGCCCTGGAACGGGCCGTAGGCCTCCACCAGAGTCGCCTCACCGTTCCCGAGGACCTTGACCCGCGGGAGCGCCGCGATCTCCTCGGAGGACAGCGGGGCCGCACCGACCTGTCCGCGCCACCTGTTCACGTTGGCCTCGAGCCCCCCTCGATCCTCGTACGCCGCGACCGTCAGCTCCGCCCTGGGATCGGCGTCGAAGCTGAGGTTGACGTGACGGAAGGGCGCGACGGGAGGCCTCGCGGTCCACCCGGGCATGTCGCAGAAGGCGAAGGGAATGACGTCGGGCCTGGACTGCGCCTGCGACGCACCCGCTGCCGGTTTCTCGACGCCGATCCGCTCGGCCAGCGACATCCCGGGAACTGCCGGATAGGTCACCGCGGACGCCACCCGCGTCCCATTGATCACGGCCACGGGGCCACTGGCGCCCGAGCCGAACCAACCCAGCTCGATGACGCCCAGCCAGACGAGGGCGCCGAAGCCGAGCCCCAGACCCCCGACTGCGATCGCTGCGCCGCGTCCTTTCCCGGCGTCGGAGTGGGTCGTTCCTTCAGTCTGGTTCATTCCGTTGCCCGGAAGGTGATCCCTCCTCACGGATGCCGTCGAGCGTTCGAGGCGGCGTGAGCAGGGTTCCGTACGTCGTTCTCATCGGCGCGAAACCGGCTACGAGTGGGTAAAAAACGCTACCAACGCCGATCAAGGACGAATTCGCTGAGCTTGGACAGCGCCTCGCGCCACGGCCCCTCGGGCAGCCGCTCCAGGCGGCCGCGAGCACTCCCCACGAGCTCCGCAGCTCGCTGACGCGCGCGAGCGCAGCCAGGCTCGAGATCACTCACCTCCCGCAAGCGCGCCAGGCGCCCCCCCGGCTCCTCGTCGAGGCCAGGCAGCGTGTAGGCGTCACGCATGTGGGCGCGGGTCGCAGCGTCCGCGCTCTGGTACGCGTGCAGGACAGCCAGGGTGACCTTCCCGTCCTCGACGTCGGTCCCGGTGCTCTTCCCCGCCGTCTCCTCGTCGTCGGAGAGGTCGATCAGGTCGTCCACGATCTGGAAGGCGAGCCCGATCTCCCGTCCGAAGGCGCGCATCCCGGCGCCGTCGAACTCGGACCCATCCGGATACCGGAAGCCGAGCTCGCAGGCCGCGCCGTAGAGCGCACCCGTCTTCGCCGTGGCAACGCGCTCGTACACGTCGAGGGGCATCTCGAAGTCGTAGCGGCCCGCGGCCTGCTCGATCTCGCCCGCGCAGATCTCCTGCGTGATCGTCGAAAGGAGCTGGCTGGCCAACGGCGAGCGGAGCGTCGTGGAGAGATGGAACGCCCGGCTGTAGAGGAGGTCCCCCAGCAGGACGGCGACCTGGTTGTCCCAACGGCGGTTCACGCTCGCGACGCGGCGGCGCTTGTCCGCGCCGTCGAGGACGTCGTCGTGGACGAGCGTCGCCAGGTGGATCAGCTCGACGATCGCGGCGACGATCGGCAGCTCCGGGTCGACGGCGCCCCCTTTCGTCGTCGCCGCCCGCGCGTGACCACTGAGCAGCACGAGGGCACCGCGCAGCTGTTTCCCTCGGAAGCGGCCGATGTGGTCGGTCATGTCCGACACGGCCGGTGCGTCGGACGCGAGCGCGCTCGAGATCACCTCGCGCATACGCGCGAGATCTCCCGCGATCGGGGCCACGAGGGCCTGGAGTTGGGTGTCCCTGGGACTCATCGGCAGCGTTTCCTCGCTCGATCGTAGTCCCTCTCCGTGTTGACGTTCATCAGTCGAACCGCGGAGTTTTGGTCCGCCTCAAATGTCTCCACGACCCAGGGGCGACCATCGGTCGCGGCGCCGGAGAAGAGCGCGACGGGACGTCGCGAGCCGCCTTCGAGAACCCGGCGAGCGGACGGAGCGAGAGTCGACGCATACGCCGCGCAGAGCGGCTGTGCGACACCGTCGACCCGCCAGAGCGCGGCGTCTGCGCCCGCCCGCACGGCGTCCCGCAGCGGTACGAGTTCGTCCCGTGTCACGAGGGGCATGTCGCAGGCCAGGACGAGAACGCCTCGTATTCCGCGACGCTCGGCCTCCGTGAGACCGGCGACTATCGCACCGAGTGGGCCCGCGCACGGCAGAGCGTCAGGGATGAGCCGGTCAGGAGCCAGCCCGAGATCTCCGACCTCTCCACCAGCGACGAGGACATCGCCGCAGACCTCGGCGAGTGCCTGGGTGCCGACGTCGATCATGCGCCCGTCGCCCCACGCCATGATCGCTTTCGCGCGACCCATCCGCTCGCTGCGCCCTCCGGCGAGCAGAAGGCCCAGGAGTTCGCCACCCAACGGGTCTCCCGGAACGGAGCCGGATCGCTCGGGAAGGGATGGGCGCCCGGTCCCGGGCGCCTGGATGGTCACTCGTCGCCGCCGGACTTCCCGGCCTCGACCGACTTCGTGTCCTCCGCCGTCGACTCGTCGAGCCCTTTGCGGAACTGCGTGATGCTGGAGCCCATGGCGCGGGCCAGCTCGGGCAGCTTGCGACCGCCGAAGAAGAGCAGCGCCACGGCCAGGATCATCCACCATTCGAGGGGACCGGCCAGCGCGAAGATGGGTTGGGTGCTGGGGATGTTGAGCATCGTCGATCACGCCGCGGGCAGGCGGCTCGGAGGTCATTGTATCCCGCCGGCTCCCCCACACGGGTTTGGAAGGTCATCAGAACTCAACCTGGCAGCG
>CBFIJG010000003.1:0-22893 GCA_965662915.1 Planctomycetota bacterium | reverse complement strand
GCCCCAGGGCGTGGAGCCCGGGGCGCCCTCGGCGCGCTGGTGGGAATGACCGCCCGTCGGCGAGTGATCGTCTGAAGGACGTGGATGGCCCGATTCGTCCCTGAGCCGGCGACCCGGCCAGCGCGAGGCGAGCCCCCCCTCGATCAGCCCTCGAAGTCGACGCGGCCGCGAGGCGCGCTCATGGCCTCGGCGCCCGCGCCGGGGCCGTAGGTCGTGGCAGGGCTGCCGGCGCCGCCAGCACCGTCACCGAGCAGGGCGAAGATCTGGCCCTGGAGAGCCGAGAAGCTCGACTGGAAGAACCGAGCGAGCTGGGCGCGATCGAGGGGCGCACCTTCGCCAGGGTTGAACACCGCGTTCTCGAGCCGCTCCGCTGCCTGCGCGAAGAGCGCGGTCGCCTCCGCGGCGGCCGCCTCGCGCTGCTCGTCGGGGTAGCCGGCCGCCTCGGCGCGGCCGAGCACGTGGTCGACCAGGCCCTCCATGCGCTCCCGCATGGCGGCGGCCATGTCCACGGTCTCGCCGCCGTCGGCGGGCTCGAGGGAGGTGACCTCCCCGGAGGCCGCAGCAGGCGAGGCCTGGAGATCCCCGACCCGGGTCGGGGCGGCGCCCTCGACGGCCACGTCAGGCACCTTCGAGTCGGTGGGCTGGTCACGCTCGGCCATGATCTCGGCCGCGCCGGCGAAGAGGTTCCCCACGCCGCGCTCCATGTCAGCGGGATCGAGCGTGCCGTCGGCGAAGCCGCTGCGGAGGCGCTCGAGGCCGTGCTCGAGCCACTCGCGAGCCTCCTTCAGGCGCGAAGCGTCCGCGCCCTCCATCGTTTGCTCGGCGAGGCCGAGACGTTCGCGCAGGGCGTCTGCGAAGCCGTCGAAGCGGGCGAGTTGCGCCGTGCGATCCGGGCCCCCGGGGGCGACGGAACCGGCGTCCCTCGCGGCCGCAGGCTGGGTCGGAGTGGACTGGGAGGCCTGCGCGGCAGGACGAGGGGCCACAGGGCGGGCCGGGACGGCGCTGGCGGTACGTTGGCTCGAGACGTTCATGGAGTGCGTTATCGGCAGTCCTGGAGGCAAATGGCGCAGAAGAATGGGACTGTCGAGAACGCACGCCCTGGGCGCGTCCAGGAGGGGCGGCAGGAAATGATTTCGAGTGGATCGAAAGCGATTCCCGGTGCGAATCCTCGCGCGATGGACGAGATCGAAGCCGAAGACGACGGGCTCGGAGCCAGGGACGGCTCGAGGGGCTACGACGCCGACCAGGAGGCGAGCTACGTCTGCTGGGCCTGCGGAGAGGAGATCGTGGTCCCCGTGGATCCGACCATGGGCGAGCGGCAGGACTACGTGGAGGATTGCCCGGTCTGCTGTCGACCGAACGAGCTCCACGTGGAGCTGGATCTCGAGCAGGGCGGGGTCCGCTGCTGGAGCGACCAGGTAGGGTGAGCCCCGTGGCTCCCCCCAAGCCCGAACGCAGCGTCGAAGCACGAGCCGTGGCGCTGACCCGCCGACTGGCGAAGGCCGTGGACGCCCTCGACTTCGCTCCCCCGACGACCCACGTCTACAACCCCCTGGTCTACGCCCGCGGCCCGGTCGAGCGATACCTCGAGCGGTTCGCTAGGCGCGGGATCCGCGCCCTCTGGCTCGGGATGAATCCCGGGCCCTACGGCATGGCCCAGACGGGCGTCCCGTTCGGCGAGATCGCCGCCGTCAGGGACTGGATGGGAATCGACGAGCCCGTGGGACAGCCGCCGATCGAGCACCCGAAGCGGCCGATCACGGGCTTCGCGTGCGCGCGCAGCGAGGTCTCCGGGCGGCGACTCTGGGGCTGGGCCGCCGACGCGTTCCCCGACGCTGACGCCTTCTTCGACCGCTTCTTCGTCTGGAACTTCTGCCCCCTCGTCTTCATGGAGGAGTCGGGCAAGAACCGCACGCCGGACAAGCTCGTGGCCCAGGAGCGCGAACACCTCTTCACGGTCTGCGACGCATCGCTCCGGGAGATGGTCGAGCTCATCGAGCCCGAGATGATCATCGGCGTCGGGAAGTTCGCGGAGGGACGCGCGAAGCTGGCCCTCGACGGGATGGATCTCCCCATCGCGACGGTCCTCCACCCTTCCCCTGCGAGCCCGATCGCGAACCGCGGCTGGGCTCCCCAGGCGGAGGAGCAGCTCCGGGCGCTCGGAGTGCTCGACTGAACTCCCTCCGCGCCGCTCGTCAGGTGGCGATCATCGCCGCGGCCGAGCCGACGAGGACGACGCCCGCGACCACGGCGAACCCGCCCGCCATCCGAGGGCACCTGCGGTTCACGAAGAACAGCAGACTCGGGAGCACGTAGATCCCCTGGGTGATCCCGGCGAACTGCAGGGGCTCCCAGAGCCCGACGTCGTCGCTGACGACACCGGACTGGAACAGCCCCAGGATCATCGCCTGGAAGACCAGGAACATGAAGACACCGACCGCGGCCCCGTAGGCCGGGCCGCGGTCGACGTCGATCTCGTCCGGCCGGCTCGAGCCCGGCATGACCGAGGGACGCGGACCGTCCCCCGACCAGGGCTTCTCACCGCCGTCTGTCACGTCAAACGAGGAGGCCGCTCTCCTTGAGGCGCTGCTCCATCATCTCGCCGAGGCGCGCTGGGCTGGGGCTCATCAGGACGCCGGCGTCCTCCAGGGCCGCGACCTTCTCGGCCGCCGTGCCCTTGCCGCCCGCGATGATGGCGCCGGCGTGGCCCATGCGCTTGCCCGGAGGCGCGGTGGCGCCCGCGATGAAGCCGACCATCGGCTTCTTCACGTTCGCCTTGATGTACTCGGCGGCCTCCTCCTCGGCGGAGCCGCCGATCTCGCCGATCATGATCATCGCGTCGGTGCCCTCGTCGGCGTTGAAGGCCTCGAGCACGTCGATGAAATTGGTGCCGTTGACGGGGTCACCGCCGATGCCCACGCAGCTCGACTGCCCGATGCCCCGGGAGGTCAACTGCCAGACGGCCTCGTAGGTGAGCGTGCCGGAGCGCGAGACGACGCCCACGCGGCCGGGCTTGTGGATGTAGCCCGGCATGATGCCGATCTTGCACTCCCCAGGGGTGATGACGCCCGGGCAGTTGGGACCAACGAGCCGCGACTTGGAGCCCTTGAGAGCCTCCTTCACGCGAACCATGTCGAGCACCGGGACGCCCTCGGTGATGGTGACGATCAGCTCCATCTCGGCCTCGACGGCCTCGATGATGGCGTCGGCGCAGAACGGCGGCGGTACGTAGAGCACGGTTGCGTTGGCGCCGGTCTCCTCGCGCGCCTCGGCGACGCTGCCGAACACCGGAAGGTCGAGGTGGGTCGTGCCCGCTTTGCGCGGGTTGACGCCGCCGACCATGTTGGTGCCGTACTCGATCGCCTGGGTGGAGTGGAACGTGCCCGTCTTGCCCGTGAAACCCTGGCAGATGAGCTTGGTGTCCTTGTTGACGAAGATGCTCATGGCTGTGATCTGGTCGTTTCGCTGGCTCGGGGTCAGGCCTTGATCGCCTCGCAGATCTTCTGCGCGGCGTCGTCGAGGTCGGTGGCGGGGATGATCGGGAGACCCGAGCCGGACAGCAGCTCGCGGCCCTTCTCGACGTTCGTGCCCTCGAGGCGCACGACGAGCGGGACGTTGAGGTCGATCTGCTTGACCGCCTCGATCACGCCGTTGGCGATCACGTCGCACTTCATGATTCCGCCGAAGATGTTGATGAGGACGCCCTTGACGTTCTCGTCGCCGAGCAGGATGCGGAATGCCGCCGTGACGTTCTCGGTGGTCGCGCCGCCGCCCACGTCCAGGAAGTTGGCCGGCTCGCCGCCGTAGAGCTTGATGACGTCCATGGTGGCCATCGCGAGCCCGGCGCCGTTGACCATGCAGCCGATGTTGCCGTCGAGGGCGATGTACGAGAGGTCGTACTTGCTCGCCTCGATCTCCTTGGCGTCCTCCTCGGCGAGGTCACGCAGCGCGACGAGGTCGTCGTGGCGGAACATCGCGTTGGGGTCGAAGTTGATCTTCGCGTCGAGGGCGAGGACCTTGCCGTCGTTGGTGGTGACGAGCGGGTTGATCTCGGCCAGGGAGCAGTCGTGCTGGGTGTAGACCTTGGAGATCCCGACCAGGAAGTGCACGGCCTGATCGACGAGGTCAGCAGGGATCCCGATGCCCTCGGCCAAGGTCCTGGCGTCGGACTCGGCGAGCCCCTCGCTCGGCGCGTAGGCCGCCTTCAGGATCAACTCGGGGGTCTTCTCGGCGACCTCCTCGATGTCCATGCCGCCCTCGCTGGACGCCATGACCACGGGCAGGCCCTTCTCGCGGTCGAGCACGATGCCGACGTAGTACTCCTTGGCGATGTCGGACCCCTCCTCGATCCAGACCTTCTGGACCAGCTGGCCCTCGGGTCCGGTCTGCGGGGTCTTCAGCATCATGCCCAGGATCTCGTCGGCGGCGGCGTGAGCCTCGTCGGCCGAGCGCACGAGCTTGACTCCCCCGCCCTTGCCGCGGCCGCCCGCGTGGATCTGGGCCTTGACGACCGCGACGGGGCTCCCGAGGGCCTCGTAGGCGGCGCGGGCCTCGTCGGCTGTGTCGCAAACGCGGCCGCTGGGAACGGCGAGGCCGGCGGCACGGAAGAGCTCCTTCGCCTGGTACTCGTGGATCTTCATTGGATCGATTCTGGGGGCGCCGCGGGCCCCGTGGCCGGCATGGAGCACGGCCCGGTCCAGGACCCGGCTGGGGCGGCGATTTGGGGCGAGTAGTGTAGTGACGGCCGTTCTCCTTCTCCAGACCGTCGCGGTCCGGAGAGGAGCCTCCGACGCAACAGATCGGTACCCTCCTGGCGCCCATGAGTGCCTCCTCCCCCGTCAGCGGCGCGAGCCCGGCCCCGGCCGAGCCCTCGGCGCCCCTTCCTGCAAGCACGCAGGGCCACATCCTGGTCGACCACGAGCTCGAGGACCTCGTCCGGTCCAAGGCGATCCGCTCCCCGGAAGGCCCTGACGACATCCTCCCCCAGGTGCAGCCCGCGAGCCTCGACCTCAGGCTCGGAGAACGAGCCCACCGGGTTCGCGCGGGCTTCCTCCCGAGCACGGCCAGCATCGAGGAACGGATCGAGGTCCTCGGGACCTCCACGCTCGACCTGACCGGCGCCGAGGGCGCCGTGCTCGAGCGTGGACTCGTCTACCTCGTGCCGCTCATCGAGCGCCTCGAGCTCCCCGCGGACCTCGCGGTCCGCTTCAACCCGCGCTCCTCCGCGGGCCGCTGCGATGTGTTC
Organism: Planctomycetota bacterium; assembly: GCA_965662915.1. Classification (GTDB taxonomy): domain Bacteria; phylum Planctomycetota; class UBA1135; order UBA1135; genus Saltatorellus. The sequence goes on along the minus strand of CBFIJG010000003.1, from coordinate 17,648 downwards.
ACGCGCGTGCTCTGCCCGGGGCACCCGCGGTTCGACGAGGCCCCGCAGGGCTACGCGGGCCCGGTCTGGCTGGAGATCAGCCCGCTCTCCTTCCCGGTCCGGCTCCACCGCGGCGACCGGCTCTGCCAGCTGCGCGTCCATCGTGAGAACCCGGGCCTCACCACTGACGAGCTCCGGGAGCGCTTCGCGCGAACGCCGCTCGCCTTCGACGGAGATCGTCCCCTCGGAGTCGACGAGGTTCGCTTCGATCACGACGGAGGAATCGAGCTCAACCTCGGCCTCTCCGGCCGCGACCCGGCGGGCTGGCGCGCCTCCCTCCACACGGAGGTGGTTCACTTCAGCCGCGAGGGAGCCCACGACCCGGACGCGTTCTGGGAGCCGGTGTCGGCGCCCGACGGGCGCTGCATCCTCGCACCGGAGAGCTTCTACATCTTCGCGAGCCGCGAACGCCTGAGGATCCCGCCCGACCTGGCGGCCGAGATGCTCCCTGTCGACATCGGGATCGGCGAGCTGCGGAACAACTACGCCGGGTTCTTCGACAGCGGCTTCGGGTGGGCCGAAGCCGCTGACGGGTCCCCCGTCGGGACAGGCACCCCCGCAGTGCTCGAGGTACGGGCTCACGACGTCCCCTTCCTCGTCGAGGACGGCCAGGCCTTCTTCAGGCTCAAGTTCTTCCGGGCGTCTTCCCGACCCAGACGCCTGTACGGCGAAGCCCGGGAGGGCGCGAGCTACCAGGGCCAGGACCTGACCCTCGCGCGCGCCTTCCGCCGGATGCCCCCGGCCTGATCCCCAAAGCCCCCTTGCCCCTCGAAGCCCACCAGCAGTCCCGCGTCGGCGAACGCAGCGGGGCCGTGCACTACCCGTCGCGCTGGAGCAAGTCGGTCCGTCACTGGCAGAAGGTCTCGCCCTTCAACCCCTACTGGCTGGACCGCCGCTGCCTGCGCAAGTCGGTGGAGGCCCTCGCGCCGAAGGCGAGCGGCGTGCTGCTCGACGTCGGCAGCTCGGAGACCCCGTACCGGGACATCTTCGAGCAGCACGTCCGGCACTACGTCGGGATGGAGTACCCCCCCGCCGTGCTCGACAAGCAGCCGGACATGTGGGACCTGCTCTACAACGTCCACCACCTGCTCAACCTCCTCGGCGACGGCCGCCGCCTCCCCATCCGTACCAGCTCGGTGGACACGGTCCTTTGCACCGAGGTCCTCGAGCACGTCCCGGATCCGATGCCCATGGTCCACGAGATGGCCAGGGTGTTGAAACCCGGCGGGAAGATGCTCGTGACCGTGCCCTTCGTGCAGCCGCTCCACGAACTGCCCAGCGACTACCACCGCTTCACGCCTCCCGCCCTCCACCACTACGCAGCGCAAGCCGGACTGGTCGTCGAATCGATCGAGCCGCGCGGCAACTTCGCGTCGGCCTGCGGCGCGATGCTCTCCCAATGGATCGTTCGCACCATCGGGACGAAGACACACCAGACGGACGGGAGCGTGGTCCTGTCCCGGTGGCGCAGCGTCCCGCTCCTGCCCTTCACCGCGATCATCCAGGCCTTCTTCCTCCTGGCGTCCAAGCTCACGCACGACGACACCGTCTGCCAGGGCTACACCCTGATCGCCGTCAAGCCCGGGGACCAGGACTGAGCTGCGACGCCCGCGGCCTCGTCAGCCCGGACGCCTGAGCACCGCCGCGCAGCCGGCGAGAACGAGGCCGAGGCCTCCGAAGGTCCAGCCCGTGACGGGCTCGCCGCCCAGCGTCGTCCCGAGGACCAGCGCGATGGCCGGCGTCACGTAGGCGATCAGGGAGAGCGAGACCGGATCGGCTCGCCGCAGGACCCAGAAATAGAGCGTGAACGTCAGCACCGTTCCGAAGCCCGCGAGGTAGAGCACGCTGAACCAGGCGCGCCCCGATGACGGGAGCGGCATCCCGCCCTCGAACAGGAGTGCAGAGAGCGCCAGGAGCGCGCCACCGAGGAGCAGCGCGGATCTGTTGAGGAGGGCCGAGCTCACGTCCGCGCCGTGCTTCTTCACGTACGCGGTCGCGATCGCGGACGCCGTCGGGCTCAGGAGAAGCAGGCCGCCGCGGAGCCGCGCCTCGGACCCCACGGACTCGACGTCGGTGGCGAAGAGCATCACCACGCCGGCGAATCCGAGGACGAGCCCCAGCCACTGGAGCCCGACGATGCGGCTGGCCGGTAGGTACGCATGGCCGACGAGCGCGGTGACCAGCGGGAAGACGCCCCACAGGATTGCTGCGAGGCTGGAAGGGAGCACCTCCTCCGCCCAGTACACCAGCCCGTAGCTGATCGCGAAGTTGCCCGTCGCCATGGCGATCACGAGATCCCACGTCGGAGGCCTGCCGCCCTCAGCGCGGGCGATGACGGGCGCGAGCGGCACCATCACGGCCCAGGCGATCAGGAAGCGCAGCCCGGCGCTCCCCAGGGGCGGCATCTCGGCCAGCCCGTCCTTCAGCACGAGCCAGGTGGAGCCCCAGACGATGCACATCACCAACACGGCGACCCGCACGCCTAAGCTCGTGCTCACGGGGCCCTGCTGCTGACCGGCTGCGCTCATGACCGACACCCCGGGACGACGATCCTGCGCGACGCGTCGACGGCCGCGCCCGTCACTCGGCCTCCGGAGCCGCCGGCCCGGGCGTCCCGAAGGACCCTCCGAGCGCGACGTGCAGATCCACCCGGGCCTGGAAGAGCTCCCGCCGTGCCGCGAGGTAGGCGGACTCCGCCCGGAACTGGCCACGCTGGGACTCCAACACGAGCTCGATGCTGATCAGCCCCTCGCGGTACTGATCCTGCGCGAGCTCGGTGGCGGCGCCCGCCGCCTTGGCGGCGGCGTCGAGGTGCTCGATCCGCTCGCGGAGTCTTCGCTCCGCGTCGAGCGCGTTCTCCACCTCGAAGAAGGCCCGCAGCGCGAGACCGGCGAAGGCCGCCCGGGAGGCGCGCAGATCCGCGAGCGTCTCGTCGATCCGCGCGCGGCGGCGGCCCCCATCGAGGATCGGACCGGCGAGCCGACCCGCCAGGGACCAGACGGAGAAGTCCCCGCCGAGGAGGTCTTCGAAGTCGTCGCTCGTCCGGCCGAGCGACGTGGTCAAGGCGAGGCTGGGCCAGCGGTCCAATCGCGCCTGCTCCGCCGTCGACTCCGCGGCTGCCATCCGTCGCTCCGCGGCCACGAGATCAGGCCTCCGAGCCAGGACGTCGGCCGGGATACCTGAGGGGACCTGCAGCGGGAGCGCGCCGAAGTCGCCGGCGGCCTCGAGCTCGGCGCCGGGGAACCTCCCGAGGAGGAGTTCGATCTGTCGCGACGCGGCGGCCTCGGCGCGCCGCGCGGAGACGAGCGATGCCCGGCTCGAGGCCGCGTTGGCCTCCGCCAGCCGCAGGTCGAGCGCGCCGCTCAGCCCGGCGTCGAAGCGCCCCCTCACGACGTCCAGGCTCCGCTCGTAGGTCACGGCGGTCGCCTCGGCGAGCGCTCTCTGCTCGGCAGCCTCCCGCAGCCCGAACCAGGCCTGCGTCACCTGGGCGGCAACGCTCAGCCGAGCGCCCGCCAGATCGGCAGCCGTGGCGGCCACATCAGCGGTCGCGGCGTCGACGGCAGCGGTCAGCTTCCCCCACAGGTCGAGCTCCCACGCGAGGTCCAGGCTTGCGTTCCATTGATCGAAGGTCGTGGACAGCGGACCGGCGGCTCCCGGGATCGGCAGGCCGACGAAGACGTTCTTCTGGCGCGCGTACGCGGCGTTCGCGTCCAGCTGCGGCCGGCGTGCGGAGCGCGCGATCCGCGTTCTCGCCGCGGCCGCTCTGAGCCGCTCGGCGCTCGCCGCGAGGTCCTGGTTGTGGATCAGCGCTTCACGAACGAGCCCGTCAAGAGCCTCGTCATGGAAGCCCTCCCAGAAGGGCTCGTCACCCGGATAGTCACCGGCCGAGGCCGGCCCCGACCACGCCGCGCGGAGCTCGTCGCGGAGCAGGACGTCCATGCCGGGCCGCGCCTCGCCCGGGTGGGGCGAGGAGCACGCAGCGGAGAGGAGGACAGCGGCGCCCGCGAGGAGCGCCCGGCGATCCCGGTCTTGGGACATGGCGGGTCGATGGAGGACTTTCGACGTGCCGCGGGCGGGCACGGGCTCGGTGGGTGGAGAACGGGGGGCAGCTCCAGCGCCGGAGGGTGGAACCTGCACGGTTCCGAGCCCGCCCGGAGAACATCCGTCCCATCCCGCGCGCGGGATGCGCAGAATGCCCCTTCGATGTTGCCGACGAAGCCAATTCTCGCGTCTCTTCCCCTCATTCTGCTCGCCCTCGCGTCCGGAGAGCGCTCCCGGCCCACGGGCGGTCAGGAGCCGGCGTCCGGTCCGGCCGCGCAGGGTGCCGCCTCCGTCGACCTGGAGGCGGAGCGTTCGATCGCCAGGCGCGTGGATCAGACGCGCGCGCGAGACGTGGTGAGAGCGTTCGTGGCCCTGGGCGCTCGCATGGGTGGCACGGCATCCGGCGAGAGGTCCGCAGAACTCCTCGAAGAGACCTTCGCGAAGATCGGGCTCCCGACCACCCGTCACGTCGCGCGGAAGACCTGGTGCCACGAGGAGACCGGCTGGGAGCTGAGCGTCCGGATCGACGATGAGGAGCCGTACCCGATCGAGCGCGCGTGGCCTCTGGGCTTCTCCCCCGCCGGGAGAGGGAGCCACTCCCTCGCCCTCGAGAGCGATCCCGAGCGCGCGCTCCTCGCCAGTCGCTTCCGTGGCACCCGCCGCAAGGCGCCCCCCCCCGCGCTCGTCCTCGACGACGGTCGCGCCTCCTTCGACGGCGCGTGGCCCACCTGCGGCCCGCACCCTCTCGGTCGCCGCGCGAAGGCCCCGGGCTTCGCCATCTCGAAGCCGGAGGGCGCCCGGCTCCGGGCGGCCCTCGCCGCGGGAAAGTCGGTCCAGGTGGACTGGGAGCTGGAGACCCGGATCACGGAGGCGAGCCCCGTGACCGTGGTCGCCACGATCGCCCCACGGTCCGAAGCGCTGCCCGGCCACGTCCTCGTCTGCGCCCATGGGGACAGCGACAGCGGCGGGCCGGGAGCCAACGACAACGCGAGCGGGATCGCGATCGTGCTCGAGATGGCCCGCGCGTGGAAGGCGGCGCTGGAGGCCGGCGCACTCACCGCGCCGCCGATCGAGGTCCGCTTCGCCGTCTGGGGGAAGGAGATCCACAGCACCGCCGACTACCTCCGCTCGGAGCTCGGGAAGGAGGTCGTTGCGGTGCTCAACTTCGACCAGGCGGGGTTCGGTTCGACGGGGCAGCGGCTCCACGTGGAGCCCGACGACGTCCCCGCGAACGCGGCGTTCGTCCAGGTCTGCGCCCAGGTCCTCGCCGATCACGCCGGCCAGCCCGGGTTCCCCGAGCGCTGGGCGACGAACAAGAGCCTCGGGGGCACCGACTCCTACGTCTTCAGCGGCAACAAGCGCTTCCGGGCCGACGAGCTGCCCGCGGTGACCATGTTCACGAGCGCCTGGGGAAGCCCGGACGAGCAGCCTCGGACCGCCGGAATGCCGGGCGAGTCCTGGCGCGAGCGTGACAGGGTCGAGATGGACTACGACGTCCACTACCACAGCGCCGGGGACACCCCGGAGAACACGACGGACAAGGAGCCCGAGAACATGGGCTGGTGCGCGCGCGTGGGGCTGATCTCCATCCTCCGCTGGCTCGACGTCCTCGCGGACGCGGAGCGCTGACGGGGAACGCTCAGTTACGGCGGCCGTGGCGGTCCAGCGCGAGGGCGAAGACGAAGGTGACGGCGCTCCCGACGGCCACGTACCAGGGCCACTGAATCACAGCGCCGTCGAAGTCCCCGACCTCGGCCACGCGCGTCAGCAGGAAGAGGACGAACGCGTAGAGCAGGGTCTGGACGGCTCCGTAGGGCTGCCGCCGACGGGGCAGGCCGACGAACAGCCAGAGCCCGAAGAGCGCCGAGATGATCCACCAGCTGAGCTCGTAGGTGGTCGGACCGGGGAAGACGGCGAACGCCACGGTGAGCACGCCGAGGGGCGCGCTCCAGAGGAAACCGCTCGCCCCTCGCTCGCGTCCGATCCAGCCCAGGGCGAACGCCGCGAGCAGTGGACCGCCGACCATCGCGGACATCCCGAGCGCGAGGGAGAGCAGGTCCGCGTAGCGCGCCTCGATCGCCTGCATCCCCATCGCCGCCCCGGCGAGGATCACCGACCAGCCGAGGACGATCACGCGCGTCGAGCGAACGGCTCCCCCGTCCCCCGCGCCGCCGCTCGCGCGCACATCGTCCCAGCGCGGACGCAGGGACTGGGTGGCCTGACCGAGGGCTGCGAGGATCGAGTCGAGGCTCGAGATCGCGGCCGCGAAGGCCGCGGCGAGCACGAGGCCGCGCAGCCCCACCGGGAGCGCCTCGCGGACGAAGACGGGGAGCACCCGGTCCGGCTTCTGATCGACGAGCACGCGAGCTCCCTCGCTCATCGCGTGGTGCTCGTAGTAACCGATCAGCCCCACGCCGACGAGGAAGGCGAGGCCGACGATCACTACCGAGAAGTAGCTCCCCAGCACGGCCAGCTGGGCCTGACGCTTGTTCGCACACGCCAGCATCCGCTGGGCCATGAGCTGGTCCGTTCCGTAGGGACCGACGAGGCCCCAGCTCGCCCCGACGAGGACCGAGGCCGCGCCGTAGGGAGTGGTCAACGCCGCCACCAGCCCGCCGCTGCCCCAGCCGTCGGGCGTCAGGGAGAGCTTCCCGGTCTCCCGGGCCACGTCCATAGCGGCGCCGATCCCGCCCGGGATCTCGCCGTGCATCACGGCGAGGAGGGCGACGAGGCCGCCGATGAACATCAGGAACAGCAGAGCGTCGGTCCAGACGACCGTCGCCACTCCCCCGATCCACGTCCACGCCGTGGCGACGATCGAGATGGCGAGGATCGCACCGGCGAGCGGCGGGAGCCCCGTCACGCTCTCGACGGCGGCGAGTTGCTCCCGCGCGAGGACCTCGATGATCACCGCCGTGATGTACACCCGGGAGGCCTGGGCCAGGACCCCGCCGACCATGAACAGCCCGGTCGTCATGCGACGCACGCCGCGTCCGAGCCGGTCCCCCATGAAGTCGTAGGGGCTGTAGATCTCCTTCTCGTAGTACGCCGGCGTCAGCACGAAGGCCACGACCAGCCGCGCGACGAGCGCGCTGACGAGGCCGATCTGCAGGTAGTGGATCGATCCGCCCTCGCGCCAGACCAGACTCGGCACCGCGAAGAAGGTCACCGCGGAGATCTCGGTGGCGATGATCGACGCGGACACCGCGTACCAGGGCAGGCGCCGCCCCCCGAGGTAGAAGTCGCGCAGGCTTTCCTGGCGCCCTGTGAGCCGATGACCGATCCAGGTCACCAGCGCCATCACCGCGGCGACGACGAGCCAGTCCGCAAGCGCGAACCCGCCGCCGAGCGGCGGGGCGTCGAGGCTCGCGACCGGCAGTGCGAGCGGGGCCGAGGCGGGGCTGGACATCATCCGGACGGGGGCTCCTGCGCGACATCCTGAGCATCGTCACCATCCAGAGCCAGCGCGGCCGCGCCGATCAGGGGCGCGGACGCCTCGCGAGAGAGCTGCAGCAGCCCCTCGGCGAGGCCGCAAGATCCCTCCGCCTCGTCGGGCAGGAGCCCGGCCCGACGCGCGAGCACCGGGGACTCCCCCAGCGCCCCGCGAATCCCGGCTGCGAGGCCGCCGAGGATCCGGTCGTCGAGCTGCTCATCGAGGAGCGCGCGCCCCATCGCGCCGCCTACGACGACGCGTACGGAGCCGGGCTCCCTTCCTCCCTCCGCCGCGACCCGCTCTGCCTCTCGCTCCCCCTGGATCAGTCGTTGACCCACTCGAGCGCCGAGGATCTCCGCGCCCTCCCGCAGCAGCTGGATCGCAGCGGCGTCGCCTCCCCTCGCGGCTGGAAGCAGGCGAGAGCCGCCGCCCTGAGCGCGCCAACGAACGCTCAGGCCCCGAAACCCGACGTCGGCCCGGGTCCCCGGAGCCTCGAAGCGACCACGGGGAACGAGCCCGCGCCGCGCCTCCGCCACGAACACCTCCTCGTCCCAGTGCACGACGAGCGAGCGGTCGCCACCCTCGAGGCCGCCCAGCAGCCCGAGCGCAGAGGTCTGCTCGCCCAGCGCCCACGCGTCCCCGAGCTGGAGGCAGCGACGCATCGGGCCTGCGGTCTCGATCCCGCGACCTCGCAGGGCCTTGTCGATCTCAGCCGGGAGGCCCTCGACCCGCGCGCCTTCCCGCATCGCGACCACGTCACGACCTCTCCCGTCGAGGCGCGCGTCGACGGCCACGCCCACTCGCAGCGCCTCGGTACGCAGACCGAACGTCAGCTTGGCCACGGCGTTGGCGATGGACTGGACCCAGGCGTCGGCCGCTCGCACCTCGTCCGCCTGCCGCGACCGCTTCTCGCCGCCGGGTCCGGGCGGGAGCTGGCGCTCGAGGGCCAGGGGGACGAAGTGAGTCGGGCCGTCGACGTCCGTACGCACACGCCGCCCGCCGGGAGCGAGCCGCCCGAAGGGCGTTCGCTCGACCAGCATCGCCTCCACGGAGGCGGCTCCGGCCGTCACGCCGATGAGCATGTCGGGTGCTGCGGGGACGCCGGTCAAAGCGCGGCGGCCGCCTCGGCGTCGAGGTGGAACTCGAGATCGGAGTGCTCGCGCAGGAGCGTCGCAGGGACGTCCTCGCCCACGGGCCCGAGGAGCGTTCGGGCGATGATCTCGGCCTTCCCCTCACCGAACGCCAGGAGCCGCAGCCTCTTCGCCCGCAGGATCGTCCCGATGCCGACGGTGATCGCCTCCGTGGGCGTTGTCGCGAGGCTACCGAAGGTCCCGGCTGCATCCTCACGGGTGCGTGCCTCCAGGGGCACCGTCCGGGTCGAGGAGTCCGGCCGGGCGCCCGGTTCGTTGAAGGCGACGTGACCGTTGCGGCCGATCCCCAGCAGTTGAAGATCCACCCCACCCGCTGATTCCAGGGCGCGTTCGTAGGCGGCGGAGGCGGCTTCCGGGGTCTCCGCTGCCAGGCGCGGATCCGGCGTGATGAGCTGATCCGGGCGGAGGCCGAGGTCGTCGACGAGGTAGCCTTCCAGCACGCTGCGGAAGAGGCGCGCGTCGCCCTCCGGCACGCCGATGTACTCGTCGAGGCTGAAGCACGTGACGCCGCTGGTGTCCAGGGATCGCTCGACGGCCGCGGAGACGAGCGCGCGGTAGACGCCGGCCATCGTGGACCCGGTCGCCACGCCGATGATCGCCCGCGGGTTCTCAGCGATGAGCTCGACGATCTCCCGCGCGACGTGCTGCTCGGCCTGGACGCGCGTGCTGTGGATGATGGGTCGAGGACTCAATGCGGCGTCCCTACGCGCGTTGGAAGGCCCGTTGGCAGTCTGAAGGGAGATGAGTGGATCGATCGCCGACGTGGCGGCCGGATCGGCGAGTCTACCGGCAGTACACGGCAAGCCAAGGTCAACGCTCCGGCCCGGCCGCCCGCACGGCCGCGACGAGCCCTGCCGCCTCGATCGGGTCCATGGGACGCAGCGCTCCCATCCCCAATCCTGGGTCGTCGACGGCAGCGCCGGCGCAGGAGCCGTGAAGAGCGCCAGCGCACGTCCGGCGGAGTACCTCGGCGGCGTTCGCGCCCCGCACGCCGGAGGCCGCGACGATCTCCACGCGCGCCCTGGCGGCCTCCACGAGGGCCCTGATCGTCTCGGCTCCTTCGAGCGCGGTCGCCGCGGTGCCGGAGGTGAGGACACGGCGGACTCCGAGGCCTGCCGCGACCTCGAGCGAGGCGACCGGGTCGGGAGTCAGATCGATCGCGCGATGAAGCGTGACCGCCATGCCCTCTGCCGCGCTCACGAGCTCTGCCATCGCCTCCGCGTCGAGCGTTCCATCACTCCTCAGCGCGCCCACCGCGACGCCGCGCGCGCCGGCGGCGCGGGCGGCACGAACGTCCGCCACGAGCGCACCGAGCTCCCCTGGCCCGCGCAGCCCGAATCCGCCGACTCGCGGCCGCGCAAGCACGACGACGTCCAGACGGCCTCCCACGAATTCGAGAGCTGCATCCAGCAGCCCCGCGCCCGGAGTCAGACCGCCGACCTCGGGGCCCGCGCAGAGCTCGATACGGTCCGCGCCGACCTCGACCGCCACCTGGACGGACTCGAGATCGGCGCAGAGAAGCTCGGCCTGGGGGCGTCCGAGCGGGCGTTCCATCGACGACGCGGGGCCGCGATCAGGAGCGCGGGAAGGTCCGTCCGCGGTGGCCGGCGTAGATCTGCGCCGGACGGAACAGCTTGTTGTCGAGGTGCTGCTCGATGTAGTGCGAGCAGTAGCCGGACACCCTCGCCATGGCGAAGATCGGGGTGAACACGTCGGTGTCCAGGCCGAGCTTCTCGTAGACGAGGCCGCTGAAGAAGTCGACGTTCGGGTAGATCCCCCGCTCACCGAGGCGGGCGGTCACGACCTCCTCGAGCTCGAGGGCGATGTCGTACTTCGGCGTGCTGCCGAGGGTCTGGAAGAGCTCGGTGGCCAGGGTCTGCAGGTTCTTGGCTCGCGGGTCCTTCGTCTTGTAGACGCGGTGCCCGAAGCCCATCACCTTCTCCTTGTTCGCGGACTTCGCGTCGTACCACGCCTCGACCTCGTCCACCGACTCGATGGTCGCGAGCTGCTTGAGGACGCGCTCGTTCGCTCCGCCGTGGAGGGGCCCGAAGAGCGCGCCGACGGCGCCGCTGCACGAGGTGTAGGGGTCGTTCTCGGTCGACGCCACGACGCGGCACGCGAAGGTGCTCGCGTTCATGGTGTGCTCGGCGTGCAGGATCAGCGCGCAGTCGAGGGTCCGCACGGCGACGTCGTCAGGAGCCTCACCGTCGAGGCACCAGAGGAAATTCGCGGCCGTGGAGAGGTCGGCCTTGGGCGCGACGTACTCCTTGCCAGCGCGCACGCGCTCGAAAGCCGCCACGAGGACGGGAGTGCACGCGATCACCCGGCGGCAAGCCTCGTCCTTCGAGGCCGCGTCGCGCAGGTCGGTCTTGGGGCTGACCATCCCCAGACCCGCGAGACTGGCCTGAAGGGCCTGCATGGGGTGGGCCGTGGCGGGCATCGCCTGGATCATCTTCACCAGGGCCTCGGGCAGCTCCCGCAGCCGGCCGAGATCCGCCTCGAACGCCGAGAGTTCCTCCGCGGTCGGCAGCTCCCCGTAGAGAAGCAACCAGGCCACCTCCTCGTAGGTGCTGTGGGCCGACAGGTCCTCGATCTTGTAGCCGCGGTACTCCAGCACGCCCGCCTGCCCATCGATGAAGCTGATGGACGACTCGGCGGCGGGGATGCCTGCGAGGCCGGGAACGAGTTCGGGGTTCGACACTTCGGTGCTCCGCCCAAGGAATGGGCTCAGGGGGTGGATGTGAGGTGATCGGGCGCTCAGGAGCGCTGAAGAAGGTACTCGATGAGGAGCCGGGCGCCGACGCCACTACCGCTCGCGCCTCCGACCCAGTCGCGGTCCCTGGTGTTCCATGCGGTCCCCGCGATGTCGAGGTGGGCCCAGGCCACGTCCTCATCGACGAAATGACTGAGGAAAGCCGCGCCCTGGCTGGAGCCCGCTCCCATCGCGGGGGAGCCGATGTTCGCGAGGTCGGCCGAGCGGCCCTTCATCCCCTCGCGGTGCGCGTCGAGCAGCGGCATCGGCCAGACCTCCTCGCCGGCGGCCTGACCCGCGGCGAGCAAGGCGTCCCGCAGCTCGTCGTCGGAGGTGAACATGCCGGTCAGCTCGTGGCCGAGGCCGACGATGACGGCGCCCGTGAGGGTCGCGAGATCGATGATGACGTCGGGACGGACCTTGGAAGCGACGTAGCCGAGCGCGTCCGCGAGGATCAAGCGGCCCTCCGCGTCCGTGTTGAGGATCTCGACCGTCGTCCCGGTCATCCCGGTGTGAACGTCGCCGGGCTTGGTCGCGTTGCCGTCGATGAGGTTCTCGCTGGAGGGGACCACGCCGTGGACCTCGTACGGAACGTCCATCTCGGCCAGCGCATGCATGGCGCCGAGAACCGCCGCGCCCCCCGACATGTCGAAGCGCATCTCGTCCATCTTGGCGGGCGGCTTCAGCGAGTAGCCACCGGCGTCGAAGGTCAGCCCCTTGCCCACGAAGGCGATCCGGCCCTTCGCCTTCTTCTTCGGCTTGTAGGTGAGGTGGATCAGCTTCGCCGGCTCGGTCGAGCCCTGGGACACGGAGAGCAAGAGCCCCATGCCCATCTTCTTCATCGCCGCCTCGTCGAGGATCCTGGCGGTGATCGCGGAGCTCCTGCGGGCGATGGACCGAGCGGCCTTTGCGAGGGCCGTCGGGGTCACCACGTTGCCCGCGCCGTTCTGGAGGTCCCGCGTGAACATGTTCGCCGCGGCGAGCACCTCGCCCAGCTTCGCGCCTCGCTTGAAGGTCGCGCCGGGACCGGCGACCACCAGCGAGCGCAGAGCACCCGGCTCGGGATCGCTCTTGGAGTCGGTGTAGACGTAGGTCGCCATCAGCGCGCCCTCTGCAGCGGCCCGACCGGCGAGCTCTCCGCCACCGGCCGCCTTCACCGCGACGCCGGCAACGCTCACCTGCAGACTCGTGGCCCTCCTGGCCTGCGCCTCCTTCACCGCGACGGCTGCTGCCCGTCGGATGCGCTCGGCGTCGATGTCGCCCGCGTCGCCGAGCCCGATCAGCAGCACCTCGCGCGCGGGCCCGCCCGTCGTGAACGTCGCGCGCTTCGACCGGAACTTGCCCTCGAAGCCGCGCAGGAACGCCTCGGGCACGTCGACGCCCTTGGGGGCGTCCGCCGCCTCGCCGTCGGGCACGAGCAGGGCGAGGAGGTCGCACTTCGTGGGCTTGCCGGCGTCCTTGGAGGTGAATTTCATCGGAGGGGAATCGTGGTTATGGGTCCGCGGATGGCGCAGCGCCGGGGCTCCGGCGCGGGCGAGGTCGGCCGCCGTGGGAATTCCTCTCGGCCTACATGCCGAGGTACTTGGGGCCACCGCCGCCCTCGGGCACGACCCACTCGATGTTCTCGTAGGGATCCATGATGTCGCAGGTCTTGCAGTGGACGCAGTTCGACGCGTTGATCGTCACGGCCGTCGAGCCCTCGGGCCACTCGTAGACGGCCGCCGGGCAGAAGTGCTGGCAGGGGTTCCCGTACTCCCTGGTGCAGCGATCCGTGCAGATCGTCGGGTCGTTCACGAGCAGGTGCGCAGGCTGGTCCTCCTCGTGGATCGCGCCCGAGAGGTACACGTCCGTGAGCTTGTCCATCGAGAGCCGATCGTCGTACCCGGGCTTCTCCAGGCGCGACTGGGCCACGGGAGCCATGGTCTCGTGGTCGCTGTGCCCCGGGCGTCGCGCCACGAGACCGCGGCCGCCGGTGACCTGCTGGATGCCGAAGTCGACCGTGCCGGCGACGAGCCCCTTCGTGAAGGCCTGCCGGTAGTTGCGGTACTTCCAGAGCTCCGCCTTCGCCCAGGACGCCTCGTAGGCCTCCTGGTAGGAGGCGAGACCCTCCTTGGAGGTGTCGCCCGCGGCGAGGGCCTTGGCGATGGCCTCGGCGGCGAGCATCCCCGACTTGATGCTGAGATGGATGCCCTTCAGCGTCGCGGCGTTCAGGAACCCCGCGGTGTCGCCCACCATGACGAAGCCGTCGCCGTGGAGACGCGGCTGTGAGAAGTAGCCTCCCTCGGGCACGCACTTCGCGCCGTAGCTGATGGGCTTGCCGCCCTCGAGCAGCTTCGCGATCCGCGGGTGCTGCTTCCACTGCACGAAGAGCGCGTGAGGGTCGAGCTTGGCGTCGGTGTGATCGAGGCCGATCACGAAGCCGATCGAGAGCTTGTCCTCGGCGATGCCGTACACCCACGAGCCGCCGTAGCTCTTCGTGTCGAGGGGGTAGCCCCCGGTGTGCATCACCTTCCCGTGCATCTCCTTGCCGATCTCGGGGGTGACCTCCCAGATCTCCTTGATGCCCGTCCCGTAGGTCTGCGGGTTGCGCCCGTCCATGACGTCGAGGTCTCGGAACAGGTTCTTCGCGAGGCTGCCGCGAACGCCCTCGGCGAAGACGGTGACGTCAGCAGAGACGTCCATGCCGGGCTCGAACGTCGCCTTCTGGCCGCCGTCCTTCGCGATGCCGCTGTCGCGCGTCTGGACGCCGACGACCTTGCCCTCCTCGAAGCGCGTCCCCGCGACGGGGAACCCGCCGTAGATCTCGACGCCGAGCTCCTCCGCCTGGCCGCCCAGCCACTTCACCACCTCGTTGAGGGACACGATGTGGTTGCCGTGGTTCTTCAGCTGGGGAGGGCACAGCAGGCCCTTGAGCTTGATCGAGCCGCCGCCGGGGCGGAGGACCTCCGCCCAGTCGTCCTGCACCTGGGAGCCCGCCGGGAAGCCGCGCTCCTTCCAGTCGGGGAAGAGCTCGGCGATTCCTCGCGGATCCATCACCGCGCCCGAGAGCGTGTGGTGGCCGACCTCTTCCGCCTTGTCGAGCACGAGGATCGTGCGCTCCTCGTCACCGGCCTCCTTCAGGAGCCGCGCAAGGTGAATCGCGCATGAGAGGCCCGCCGTCCCCGCTCCCACGATGCACACGTCGACCGGGAGCTCCTCGCGCTCCACGCCCTTGGCGTTCAGGGAGATCTGGTTCGGCTTCATCGAAGGCTGGTGGCTCGGGTGTGGGCGTGGAACGAGCTCCACTCGGGAGTCTTCCCCGGACCCTCGGGGTCGCGCCCTCATCGGGCTTCACGGCCCCGGGGAGCGGGATTCGGGGGGCGGAGTCTACCCGGAGAGAGCCCTGGAATCCCCCCCCTCGGGGGCGGCGGCCCGCCGCGGGACACCCGGCCAGTCAGGACCGGTCACCGATCCAGTGGTGGCCGCCCTCGTAGACCTCCTTCTTCCAGACCGGGAGCCGCTCCTTCAGGGTGTCGATGAGGAAGCGAGCGGCCAGGAAAGCAGCATCACGGTGCGGGCTCGCCACGGCGATCACGACCGAGGGCTCCCCGACGCCGACCGTCCCCGTCCGGTGGACGCAGAGCATCCTGAGGGCCAGCCGGGCGTCCCCACCGGCCGAAGCCGGCCCGTGGGACGCCGCGCAGTCCTCGAAGATCCGCCCCATCTCGGGCCCGGCCATGGCGTTGAAGGCCTCGTAGTCGAGGCGCACGACGTCCTGGCCCCGATTCGTCTCGCGCGTGGCGCCGGTGAAGACCACGATCGCCCCGCAGGACGGATGACCGACCCGGCGCTGCAGCTCGGCCACGTCGATCGGATCGGCGCTCAGCTCGAAGACGCCCCGGGAGAGGGCCTCGTCCTCGGTCGGCGCGCCCCCGCTCACGGGCGGAAGCAGCGCCACCTCGTCGTCGGGCTCCAGCACGGTCTCGGGCGATGCGTAGGACGTGCCGATGACGCCGGCCACGGAGCCGAGGTCCCCGAGCGCAGGGTGGGCGGCGCGGACCAGTTCCTTGAGCTCCGCGATTGTCGTGCCCTCGGACACGTCCTCGAGCACGACGCGGTCCGTCCCGGCGCGCTCGCGGAGCGCGGCGAAGAGTTGGATCTCGATCCGCATGCGTCGGGAACCCGGCGCCTCTCGGGGGAGGATCAGAAGGGGGTGTCGTCGTCCCCGAGGAACGCGGCGCCGCCGTCGTCCTGGCCGCCGCCGTAGCCGCCGCCCTGACCACCGCCGCCGCCATACCCGCCGCCGCCGCCAGCGGAGTCGCCGTAGCCGCCGCTGGATGCGCCCGCGGTCTGGGAGTGGCCGCCGCCTCCGCCGGAAGCGCCCCAGCTACCGCCGCCGCCGCCGCCACCTTCGCGTTCCTGGCGGCCACCGACGAACTCCCAGTTGTTGGCAACGACGTAGAGCTTGCTGCGCTTCTGCCCGGACTCGCGGTCCTCCCACTGGTCGAAGCGGAGCTCGCCGTCGATGAAGGCGGACGCGCCCTTCTTGTGGAACTTCTCGAAGGCCTCACCGCGCTTGCCGAAGATCGTCACGTCGACGAACGTCGGCTCCTCTCGCCACTGGTCTGTCTGCTGGTCCTTGACCCGGCGGTTCACGGCGAGCCCGACCTTGCAGACGGCCATGTTGCTCTGCGTGTAACGCAGTTCGGGGTCGCGGGTCAGGTTGCCCATCAGGATGACCTTGTTGAAGGACGCCATGGAGTCGGATCGGGGGGAGGGGTCTTCGGGGAACGGGGATGGAGGGGCGGGCCCGAGGGCCTGCCCGCCGCGGCCAGAAGCGATCGACCGCGGGCGTGCGACGGACAGTATGAGACATGCCGGGCGGCTCTTCCTACCATGATCCGGCGCGCCGCCTTCGCCGACTCCCCCTCGGCTGCGCTGAGCGACTCTCCTTCGCCCTCCTATGACCCATTTCTCCCCCAACGCGGCCGAGCGCCAGCCGGACCCCGGACGCGAGCGGCGCAAGGACGCCCGCGCCAGGGCCGACCTGCCGATCACGGTCCTCCTCGATGACGGCGTCCACGAGGCGAAGATCAGGGACGTCAGCCGCGGCGGTGTCTGCTTCTTCCTCGATCGGCCCGTCCCCGAGATGACGGCGCTCCGCCTCGAGTTCGATCTCCCCATGGACGCCGGAGTGCGGCGCATCACGGGCCAGGGGGCGGTCGTGCGCTGCGAGAAGATCGCTCTGTCGGTCGATCACTACGAGATCGCGGTCTTCCTCCACGACATGGCTGCACCCGATCGCGAGACGGTCGCGGCCTACGTCAAGGGCGAACGCTGACCTGGACAGGGGCGCCTCAAGCTCCCGGTCGGAGCTCGAGGACCCGCGGTACGCCAGCGAGGTCGTCGTGCACGGCGGCCGACGGTCCGGCGAAGTCGCGCGACCGCGCGGCCTGTCGATGCCCGAGCTCCACGAGCAGCGCACCGCGCTCGACGAGCACGGACGGCGCGAGCTCGCAGAGCGCTCTCGCCCAGCGGTCGGGGTCGCCCTCGGGCGCATAGAGCGCGAGCGCGGGCTCGTGCCCCCTGACCTCCTCGTCGAGGCCCTCGGCCTCGCCCGGCTCCACGTAAGGGGGATTGGAGATCACGAGGTCGAAGGGACGCTCCGCGGCGAGTCGCTGAAGGGTCTCCAGCCCGTCCCCCTCGTGGAACGTCACCGCGGCGCCGAGCCCGTCGCTGTTCTTCGCCGCGTACTCCAGGGCGTCGACCGAGACGTCCACGGCGTGGACCTCCGCGCTCTCCCCCAACTCCAGCGCGAGGGTCACCGCGATGCAGCCCGACCCCGTCCCCACGTCGAGGACGCGCGGTGCCTCGCATCCGGCGAGCAGCTCCCGGGCCCGGTCCACCAGGAGCTCGGTCTCCGGCCTGGGGACGAGCACACCCGGACCGACCTGGAAGTCGCGTCCGTAGAACTCGCGGTGGCCCACGATGTACGCAGTCGGCTCACGCCGCCCGCGACGGACGAGCAGATCCCTCGCGCGATCGACCTCCGCCGCGAGCAGCGGCTGGTCCAGTCGCATGTACAGCTCCAGCCGCTCGATCCCGAGCGCGTGCGCCACGAGCAGGTCCGCTTCGAGGCGCGGATTCTCCAGCCCCTTGCGCTCCAGGAACGCCCTGCTCATGGCGAGCATCTCACGGGCCGTACCGGGAGCCTCCGACGAGCCGGAACGCGCGGCGGCCCCGCGGGCGGGCC
>CBFIJG010000002.1:124567-189563 GCA_965662915.1 Planctomycetota bacterium | reverse complement strand
CAGCGCGCGCGCTCCTCGCCCGGCAGCGCCGCTGCGCGGCCGAAGGCGTCCATCACGACGAGATCCGTGCGTCGGCCGAGGGTGCCGGGCCAGGGGCTGAGGATCGTCGTCCCCGCGGGGAGCTGCTCGCCGAGGAAGTCAGCGACCTCGCGCAGGTACACCGTGAGCTGGATCTCCCTGTAGAGAGACGCGCGTCCGACGATGTCGCTGTCTCCGTAGGACCCTGCCGCGCGCGTGGCGAAGGCGCGCTCGTGGGACTCGCGCAGGGCGAAGCGCCCGAAGTCGCCCGGGAAGCGGCTCGCGAGGATCCCCGCGCCGATCGCGATGGTCATGGAGGCCCAGACGAGGCGCTCCATCGACCGCAGGTAGGTGTCCAGGAGTCTCGCCATCCCCTGCTGGATGGCCATGAAGGCCACGGGGAGCGCCGGCGCGAAGGCGATCCCGTAGGGCGCGGGCCCACCGCCGCCGAGGACGACGAAGGTGCACCAGCTGAACGTCAGCGCCAGGGCGCGACGACCCCGCGGCGAGAGGCGGCCCCGCAGGAGCACGAGCACGGGGAACGCCAGGAGCACCGGAGTGACCGTCGCCACGAGGTGGTCGAGGAGCTGCCGCGAGCCCTGATCGACGGATCCCGCGTCGAGGCCGGCCATGTGCACGATCCCAGGCGTCAGCGCGCTCCCCGCGAGGTGCGCCGCTGCGAAGGCGAGCCCTGCGAAGGCGAAAGGCAGGAGCGGAGCGGGTGCGATGCCCGGCGCCGGATCCCGCCGGCGGAGGAGCGTCTGCACCCCGAGGACCGCGCTCGCTGCGACGCCCGCCGGACTCGAGAGGACGAGCATTCCCAGCCCGATCGCGGCGAAGCGCGAGCGCCCGTGCTCCAGCGCGACGAAGGAGAGGGTCAGCGCGAACATCGCCAGCGGCCACTCCGTACCGCTCGCGCCCGCGGCCGCGATCGTTCCCGAGGAGACGAGGAGCAGCGCCGGGATGACGCCGGCGATCCTGTCGCGGTCGAAGCGCGTCGAGAGGAACACCGTGGCCAGAGCGCACATGACGCCGATCAGCTGGACCGCGCGCTCCACGTCCATGGAGAGCGACCTGAGGAGCGCGGCGAGCCACACCAGCAGCGGCGAGGGATAGGACGCGAGGTCGCCGGGCTCCGCGCCCTCGATCGCGTCCCAGCGCGGCGCGCCGTCCTCGGCCAGCGTGACCCCGAGTTCGTAGGCGACGTTGGCCGCCTCGAAGGAGCGCGCCAGGTCCCCGGCGCCGTCGCGGTGGATCGCGAGGACGTGGACGAGGAGCGCCGCCATGGCCAGGAGGACCGCTGTGATCCGGTTCATCGGGAGCTCTCCTCGGGTCCGAACTCGAGCACGATCTCGCCGCGCTCCTCGATCTCGATGCGCCGCTCCTCGCGCCGGCGGCCCGCCACCATCGTCACGAGGTAGGGGCCGGGGGCGAGGTCGGAGAGCTCGAAGCGACCCTCGTCGTCGGAGCGCGCTGCGCGGAAGGTCGAGCGTTCCACGCGCGGGCGGCCGTCGCTCGCCTCGCCCACGACGCGTTCGGCGCGCAGCAGCGCACCGCGCACCGCCAGCGGGGCGGCCTCGAGGTCGTTCGCGTTCGCCGGACCAGAGACGCGCCCTTTCACGCGGCCCGCCGTCGCCACGAGCTGCACGCCGCCCAGTTCGCTCCCCGCTGTGTGCTCGAGGATGCGCGGCGCTCCGTCGGGGTCGGCGAGGAGGTCGGGGCCTCGACCGCCCCGATCCTCCGGAGCGAGGAGCACCACGCGATAGGTGCCCTCGTGGAGCAGGTCGATCCTGAAATCACCCCCGGGAGCGACGGGCACGCGGCGCGGGAAGCCGCCGCCCGGGTCGGTGGGCGCAGAGGTCGGGACGAGGAGGAGCTCGTAGGAATCCTCGGGCGCCGGGGACGCGCCCTCCGGCAGCCTCACGCGGCCCTCGAGGTCCGCCAGTCGCATCTCGGCAGGCCGCGGCGGCTCCGAGATCCTGCGGGTCAGGACGAGCTCTCGCGGCGCGTCCGCGCTCGTGCCGGTGAGATCGGTGCTGTCCAGCGCGGTCGCCATGAACCCGAGGGCGACCACGCGCACCCGGACGCGCTCCGGCCACACCTCGGACAGGGTGAACCGACCGTCCACGTCGGTCCACGCGTAGAACGGGCGCCCGCGCTGGTCGAGGGACACGCCTGCGCCGTCGACCGGCTGGCCCTGGGCGTCCACGACGCGGCCGTGGAAGGTGACCTCGCCCATGGGGAGCTCCACCGGCGGCGGCGGTGCGCCCTCGGGCGGCTCCGTGTACGGGAAGTCGACGGGCGGATCGCTGCACGTCGAGATGATCAACGCGCCGAGGACGAGGCCCAGGGAGATGCTCGGGACGAGGCGGAGCAGGCTCATCGTCGATCCTCGATCGCTGTGCGGAGCGCTTCGGCGGGCGGGAACTCCGCGAACTCGGCCGCCGCGAGGTGCTCCCAGAACTCGTCGAGGCCGCCGTGACCTGCGCGCTCGAGGGCGAGCAGGCGCACGCCCAGCTGGAGGACGTCGCAGGCCTTCACGAAGCGCGCCTCGCGGCTCGCGCCCTCCGCGCAGTCACGCCACGCCTCCGCGGCCTCCGAGGAGAGGGGCGCCACCAGCTCGCGCGCGAGCGCGTCCTCCATGGACCGCTTCGCCCCGGGCGGGAGGTGCGCAGCAGCCGGCCGCGGCAGGTCCCCGCTCGCCGCCTCGGGTGCGTCGTGGACGACGGCGATGGCGAGGACCCGGCCGAGATCGAGGGCGGGCTCGACTCGAGGGGCGAGGGCGAGCGCCACGTGGGCGACGCCGAGAATGTGCCCCGCGACCGACTCGGCGGGCTGGACGCCGCGCAGGAGCCAGCCGGTCCGCGGCAGAGCGTCCAGGGGGCAGAGCCCGAGGAGAGCGTCCAGGGCCCGCTCGGTCCCGGCGCCCGGTCGAAGCTCTCGGGCGCTCATCGCGAGACCCTCCGGGCCATCTCCGCCGTCGACTGCGCCGAAGCGCCGCGCCTGGTGGCGACTCGGGGATCGATGGAGGCTGAATCTGCGGGCGACATGGGCCAAGGGAACTTGCTGGAGGACCCGGAGTGGAGTCCCTCGGAATCGTCGGCCATCCCCCGTCCCGGGGTGGCCTTCGGATATCATGCTCGGCTCGATGGCGCGCGCGAAAGGGCCATCCAGCGGGACCCGCCCCCAATGCTTCTCCGTCTGAAACGCCAGATCGCTCCCGCTGAGCTCGCCGCCGTCGAGGCAACGGCCCGTTCCCTGGGCTACGAGTGCGAGTACCTCGGTCAGAAGCAGGAACTCGTCCAGCTCCACCGCCGGCCCGAGGCAGAGGGCCCCGAGCGCCCGGAGTTCGCGGCCCGCTTCGCGGACCTCGCCGGCGTGGCCGCGATCCTAGACCGCGGGGAGGTCCGTGACCTCTGGTGCGCCCGGGACGGGGGGCAGCCGACGGTGGTCGAGGCCGCGGGCGCGCGCTTCGGCGGGGGGGACATCTCGCTCATCGCGGGCCCCTGCGCCGTCGAGGACGAGGCGCGCCTGCTCGAGGTAGCGAGCGCCGTCGCGGCGCGCGGGGCGACCCTGCTGCGCGGCGGCGCGTACAAGCCCCGCTCCTCGCCCTACTCCTTCCAGGGGCTGGGCCGCGCCGGCCTCGAGATGCTCCGGAGCGTGCGCGAGGCCGTGGGCATCGGCGTGGTGACGGAGGTGCTCGACCCGCGCGACGTGGAGGCGGTGGCCGAGGTGGCCGACGTGGTCCAGGTCGGCGCGCGCAGCATGGCGAGCTACGCACTGCTCAGGGAGCTCGGCCAGATCGACAAACCCGTTCTCCTCAAGCGCGGCTTCGGCGCGACCGTCTCGGAGTTCCTCGGCGCCGCCGAGTACGTCCTCTCGGGCGGCAACGGGCGGGTCGTCCTCTGTGAGCGCGGCGTTCGCGGCTTCGACGACGTCACGCGCAACCTGCTCGACGTGGGCGCCATCGCCCACCTCAAGGCCGCGACGCACCTGCCCGTGATCGCGGACCCCTCCCACGCGGCCGGGCGCTCCGACCTGGTACGCGCCCTGGGCCGGGCCGGGCTCGTCGCCGGCGCGGACGGGCTGATGGTCGAGGTCCACCCCGCGCCCGAGGAGGTCCACTCCGACGCCCAGCAGGCCATCGGTCTGCGTGCCTTCGAAGCGCTGGCCCAGGACGCCCGCGCCCTCGCCGACCTCGACGGCCGGCGGATCGTGAACCTCTCCGATCCAGCGCCGCCCGGGCGCATCCACGAACTCTCGCCGCGCTGACGAGGGCGCGCGAGCCTCCTTCCCTCCCACTCCCACCGCTGCACCCCATGGGGCCCCTGTCGGGTCCCCGATCCTTGAGAACGCCCTACGTCGCCGGCAACTGGAAGATGAACATGGACCGTCGCTCGGCCGTCGAACTCGCGGAGGCCATCCGGGGCCACGCTGCCGAGGGCGTCGACGTCGGCCTCTTCCCGGCCATGCTCCACGTGGACGAGGTCGCGCGGGTCTGCGCCGGCTCCCACGTCCGTGTCGGGGCCCAGAACTGCTCCGACGAGCCCTCCGGTGCGTTCACCGGCGAGGTGTCCGCGGCGATGGTCAAGGACGTCGGGGCCCGGGTCGTGCTCCTCGGCCACTCGGAGCGGCGGCACGTGTACGGCGAGACCGACGCCTTCATCAACGCCAAGGTGACCCGCGCCCTCTCCGAGGGCCTCGAGGTCATGCTCTGCGTGGGCGAGACGATCGAGGAGCGCCGCGACGGCCGTACCGAGGACGTCTGCCGGACCCAGCTGGTCGCCGGCCTCGAAGGTGTCTCACGGGGGGACCTGGAGCGCGTCTCCGTGGCCTACGAGCCCGTCTGGGCCATCGGGACCGGCGAGACGGCCACTCCCGAGATGGCGGGAGCCGTCCACACCTACCTCCGGGGCATCGCCGCCGGCCTCTTCGACGAGGACGCGGCCCAGGCCCTCCGGATCCTCTACGGCGGCAGCGTGAAGCCCGCCAACGCCGCCGAACTGATGGCCGTTCCGGACATCGATGGCGCCCTCGTGGGCGGTGCGTCCTTGCGCCCCGACACGTTCCTCCCGATCATCGACGCCGCGTCCTGACGGACGAGAACCGCCATGTCCACCTTCATCGTCCTCCTCTACATCCTGTTCGTCGCCGCGGCGATCATCCTGACCGTCGTCATCCTCCTCCAGGAGGGCAAGGGCGGCGGCTTCGGCGACGCCCTCGGCGCGGCCGGCCAGCAGGCCTTCGGCGTCAAGGCGTCCGGGGTCCAGCGCTTCACCATGTGGGTGGCTCTGGCCTTCCTAGGCTCGGCGGTCCTGATCCACGTGCTCAACAACAAGCGCCAGAGCCAGCCCGACCTCGAGGGCGGCGGCGATCTGTTCGAGGAGTCTGCGCCCGGTGACACCGAGAGCGGCGCCGTGGATCACGCGTCCCTGCTCGAGGGTCTGACCTTCGAGCTTCGCTGAGCCGGCCGATCGCCGTGGCGCTGCTCTCCATGACCGGATTCGGCGCCGCGCGCGCCGAGCAGAGCCTCCCCGGCGGAGCGCTCCTCGCCGTGCGGGTCGAGGTCCGCACGGTGAATCACAAGCACCTCCAGCTGAAGGTGCGGCTGCCCCAGGACCACGGGGTGCTCGAGCCCTCCGTGGAGCGCCTCGTGCGTGGCCGGCTGGCCCGCGGCGCCGTGCAGCTGGGCATCGAGGTCGCGCTCACCGGAGGTGAGCCGGGCTACGACGTCGACGAGGCCGCCTTCGCCCGCTACGTCGAGCTCCAGCGAGGACTCGCGGAGCGTCACGGTCTCGACGTCGCGGACGGCGTCGACGATCTGCTCACGCTGCCCGGCGTGATCGTGCAGCGCCGTGCCTCCCAGGGCGTCGCGGTCGACGGTCCCGAGGCCACGGCCGTCCTCGCCGTGGTCGGCGAGGCCCTGGATCGGCTCGTAGAGATGCGCGCCGTCGAAGGGGACGCCATGGAGCGCGACCTGCGGGTCAGCGCCGCCGAGGTCGTCCGCCTCGTGGGCGAGATCGAGGAGCGGGTGCCGGAGATCCTGGTGAGGCACCGCAAGAGGCTCGTGGAGCGGGTGCGTGATCTCGCCGGTGACGCCTCGATCGCCGAGGCCGACCTCGCCCGGGAGGTCGCCCTCCTCGCCGACCGCCTGGACGTGGCCGAGGAGATCGCGCGGCTCAGGAGCCATCTCGACCAGCTCGACGCGCTTCTCACGAAGGGCGGCGCCATCGGCCGCAAGCTGGACTTCCTCGCCCAGGAGTTCTTCCGCGAGGCCAACACGATCGGTTCGAAGTGCAGTGACTCCGTGGTCGCGCACCTCGTGGTGGACCTCAAGACCCAGGTGGAGCGCCTGCGCGAGCAGGTGCAGAACGTGGAATGAGCCAGACGGACGGACCCGCCCGTACCGGCACGATGCTCCTGATCTCGGGTCCTTCGGGCTGCGGGAAGAGCACGATCTGCAAGCGCCTGCTCGAGGACGACGACGTCGTCTTCAGCGTCAGCGCGACGACCCGCACGCCGCGTCCGGGCGAGATCGACGGCGTCCACTACCACTTCCTCTCGCCGGAGACCTTCCGTCAGCGCATCTCCGAAGGTGCGTTCATCGAGCACGCCGAGGTGCACGGGAACATGTACGGCACCCTCAAGGCGCCGATGGAGGAGGCGATCGAGGCGGGCAAGGTCTACATCGTGGAGATCGACGTCCAGGGAGCCCTGCAGCTCAAGGCGCTCCTGGTCGAGGGCATCTACGTGTTCGTGGCGCCGCCCGACTTCGAGGCGCTGCGCCAGCGCCTCTCCGGACGCGGGACCGAGACCCCCGAGGTCCTCGAGCGTCGCCTCAAGAAGGCGGAGGACGAGTACCGCGAGCGGATCAAGTACGACCACATCGTGGTGAACGACGACCTGGACCGCGCGGTGGACGAGATCCGCGGCATCGCCGGGCTGCCGCCGGAGGTGGGATCCCATGGCTGACGTCCTTCTCTGCTGCTCCGCGTCGGTCTCCGTCTACAAGGTCTGTGATCTCGCGAGCAAGCTGACTCAGGCGGGTCATCGGGTCCGCACGGTGCTGACGGAGAACGCGGCGAAACTCGTCTCGCCCCAGCTCTTCGAGGCCGTGACCGGCGAGCCCGCGTTCGTCTCCGAGTGGGGTGACGCGCGCCGTTCCGCGATGGATCACATCGACCTCTCTCGCTTCGCCGAGATCGTCGTGGTCGCGCCTTGCTCGGCGAACCTCGCGGCGCGCCTCGCCCTCGGGATGGCGGGGGACCTGGTGACCACCACGCTCCTCGCCGTGCCGGCTGGCGTGCCGCGCCTCGTCTGCCCGGCCATGAACCCGAACATGCTCGCCCAGCCCGCTGTTGCCCGGAACTTCGCCCAGCTCGAGGCCGACGGATGGCGTCTCGTGGAGCCTGGGACGGGCGCGATGGCCTGTGGCGACGAGGGGCGCGGCCGGCTGGCCGAGCCCGCCGAGATCCAGGCCGAGGTCGAGCGCGTCCTCGCCGAGGGCTGACCGCGACGTCCCTCTCGAAGTCGTGACCGACCGCCTCCACGTCATCGTCACCGCGGGCCCGACCCGCGAGTACATCGACCCCGTCCGCTACCTCTCGAACGAGTCCAGCGGGACCATGGGATTCGCGATCGCCCGGGCGCTCCTCGCCGCCGGTCACCGGGTGACGATCATCTCCGGGCCCGTCTCGCAGGAGACGCCCGAGGGCGCAGCGCGCGTCGACGTGATCAGCGCGCTCGACATGCTCGCGGCGCTCGAGGAGCACTTCCCCCGCGCCGACGCGATCTTCATGGCCGCAGCGGTCGGGGACTTCCGCCCGGCGACGCGCCACGCGGGGAAGTGGAAGAAGAAGGAGGAAGGCGGCGCTGGCGCCGTCCTCCAGCTCGTCGAGAACCCCGACCTCCTGGCGACGATCGCGCGGGACAAGGGCGCCCGCAAGGTGATCGCCTTCGCCCTCGAGACCAGCGACGGCGAGGCGCGCGCGGCGGCGAAGCTCGTCCGCAAGAACGCGGACTACATCGTCCTGAACGGCGAGAGCGCCCTGAACGCCGCCAGGAGCTCGGTGACCGTCATGGACGCGGATGGCGTGGTCTGGCGCCTGGAGGACTCCCCGAAGGCCGAGACCGCCGCGCGTCTCGTCGACCTCGTCGGTCGATGATCACGCGAGCGCGGACACCGATCGGAAGCTCCTCGAAGGCGCAGGGTCCCTGCCGCGCGGCGCGTTCCCTGCTGGTCTCCAGCCTCCTCGTCCTCGCTCCCAGCTGCGCGACGACCGCGCTGTGGAACGAGCCGGAGAGCGAGATCTACGACGACGAATCCGGGTCGTTCAATCTCGAGCCGCGGGCCGACGGTGCGGGGGACCTGCTGCTGAAGATCGCCCTGACGCCCTTCACCTTGGTCTTCGACATCTGCACCAGCCCGCTCCAGGTGCTTCTCTTCGAGGGAGACCCCGAGCCCCTCATCGAGAGTCTCGGCGGCGGGGACGAGCCCGACTGATCCACGCGCGGGTGCTGCGTGGGACGCGTCTGCACGCCGGGACGGCCGGCGGTCCGGGGCCCGTCGCGACAGGCGTCGTCGAGCCGCGCCCCGCACGCCGGGGTGCGCAGCCGAGGATCAGAACCAGAAGGTCGTCTGGATGTACCCGAAGAGGGCGTCGTTCGGGCTCATGGCGTCGGGGGCGGTCTCTGCGAAGGTCCCCGCCGCGTGGTACGCGGCTCCGACCTCGAAGCGCAGCCCCTTGGGGACGACGTCGTAGCGAACCCGCAGCTCGCTGAGGTTGCCGATGTGGCTTCCCGACCTGCCCGTCGGATCCTGGAAGCCGTTGCTCCACGCATCGCGGTCCGATGCGAGGTAGTTGAAGCGCTGCATCAGGAGGACCTCGACCTCGGGCACCGGGCGCATGACGAACCGCACCCCCGGAGACACGAGGTTCACACGGGCGATCGCGCGGAAGAGACCGGTCGGGCCGAGGTCGCCGCGCGGCGCGCCGTAGAGCGCGTCGAAGCGCTCGTTGTCGCCGTCACCGGGATCCCTGTCCCCCGAGGTCATCTCGAAGAGCGCCTCGAGCCGGGGCTTCGTGTCGTGGTCGAAGGTGTAGCCGACGTGCGCCACGTGCATGTACGCCAGGTGGTCGAGGTCCTCGGTCGCGGTGGGGGCGCTGCTCAGCTTGGAATGGCCCGTCTGCCAGGCGGTCTCGAGCTCGTAGTGGACCTCGCCCCGCGTAGGCGGGCGATGGAGTCGCGCGCCGAAGGTCGCGAGCCGCCGATCGCGGGTCTGCAGGCCCGGCGCATCTGCCTCGAAGAGGCCCAGGTAGTAGGCCTCGAGGTCCCCGCCGAGGAACGTGTCGGGGCGGCGCCCATGGAGACCCCAGAAGCGCACGGTCGGCTCCTCGACGTCGAACTCGAGGTCCCCGTCGTCGAGCCGCTCGAACTCGCCGTTCTCGGGCCTGCGGTAGACAGGCAGCGTCGCGAACGCGCCGACCTCCACGCCGTCCGAACTCGACCAGAGGGCGTTCACGCCGGTGAAGGCGTTGATCGTGTTCCGATAGATGTTCCGGGCGATCAGACGCCGGCTACCGAGGTCCATCGTGTGCCGACCGGCCAGCACGCGCAGCTGATCCGCGTCCTCGAGGGCGTCCGTGATGGTGCCGGCGACGTAACCCTGGAGCAGATCGACGGTGTCCACCTGCCCGGTCGTGGGCGTGGCGTCGTCGGGCTCGCCGAAGATCCGCGCGTCGATCAGCTCCGCGTTCAGCTCCAGGAAGCGGTCGCGCAGGGTGAACTCCGTCAGGACTCGGTTGAAGAAGCCCTGGTTGCTCCCCTTCTCGCCGCGGCGCAGGCGATTCGACATGGACTCGAAGCGCGTCTGGACCGACCCGCTGACCGAGAGCCACGGGGGCGTACCCAGGGCGCGATCGGCGAGCCACGTGACACCTCCCTCGGCGGTCGAGGGCGCTGCGTCGGTCGCCGACTGGCGGGCCGCCGCGGGGGTGGAGATCGCGAGGGTCGCGATGACGAGAGGGAGCGAACGGAGGAACATGCGAGGGGAGCGGGGGATGAGCTCCCCCCGCGGCGGGATCAGAACGTCAAGTTGGTCTGCACGTAGCCGTACAGCGTGTCGCCTTGGGTGGTCGCGTTCGGCGCGTTCTCGATGAAGCTGCCGGCCGAGAGGTAGGCCATCCCGAACTCGAGACGCAGGGACTTCGGGGCGATGTCGTGGCGGACGCGGAACTCGGACAGCGTGCCGAGGTCGTCGCCCGAGTTCCCCGTGGGGTCGGCGAGGCCGGATGTCGTCCACGCGTCGCGATCTGACGCGAGGCGGTGGAGGCGGTGGGTCAGCATCAGCTCCCAATCCTCCGCGGGCTTCGTCACGAAGCGGATGCCCGGCGAGATCAGGTTGGAGCGGGCGAAGGCGCCGAAGATGCCCGTCGGCCCGAACTCGAAGCGGCGCGCGCCGAAGAGCGTGTCGAAGCGGTTGTTCTCGCCGTCGTTCGGGTCGTCGTCGCCGGAGGCGTAGTCGAAGAGGGCTTCGATGCGCGACTTGTTCTCGTCCGCGAAGGCGTAGCCCAGGGACGCGTGGTGGAAGGATGCATCGTGGTCGAGGTCCTGGTTGGACCCCGAGGAGCTCCGGGACTCGCCGGTCTGGAACACCGACTCCAGCTCCCAGAAGAAGTCACCGGCCGCGCGCGGCTTCTGCCAGCGGGTGCCGAACGTGATGAGGTCGCGATCGCGCGTGTTGAGCCCGTCCGCGTCGCTCTCGTCGATCCCGAAGAGGTAGAACTCGGCGTCCATCCCGGCCGCCACCTGCGGCAGCAGGGCGTGCCCGCCCCAGAAGCGGACGCTGGAGCGCTCCTCGTCGAAGCGGATGTCGCCGTCGTACAGCTCGGACGCCGAGCGCGGGAGGCGCTGCACCGGGAGGGTGTAGAAGGCGCGGGCCTCGGCGCCGCTGGTGGAGCGCCACTGGGCATTCACGCCGTTGAAGGCGTTGATGGTGTTGCGGTAGCGGTTGCGTGCCACGAGGCGGCGGCTACCGACGTCCATGGTGTGACGGCCGAGCTGCACGCGGAGCTCGTCGGCGTCCTCGAAGGCGTCGGTGAACTCGCCCGCGACGTAGCCCTGGAGGAGCTCGACCGTGTTCACGATGCCCGTGTTCATCGGGGCGTTCGAGACGCCGGAGTAGACGCGGCTGTCCTCGAGCTCGGCGGTCGCCGAGAGGAACTCGTCGCGCACGGTCATCTCGACGAGGGCGCGGTGCACGAAGGCGTGGTTCTCGCCGCCGCCGCTGGCGCGGAACTGCTCGTCGAAGGCCTCGTAGCGGTGACGCAGGGTGCCCTTGATCTCGAACCAGTCGGGGGCGCCGAGGGCCTCGGAGAGGCGCCAAGGGCCGTTCCCCGCGGAGGTGTCCTGGCTGAGCGCGAGGGTCTGGATGGGGCTCACGTCGAGGACGAGGTCCTCGACGGATGCGTTGGCGGCAGGGTCGCTGCTCTGGGCGAAGGAGACGTTGAAGGTGAGCGCCAGGCTCAGAACGACGGGCCGGCCGCCGAGGGGCAGGGGATTCATGATCTTGGGGAGGCTGGGGGCGGCTGACGGCGCCCACGGGGAGCGGAGAGGGTAAGGAGTCGTTCTTGGGCTGCGGCGACTGGCTCGTGTTCGATCGACGTGTTCCCCGCGCTCCGAGGCCTGCCTGCTCGGCCATCCCGAGCGGCGCCGGGTCCTGGGCCCCGATCGACTCCCGGTGCAGCAGCGGGATCGAGTTCCTCCACGCCCCAGCGGGTAGGGTGCCCGGCATGCCGCGCCGACTGATCATCATGCGTCACGCCAGGAGCGCCTGGGAGGGCCCCGGGAGCAGCGACCACGAGCGCCCGCTGGACGAGCGGGGCCGGTTCGAGGCGCCGCGCGTGGCGTCGCGCCTCGTCGAGCTCGGCTGGATCCCCGAGGCGATCCACTCCAGCGACGCGAGGCGGACGCGCGAGACGGCGGAGCTGATGCTCGAGGTGCTCACACCCGCGCCGGTGCCCACCTTCGACCCCGACCTCTACCTCGCGGGCCTCCCCTCTCTCCGGGCCGCGGCGGCGCGCTGGAACCCGTCCTGGTCCACCGTGCTCGCGCTCGGCCACAACCCCGGCTGGCAGGACGCCGCCTCGGCGCTCTGCGGCAGCGTCCTCGGGATGAGCACGGCCGACGCGGCCCTGCTCGAGACCCCTCCGGGAGCTCCCTCAGGATGGCCAGAGGCGCTCGACCGGGAGTGGTCGTTGGTGGACGTCCTGCGGCCGGGGGACCTCTGAGCGCGGCTCCGGCTCGGATCGCCGAGGCGGACGAGGGGGCCGCGGCGGACCGATTCCAGCCGGAGTCCCTCGCGCTTCGGCCTCCTGGCCCGCTCCAGCGGCGACCTCCGGACCCCTCCAACGTCGTCACGAAGCGCGCCGTGACCGTTGAACCGCCCCCCCCTGAAGGGCGACCATGAAGGTCACGTCGCCGGGCCCACCTGGCCCGCGGCGAGAGGCTCGTCCGCGTCCGGAAGTCCGGGCGCCGGGGACACCCCGGGGGCGAGCGCGGAGCACGATTGGCGCGCAAGAAGACGAAGAAGAAGAGGGGATCCAAGAAGGGGCAACGCGGCCGCTGGAGTCAGCTGGCGGCGGGCTTCCTCCTGGGTGAACCCATGGAGGACGACACCGCGGCGCGGGTCCGGGAACTGGGCGGTCTCGCCCTGATCGGGCTGTCGCTGTGGCTCCTGCTGTCCCTGGCCACGTTCGACCGGCTCCCGCCGGAGGGCGCGACGGGGGCGAACCTGGGTGGGGACCTCGGCTTCCACATCGCGAACGGCGTCCTGATCTACGCGGGGCTCGCCGGCTACCTCCTGGCGCTCCTCGGCCTCGCCTGGGGCGTGGTGATGGTGGCGCGGCACGAGATCCAGATGCCGTTCATCCGGGGCCTGGGCGTGTTCGCGTCGGTGCTCGCGGTCGCCTTCGTGCTGGACCTCGGGTTCGGGCCCTCCACGGCCGAGCGCCAGGCCTTCTTCTCGCAGCGCGACCAGCTCGCCCAGGACGGGATCTTCGCCGCGCTCTCGAACGACCTGCCCTACGGCCCCGGCGGCCTCGTCGCCCTGGAGGCCAACCCGGTCCTGGTCCAGCGCTTCGGCGCCGTCGGCCTCTGGATCGTGCTCCTCACGCTCTCGATCATGTCCCTCCTCCTGGCGACTCAGATGGCGTTCTACAACGCCATCGTCGCCTTCGGGGAGTGGCTCGACGAGCGCGAGGACCGCATGGGGGAGCGGCTGCTGCCGGCCGTCGGCGGTTGGTTCAAGCGGCTCGCAGTCGGCATCTGGGACTTCCTCCGCGGCGCCGACCTGGCGGCCGCGCCGGCCGGCAGGTCGCGGTCCAAGAGCTCCCCGCGCAAGAAGTCCGGCAAGAAGGCCGGCAAGAAGGCCGCGCCGAAGAAGGCCGAGCCGCTCCCGGACCTCGACGAGCTCGACGACGTCGACGACGTCGACGAGGGCGACCTCGAGGCGGAGGCCGAGGAGGAGTACGAGTACTTCGACGAGGACGGCAACCCGATCGATCCCGCCGACCTCGACGAGTACGAGGAGGAGGACGAAGAGGAGGAGTGGGAGTACGAGGAGGACGAGGTCGAGGACGACGTCATCGTCCCCGCGGCCAAGGCTGACGACGACGACGAGGAGCCCGAGCTGGACTTCGACCAGGAGGCCTCGGACAAGTCCAAGAAGGCCGCGGAGGCCGCCCTCAACCGCATGGCGGCCATCAGTCAGCCCGTCTACGATCCGCCCACGCCGCCCATCGGGCCCTGGGAGCTGCCGTCCTTCGATCTGCTCGAGCCCCCCGCCGGCGGCGCGACCGTGGACAAGGCGTTCCTGGAGACCAGCGCCCAGAACCTCGAGAACGCCCTGAAGAGCTTCCGCGTCGACGCGGAGGTCGTGGGCGCCCAGGTCGGGCCGGCGGTCACCATGTTCGAGCTGACTGTCGCTCAGGGCACGCGCATGAACAAGGTGACGGCCCTCAGCCAGGAGATCGCCGCCACCCTGCGCGCCCGGAGCGTCCGCATCATCGCGCCGATCCCCGGCAAGAGCACGATCGGCATCGAGGTGCCCAACGCGAAGCGCCGCACGGTGCGCATCTCGGAGCTCGTGACCCAGAAGGCCTACGACCCCGACTACATGGCGCTGCCGCTGTTCCTCGGCATGGACGCCGAGGGCAAGTCGATCGTCGAGGACCTCGCGCGCGCGCCTCACATGCTCATCGCCGGAACCACGGGCTCCGGCAAGTCGGTCTGCATCAACACGATCGTGGCGAGCTTCCTGCTCACCCGCTCGCCCCACGACGTGAAGCTCATCCTGATCGACCCGAAGATGGTCGAGCTGCAGATGTTCCAGGAGATCCCGCATCTCCAGCTCCCGGTCGTCACCGACATGAAGCAGGCGACGAACGTCCTGATGTGGGCGGTCGAGAAGATGGAGAGCCGCTACGAGCTCTTCAAGAACGCCGGCGTCAAGAACATCAAGACCTACAACAGGCTCGGGGAGAAGAAGCTGCGGGAGCGGCTCGGCGAGGAGTTCAACGAGGAGTACACGCCGCGCCATGTCCCCTACATCGTCCTGATCATCGACGAGATGGCGGACCTGATGATGCAGTCGAAGAAGGAGGCGGAGCAGGCGATCACGCGTCTCGCGCAGAAGTCGCGCGCCGTGGGGATCCACGTGATCGTCGCGACGCAGCGGCCCTCGACCGACGTCATCACCGGCGTGATCAAGGGCAACCTGCCCACGCGGATCGCGTTCCAGGTCGCGTCGAAGATCGACAGCCGCGTGATCCTCGACCACGTCGGCGCCGAGAAGCTCCTCGGCCAGGGCGACATGCTCTACACGCCGCCCCAGGCCAGCCAGATCGTCCGCGTCCAGGGCGCCCTCGTCGAGGATCACGAGCTGCAGCAGCTCGTCGATCACGTGTGCCGCGACGCGGCGCCGAACTTCGACCAGCAGCTCATCCAGACCGCCACCGGAACAGCGCCCCCCGGGGAGCTGAACCAGGGCGGCGAGAAGGTGGACGAGATGTTCAACGAGGCGGTCACCGTGGTGCTCAAGTACCAGCGGGGCTCGGCCAGCCTCCTCCAGCGCGCGCTCGGCATCGGCTACACGCGCGCCTCACGCCTCATCGACCAGATGACCGACGCGGGGATCCTCGGGCCCCACAAGGGGTCGAAGTCGCGTGAGATCTTCATGACCCTCGAGGACTGGGAAGAGAGCCAGAAGAAGCTGACTGGCTGACGCCATGGACTCCGGACGGGACCAATTCAAACCTGGCCCGCGGCGCGGCGCTGCGGGCGGCCTGGGCGGCTTCGAAGCGCTCGGAGCCATCGTCTTCCTGGTCGGTTGCCTGCCCGCCGTTGCGCTCGGGAAGGCGGCGGCCCGCGGGACGGACCTCGCCGCCGAGGGGCTCGGCGGCGCGGCCCGGCTGGCGTCCTCGATCGCCGGTTGGGTCGGTCTGTGGCCCGGACTCGCCATCGGCGCCGTGCTCGCGCTCGTCGGCGCCGTGATGGTCGTCGGGGGCGCTCGCCGGGATCCCCTGCGGACGATCGCCGGGGTCGTGGTCAGCGGCATGTGCGTCTCGGCCATGGCGAGCGCGGTCTCCCTCGGCGCAGGCGGTCTCGTCGGCGACGCGAGCGGTGGCGCCATCGCGCAGGGCGCGGGGGCCTGGGTCGGCCTCTTCGCAGGCGGCGCCGTGCTGCTCTTCTCGCTCTGGCTGTCCTTCGCGCCGGAGCGCGATCGCCACGTCTTCGGCGCGTCGGCGGCGCGGCGGCGGAGTCCGATCCTCCAGGCGTTGAGCGCGATCGTCGAGCGGCTGACCATGCGCGGCGCGGGCTCCGCTTCCGATGAAGAAGCGGTCGGGAGCCGCGGCCGCCGCGTGCGGAAGATCCAGGCCAAGCGCAAGCGCAAGGCGGAGCCGGCGACCCTGGGCGACGCCCTCGCCAGCGGCAGCACCGAGGGGGTCTCGCACGACGAGGCCGCCGCGCTCGCCCCGGACGACAGCACCCTCGCGTACATGGAGGACGTCTGGCGCCGTGCGTCCGAGTCCTACAGCCAGGCGGATCCGGCTCCGCCCTCGCCCTATCCCGCGGACGTTCGCTTGCAGGGCGAGATCCCGGCGGGCGCGGTGCCCTTAGACCCGTCCAAGGCCGAGGAGGCCGACGCCGAGGAACGATCCGCCGGAGCCGAGATCGGCGAGGTCGCACCGACGCCTTCCATCCTCCCCGTGGAAGAGGTCCCCGTGCCGCGCCCCGCGGCGGAGGTCCGGTTCGACCTCCCGACCCCCGAGGTCGCGCCCTTCGACTTCGCCGACGAGCTCTCGGCTCCGGTGCCCCTGGCGGGGGGGCCGGCTGCCCCCGCCGATGGCGAACCCCAGGGCGCCACCGGACCGGCCCCGGAGCCGGACGAGGATGCGGCCCTCGCCTTCGGCGGCGCGGCCACGGCGCCCGTGGAGCGGGCACTCCCGGAGGGTGTCAGTCCCCTCGAGCCGACCCCGGCCCCAGAGCAGGCCATGGAGCCCGCGGACATGGAGGCGACCTCGCCGCCCGCTCCCTCATGGGAGCGTGCCGCGGACGACCCTGCGACCGGTGCCGATTTGCCCGAGCCCGAACCGGTCGACCCCGCTGACATCGCCGAGGTGGACGTGTCGGGCCACTGGGCGCGCCGGGACGACGTCGAGGAAGGCGCCGCGGAGCCGGCCGTCGATGGAATCTCCGACGCCGAGGAGGAGGAGCTGGTCGAGCTCGATCTCGACGACGAGCTGGAGCTCCCCGCGGCCCTCGCGCAGGCCGCCGCCGAGCCGAAGACCTCCTCCGACCTCGCGCTCCTCTTCGACGTCGAGCCGGCGGCCGGGGTGGATGTGGCTCTCGAGGAAGGAGTCGATGACGACCTCGAGGCCGAGCTCGTCACCGTGGAGGAGGCCCTCGAGGAGGCCCTCGACGAGGAGGCGACCATCGGGGAGGAGTCCGAGGACGAGGACTACGAGTACGTCGACGAGGACGGCAACCCCGTCGCTCTCGAGGACCTCGCCGACATGGAGGTCGTCGAGGAGGACGACGACGCCGAGGAGTCCGAGGAGGAGGGCTCCGTCGAAGACGCCGAGCTCGAGGAGGACGAGGACTACGAGTACGTCGACGAGGACGGCAATCCGATCTCCCCCGAGGACCTCGCCGAGATGGAGATCGTCGAGGAGGAGGAGGACGACGCTGAGGAGTCCGAGGAGGACCCAGCCGAGGGCGCCGAGCTCGATGAGTCCGACGATGACGGTGACCCCAGCGAGCCAGAGGACGTCGACGACGAATGGGAGGTCTTCGAGGACGAGGAAGCCGAGGTCGAGGAAGCCGAGGCGAGCGCCTTCGACGACGAGGACGAGGGGGACGAGCCCGAGGACCGCGCCGAGGACGAGGGCTGGGAGGAGTCCGACGAGTGGGAGGAATGGGACGACGACGAGGCCGCCTCGGCCGGGGAGAACGCTCCCGGGGCGGCGGGGGCCGATGAGCCGGAGGCCCCCGCGGCGGAGCCCACGAAGGTCCTCGAGCCCCAGGCACCGCCCGCGGGCGCGGAGACCGGCCGCGTCCTGGAGGCGGGACGCCTCGTGCTCGGCGAGGGCCGCGTCGCGGTCTCCCTGCTCCAGCGGGAGATGGACCTCGCTTTCGACGAAGCCTGCGGGATTCTCGACGAGCTCCAGTCACACGGGCTCATCGGTCCTTACAAGGGCGGAAAGGCCCGTGATATCCTGCTGTCCGCGGACGAATGGGAGGCGCTGTTCTCGCCCTCCGCGCCGCGCTGACCGCCTTTGAACGTTCGGACCACGGACCTCGTCGCGCTCGTCCACCTCGGATGCGCGCGGAACCTGATCGACTCGGAGCTGATCCTCGGCCGCATGGCGGACGAGGGTCTCGTCGTGACGGGGGATCCGTCGGAGGCGCACACGGTGGTGCTCAACACCTGCTCCTTCATCGGGCCGGCGCGTGAGGAGAGCCACCAGGCCATCGCCGACCTCGTCGCGCGCAAGAAGGCCGGCGACCTCGGCGCGGTGGTGGTCGCGGGCTGTCTCGTCCAGCGCTACAAGCGGGGCCTCGCGCGTCAGTATCCCGAGGTCGACGTCTTCGCGGAGATCAGTGATTACCGCGCCCTCGCGAAGACGATCAAGGGGATCGCCGACGGAGACGCGAGCCACGCGGCTTACCTCGAAGGGCCGGGGTTGCGCGCGCCCGCCCGCGAGGGCGCGCGGCTCCTCGCCACACCTGGCAGCTACGCCTACCTGCGGATCTCACACGGCTGCGATCACACCTGCAGCTTCTGCGCGATCCCATCGATCCGCGGGCCGCACCGCTCCAAGCGGCCCGCCGCCGTCTGCGAGGAGGCGGAGGAGCTCATCGGCGCCGGCGTGAAGGAGCTCGTGGTCGTGGCCGAGGATTCGACCGCCTGGGGCCGGGACTTCGGCATGGAGCTCCCCGAGCTCGTCCGGAGCGTCGCTGATCTCGAAGGGGACGCCCGGGTACGCGTCATGTACGCCTATCCCAACCGCTTCCCCTGGGATCTAGCGAAGCTCCTGGCCGAGCATCCCAAGGTCGTGCCGTACCTCGACATCCCGATCCAGCACGCCGCGACGAACACCCTGCGCGCCATGCGCCGCGCGGGCAGCGGCGACCAGGTCCGGCGGATCCTCGACCGCCTGCGTGACGAGGTCCCGGGACTGACTCTGCGCACGACGGTCCTCATGGGCTTCCCGGGGGAGACCGACGCCGACGCCGAGGAGGTCGTGAAGCTGGTCGAGGACTACGAGCTGACGCGGCTCGGCGCCTTCACCTTCTCGCCGGAGGAGGGCACGCCCGGGTTCGATCTCGCGGATCCGGTGCCCGACGACGTCGCGGCCGCGCGCCGTGACGCCGTGCTGGCGGCCCGGGACGCGAACCTCGCGCGGATCCAGGGCGCGGCGATCGGCCAGGTGAAGGAGATCCTCGTGGACGAGCCGCCCCACCCCGACAGCGGCTTCGTCGTCGGACGGGCCGAGAGCGACGCCCCGGAAGTGGACCTCGTGGCCTTCGTCCACGCCCCCGAGGCCCGGGTCGGCGATCGGATCATGGCCCGCATCGACGAGGTCGACGAGGAGTTCAACTGGGTCGGAGCTCAGGTGGAGGGCGCGGAATGAGCGGCGCCCGCGAGGGAGTCTTCGCCCACTGGCCGAACCGCATCACGATGATCCGGTTCGTCGGTTCACTGGTCCTCTTCGCGATCTTCGCGATCTGGGGCGACGTCGAGGCCGAGGCGATCGAGGGCGATCGCACGCCCTTCCTCGTGGCCTTCTGGCTGTTCACCGTGATCGCCGCGACGGACTACCTCGACGGCTACCTCGCCCGCCGCGACCAGGTGGTGACCGCCTTCGGCCGCATCGCCGACCCCTTCACCGACAAGGTCCTCATCCTCGGGACCATGGTCTACCTCTCGGTGATGCCCTGGTCCGAGCCCCGGCTCCCTGCGACTCTGGTCGTTGTCATCCTCGCGCGAGAGTTCCTGGTGACCGGGATCCGCGGCTACGTCGAGAGCCTCGGGCGTGAGTTCCCCGCCGATGGCTTCGGCAAGATCAAGATGATCGTCCAGAGCATCGCGGTCGGGGGCCTGATCTGGCTCGAGGCCTTCCCCTGGGGCGCGTGGTGGTTCGACCTCTGGGCCATCGTCGTCGAGACGCTCGTGTGGCTGACTTTGCTCACGACGGTTGGCTCGGGCGTCACCTACGTGCTCAAGACCCGCGCGATCCTCGCAGAGGTGGACGCGTGAGCTCCCAGAAAGCGCTGCTCGCGGCCGTGCGTGGCCCCCGCGACGTGGTGCCGTTCGCCGGAGCGACATTCTTCGGCCTCGGCCTCGCGCCGGTGGCGCCCGGGACCTTCGGGACCCTCGGCGGGGTCGCGGTCGCCTGGGCTCTGCGGGGAACGGATGACTTCCTCCTCTGGATCCTGCTCGCGGCCCTCGCTCTCTACGTGCTCGGCCGCGTCGTCGCGCCCTGGGCCGAGCGCGCGGCGGGCAAGGACCCCGGCGCCTACGTCATCGACGAGGTCGTCGGCTACCTCGTGACCGTCGCCTGGATCGGCGGGCCGAGCACCCTCTCGCTCTTCACGGCGTTCGTCGTGTTCCGCTTCTTCGACATCCTCAAGCCGCCGCCCGTGAAGCGCTTCGAGCGCATCCCCGGCGGCGACGGCATCCTCCTGGACGACGTGATCGCGGGACTCTACGGCGCCCTGGTGATGGCAGGCCTGCGGCTCTTCGTGCTCGACCCCGCGGACTGGATCTGGTCCGCCTGACCTTCGACGGGGACCCGCCGGACAATGGCCTCTCAGCGCTCCACCTCACGCATCCGCTCCGGCGGCGACGAGAAGCCCCGCTCCGCCGGCCTGGCGATCGCTCCGCGCTTCGCGATCACCACCACGCTGGCCCTCGGCGTCCTGCTGATCGGCTTCGCCTTCGTCCTGCTCGACGCGACGAAGGGGATCGTCGACACCGCCGTGAAGGAGTCTCGCGACCAGTCCGCAGCGGCGCTGATGCAGCACGGCCGCGGTGAGCTCGAGTACGAGACCACGAGCACCAAGGCCGTGCGCGTCCGCGAGGACCTGCTTCGTTTCCCGGTCGAGTTCACCTCCGGTGATCGGGACGGCGAGGAGGGCTTCGCCTACGTGGTGCCCGCGGAGGCCAACAAGCTCGCGCTGCTCGTGCCCGAGCGGTACGACTCCGGTCACCCGGCGGAGAAGCTCTACGCGCTGTTCTTCGCCATGACCGCGCTGGTCCTGATCGTCGCCGGAGGCGTGGCCGCCGCGGTCGCCACGCGCGTCTCCCAGCCGATCAAGACCCTCGTCGACGACGTCCGCTCGATCTCCAACGGTAACCTGGCCCACCGGGTCCGTGCCCAGGGAGGCGGTGAGGTCGGCCAGCTCGCGAGCGCCATGGACCGCATGGTCTACAGCCTTCGGGAGGCGCGTGACGCCGAGGTCGAGCTCGGTGTGCGCGAGCGCGAGCGTGAGGTGGCGCTCGAGGTGCAGGAGGCTTTGCGTTCCACGGCGGTCGGGGCCCCGGAGGGCTACGACGTCGCGAGCGAACACGTGGGGAGCGCGGAGCCCGGCGGCGACTTCCATGCGGTCGTCCAGGCGGACGACGGCGCCGTCGTGTACTTCGTCTGCGACGTCAGCGGCACGGGCGTCCCCGGCGCGCTGGTGGGTGCCATGGCGCGGGCCTACCTGCGCTCGGCCTTCAAGGAGGGGGGCGAGCTCTCCGAGACCCTCAAGAAGGTCAACCGGACCCTCGCGGGCGAGGTCCGTCGCGGGATGTACGTCACCGTGCTCGCCGTGCGGCTCGACTCCGCGACCCACGAGCTGGAGGTGGCCTCCGCGGGTCACAAGCTGCCCCTCGTGCACTGGTCGGCGGCGGAGAAGGCGATCCGCGCGATCCAGCCCGATGGGATCGCGCTCGGCTTCGACAAGGGGCCCGTCTTCGACCGGGGCCTCTCCACTCGCCGTGTGCCGATGGACCCCGGGGACCGGGTCCTGCTGGCCGGGACGGGCGCGGTGCGTGTGATCGATCACCAGGGCGATGAGATCGGCGAGAAGCGCCTCTACAAGCTCTTCGCGCGGAACGCCCCGGACATCGCCGAGGAGGCGCTGGATGGCCTCCTGACGGCCCTCGAGGCCTACGCGGACGAGGAGCCATTCCCCGTCGACGTGTCGGTCGTCGTGCTCGGCCGGGAGGCCTCCGCCTGACACGCGGTCCAGTCGCGGGACCGCGGCGCGAGGGGTGGTCACATCGTCCGCTGCTTCGCGGCGGAGCGGCTATCGTGTGTCCTCGGCGCCGCGGCGCGCCGCGATGATGGCTGGGGGAGGTCGACGCACGAACGAGGCCGGCGCGCGCGCCGTGGAGGAGGGGCTCTTCGGCCCCGAACCGGCGCGTGCTGCTCCCCGTCGCGCTCCCCGCAGCGCGCCCGCTGCTCCGCCAGCGCCCGTGGCGGGCTACGCGTCGGTCGCGCTCAACCGGCCGATGCGGAACGTCTTCACCTACGGCGTCCCGCGCGAGCTCGACGAGCGCGTCCGCGTGGGCGTCCGGGTCAGCGTCCCCTTCGCAGGCCGGCGGGAGATCGGCGTCGTCGTGGAGCGGATCGACTCCACCGACGTCCCCGCCGCTCGCATCAAGCCGCTGCGCGAGGTCCTCGACGACGAGCCCGCCGTGGGCGCGGAGATGCTCGAGCTCACGCGCTGGATCTCGGACTACTACGCCTGCTCCTGGGGCGAGGCCCTGGCGGCCGCGCTACCGGCCGCGCTCAAGCGCGAGGGCGGGCGCAAGACCGTGGCGGTCTACGCGGTGGCGCCCGGCGTCGACGAGTCGCGCCTCGGGGAGCTCGAGGGGAAGGCCCTCGCCAAGCAGCATCGGGTCCTGCGCACGCTCCTGGAGGCGGGCGGCCCGATTCCGCGCGTCGATCTGCTCAAGAAGCTCGGCGTCACCGACGCGCCGCTGCGCTCCCTCGTGAAGCGCGGACTGGCCGTGGTGGATCACGTGGTCCAGGCGCCGGACGCGCTTCTCTCCGGCGGCGGCGGCCGGCCGCGGCACGCGGAGCTGACTCCTGATCAGGAGGAGGCCGTCACCGGCCTCACCTCGGCCCTCGACGGGTGCGGCTTCCATCCGGCGCTACTCTACGGCGTCACGGGCTCGGGCAAGACCGAGGTCTACCTGCGCCTGATCGAGGCCGCGCTGGAGCGAGGGAAGGGCGCCATCGTCCTCGTGCCCGAGATCGCCCTGACCCCTCAGACCGTCGGGTGGTTCGTGGACCGCTTCGGGGCCGTCGCGGTGCTTCACAGCGGCATGTCCGACGCCCAGCGCCTCGACATGTGGGAGCGCGTGCGACGGGGCGAGGCGCGGGTCGTCGTCGGGGCTCGCTCCGCGATCTTCGCGCCCGTCGCCGACCTCGGTGTGGTGGTCGTCGACGAGGAGCACGAGCCCAGCTACAAGCAGGCGAGCGTGCCGCGCTACCACGCCCGCGACGTGGCGGTGGTGCGGGCGCAGAAGGAGGGCGCCGTGTGCGTGCTCGGCAGCGCGACGCCCTCCCTGGAGAGCTGGCGCAACGCGGCCCAGGACCGCTACCACCTCTACCGCCTGCGCGCGCGGGCCACCGGCCGTCCGCTCCCCAAGGTGGAGGTCGTGGACATGCGGGGCGAGCGCGGCGAGCGCGGCAGCACCAGGCTCTTCTCCCGTCGCCTCGAGCAGCTCCTCCGCGAGGCCCTCGCCCGCGGCGAGCAGGCGATCCTCTTCATCAACCGGCGCGGCTTCGCCCCGGTCCTCTGGTGTCAGCAGTGCGGTGAGACCCTGCACTGCGAGCAGTGCGACGTGGCCATGACCTGGCACAAGCGCATCGAGCGCATGGTCTGTCACTCCTGCTGCGACGAGATCACGATCCCTAAGGTCTGCCCGTCCTGCACGGCGCCGGCCCTGCGCTTCCTCGGCGCCGGCAGCCAGCGCGTCGAGGAGATCCTCTCCGCCGTAGTGCCCCAGGCGAAGGTGGGCCGGATGGACTCCGACACGATGATGCGCCGGGAGGACTACGAGGAGACCCTCTCGGCCTTCGGTCGCGGCGAGCTCGACGTGCTCGTGGGGACCCAGATGATCGCCAAGGGGCTCGACTTCCCCAAGGTGACCCTCGTCGGCATCGTCTCCGCCGACGCCTCGCTCCATCAGCCGGACTTCCGCGCCGCCGAGCGCACGTACCAGCTCGTGAGCCAGGTCGCCGGGCGCGCCGGACGGGCGGACCTCGAGGGGCACATCGTCGTGCAGACCACCGCCACCGACGAGCCCGCGATCATCCACGCGGCCAAGCACGACTTCGACTCCTTCGCCCTCGGCGAGGACCGTTCGCGCATGGAGCACGGCTACCCGCCGTACCGCAAGCTCCTGCGGGTCGTGTGGGAGGACGAGGACGAGAGCCGCGTGCAGGAGGCCTCCGCGCGCGCCGCCGCCGTGCTACGCGAGGAGCTGCGCGAGCACGGGGTGGACGTGCTCGGGCCGGCCCCCGCGCCCATGGCCATGCAGCGTGGCCGCCACCGACGTCATCTCCTGCTGAAGGCGCAGCTCACAGGTCAGGGGCTCAGCCGAGCTCGCGCGATCCTCGCGAGCCTCCAGACCCAGCGCCCGCGTACGGCCATCGACGTGGATCCGGTGTCGATGATGTGAGGGCCGCGGCCCGTCAACTCAGCGGCCTCGTGCGCGGACCGGGTGTCCAGGAGCTCGCGATCCCGCCAAGGGCCGTCAGTCACGAGGGCGACGGGCGACTGACGGCTCGCCGGTCCAGACCTCGCGGGCCAGGGCAGTGAGTCCCTGGGTCACGTGAGCTCTGCTCCGGTGCGCGGGGTCCTCCATCAGCCGCGCGTGCAGGCGCGGCAACGCGTGGAACGGGACGCTCGGGTAGAGGTGGTGCTCCAGGTGGTAGTGGATGTTCTTCGGCAGGAGCAGCCAGCGCGCGGGGGCGGAGAGAAGCAGCGTCCGCGCCGCGCTGCGCTCATCGTCGCCCTGCAACGCCCAGTGCTCCGCGATCCCCCGCAGCCGCATCGCGGGGAGGAACGCGAAGAGGAGTGGAAGGAGCCAGTGGAGCCCGACGAGGCGCCAGCCTCCGGCGGCGGTGACGAGCGCCGCGAGTGCGACCATGTAGAGGACGCGCCAGGGATCCGGACGGCCGCCGGTGAACATCGCTGCGAGCCGGGTGTTGCGTCGCTCGAGTCCGAGCAGCATGGCGATCCGCCGCGCGCTGCTCGGTCGCCGCTTCCTTCCGCGCCAGCATCGCGGCGTCCATCGATCTGGCCGGGCCCTGACCCAGTCCGGGTCGCGCTCCGTACCGAGGTGCGCGTGATGCTGCAGATGGACCCGCCGGTAGGCGGAGGTGGACATGAGTAGGGGCCACGCGCAGAGGATCTCCGCGAGAGCTGCGTTCCAGCGGCCCGGGAAGAGCCGTCCGTGCGCTCCCTCGTGCGCGAGCGCGGCGAGGGCGTGCTGACGCGCGCCGATCCAGGGGACGCTGAGGAGGAGGCCCCAGGGACCGACGGCTTCGGCCGCCCAGGCAGCGCCGACGACGCCGAGCCACTCGGCGCTCACGTGCAGCGCGCTCCGCGTCGATGAGGCTCGGCCCAGCGCGTCCAGCTCCTCGCGCCCCAGCGGGCGCGGGTCGCTCTCGTCTCCATATCGCACGTCGCGAGCGTACCTCAGGGGCCCGATACCGGCCGGATTCGCGCCCCGGTGGTAGG
Organism: Planctomycetota bacterium; assembly: GCA_965662915.1. Taxonomy (GTDB): domain Bacteria; phylum Planctomycetota; class UBA1135; order UBA1135; genus Saltatorellus. Next base: position 164,237 of record CBFIJG010000002.1, on the reverse strand, counting down.
TTCTGAATATGCCGCCGCTCGCCCCCGTGGATCATCGCCCGCGGGTCCTGCTCCTGAAGGCCTACCAGCCCTTCCGGGACCATGTGAACTCGCCGCCCCTCGGGATCCTCTACCTGGCCGCCGCACTCCGGCGCCGCTTCGGAGAGGCTCTCGAGGTCGAGGTCATCGATCTCAAGCTCGACGAGCGCGGACCCGACTGGCTCGCCGCGCAGCTCGATTCGCTGAGCCCGGACGTCGTCGGTGTATCGGCGCTCAACTGCGAGGCAGAGGCGAGCCACCAGATCGCCCGGCGCGTGAAGGAGTGGAGCCCGCGCGCGCTGACGGTGCTCGGTGGCCCCTACGCCCACCGCCGCGCCGAGGAGATCCTCGGTGCCACCGCCTTCGACTGGGTGTTCGGCGGCGAGTCCGACCGCACGTTCCCGGAGGCGCTCGCACGTCACTTCGCGGGTGAACCGCTGGGGGACGATCTGCCCGGCGTCTCCTACCGGCGCGGGGACGGCGATCTGCGGATCAGCGAGGAGCAGGACAGCATCCAGGACCTCGACGGGCTCGGCATGCCGGCCTGGGACCTCGTGGACTTCGAGGCCTACGCGCGCACGACGAACATGGCCGGCGTCCTGCGCGGGACGCGCTACGCGACGATCTTCACGTCGCGGGGCTGCCCGTACCTCTGCTCCTACTGCCACGACATCTTCGGCAAGAAGTTCAAGTGGCGCAGCGCGGAGAGCGTTCTCGCGGAGATCGAGCACCTGCGCAGCGAGTACGGAGTCGATGAGATCCAGATCGTCGATGACATCTTCAACCTGAACAAGCCGCGGCTACGCGAGATCATGGGGGAGGCCCGCGACCGCTGGCGCGGCGAGCTCGGCTTCACGTTCCCCAACGGGCTCCGCGCCGACATCATGGACGAGGGCATCGTGGACGCCCTCGCCGACGGCGGGTGCTACTTCGTCTCCATCGCGATCGAGACCGTCACCGAGCGCCTTCAGCGGCTGGTCACGAAGAACCTCGACGTCGAGCGTGCCCAGCGGATCATCGACCACTGCGACCGGCGCGGGATCCTGACTCGCGGCTTCTTCATGATCGGGTTCCCCACGGAGACGCGCGAGGAGATCCGGGACACCCTGCGCTTCGCGTTCCGGAGCCGCCTGACGCTCGCCTACTTCTTCACCGTCGTCCCGCAGCCCGGCACGCCCCTCTACGACCTCGCTCGCGAGGAGGCGCCGGACGCCCTCGCCCTGTCGGAGCGCGACGAGCGCGAGGGACACGGCTATCGCTCGGACCTCGCCTGGTACACGCGCGCGTACGGTCACGACCTCGCGCGCGACATCCGCTACGCCTACGGGCGCTTCTTCATCTCGCCGCGGCGCATCTGGCGCATCGTGCGGCGCGTGCCGTGGAGCTACCTCAAAGTGGGCGTTCGGTCCTACCTGCGCTTCGTCGTGCGGCGTCTTCCGCGCCTCGGCCGGCGCGTGCGTGACGAGCGCAAGCTCGACGCCGGGGCAGAGCGCTTCGGCGTTTGAAGGGCGCGGGTCTCAGCGTCCGCCGTAGCCCATGGCCTCGAGCTGGCCGCGGACGGCTTCCGAAGGCTGCGCCCTCTCGCCCGAGGCTTCGCCGGACTGCAGATTCTCGAGGAAGGCCCGTGCGCGCCGCTCGCGCTCTGTGCCCTCGAGCTGGCCTGCGAGGTTCCGCGTCTCCGCCGGGTCGCCGCCGAGGTCGTAGGCGAAGACCAGCTCCTGGGGACCATCCGCGTCCCTGAACACCAGCTTCCAGGGCCATTCGATCGCGGCGACGTAGCGCACGCGGGCGGGGAGGGTCTGGTGGACGGCGTGGAGCCGTGAGCCGTCGATCCCGGACGCGAAGAGGTCGACGCCACGCCACCGAGGGTGCGGCTCGACGCCGGCGAGGGCGCACAGGGTCCTGGGCACGTCGAGCAGGCTCGCCACGTCGTCCCGCGAGCCGGCTGCCCGGGCCGGAGCGCGCACCACGAGCGGAACCCGGGACTGTCCGTCCCACACTCCGTTCCCGTGGGACACCACGCCGTGGCTTCCGAGCGCCTCACCGTGGTCGCTCGTGAAGACGGTCACGGCCGAGGCGGCTCCGCCGCGCTCCTCCAGTGCCTCCAGGACCTCGCCGAAGCCGGCCGCGGCGTCGGCGGAGGCGCCGCGGTAGTTCGGGATCATCGAGGCGACCTCTGCCTGGTAGTCCGCGCCGGCCATCGGTGCGCCGTGCTCGGCTGATTTGAGGAGTTCGAGCACCGCGCCCTTCCAACGCTGCGACCGGAAGACGTCGTCCGGGCGGAACACCAGCGCGTCTCCGAGCCGCTCGCGGGTCTCGGGCTGGACCGTCCAGACGTGAGCGCGATAGCTCTGGACGAAGAGAAGGAGGGGGCGGCCGTCGTCGCGGTCCAGGGCGCGCTCGACCGCTGCGAGGGTCCGTTCGAAGCTCGGCTCCTCGATCGTGCCCGTCTCCTCGTAGTGGGCGAAGCCCTGGTCGAGTCCGAAGGCCGCGGCCACGAAGCCCGCGTCGGTGATGGCGACGGTCCGGTAGCCTGCGGCGCGGAAGCGCTCGGCCAGGGTCACGTGTTCCGGCCCGAGCCGTGAGAGGCCGTCGACGATGCCGATCTCCGGCGGCGTGAGCGCGGTGAACAGCGATGCGTGGGAGGGGAGCGTCCAGGTCGCGGCCGCTCGAGCGTTGTCGAAACGCACCGCGGTTTCCGCGAAGGCGTCGAGCCCGGGGGTCAACGGCTTCGTGGAGGGGGCAGAGCCGACCCGAAGGCCCAGGTTGTCCGCCCGGAAGGTGTCCGCCATGAGGAGGTGGACGTCGGGAGGTGCGTCCCAGGGGCGATTCCCGGGTGCGCCCACCTCGACCGGTCCGACGATCGGGTCCACCACGAGGACCTCCGCGTCGGCGCTCGCCGCCTCGAGCACGAGCGCGAGCCCGGCGTCCTCGCCCGTCACCGGAAGATCGAAGCGAACATGGCCGTGATGCGCCGGGATTGCGCGCGCCGCGGCGTTCTCCTCGTCGACCCTCAGCCTGATGCTGGCACCCTCCGGCGCTCCGACGAGGGTCAGCGTCAACGCCCGGGCCACGCGGAGGTCCGTGCGCCCGAGCTCCAGTGGCCGGTTCGGCGTCATGAGGTGACCCACGGCCGAGAGTCCGGGGCGCGCGAGCCGCGTGCCGTCCGGCGGTGACAGGCTCGACCAGACCGGCACGAACTCGCCGCTGCAGCCGGCGCACAGCGCTGCCAGCAAGGAGAGGCACCGGGAACCCGGGACGTTCATTCCTCGCTCCCGGGCAGCTGCGCCGCGAAGCGCTCCTCGGTCTTCGACCGCTTCACGAGCCACTCGGGGGCGTTGCGCGCCAGCACGAGCGCGAGCCTCCACCAGCGCGGCACGTGCAGAAGATCGTCGCCGCGCACCATTGCTCGGTGGATCCGCCGCCCGGCGTCGTCGGCCGACACGAAGCGCAGGCGCTCGGGGAGCCGCGCGGTCATCGGGGTGTCGACGAAGCAAGGAACGACCGTCAGCGCGGAGACCCCGCTGCGATGGAGCCTCGCACGCAGCCCCTGCATGCAGAGGGTGACGAGGCCCTTCCCCATTCCGTAGCCGTAGGTGGCCCGACGCCCGCGTGCGCCAGCTCCCGAGGAGATCGCGGCGACGCAGCCGCTTTCCTGTTCTTCGAAGTGCCTAGCAGCCCGTTCGAGCAGCTCGACCGCGCTGAGCCCGTTGACCTGTAGTGACCTCCGGCGGGCCTCCGGATCGGACTCGAAGCATGCCTGATCCGTGAGGACACCGTGGGCCACCAGGACCGCGTCGAGCCCGCCGAGCTCGCGGATCGCCGCGTCCACGAGCCCATGGGCTGCGGCAGGGTCGGCCGCGTCGAAAGGAAGGACACAGGTCGCCCGGGCTCCGCTCGAGCGGAGGCCCTCGGCGAGCACCTTCGCGCGCTCGACGTCGCGCGCCGCCAGCGCGATCGAAGCGCCCTCGAGGGCGAAGGCCTCGAGCGTCGAGCGGACCATGGCGGCCGTGGCTCCGGAGACGAGGAGGCGCGTCATGTCACCGGACGCACGCGGCGCCAGAAGTTCGACGTGAAGGCCGGGTCCACGTGCGCTGCGAAGGCCCGCGCCTCGGGGAAGGAGCGCGCGAAGGCCGCCGCGGGCATCCGTGCGTCCTTGGCCGGGTACAGGCGTCCTCCGCGGGACAGGACGAGCTCGTCGAGCTCCGCGAGACGGGACAGGGTCCGCTCGCCCTCGTTGCAGAAGCCCGTTGCGATCGAGAGTCCAGGCCCGGTGAACGAGAGCATGCCCGGCGCCGGGTGATCTCCGAAGCGCTTGATCACGAGCACGAGCGGGCCGAAGCGCCGGATCCCCGAGAGCACGGCGCGCGCTGCATCGAGACCGGGGACGAGGGAGTGGTGCCCGTGGACCCCGCGGCGGCCGTAGACGCGGTTCGACGCATGGGCGTCGTCCTGGGGGAAGAGGAAGGCCCGAAGGGAGGTCCGCAGCCGGCGTCGCCGTGCCCAGGGCGCGGCGCCGAGCTGATACGCGCGGTTGAACGCGCGTACGGTCGCCGGGCGGAAAAGGGATGCAGGGACGAGGCCGCCGAGGGCCGCGAGCGGCCCCGCGAGGGGGCGGCCGCGTCCCGGGTCCTCGCCGGCGACAGGTCGCGCCCTGAAGGTCACGGCCCTGCACCGGTCGCCGTCCACGGAGTAGCCGTCGACCCAGGCGTAGCCGTGCTCGTCGGGCCCGAGCTCGTCGAGGGCCCCGACGGCCTCTCCGAGCGAAGCGTGACGTTCGCGAGTGACGTCGACCAGCGCGCCGGGCACTCGCTGGAGCTGGAGTTCGGCCTGCTCCACCAGTCCCGTCAGCCCGAGGCCACCGATCGTGGCCCGGAAGAGCTCGGGCGCGGCGGCCGCGGAACAGGTGACCTCGCCCTCCGGCCGCAGGAGCCTGAGGCTTCGTACATGGAGCCCGATCGTCCCCGTGGCGTGGTGGTTCTTGCCGTGCACGTCGTGGGCGATCATCCCCCCGACCGTGACCGCCGCCGTCCCGGGACAGCAGGGCACGACCCAGCCCGACGGGAGCGTTCGCCGATGGATCTCCGCGAGGGTGACGCCGGCCTCGAGGACGATCCGTCCGCTCCCGGGGTCGAAGGAGAGGATGCGATCGAGGCTCTCCGTCTCGATCAGTGTGCCTCGCGAGTTGGCGGCGGAGTCGCCGTAGGTCCGTCCGGCCCCGCGCGGAAGCATGGCCGTCGCGCGTGGGCGCAGGGCGTCGGCGAAACCTCCCGCGTCGGGCCGCACACGCTCCGCCTCCGGCTCGATGGGGAGCCTCGACCAGCTGGGGGACGCGGAGGACCTGGCCATGGCTTCATGCTACGCGGGCGCGTCGACGCGCGATGCCCACGAGCCGCAGCGCCGCGAGGACGGCGAAGCCGATCTGGGACAGGAGGATCCACGGCGCCCTCGGCTCGAAGCGCAGCGTGACCTCGGACGCGCCTGCTGGCACTCTCACACCCTGAAGGAGGCCGTTGACGATGACGGTTTCGAGCTCTGCGTCGCGCGTGCGCGCGTGCCAGTCCCGGTGGTACTCCTGGCTGAGGAAGAGGACGGCGTCCTCCTCCAGTGGCGCGAAACGCAGATCCAGGGCGTCCGCAAGGGCCGGGCCCGGACGCTCGACGGGCAGCGCGGAGTCCAGGAGGTCGTCGGCGGCGAGGGTCACGCCGCCCTCCGACTCCGGTCCGATCAGGCGGCCGGGGACGAGCGCGTGCAGCGGTCCCGCGTCCTCGAGTGCGCTGAGGTGAACGAGCCCGTATCGACCGAGGGGTGTCACGCGTGGGTGTTCGAGCGGCTCGAAGGAGAGCAGCGTGCGGACCCCGAAGAACGCGCGGAAGTCGTCGTCCAGCGCGGAGACGCCGCCGAGCGCCTCGAACCAGCGGCGGTAGGGCTTGCGGGAACGTGGGTCGCGATAGGGCTCGATGGCGCGGTGGAAGGCGCGCGACGTCAGGTGGTCGTAGCTCGTCAAGGAGCGGAGTCCGGTCGTCATCGCCATGTTGGGCGGGAGCACCGCGCGGCCGATTCCGAGGTCGCCGACCCAGACGCTGCGGGAGCCGTCCGCGGAGCGTTCCTCGAGCGCGGCGGTGAGCGGGCTCTCCGTCATCACCTGCGAGCGCGGTGTCCAGACGGGGACCGTTCGCGCGCTGATGAGCGCGATCCAGATCGCCGCCGCGGGGGCGATCCAGTTCGCCCGATCCGGGCGCCAGGCCAGCGCCAGGGCGATCGCGGCCGAGATCGAGGCCGCCACCACGCTCAGCTTGGCCCACTCCGCGCCGGCCGCGCGGTCGGCCCCGTGGAGCACCGCGGCGAGGAGGACGACCCCGACCAGGGCCCAGCGTGCCCTGCGCTGCTCGGCGCCCAGCAGCGCGTCGACCCCCGCCCCGGCGAGGATCGCTCCCGGAGCGTGGGCCGCGAAGACGGGCGGCCAGTCCGACATGCGGAACCCGATGGAGGCGAAGGCGCGGTTCACGACTTCGAGGTCGTTGGCGAGGATCGGGATCGCCGCCGCGACGAACCAGTAGGTGCCGCGCACGGATCCCCGCCGGAGCGCGCCTGCGCAGGCCAGCCCGAAGTGGACCATGCCGAAGGAGAGTCCCACGGCGCCCAGGGCACCTCGTTCGAGGACGCACAGGAGCTCCGGCCAGATCTTTCCGCTGTAGAGGCTGGGCCGGAAGCTCTGGGGTTCGTCCGCCCGCGTCGAGCGGGCCCACTCGTGGTAGAGGTCGAGATAGACCGGCGCGACCGAGGCGAGGGCCACCGCGACGGCTGCGAGGACGCCGCCGAACAGCCGGGCGCGGCAGCCCGCGTTCGGAGCCGAAGCGATCCTGATGACGGCCCAGCCCGCCGCGATGCACGCGAGGCCGTTCACGTGCTGGAGGAACCCCGTGAGCAGGATCGCGTGGCACGCGAAGCAGAGCCCGACGAGGCTCCAGGGAGATCGTCCGACGACCCAGCGCTCGACCGCCAGGAGCGCAGCGAAGGTCCAGCAGTAGCCCCACTGGATCATCGGGATCATGCCCCAGCTCGGGTACAGCGGGCCGAGGGAGAGGCCGAGGCCCGCCACGAACGACCCCGCCGGACCGATTCCGATCGCGCGCGCGAACAGGAACGTGAAGAGCGCCGTTCCGATGACCGCGAGTGCGATGCTCCAGGTCAGGTACAGGTACGGGTCCGAGGTCAGCCGCGCGACGACGTGCGTCCCGATGAACGTGGGGCACGCGCCGAACTGGAAGAGCGGCCGGCCCAGGCCCTGCCGCGGCGTCCAGGTGCTGAGCCACCCGCTACGGTCGTCCGCCAGGTGCGCAGCGGTCTCGGGGACGTAGAGCGACGAGACGTCCAGGTGGTAGAGCGTCTCGAGCTCGAGGGGTGCGCTGGCGGCGCCGAGCTCCGCCGCGTTGTCGTGGGGGTGGAGGACGAAGCCGTTCGCGACGCGGGCGGCGAAGTAGCCTCCGACGAGCGCGAGCAGAAGCGCCAGCGCGAGCGATCCCGAGTGGCGCCGTGGGGCGAGCTTCTCCACCGGAGGCATGGAGCGAGAGAATAAGCCGGGTCGCGCGAAGGCGCTACGATGCTCGAAAGCGCGCGGCCTTCCGCAGGGAACGCGCGCGTTCGATTTGAGCCACGACCCTCCGCTCTCCGAGCTCGCCCTCAGCACGACGGTGGTCGTGCCGCTCCACGAGAGCGAGCGCCAGCTCGCGGCGCTCGTCCCTCGCCTCGCTGCGTGGCGCGCCGCGCTCGCGGACCCTGCCGCGCTCGAGGTCGTGATGGTCAACGACGCGAGCTCCGATGGGAGCTGGGCAGCGACGCAGCGCGCCGTCGAAGAGCACCCGTGGATCCAGGGTATCGACCTCGTCCGGAAGGCCGGGCAGCACGCGGCGCTCCTGTGCGGGGCGTTCGAGGCGCGCCACGAGGTCGTCATCACCATGGACGACGATCTACGCCATCCGCCCGAGCGCGTGCCCGCCCTCGTGGCCGCCTTCGGTGAGGGAATCGACCTCGTCTACGGAACGCCCACGGACAGGGGGCCGATCGGTCTGCGCCGCGCCGGCTCCTTCGCCGCGCGTCTCGCCCTGGCCGCGCGAGCCGGCGCACCGGCGGCGGTTCACTCCACGTCCTTCCGGGCCTTCCGCGCGTCGCTCACGCGCCGCCTCTCCCTCGGAGGTGGAGGCGCCGTGAACATCGATCGCGTGCTGCTCGCCGCAGCCCGCGGCGTGGCCCTCGAGCGCGTCGACCACGGGGACGTGCGCGCCGCGCCGTCGCGCTACGACCTCAGGGCGCTCCTCGGCGCGACGGGCGCCGTGCTCAGGGGCGGTCGACGGGAGGCGACGCCCCTCTTCGAGGTGCGCGAGCGCTGCGGCGGACCCTCGTGAATGGATCGACGGGGTCCTGGCGCAGCTCGTAGGTGAACCTGTGCGGTTCGCGCGCGACCAGGGTCCATCCGAGGCGGTCCGCCGTCCGCCAGCCCGCGCGGTTCGCCGCGTTGAAGTGAGCGGTGATCGGGAACCGCTCGCCCGTGAAGAAGGTGAAGCACGCGGACAGGGCCAGGCCGCGGCCTGCGAAGGCATCCAGGATGAAGCAGCCTCCCACGTCGTCGTGGGTCAGGTACATCATCCCGGCGTCGCGGTCGTCGGCCACGACCACCTCGAGCCGGCGGTACGGCCGCCGCCGGAGGTAGGCCTGGTGTTCCTCGAAGGAGGGCAGCTCGGGCTGCGCCATCCCTTCGATGTTGGAACTCTCGTTGCGGTAGCGCTCCTCGAGCAGCGTGTAAAGGAATCGATCGTCACGCTCGGTCGCAGGGCGGAGCGACATGTGCTCCTGCGTGTAGAGGCGCCGCCGCGGTCCGGGCAGCGCGCCATCGCCAGGAGGATCGTCCATGACTCGATTGTCGTGCGCTCGTCTCGGAGCGTCAAAGACCTGGCGTCGACGGGTCTATAATCAGCGACGATGGTTGCTGACGAAGAGCCTCTCCTGGTCTTCGGCCGGCCGAGCCTCGAGGACTCCGAGATCGAGGAGATCGCCGCGTGTCTCGCCAGCGGCTGGATCGGGACGGGTCCTCGCGTCGAGGCCTTCGAGCGTGCGTTCGCCGCCTACAAGGGCGTGGACGGCGCGGTCGCCGTGGGCTCGTGCACCGCCGCGTTGCACCTCTCGATCCTCGCCGCGGGGATCGGGCCGGGAGACGAGGTCGTCACGAGCGCCATGACCTTCTGCGCGACGGTGAACGCGATCGTCAACGCCGGCGCGACCCCGGTGCTCGCGGACGTGGACCCGGCCAGTGGCTGCGTCGACCTCGCGTCGGTCGAGGCGGGGATCACCGAGCGCACGCGCGCGCTGCTGGTCGTGCACTACGCGGGGTATCCCTGCGACATGACCCGTCTCGTGGAGCTCGCTCGTGCGCGCGGGCTCATGGTCATCGAGGACTGCGCCCATGCCATCGAGACGGAGTGGCGGGGCGCGAAGGCGGGGACGGTGGGGGACTTCGGCTGCTTCAGCTTCCACGCCACCAAGAACGTCACGACCGGTGACGGCGGGATGGTCCTGGCCCGTGACCCCGAGCAGCTCGAGCGCGTGCGACGCCTCGCGCTCCACGGGCTCGAGGCCGGCGCCTGGCAACGGTTCCGCGACGGAGGGCATCGCCACTACCTCGTTCACGGGCCGGGCTACAAGTGCACGCTGACGGACCTCCAGGCGTCCATCGGCATCCATCAGCTCGCGCGGGTCGAGGCGAACTCGGTGCGGCGTCGGGCGGCCTGGGAACGCTACTTCGAGGGCACACGCCGCCTCGGCGTCGAGCTGCCCGCGGTCTGTCCCCCGGACTCTCGCCACGCCCACCACCTCTTCCCGGTGGGGGTCGACCGCCGTGACGACGTGATCGAGGCCATGGCCTCACGCGGGATCCATGCCGGCGTGCACTACCTCGCGATTCCCGAGCACCCCCACTACCAGGAGCGCTTCGGTTGGCGCCCGGAGGACACGCCCACAGCGACGCGCATGGGGCGGCGGACTCTCTCCATGCCTCTCTCGCCCTCCATGGCGGAGACCGACGTCGACCGCGCGCTCGGGGCCCTCGCGGCCGCGCTCCGATCGACGCCCGCTGGCGGACGTGGCTGATCCCGGCACGCGAACGAGCCTGGGCTCGCCGCCCGTGGACTCCTCGAGTGGCGGCAGCGTCAGGCCGTCGCGGCTCGTGTCCTCGAACCGGGGGCCATGGCCCACGAGCGCGTCGGGGCCAGGACCCGCGAGGACCGCGCCGAGGCTCAGGCGACCGAGCTACTTGGCGATCGAGAGGCCCGCGGCCTTGTAGATGTGATCGAAGACCTTCTGGGGCCCGCCCGTGGTCAGGACGTTCGCCGCGCGCTCCTCGCTGCCGTCGTGGACGTGGATCTGCAGGCACTCGAAGCAGATCACGAGGTCACACACGCGATCTCCGAGAACGGCGCGGATCCCGTGCCGCGGCAGGAAACACTTGGCGACCATGTCCTGGTTCCCCGCGATTCCCTGGGCGAGGGCGTGGGACAGCTGGGCGCGGTCGGAGCGGGAGTCGATCATGGCCTGCCCCCGGACCGCGTAGCCGTGGAAGCCGTCCTCGACGGAGCCCTCCAACTCGGGCTCCAGCGCGTAGATCGTCCACTCCTCGGTCTCTCGCAAGGTCTCGGCGAGCTCCGAGGGAAGGCCCTGGATCGTGGGCACGCGGTTGGCTTCCTCCAGACGGGTGCTGTCGCAGCCGGCGAGGGCCATGAGTGCGGCGAGGGAGAGGACGAGTTGCTTCATCGAGACTGGCATGGCGGGCGCGGTCTTGCGCGCGCTGAGGGTCGTGAGTGGTCCGGATTCGGGGAGGAGCTCGAGGCCCTGGTAGCGCGGAGTCTCCTCCACGAGGACGATCCCGCGGCGGCGACCTTGGCGTCATCGAGGAGAAATCGTCCGAGGTGGATCAGGGCGAGTGCTTGCGGGCAGCGCGGCCCTCACGAGCTGCAGGAGAGCATCGAGCATCCCGGACGGTGACGGGCCCATTCGGGTCTCTTCTCGGCGAAGGCGTCCCGGCTCGCCTGGTCCTCGTAGGGGCGGCGCAGGACCTCCAGGAGCTCACGCACTCCGCCGTCATCGCCCTTCTCGGCGCGATCGATGGCCAGCTGCGCGAGGTAGTTGCGCAGGACGTATCTCGGATTCGTGCGGTTCATGCGCTCGCGGCGCGCCTCGTCCGAGACGCCGCGCTGCTCGGCGCGGGCCAGGTAGGAGGCGGTCCATGACGCCAGCGCCCCGCGGACCTCGTCGTTCACCTCGTCGGGGGCGTAGTAGGCCTCCCGCAGCGCGAGGAAGGGGTCTTCCGTCTTCGCGGTCACATCCGCGAGGCGACGGAAGAAGATCGTCATGTCCGTCTCGGCGGAGCCCAGCACCCGGAACAGCTCGGCCGCGAGCGGGGCGTCGAGGTCCTCCTCGAAGGTCTCGAAGCCCAGCTTCGCCGCGAGCATCGCGCCCCACTCCGCGGCGTACACCTCCGGATAGCCGTCGACGAGGGTCTGCAGCGGCTCCGTCTCCCCGAGGAGCGGCACGACTGCGCTCGCGAGACGGGTCAGGTTCCAGTGCCCGATGGCCGCCTGGTGGCCGAAGCGGTAGCGCTTCCCCTGAGCATCGGTCGTGTTCGGCGTCCAGTCCGGGTCGTAGTCCTCGAGCCACCCGTAGGGCCCGTAGTCGATCGTCTCCCCGAGGATCGACATGTTGTCCGTGTTCATCACGCCGTGCACGAAGCCCACCCGAGACCAATGGGCGATCATGCGCGCCGTCCGGTCGCGCAGCTCCTGCAGCCAGGCCACGTAGATCTCCTGCGGGATCGGCTCCGGCGCGGGCGGGGCGCCGAGCTCCGGGTAGTGGCGCCGGATGACGTGATCGGCGAGCTGGCGGATGAGCCCCTCCTCGCCCCGGGAGGCGGGGAGCTCGAAGCTCCCGAAGCGCACGAAGGAGCGCGCCACGCGGCAGACCACGGCGCCCGGCTCGTACTTCTGGTTGCCGTCGTAGAACATGTCCCGCAGGACCTGCTCGCCGGTGCTCACCAGGGAGAGGGCACGCGTCGTGGGCACGCCGAGGTGGTGCATCGCCTCGCTGCAGAGGAACTCGCGCACGCTCGAGCGCAGGACGGCGAGCCCGTCGGCGCTCCGCGAGTAGGGGGTCGGGCCGGCGCCCTTGAGCTGGAGCGTCCAGGGATCGAGCGCTCCACCGGGGCCTTCGACCTCACCGAGGTTGATGGCCCGCCCGTCGCCGAGCTGGCCGGCCCAGTGCCCGAACTGGTGCCCGCCGTACGTCATCGCGTAGGGGTCCATGCCCGGCACCAGGGCGTTGCCGCCGAAGACCCGCGCGAAGTCCTCCGTTCCGAGCTCGGCCGGGTCCAGACCGATGAGCTCCGCGCACTCCTGGCTCGCGGCGACCACGCGCGGTGCCTTGACCGGCGTGGGGGCGACCCGGGAGAAGAGCGCTCCACGCACCTCTCGCCGCCGGTTGTCGGTGGCCGGATCGGCGGGCAGTTCGGCCGTGAAGCCGTTGGTGAAGACGAGGTCGGTGAGCGCGGTCATCGCGGGGGTCAGGTCCGGCGGGTGTAGACGTGGCGGCAGAGCTGGATCTCGGGGGCGTCGCCTGCTTGCATGAACATCTCGAAGGTGCGTCGGTCCGGGCCTTCGTGGGTCTCGACCGTGCGATACGTGGCGCGGCCGCCCGACCACAGGTCGTCCATCTCCCCGCTCATGGTGAGCACCTGGCCCGCCGCGTCGAAGCGTCCGCGGAAGACGAACAGCTGGGGCGTCATCGAGTCGATCCAGGTGGCCACGTAGTCCTTCGTGTGAGGCTCGTAGCCCAGGGTGGCCGATCCCTGATAGGGCATCCCGTACATCTCTCCCAGGAAGGCCGACCGCGAGAAGAAGGGCCCGAGGGCCTCGATGGTCTCCGTGGCCGCCACCTTCATGGGCTCCGGGCCGCCCTGGAAGAAGGAGCAGTCGACGTCCCAGGTCCCGGCGCCGGAGGTGATGCGGGTGTGCTCTTCCGAGGGTGTCGGGAGGCTGAAGTCGGACATGGTGCTTGGCGTTTTTGGTGGTGTTGGCGGAATGGGTGGGCTGTGGCGGGCCGGGGAGCGCGCGCGACGCCCTGATTCTGCCGCAGCGACTCGCACAATCCAGGCCCGTGGGGGCTGCTCCAGGGCCGTTGACCGGCTATTCATGCCACAGGGCCGGCGTCCAGGCGTCCTGACGACCGCTGATGCTGCGGACGGCCGACGACTGTGGTTCGGGTACCGGACCCGAGGCGATGCCCTCGTCCAGACCGTCCTCGGGGGGCCAACGCGAGCGGCCGCGGAAGAGGCATCTCCCGCGGCCGCTTCAGTGGTGTCCGGGCGAACTCAGGCCGGCGCCTGCTGCTCGAGCACCATCTCGCGGAAGCGCGCGAAGAGGTGCGCCGAGTCGCCGGGGCCAGGCGCGGCCTCGGGGTGGTACTGGACGCTGAACACCGGCAGCTCCTCGTGGCGCATGCCGGCGAGGCTCATGTCGTTGAGGTTCCAGTGCGTGGGCACGAGCTCCTCCGGGAGCGCCTCGTGATCGACCACGTAGCTGTGGTTCTGGGAGGTGATCTCCACGCGACCCGTCGTCTCGTCGCGCACGGGGTGGTTCGCGCCGTGGTGGCCGAAGGCCATCTTGCGCGTCTTGGCGCCCATGGCGAGCGACAGGATCTGGTGGCCGAGGCAGATGCCGAAGATCGGCTTCTTCCCGATGAGCTCGCGAGCGGCCTCCACGGCATAGGTGCAGGCCGAGGGGTCGCCCGGGCCGTTCGAGAAGAACACGCCGTCGGGATCCAGGGCGAGGACGTCGGCGGCGGGCGTCGTGGCGGGCACGACGGTCACGTCGAAGCCGAAGTGCACGAGGCTACGCAGGATGTTCCGCTTCGCGCCGAAGTCGTAGGCGACCACCTTCAGTCGCTCGCCCTCCCAGGCGCCGACCTCGTCGGGGAAGGAGCTGTCGTAGGTCGCGTCCCAGGTCGTCTGCTCCGCGCAGGTCACCTTGGAGGCGAGGTCCTGGCCGTCGGTGCTCGTCGCGGCCTTCGCCTTGGCGACCAGGCTCTCGGCGTCCGAGTCCGTGGTGGACAGCACGAAGCGCAAGGACCCGTGCTCCCGGATGGCCTTGGTGACGCGCCGCGTGTCGACCCCGTCGATGGCCACGACGCCCCGGCGCTGGAGCCAGGCGTCGAGCGACTCGTTGGCGCGGTGGTTCGAGTGCTTGCTCGCGAGCTCCTTGATGACGAAAGCCTCGGCCCAGCAGCGCGAGGACTCCATGTCCTCGTCCGCGACGCCGTAGTTGCCGATGAGCGGGTACGTCATCACCACGCCCTGCCCGGCGTAGGACGGGTCCGTGAGGATCTCCTGGTAGCCGGTCATGGCGGTGTTGAAGACGAGGTCTCCGCTGGCCTCACCGTCGGCGCCGATGGAGCGACCCTCGAGGACGAGTCCGTTCTCGAGTGCCAGCCAAGCGCGGCCAGCGGCCGCCCCGTTGTCGTTCCCTGCTCCAGTCATGACGTCTTCGCCCGCGCGACGGCGCGGGTCACCTGCCTGTTGATCTGGGCGGCCGCGAAGCCTGCCCCGAAACCGTTGTCGATGTTGACCACCGTGACGCCGGAGGCGCACGAGTTGAGCATGCCGAGCAGGGCGCTGACGCCGCCGAAGCTCGCGCCGTAGCCGGCGGAGGTGGGCGCCGCGATCACCGGCACGTCGACGAGTCCGCCGACGACGCTCGGGAGCGCGCCCTCCATTCCTGCCGCGACCACCACGGCGTTCGCCTCGCGGATACGCGGGGCGGCCTCGAGGATGCGGTGCAGGCCCGCGACGCCGACGTCGCGCTCCTCGACGACGCGTGCGCCGAGGAATCGCGCCGTGATCGAGGCCTCGCGCGCGACCGCGCCGTCGCTCGTTCCGGCGCTGACCACCGCGACGAGACCCTCCTCCGCGGGAAGGTCACCGATCACTGCGGTGCGCGCCCGGTCGTCGACCTCGACGCGCTCCGCGTACGACTCGCGCAGGAGCGCGCGCTGGCGGTCATCGAGCCGCGTCGCGAGGACGCGACCGTGGACCTCCGCGAGCGCGCTCATGATCTCGACCACCTCCTCGGCGGTCTTGCCCTGGCCGTAGACCACCTCGGGGTGGCCGCAGCGCTCCTCGCGGTCGGTGTCGAGGGTGGAGTGGGCGAGCTGGAGGAGCCCACCGACGGTGCCGCTCGGTCGCCCCTCGGAGAGGCGACGCGCCCCCTCCTCGGGGGCGATCGCGCCGTCGCGGACGGCGTCCAGCAGGAGTCTCAGGTCGTGGGCGTCCAAACTGGGCGCGGATTCTATCCGCGCAGCCGCCGGTGGGCGAGAACGCTCGCGTCTCCGTGTCGGGCTCAGCGAGGGGCCGCGTCGAGCCCCAGATCCGCCGTTCGACCCGCCCGGAGCCGCTCCCAGCCGAGGCCGGCGATCATCACGGCGTTGTCGGTGCAGTAGGCGGGGCTCGGGAAGAAGGCCCCGACGCCGGTCGCGGCGGCGCGTTCGGTCATCAGGGCCCGCAGTCGCTGATTGCAGGCCACCCCGCCGGCGACCAGAACCTGGCGCGCCCCGCGCTGGTCCGCCGCACGCAGGGTCTGGGTGACGAGGGTCTCGCAGACGGCCTCCTGGAAGCTCGCCGCGATGTCGGCGCGGTCCGGGATGCGATCCGGGGGGGGAGTGGGCCGGAGCGCGTCCCCGCCGCGGACGTGGTAGAGCACCGCGGTCTTCAGACCGCTGAAGGAGAACCCCACCGGCTTCGGGCCCGCAGAGCCCCCCGGCGGCGTCTTCGGGCTGTAGCGGGGGAAGCGGATCGCTGCGGGATCGCCCTCCGCGGCGAGGGCCGAGATCGACGGACCGCCGGGGTAGCTGAGCCCGAGGATCCAGGCCACCTTGTCGAAGGCCTCGCCCGCAGCGTCGTCGAGCGTGGAGACGATCAGATTCATCTCCAGGGGACTCTGCACGTCGTAGAGAGCGGTGTGGCCCCCCGAGACGACCAGCGCGACGCAGGGGAAGCGCACCTCCTCGGGCGACTCCATGGTCGCGGCGTACACGTGAGCCTCGATGTGGTGGACGTCCACGAGGGGGAGTCCGCTCGTCCAGGCCAGGGCCTTGGCCGCCGAGACCCCGACGAGGAGCGAACCGATGAGCCCGGGCCGCGCCGTCACCGCCACCGCGGCGAGGCCGTCGAGGGTCACGCCGGCCTCGTCGAGCGCGCTGTCGATCACCCCGCCGATCGCCTCGAGGTGGGAGCGCCCCGCGACCTCCGGGACGACGCCGCCGAACTCAGCGTGCAGTGCGGCCTGGCTGACCACGACGTTCGAGCGGACCTCGCGGCCCGCGCGCACGACCGCCGCGGCGGTCTCGTCGCAGGAGGACTCGATCCCCAGGACGAGGTCGCTCACGGCAGCTCACGCGCTGGCCGCGGGCCAGGCGCCTCGCCGCGGAAGAGGCCGACCGCCGCGTCGAGCTGGGGGTCGCGAGGAAGCCCCGGGAGGAGCTCCTCCCCGCTGTCCTCCTGCCAGGACGCGAGGGCTGCCATGGCGCTGGCCGGCGGGTCGTAGCGCGTCAGCCACGACTTCACCGCGCGGCGCGTCCCGCGATCGACCTCCACGAGCAGGTCAGGGAGGATGCCGTAGTCGCGGCCGGGCTCGGAAGTCCGCTCGAAGTTGCGCTTGCTCGGCGAGTAGAAGTACGCGCTGGTCACCTTCGCCCGCGTTCCGTACTCGGGGAACGAGCGCGTGGTCTGCAGCATGCCCTTGCCGTAGGTGGGCTCGCCCACGACGACCGCGGCGCGGTGATCCTGGAGCGCGCCGGCGAGCACCTCGCTGGCGCTGGCGGACTCGCCGTCCACGAGAACGGCCAGCTTCATTCCCTCGAAGCGCGGCTCGATCTCGTCGGCGCGGTGCACCTCGGACTCGGTGCGGCGCCCCTCCGAGGACACGATCACTCCGCGCTCGAGGAAGCGCCCGGCGAGGTGGATCGCGGCATCGAGCACGCCGCCGAGGTTGTAGCGCAGATCGACGATCACGGCCTCGGCGCCCTGCGCCCGCAGCCCGTCGATCGCGGCGTCGAACTCCCCGGCCGTGCGGTTGGTGAAGGACCGGACGGCGACGTAGCCGACACCCGGCGCGCCTTCGACGAGGCGCGCGTGACGCACTGTGGGGTCCACGAGCACGCGCGGCACCACCGTCACATCCCGGGCGGCGCCGTCGAGTCCCGTGAGGCCGAGCGAGACCTGATCGCGGCCTCGCGGCGCGAGGCGCGCCCGCAGCTCGTCACGCGGCAGTCCGGCGACGGATTCGCCGTCGACCGAGGTGATCAGATCCCCCACGCGCACTCCAGCCGCGGCCGCAGGTGATCCGTCGACGGGGAAGAGGATCCGCCCTTCCTGGACCCCGGCCTGGAACACGACGCCAATGCCGCGGAAGTCGCCGTCGATGATGCGGCGGGCCTGCTCCGCCTCTCCGCGGTCGTGGTAGCGCGAATAGGGATCGAGGCCCTCGAGCATCCCGTGGAGCGCCCGCTCCGTGAGGGTCACGTCGTCGATCTCGCTGACGAAGTGACTCTCCGTGAAGGAGCGGATCGCCTCGAACTCGGCTGTGGTCGGCTCGCTGTGCTGGGGAACGATCGTGAAGCCGATCAGGAGGACCAGCATCCCGGCCGTCATGCCCAGCGCGAAGAGCGCCACCGCCATGCCCGAGTCGACCTCCGCGTGCGCCCCGGGACCCGCGGCGCCAGGGTGATCCTCGGAGCCGTTCAACCGATCATCGCGGCCACGTCCGCCTCGGGGACGCCGAGCTCGAGGAGCGCGTCGCGTGCCTGCTCGTCGTTCGGTGCGACGCCATGCCAGCCCGGCTGGTCGTGCATGAACGACACGCCCTGGCCGATCTTCGTGTGGAGGATCAGCGCGCTGGGCGCGGAGGTCTCCTCGCGCGCCGCGACGAGCGCCGCGTCGATCGCGTCGATGTCATGACCGTCGACGTCGACGGCGTGCCACCCGAAGGCGTCGTACTTCACGCGCAGGTCTCGCACGTCCATCACGTCGCGCATGTGCCCGTCGATCTGCACGTTGTTGAAGTCCACCAGCACCGTGAGATTGGTCGCGCCGTGATGCGCGGCCGCCGTGGCGGCCTCCCAGATCTGACCCTCCTGGCTCTCGCCGTCGCTCGACGCCGAGTAGACCCGCGCGTCCCAGCCGTTCATCTTCGCGGCGAGCGCCATGCCCACCGACACCGACAGGCTGTTGCCGAGGCTCCCCGTCGAGAAGTCGATCCCGAGGTCGAGGTTGCGATGGGGGTGCCCCTGGAGGGGGGAGCCGAACTTGCGGAAGGTGAGCAGCTGGTCCCGCTCGATCAGACCCTTCTGTGCGAGCAGCGAGTAGTAGCCCGCGCAGGTGTGCCCGTTGCCGAGCACGAAGCGGTCGCGGTCGGGCGCGTGGCGGTTCGATCCGTCGAGGCGCAGGTGCTCCATGAAGAGCGTCGCCATGAAGTCGGCCATGCCCAGGGGGCCGCCCGGGTGGCCGCAGGTCGCTGCGTGGACCATGCGGACGGTGTCGATGCGCACCTGGCGCGCGGCCTCCGCGATCTCGTCGCGGCGCTGTGTGGTGATTGCCATGGCCTCAGACTCCGGTGCTCGCGGTGGCCTTGCGGTCGAGGAGGGCCCTGGCGCGTCGCGCGATACCCGCGGCGTCGAGGCCGTAGTGCGCGAGGAGCTCGTCGCCCGTCCCGCTCTGGCCGAAGGCCCCGTCCATGCCGAGCATGTCCATCGGGACGGGGTGGTGCTTGACGACGGCCTGCGCGACCGCGTCGCCGAGACCGCCGTTCTGCTGATGCTCCTCAGCGGTGAGGATCGCGCCGCAGTCACGCGCCGCTGCCGCGATCGCGCCCTCGTCGAGGGGCGAGATGGTCGACATGTTGATGACGCGCGCCTGCACGCCGTCGGCGGCGAGGAGCTCGGCTGCGCCCATCGCGGCGGCGACCGTGACGCCCATGGCCACGATCGCGAGGTCGTGACCCTCGCGGAGGAGCGCGGCCTTGCCGAACTCGAAGCGGTAGGACTCCGCGAAGACCACCGGCGTTGACGCGCGGGAGAGCCGCACGTAGACCGGGCCCGCGATCTGCGCCGCGGCGAGCACCGCCTGGTGCGCCTCGACGGCGTCCGCCGGGACGATGACGTTCATGTGCGGGAGCACACGCATGAGGGTCACGTCCTCGAGCATCTGGTGGGACTTGCCGTCCTCGCCGACGGTCAGGCCCGCGTGGGTCGCGCAGATCTTCACGTCGAGCTCGGGCACGCAGACGCTCTGCCGGATCTGCTCGAAGGCCTTGCCCGTGGCGAACATCGCGAAGGAGCTGGCGAACGCGACCTTGCCCTGGGACGCGAGACCGGCCGCGACGCCGATCATGTTCGCCTCGGCCACGCCGATGTTGAAGAAGCGCTCGGGGTGCGCTTTCCCGAAGGCCTTGGTCTTGGTCGAGCCCGAGAGGTCGGCGTCGAGGACGACGACGTCGGCGTTCGACGCGCCGAGCTCGAGGAGAGCTTCGCCGTAGGCGTTGCGTGTGGCGGCCTCGGCGGGCGGAGTGGCCGTCGCCAGGGGCGCGAGATCGGGGGGTGCGGTCATGGATCGAGTTCGCGGTGGGGCCGTCGGATCGGCCAGTGTGCCGGGCGGGCCGCCGGAGGTCAGCGCCGGAGAGCCGTGGACCGTCGCCGAGCGAGGCCCGGTGCGGCCGCGCCCGATGCTAGCGGACCCCCGGGGAAGGAGCTTCCGCGGAACCGGCCGCCGGGGGCCCGGGATCGAGAGACGCGGGAACCACGGAATGGGCGGGAGCGCGCAGTGGATGTCTCCGAAGGAGGACAGGGGGGAGTCACGAGACGGTCCGGACGCCGTCCCTTACCCTCTCCCGTGCCCGGGGAGCGCTCCGCTCCCCCGGGCATGGATCCTGCAAGACGGTGCACCGCGGCCCACCGGCCCCACGACCACCCCTCGCTTCACCATGAAAGAACGCGTCTGCCCCCGTCTCTCGAGCCCGCTCGTCCTCTTCTGCGTCGCCGCGCTCCTCGTTGCGGCGCCCGCCGCGAGCGCGGCGGTTCAGGCTCCTGGCGGGAAAGGAGGGACGCCTGCGGGCCAGCGCTCGACCCTCGACACGGTGCGGAGCATCTTCCAGCGCCTCGACGCCGACCGCGACGGCCGCGTCACGGCGGTGGAAGCGCGCAACGCGAAGGTCAGCGTGGCTCTCTTCAACGCCCACGACGTCGACGCGAGCCGGGGGCTCGATCGCGACGAGTTCATCGTGCTCTACCGCGACCTCCTGACGAGGGCGAGGCGCGCCGTCCCGGCCGACCTCCAGTCCGAGGTCAGCCGGATCCAGGCGCGGCGGCGCGCCTCCGAGGAGGCGAAGCGCAGGAAGGAGGAGGCGGACGCGGCGAAGAAGAAAGCGAAGGCCGACACCGCCAAGCCGAAGCCCGCGCCCGCCAAGCCCGCCGGCGCAGGGCCCGCCGCGGGTCCGGCGAAGGCCAAGCCCGCGCCTGCCGCGCGCAAGCCAGCCCCGGCGCCCGGGACGGCCGATCCTGCGCCCTCCAGCTCCTCTCCCGCGAAGCCCGCGGGCCCGGCGATTCGCAGGCCCGACGCGAAGAAGCCGCCGGGCGTCGGCCAGGGGGGCGGCGCGAACGGAGCGGGGAGCGGCACGCTCACCCCGGAGGATCAGGCGCGGCTCGACCAGCGGATCCAGCTCGCCCGTGAGAAGTGGATGCGCGAGATGCGCGCCGCTCAGGCGAAGAAGGACGAGCAAGAGGCCGCGAAGGAGCTCGCCGAGATGGAGGCCGCCCTCGGTTCGAAGCTCCCGCCGCAGCTTCGGGCAGAACTCATCGCCCGCGTCTCCGCCGAGCGGGCCGACGTCCTCCTCCAGTGGGTCAGCGCCCACCCCGGGACCGACCTCTCGAACCTCTCCCCGAAGGTGCGCACGGAGCTCGCGCGGATGATCGACCAGTCGCGGACCCGCGCGCAGAATGCCTGGGCCGCGGAGAAGCGGGCCATGCTCGTCGAGCGGGCCCGCCGCGCGAAGGAGGGCGGCGGCGACGCGGACGCCGGGAAGGAGGCCGCTGGCGGTGAGAAGCAGCGCGCCGGCGAGGTCCGCCGCGTGAAGAAGAAGCGCGAGGTCGCTCCGAAGCCCGCGGGGTCGAAGCCTCCGGTGAAGGGTGCCGGCGATCCGGCTCCTGCCCCGGCCAAGAAGGCCGCCCCCGTAAAGAAGGCCCCGGCTGTGAAGAAGGCTCCGGCTGCCAAGAAGGCCCCCGCGCCCGAGAAAGGCCAGGGGACGGCCGGGAGCGGCAAGTCGGGGACGGCGAAGAAGGGCTGATCCGGTCGCGGAGGTCTCCTCCGGCCTGCGTCCGACGAGAGAGGGCCGCTCCCCGGGCCAGGGGAGCGGCCCTTCTTCGTGAGGTCGAGATCGGCGTGCCCGGGCCCTTTCAAAGAAGAGGACCCACACGCCCTTTCCGGACGAGTGGGTCCCAAGTGTCCCGCCGTCGACTTTCGCGTCGGCGAGTGGGGCGTGGGGCGTCGGTCAGAAGACCGAGCTGTCCGCGGCGGAGTTCTCGAGGACCTCGCTGGTCCCGGCCTGCCAGTGGAAACCCTCGTCGTAGTTCCCCGAGGCGCCGGGGATGATCACGCGGTTCGGGTTGTGCTCGTCGACGACGCAGCCGAGGTGCTCGAACTCCTTCGAGGTCATCCGGAGCTCGCGGCGGTGGTTCGCGAGGCGCGCAGTGATCTCACTGATCACCGAGCGCGCTTCGCCGTCGCGCTTGGCGCGCTGGAGCTCGCGCTCGAGCCGGCGGATCGACTGACGGCGGTCAGCGACCTCGGCGAAGATCGACTCCAGCAGCGGGACGAGTTTGGCGGCGCGGTTCCTGTCGTACGAGTGGATCATGGGGGTCTCCTGTGGACGGACACCCTCATGAGCCGAAAACGTCGGCGTTCCGAAGGCCAAAGACCTCGAAACCGCTGCCGACGGCGCTCGTGCCCGTCACACGGGGCTTATCGGCGCATGGCTGCAGCGTGCTGCCTGCTCCGCTGGAGATTCTTCGCGGCCGAGATCTAATCCGAGAAACGGCGCGCTGCGGCTCACGCAGCGGACAACTTCCGTCTTGAAAAGGTGACGGGAGCAGGTCAGCCGACCGGCAACTCGGCGACGTCGGTGCCGCTTCGATACGCGTCCCAGATCGCGTCTGCCACCTGTTCCGGAGTGAGCAGCGGCTGACCCTCGAAGCGTGCACGCCAGGGCTCGAGTCCCGGTGTTTCGGTGGGGCCGGGCGTGACGGTGGTGACCCGGATGCCGTCGCCCGCGAGGTCGGCGCGCAGCGCGCGCCCCATGCCCGCCAGCCCTGCCTTCGTCGTCGCGAGCAGGACCGAGTCCTTCCCGGGCGCGTCGGCCAGGGCGGCGCCCACGTTGAACACGTGCGCGCGCTCGGACTCGCGGAGCGCGGGGAGGGCCTCGGCGAGCACGTGGTAAGGGCCGGTGAGGTTCACCCCCAGGAAGCGCTCCCAGGAGTTCATGTCGACCTCGTCGAAGGGCGCGAACTCGACGAGTCCCGCGTTGTTGACGAGCACGTCCATCGCCCCGCCGAAGAAGTCCACGGCGCGGAAGACCGCCGCCTCGAGGGAGCCGTGGTCGCGCAGGTTGGCCTGGCAGGCCTCGCCCTTGCCGCCCGCGGCCTCGATCTCGGACACGGTGCGGTCGAGGTCGTCCGAGGTCCGGGCCGCGATCGCCACGAGGGCGCCTTCGCGGGCGAAGCGCATGGCGATGGCGCGGCCGATTCCCTTCGTACCGCCGGTGATGAAGACGCGGGGAGGCTGGGTCATGGCGGGAGTGTACCGGTGCAGGGCCCCGCGCCGAGCCCTGCGACGGATCGCGCGCTCCCGGGAGACGATCCGTGGCTCGCCGGGGGACGGGCGGGGTGCGCCGGGGGCCTCGAAGAGAGAGGGCGCCCCTCCGGCCGTGCCGGGGCCGGTCCGCTCCGGGTAGACTCCGTGCGCCATGGCGTCCTCAGCCCAGATCATCAACGAGCGAGTGATCCGCTGGAGCGAGATGAGGCTCCCGCATCCCTCCCGCCCCGGCTCGCTGGCCACCTGGGAGCTGGACGGTCCCTTCGCGGTGCGGTCCTACTACCGCGTGGAGGGCGAGGAAGCGGTCGTCAGCATCGACCACCTCGAACAGCGCCGGGACGATGGGACCCTCGCCGGGTGCCTTTATTGCGGTGCGGGTGGGCTCTCGCGACGCGCCCAGGTCCGCTGGGGGCCGATCGTCCTTCTGGCCGTCCTCGGCCTCGCTCCGGCCTACTGGACCTTCGGCCTCACGGCTCTTCTGGTCGCCTATCCGATCTGGTTCCTGTGGTCGAGTGCGCCGCGCGTCGAGACCTGCGGGACGTGCGGGTCGGAGTTCGTGAACTTCTGCGAGGGGCCACGCCCCTGATCGGAGCTGCCGCCCGCCGTCACCGGACCGCGCCGTTCTCGCCCCTCCGAGATATCTCGCGCGCTCCGTTGACGCGCCGCGGGAGAGATCGGAGAATCCGCCGCCCAACGGGTGGCGAGGTAGCTCAGTTGGTAGAGCACTTGATTGAAAATCAAGGGGTCACCAGTTCAAGTCTGGTTCTCGCCACCACTTACGTCCATCGCCCCCGTGCGCGCAGTGCTGAACCGCGCAAGTTGCCGGAGAAGAGCGAGGCGTGACGCCGCCGGCCTGGCGCATCGCCATGAGTTCGACCGAACGTCAGTCCGCACCGAAGCGTATCGGGCGCCGTGACCCCGCGTCCCTGACCCTCGAGTGGCAGGATGGGGTGGTGTCCACCATTCCTGCCGCAGCGATCCGCAAGGCGTGCCCGTGTGCGCACTGCGTGGACGAGCGAACGGGCCGGCCGATCCTCGATCCGTCAACCGTGGCAGACGATCTCGAGCAGCGCGAGGTGCACCTGGTGGGTCACTACGCCCTCGGGATCACCTTCGCCGACGGCCATCGCACCGGGATCTTCTCCTGGACGCTCCTTCGCAGCGTCGCGAACCGCGTCTCCGAGGAGGTCTGAGGTGGCGCTCGAGGACCTGCGAGTCGACTCACGGGTCGTCATCGCGGGCGGCGAGCTCGAGATGCGCACCTCGCGCTCCTCGGGGCCCGGGGGCCAGCACGTCAACAAGACGGAGACCGCCGTGGAGCTGCGCCTCGACGTCAGGCCCTCTGAGTCCCTCAGTAATAATGACAAGGAGCGGATCCTCGAGGCCCTTGCGCCGCGGCTCGCGGGCGCAGATTCGACCCTGATCGTGCGCGCCTCGTGCCACCGCTCCCAGCGCAGGAACCTGGAGGAGGCGCGGGAGCGCATGGTGGAGCTGCTCGCCCGGGCCCTGGCACCCAGGAAGACTCGACGGGCCACGAAGCCGACCGGCGGCTCCCAGAGGAGGCGCCTCGACGCCAAGCGGAGGCGGAGTGACATCAAGCGCCAGAGACGAAAGCGGGGGGAGGATTGAGCGCCCTTCATCTCCAATGAAGCGGTCCTCATCAAGAATTGGGCATCCGGGGGGCCTCTGATGGAACTTCCGGGGCAGGCATCCCAGTATCTCCGCCCAGAAGGAGACATTTGCTGAGGAATTCGGTGCTCGCACCGAGGCCCCTCACCGAAGTTCTTCCCTGCCGGACGGGAGCAGATCCTGCACCGTCCACGCAGAACCCAGTGCGGCAGGTCACCGATACGACTCAGTCGAGGACGACCCGCCACGCCTTCACCACTCTGATTCGCTTTCATAGCAGTCCCCCTCTCCACCACGCCGGTGGAATCCCCATGAAGAAGTTCGTCTTCAGCGCCGCTGCGCTCACCCTCACAGGCACCGCCGTCGCTAACGACGACTGGGCCCAGCTCGACCAGGACATCCAGGCCCTCTCCGCCAGCGTCACTGGCCTCGAGGAGCACGGCATGCACATTGGCGGCCGTATCCGCACGCTCTACCAGAGCTCGAGTGACGTCACCACTGCCAGCGGAAACGACCTTGGCGGCTTCTCGGTCCGCAACGCCCGTCTCTACTCCAGCGGCACCACCGCCGGCGACATCGGCTACCGCGTCGAGGTCGACTTCGGCAACGGTGCTGGCGCCGCCCAGCTCGGCCTCCTCGACGCCTACCTGGACATTCCGGTCGGCGGTGAGATCAGCGCCCGCGTTGGTCAGTTCCGCGCCCACGTCAGCCGTGAGGCCCTCATCGACTCCGGCAACCTGTTCTTCGTGGAGCGCTCCGCGATCGGCAACCACTTCTCCGGTCGCTCGCAGGGCATCGCGCTCAACGGCGACATGGGTGAGTTCGGCTGGGCCCTCACCATCCAGAACGGCAACGACGGCACCGGCGACGACCTCTTCATGGCTCTTCGCGGTGGCATCGACCTGATGGGCGGCGGCACCGACCTCGTCGAGGGTGCCTACGGCGCCGGCGACGAGATGGAAGCCTCCGCGGCCGTCTCCTACTTCAGCGACGACGCGGTCGAGGACGCCGACGGCTTCCTCGTCGAGGGTAGCCTCGCCACGGGCCAGTTCAGCGCCCAGGCGTCGATCCTCAGCCTCGGTGACGCGGTCTCCCTCGCGAACGTCGACAACGAGAACCCCGCTGCCTCCGCCGGCCTCGAGGCCGACACCACTCCCTTCAGCGTCCAGGGCACGTTCATGCTCAGCGAGGCTGGCTCCGACTACGGCGCCTGGGAGCTCGGCCTTCGCTTCCAAGACCTCGACGACACAAACGAGACGACGGTCATCGACTTCGGCGCGAACTACTACGCCAACGGTCACGACTACAAGTACATCATCAACTACTCGAGCATCAGCTCGGACGACGCGAGCCTCGAGGTCGACACGATCACCCTCGGTGTGAACGCCCGCTTCTGATCCGAAGCGACGCGCCAGGGGGTCCTCCCCCTGGCAGCACGGCCCCGCAGTCTCCTCCGAGATCGCGGGGCCGTGTCGTTGAGCGCGGATCTGCGCGGCGCGCTCCACGCCTGCGAGCACCCTCCACGCGGGTGCTCACGCGGTCCTCAGCCGAGGATCCGACGCGCGGACTCGACGTCCGACGCGATCGCAGCGCTGAGGGCATCGAGCCCATCGAAGCGCTGTTCCCCGCGGATCCGCTCCACGAACTCGAGCTCGATGCGCTGGCCGTAGAGGTCGCCTTCGAAGTCGAGCAGGTGGACCTCGACCAGGGTGCCGCCCGGATCGGAGACGACCGTGGGCCGGTGTCCGATGTTCGCGACCGCGTCGTAGGTCCCCGTCCGCTCGCGCGGGTCGGGCGCGCCGTCCGCCGCCGGCGGCGGAACGATGTGAGCGCGGCAGGCGTACACGCCGGTGGGGGGCTCGAGCTCGTGGAACAGGTCGAGGTTGGCGGTGGGGAAGCCCAGGCGCCGCCCGAGCGCCTGGCCCTTCACGACCTCGCCGTAGACGGTGAGCGGGCGGCCGAGCATGCGCGCCGCGCCCTCGAGGTCGCCGAGTTCGACGGCCTCGCGGATCGCCGTGCTCGAGACAGCGCGCTGGCCGACCATCACCTTCTCGGCGATCTCGACCTCGTGGCCGCGGGCGCGGAGAGAGTCGGGCCCGCCCGCGCGGTCCTTGCCGAACTTGCTGTCGAAGCCGAGGACGAAGGCCCTCGTCCCGAGGCCCTCCTCGAGGTAACGGCGCGCGAAGTCGTCGGCTGCTGTGTTCCGCAGCTCCTCGTCGAAGGTCATCACGACCGCGTGACGCACGCCAGCGCGGGCGAAGAGCGCGAGGCGATGCTCGATGGTCGTGAGCGTGCGCGGCGCCCGGCCGAGCAGGACGGCCTTGGGGTGCTGCGCGAAGGTCACCACCGTGGGCTCGGCCCCGAGCACGGCCGCGCGCGCGACGTTCGCGGCGAGGATCGACTGGTGGCCGAGGTGGACGCCGTCGAAGACGCCCACGCTCGTCACCGCGCCCGACTCCGAGGGAGCGACGGCGCGCGCGTCCCGCGTGACCTTCAGGGAACGATGCGTCACGCGTGTCCCGTCAGGACTGGTTCGCGATGTGCTGTCGATACGCGGCCTTCAGCTCGTCCACCGCGGCGCGGTTGCGGAGCTTGTCGCTCGGCGTCATCCGGTCCACGAGCAGGACGCCCTGCAGGTGGTCGTACTCGTGCTGGATGACGCGAGCGACGAAGCCGTCGTACTCCTTCTCGACCTCGTTGCCGTCCACGTCGAAATGGTGGACGACGCACTTCTCCGGCCGCGTGATGTCCGCGTGCACGCCGGGGAGCGACAGGCAGCCCTCCTCGTGACGGGTCTTCTTGCCGCCGAAGGACTTGATGGTCGGGTTGATCAGCGCGAGGTTGCGCTCGGGCTTGTCCTTGTCGCCCTCGTCGTTGAGCACGAACAGGCGCATGGAGAGGCCGACCTGGGGGGCCGCGAGGCCTACCCCCTGGCTCTCGAACATGCGCTCGAACATGCCCTCGACGACGCCCTTGAGCTCGTCGTCGAAGGCCGTGATCTCCTCGGTCTCCTTGCGAAGAACGGGATCGGGGAACAGGACGACGTCGAAGTTCTTGGGAACGGTCATGGCCTGGGGGGGAGTGTAGCCGGGGCAGCGGTGCGGGGTAGTCCGACCCGCGGCTGTGCCGCGCGCCTTATAGAATAGGACTCGATCCATGGACTATTCGAAGCACATCCAGAAGGCCGAGGAGGCCGTCCGCCGGCGCAACTACGACTTCGCGGTGCAGCTGTACCAGCAGATCCTCGAGATCGACGCGGACGTGGGCGAGGCGCGTCGTGGCCTGCGCCAGGCCCTGAAGGCACGCGCCGGCATCAAGAAGGGCGGCAGGCTCCTGAAGATGGTGAAGGGAGCCGGCCCGCTCACGATGGCGCGGGGGCTCGCCAAGGCCGGCAAGCACGACGCAGCCGCCAAGGCCTGCGAGTCCTATCTCGCGACGGCGCCCCTCGACGTCGAGGCGAACATGCTCCTCGGGATCTCGCTGGAGTCGGCGGGACACTTCCGCTCGGCCCTCGCGGTCTTCGAGTTCATCGCCGAGGTCGATCCGCGCAACGCGGAGGGCCTGAAGCGGGCTGGCGCGATGATGGCCCGCACCGGGGAGGCCGCCAAGGCGCTCGAGTACTACGAGCGAGCCCTCGAGGCCGACCCGCGCGATCGGGATGCCTTGAAGGCGCGCAAGGACCTCGCGGCGACGGCGGCCCTGGAGTCCGCGCGCTACGACACGGTGTCCCACAGCCGCGAGCAGATCGTCGATCAGGACGAGGCCCGGACCCTCGAGCGCTCGCAGCGTCGCCACAGGACCGAGGAGGAGCTCGAGGGCGACCGGTCGCGGCTCGAGGACGCCTTCGCCGAGAACCCCTCGGACGTCGACGTGATGATCGAGCTCGCCGGGGTCCACGAGAAGCTGAAGGACCCCGAGGCGGCCCTGGACGTGCTCGAGCGTGCGCTGACCTACCGCGGCGAGGACCGCGAGCTGCTCGACCAGGTGGGCCGGGTCCGCACCAAGGCCCTCAAGCGAGCCCTGGCGAAGGCCGGCAAGCGGGGCGATCACGACGAGGCGGACCGGATCGAGGGCCAGCTCCGGGACCACGAGGTGTCCGAGCTGCGGCGCCGGATCACGATCCACCCCGGGGACGCCGGCCTCCGGCTCGAGCTGGGCCAGGCCCTGCACCGCTCCGGGGACCACGACGGGGCCGCCGCGGAGCTCCAGAAGGCCGTCGCGGACCCCAGGAGGGCCCTCGAGGCCCGGATCACCCTGGCCCGGTGCTTCGAGGCCAAGGGTTTCGGGGACCTGGCCGCGGTGGAGTACCAGAAGGCCCTCGACAGCTGCCCCGAGAACGACCAGCGCTCTCGAGAGATCCTGTATAGTCTCGCCGCGCTTTCGGAAGCGGCAGGCGACCTCGACCGGGCCCGGGACCTCTACACCCGGATCTACGAGGCCGATGTGAGCTTCCGGGACGTGGCCCGGAAGATGGAGCAGCTGCGCTAGCGGCGGCCTCCACGGGGTCGCGCCCGCGCCTCCTCGACGGGGCACGAGAGTCCGAACCAGATCACGGCCCGCGCGTCCCACGGACGGGCGGGTCGAGCCTCCGCCGGCCCCACGCAGGCCGGCTCACACGACCACCTCCAAGGCGCGCGCGTCCAAGAGCACGCGCCTCGAACAACGAACGACATGCCGAACACGAAGCAAGCCAAGAAGCGCATGAAGACCGACGACGACCGTCGCATGCGCAACAAGACCGTGCGGAGCGCCATGCGCACCGCCGTCAAGAACGTCCTCCAGAGCGAGAACGCCGACGAGGCCAAGGCCGCCATGCCGACCGCGATGAAGCGCGTCGACAAGGCAGCCAAGAAGAACATCATCCACGACAACGCCGCCGCGCGGCAGAAGTCGCAGCTCCAGCGCCACGTCGACGGCCTGTCGAGCTGAGCTCCGTTTTCGGAGACTCCTTCCCCTCGCTCTCGACGCCCCACCGCACATGGGCCGCTTCCAGACCGACGCGAACGCCGGATCCAAGTGGCACCGCCCCGTGGCGGTGCCCTCAGGCAAGGAGGGTGTCTTCGGCTCCGTCCGCGAGCTCCTCGACGACCTCGCGGGCTGGGACGTGACCTCGGTGGACGAGGAGACCTGCACCGTTCACGTCTCCAAGGCCAACGGCTTCCTGGGCGGGACGTCCAGGATCACGATCCAGGTCCACGGCCCCGACGGGATCCCCTCCTCCGAGACGAGCGTGATCTCGGAGTCCGACGGGATGCTGTCCCGCGACAAGGCCAACGTCGCGACCTTCGTCCGCAAGCTCTTCATGCGGGTGACCTGAGCGCCGCGGCCGTCGCCGCAGCGCTCCGCGCCGGGGGACGGCGCGATCGGCGCGATCAGCGTAGGGAGTGCCCGTTCGCGACGGGGCGGAGCCCGCTAAGTGCGGGTCCGAGCGTCAGGTGTCCGGCTCTCCGCGCTTCCCTTCGCGGGCCCGCGGCGGCTCGATCGGGCCGCAGATCACCGGGATGACGCCCAGAAGGGTGAACCTCGCGCAGTGGGGGCTTCGGGTCCGGGTCAGCGGAGAGAACAGGTCGCGGACGCCGACCATCCTCCGCCTGCCGGGAAGGTATTCTTCGCCGCCATGCAGCGCCTGACCAGCCCGTGCGCATCCTCGAAGGA
This sequence comes from Planctomycetota bacterium, assembly GCA_965662915.1. Lineage (GTDB taxonomy): Bacteria > Planctomycetota > UBA1135 > UBA1135 > Saltatorellus. Next base: position 133,984 of record CBFIJG010000002.1, on the reverse strand, counting down.
GCCGGCGACGCGCGCCGCCTTCGCAGCGGCCCTCTCCGTCGTCGCTCTCGTGCTCGGCTCCCTGGTGGGATGCGGATCCGGCCGGAGCACTTCGGTCCCCGAGCCGCTCCCGAGGCCAGCGACCGACATCGGCTCGGAGATCGAGCTCGCGGACGCCGACTTCGCGGTCCGCCGCTTCGTCGAGGCGCGCGAGCGCTACCGCGAGGTCCACGCCGCGGCGAGCTCGGACGGGCTCGACGCGCTGGCCGCCGAGGCCGCGGCCATGCTCGCCGCGACCATCGTGATGTCCGAGATCCCCGGGACTCCGAAGGCCGCGGAGGGGGACGTGTGGATGGAGCGCGCCGAGGCCACCGCGACCGACGCCGACGAGAGCGCATGGACGCGCGTCCTGCTCGCCCGGGGCCTGCGGGCCCTGAGGGCCAACGACGTCGAGCGGGCGCGTGGCACCTTCGTCTATCTCTACAACTACAGCTCGGGAGTGAACCGGCCGATCCGTGCGCTCGAAGCCGCGTACATGGCGAGCCTCTCGAGCCGCGGCCCCGAGCAGATCGACTGGATCCGCCGCGCCATCGAGGCCGCGCGGGCCCTCGGTGATCCCGAGCGGGAGGCGCCGCTGTGGACCGAGCTCGGGAAGATGCTCGATCGTGGCGACGAGGTGGAGAGCGCGCTCGAGGCTTTCTCGACGGCGCGGGCGATGATCGCCGAGCTCAAGCCGGGCGGCAGTGCCATGCAGCGCGCCGAGCTGGACGTCTGCAGAGCGCTCTGGCGCGCGGGCCGCCCTGAGGAGGCGCGCGCACGCCTCGAGCGGCTACGGGGCGTCGCCGTGAGCCAGCGCGTCGAGGACAAGAGCCCCGAGTCGGCGGAGTTCCTCGGCTCGGTCCTCGAGCAGCTGGGTGAAGCCCACGCCGCGCTCGGCCAGAAGGAGCGCGCACGCGAGTTCTTCGCGGGCGCGCAGCAGATGCTCGGCCAGGCCGGGCTGGTCCGTCGAGCGCGAGCCCGGGCCCGCGCGATGAGCGAACGCATCGAGGCGCTGAACCGCCCCGCGACCGGTCGGGTCATTCCGCCCAGGCGGCGCTGACGGGCGGCGCCGCTCGGCCGGCGCCGGTCAGCTCGGTCCGCCCGACGCTCAGCGCTCGAACCAGGCGAGGATGTGAGCGACCTTCGCGAGGAGGTGGCTCGGCCGCCGCCCGATCCCGTGCCCCGCGTCCGGGACGCGCACCATGGCGGTCTCCACTCCGCGGAGCTTGAGCGCCTGGAAGTACTGCTCGGACTCGGAGATGGGCGTGCGGAAGTCCTGCTCCCCGGTCAGCAGCATCGTCGGCGTCTTCACGCTCCCCACGAGGGAGAGCGGCGAGCGCTTCCAGTAGTGCTCCGGCTCCTCCCAGGGCGCCGCGGGGAACCAGTACTGCCAGAAGAAGTCGTAGGCGTCCGCCGTGAGCGCGAAGGAGATCCAGTTGATGACCGGCTTGGCCACGACGGCCCGCGCGAAGCGGTCGGTCCGGCCGACGATCCAGGCCGTGAGCACTCCTCCGCCGCTGCCTCCGGTGACGAAGAGGCGCTCGGGATCCGCGAGCCCGCGCTCGATGGCGCCGTCCACGAAGGACATGAGGTCGTCGTAGTCGTTCGAGGGATAGGCGTGGTGGATCGCGTTCGCGAACTCCTCGCCGTAGGTGGTGCTGCCCCGCGGGTTGCCGTAGACGACGGCGTAGCCGTGGGCGGCCATGAGCTGCAGCTCGAACGAGAACTGCGGCCCGTAGGCCAGGAACGGCCCGCCATGGATCTCGAGGATCGTCGGGCAGCGCTTCCCGGCCTCGCGCTCCGGCGGCGTGATGGTCCAGCACTGGACGCGCCGGCCGTCGGCGCCGGACTCGACCCAGAGCTCCTCGACCCGGCCGAGCTGGATCGTTTCGCGAAGGTCGCTGTTCACGTCGGTGACCTGGCGGACGTCGCCGCCGCGCTGGACGTGGAGCTCGCCGGGCCAGGTCGGATCGCCGCCGATCCACGCCAGGGTTCCCCCGCGCACGTCGAACTCACCGCCGGAGTACGGCCGGCCCGATCCCATCCCGTGCAGGGGGAACCGAACGGCCGAGGGCTCTCCGTCCGCCGAGAGCTCGACGAGGCTCTTCACGCCCTCGCTGGAGAGCGCCGCGTAGAGGCGACCTCCGTCCACGTGCAGGTCGCTGATGATCCGGTCGACGTTCCCTGTGAGCACGCGGATCGCGGCGCCGCCGATGGGGCTCGAGTGGATCTCCGACTGCTGATGGCCCTGGCGGCGATCGTCGTAGCCCGACCAGTAGAGGGTGCCGCTCTCCCGGTCGAACACCGGCGAGCCGTCCGGGCCCTCGCGACCCGTGAGCCTCGTGAGGGCCTTCGTCGAGGCGTCCACCGTCCAGAGTTCCGTGTCGTTCGGATGGCGGCGGCGGTCCTCTCGCCGGTTCGCGCTGAAGAGGATCGTTCGTTCGTCGGTCCAGATCAGCGGACCGCCGTGGTCGAAGGGCCCGTCGGTGAGCTGGCGCGGCGTGCCGCCGAAGGCGTCGACGACGAACAGGTGACGGTCGGTGTTCTCGAGATAGCCGGCGCCGTCGCCGCGGTACTTGAATCGCTCGATCACCTTGAAGGCCGGCGCCCAGTCCGCCCCCTTCGGCGCGCTGGGGCCCTTGGCCAGGGGCTTCGACTCGCGCTTCACGGACATGGAGAAGGCGAGCCGGCGTCCGTCCGGCGACCACGACAGCGAGCCGGGGCTCATGGGGAGCCGCGTGGCCTGTCGCGTCGTCCCGTCGTCCATCCAGCGCACGTGGATCTCCGCGCCGTCGTCGCCCGCGGAGGTGACGTAGGCGATGTGCGCGCCGCTCGGTGACCAGACGGCGCCGCCGACCCCCGGGAGGAGCGGCCGCGAGTCGCCGCTCGCCACGTCGTGGATCCAGAGCTCGCTGCGCTTGCGGTCCTTCATCACGTCGAAGCCGACGCGCGTGAACAGGACTTTCGAGCCGTCGGGGGCGACCGTGGGGTTCTCGACGCCTTCGAGCTCGAACAGGTCCATCGGCTCGAGCGGACGGAGCGAGGCGCTCTCCTGGACGGGCGCGGCCGCGCAGAGGAGGAGGATGGAGATCAGCATGGAGGGAACGAAACCTGGTCTGGCCGGGCGAGGCCGCGGCGAAGCGATTCACATGCCGCGCGACATGGGCGCGGAGAGCTGGATGGTCGCGAAGGGGTCCTCGACGGTGCGCCGCGAGGTGAGGGACGCGGCGCCCACTTCGACCTCGTAGCCCGCGAGCTCGGCGAGGGCCGAGAGGCTGTAGGGCGCGTGGACGAGCTCCTGGGCGCCGGACGCGTCGTTCGCCCCGATGAAGTACGGGCTGAACGTCGCCGCCTGACCGCGAGAAAGTTCGTCGAGGAGCGCACGGAAGCGTCCGTCCTGCTCAGCGCTGACGGCGCTCGCGTGATCGAGGAGAGCGCGGCGCTCGGGGGCGCGGCCGCCGAGCGCGATGAAGGCGAGCAGGAGCGTCCCCGTGGCCGTCGAGAGGAGTGTCCAGCGCGATCTCCGGCCCGATCCCGCGCCCACCGCGATCCCCACGAGCAGCGCCAGCGGCGGCGCGATCTGGATGGCGTACCAGGGGTGCGCGCGCCCGGAGAAGGCGGTGATCGCGAGCGCTGCCGCGAGCCAGGAGAGCGGAAGGACGAGAGCGCGCCCGGCGCCGAGCGCCGTCCTGCCGAGGGCCGCGGCGATCGCGAGGCTGCCGATGGCGAGGGCGCCACCCGGCGCACCCTCCGCCGAGGCGAGCAGGGTCGCCTTCGTGGTCGCGAGCGCGCGTCCGAAGGCGAATCCCGTCTCGGCGTGGCCGCCGAGCTCGCCGAGGACGAGGAAGCGCGCGGCCACCGCGAGCGCCACGGCGACCGCCGGAGCGACCGCAGCGCGCAGGGTCTCCGGGAGCGGTGCGGCTCCTTCACGCGGCGGACGCGCCCAGGCCGCGGCGAACGCGAGTCCGATGGCGATCGCACCCGTCTCCTTCGAGAGGACCGCCGCGAGCGCGGCGAGCCCGACGAATGCAGGGTGCGCGCGCCTGTACACCAGCAGCGCGGTCCATGCCATGAACGCCGCGCTCATGCCGTCGGCCCGCCGCGGGAGGAAGGGCACGACGTCCAGCTGCGCGCGGTGCAGGACGAGGGCGAGCGCGCTCGCCGCCCCGGCGACGAGAGCAGCGTTGAAGGAGCGGCCTCCGTGGAGGGCCATGCGCAGGGCGATCATGCCGACGCACGCGGCGCCGAAGGCGCACACGAGGACGTCCGTCAGTCGGTAAGGCGCGGCCAGCGTGGGATAAGCAGTGGGGATCGCGCGATCGAGCGCGACGCTCAAGCTCGCCACCGGGCGGTAGAAGCGCCCGTCCGGGTAGCGGCCGCCCATGAGCTCCGTTCCGAACGCGTCGAGGGCGCTCCCGTGGGCCGCGAGCATCGGGTAGGAGTCCCAGCCGAGGAGACCGTCCATGGCGACGCCGCCGAGGGACCAGAGCGCGACCCCGAAGGAGACGGCGAAGAGGAGAAGGGACGCGCCGGTGCCGCCGAGGCGGCTCAACTCCGGTGTGACGGCCGGCGGCCGAGGGGGCTCAGCGGCCATAGCCCAATCCCTGGACACGGCTCGTGACGTCGGCGCCCGTCGCAGCGCGCTCGCGGCCGCCGAAGGCCGTCTTCGTCGGGACGAGGCTCTCGTCCTCCGCGTCGTCGATGCGTCGGACCTCGGCGTTCCTGCGGAGGAAGCCTCGCTGTGCGCGCCCGGACATGCCGCTCGGCACGGCCTCGTCGAGGGCGTGCAGGACCATCGGAGCGATGTCGAGGAGCGTCAGCCGGCCACGGGCGTCCTCCTGCACCACGTCCGCGCCGCCCACGACGAGGATCCCGTCGAGGGCGTGATCGGGGAAAGGGGCCCGGCGGGAGAGGGCACGACCGAAGCCCCCGGCCACGCACTGGACGTCCCCCCGCAGCTCGACGATCAGGTCGGGGACCGCGGCCCCCGATGTCCAGCCCGCGTGAGGCCCGGGATAGAGCTCGTCGCCGCGGTGGACGGCGCGCACGACGCGCTCGCCGTCGGGGAACTCGAGCGCGAGCAGGTCGCGGGTGATCGACTCCACGCGCGCGGCGAGCTCGCCCGTATCGGCATCGAGACAGCCGAGGGGGTCGCGTCCCTCGACGTTGAGCCGGATGGATCCGAAGGGGCCCTCGCAGGCGCCTGCCCATGCAGCGCTGCGGCCGAGGTCGAGCTGGCCGAGCCGCGCGGCGCGCTCGGCGCTGCGGCGTTCGGCCAGGTTGCCGGCCGCGCCCTCACCGAGGACCGCGTCGGAGCGCGGGACCGAGTGCCCGGCGTCGAGGAGCCAGCGGTGCAGGTCGAGCACCGTCTCGTAGCGCGCGAAGCCGTGGTCGCTGACGACCATCACGACGGTGTCCTCGCCCGCGGCCTCCACGAGCCGGCCGAGGATCTCGTCGAGCCGGATCAGCAGCCACCTGATCTCCGGTCCGTCGAGGCGCAGCGTCGGCCGGTGGCAGAGCACGTCGAGGGACTTGAAGGTGAACATCGAGAACGACCAGTCCGTGCGACGCGCGAGGTCGAGCAGCTCGCGCTCCTTGATCGCGAGCTGGGCCTCCACCGTGGCCATGTCCGCCAGCTGATCCTGCCGCCAGATCCCGAGATCCGGAATGAACCCGTCGCCGCGGAGCCGCTCGGCGAGGCCCTCGGGCCACGCATAGTCGCCCTCGAAGGGACTGAGCATCCCGCCGACCAGCGTCCCGTCCACGGGTTCAGGTGGATAGGTGATCGGCACGCCCCAGACGTTCACGCGGCGGCCCCGCGCCGAGAGGATTCGCCAGAGGGGCGGCGCCTCGACGTCCATGGCCGAGACGAGTCGCGCGTCGTAGCTGCCGGCCTCGGGCGCGAAGAAGGAGTAGACGCCGTGCTCGCCCGGGGAGCGGCCGGTGCTGATCGTCGGCCACGCGGCGCTCGAGATCGGAATGCGCGTGGACTCCAGCGCCGCCGTCCGGCCCGACTCCATCAGCGCGGCGAGGTGAGGAAGCGCTCCCTCGTCCACGAGCGGATCGATGAGATCGAACGTCGCGCCGTCCCAGCCCACGAGCAGCACGCGCCGGGCGCGCGGCTCGTCCCCGTCGCAGGCGGGCGCCGCCAGGACCGCGGCGGCGAGCAGGACGTTCATGATCCGGGCCATGGGCGACAGTGTAGACGGGTGCCGGGCCCGGGAGATTCGACGAGACAGGTCTCGCACCGCTCATCCACGCTCGTAGGTTGGTCGATCCAAGGACCATGCGCCGCCTCCACTGCACCGCCTTCGCGCTCCTCGGCGCGCTGACCGCCTGCGGCGGCGATCCAGCAGTGCCGGCGCCCACGATCGTCCTGATCTCCCTGGACACCGTCCGCGCCGACAACCTGTCCTGCTACGGGGGGCCCGACGGCGCAACGCCGAACCTCGACGCCTTCGCGGCGGTGGCCGACCGCCACGAGGCCTGCGTCTCGACGGCGCCGTGGACCCTCCCCAGCCACGCGTCGATGTTCACGGGTCTCTTCCCGTTCGAGCACGGAACGCAGACCTTCCTCCCCGGGCAGGGCCACCGGGGGGACAACGTCTTCGCGCTCCACGGCCGCTTCGAGACGCTGGCGGAGGCCCTCGAGGAGCGCGGATACGCGACCGGCGGGATCGTCGCGAACTCGATCTACCTGCGGCCAGGCCTCGGGCTCGAGCAGGGGTTCGATCTCTGGGACGTGCGGCGCGAGCCCGGCCGCCAGGTGACCGAGCGCGCGCTCGCCTGGATCGCGGGGACCGAGGCCGCCGGCGCGCCGCGGTTCCTCTTCGTCAACTACCTGGACGCCCATCGTCCCTACGCGACGGGCGACCCCGAGGACCGGGCACGAGCCAGGCTCGACGAGCTGATCGATCAGGTCATGGTCGAGGGAGAGGAGCCGGGGGCGCTGGGGGACGACGTGCGGGCGCTTCATCAGAAGGCCGTCACCCAGCTCGACCAGGAGATCGGCCGCTTCCTGCACGACCTGCGCCAGATGGACCTCTTCGAGGACGCGCTCGTGATCGTGACCGCGGACCACGGCGAGGCCTTCGGCGAGCACGGCGTCGTCGAACACTCCAAGGACGTCTACGAGGAGCTCGTGCGTGTGCCGCTGCTCGTCAAGCGCCCGGGACAGACGCGCGGCGACGTCGTCGCCGGGTGCGCGTCGAGCGTGGACGTGCCGGGGATCGTGGCGTCGGTTCTCGAGGGAGACGGCGGAGGAGCGCTCACGGAGCTCTTCCCGCGCACGCCGGGCAGCCATCCCGTCGTCGCGGAGAACTCCTACAGCCGGCTGCGCGACCTGCAGCGCTTCGGGACGCGCTTCCACAAGCGCCGGCGGGCGATCTACCGCGACGAGCTGAAGCTCGTCATCGACTCCACGGGGGAACACGAGCTCTTCGACCTCGCGGCGGACCCGGGTGAGGCTCGCGACCTCGCGGCCGAGCGCCCCGACGACGTGGAGTCCCTTCTGCGCGCCGATCTGGAGTTCACCGAGCCCCGTCGCTTCCAGGGCGATCGGGCGCTCCCCGCCAACCTGACCTCGGCGGAGGTCCAGGAGATGGGCGCGCTCGGCTACGGAGGCGACTCCGGATCGAAGTGATGAGGCCCACGTTGCTCCTGGTGGCCGCGGCGAGCGCGGCGCTCTCCTGCGGAGGCGGCGGCTCCGCGGAGCGTCTCCCGGACGTGGTGCTCGTCGTGCTCGACACGGTCCGCGCGGACCGCATGGGCTGCTACGGCGGTTCGGCGGGAGCGACGCCGCGCCTGGACGCTCTCGCTGCGCGCGCGGACCGACACGCGCGCTGCGCCGCGGCCTCTTCCTGGACGCTGCCCTCGCACGCGTCGATGTTCACCGGGCTCTACCCCCTCGAGCACGGGACCCACGGCTTCGAGGTGGACGGCTTCGTGGACAACGTCCATCCGCTCCACCCCGACCACACGACCCTCGCCGAGGAACTCCGCGGCGTCGGGTACGAGACGAGCGCCTTCGTGGCGAACCGCGTCTACCTCTCTCCGCGCTACGGGATCGACCAGGGCTTCGACACCTACGAGGTGATGGACGCCCGGGCGCCCGGGGTGCTCTTGCGTGCTCTCGACCACCTCGACGCTCGCGATCCCGGGCGGCCGCAGCTGCTGTTCGTCAACCTGATGGACGCGCACCGCCCCTACGACGCCTTCCCCGCCGAGGAACTCACGCAGCTTCCGCCGGAGCGGACCCCGGACAGGCTTCTCGAGGCTCTCTGCGAGCGGGTCATGAACGACGGCGCCAGCGCGGGCGAGCTGGGCGGCGAGGTGAGCGATCTCTACGACCGCGCGATCACCCGACAGGACGAGGCGCTCGGCGCGTTCTTCGACGCACTCGAAGAGCGTGGCGTCCTCGATCGCGCCGTCGTGGTCGTCACCTCGGATCACGGCGAGGCCTTCGGAACCCACGGGATCGTGGAGCACGCCAAGGACGTCTACGAGCCCCTCGTCTCGGTGCCGCTCATCGTGCGCGCGCCGGGCCAGCGTGAGGGTCGAATCCTCGAGGAGGTCGCCTCCCACGTGGACCTCGGCGGGCTCGTCGCTCGCTGCCTGCCCGGCGCCGCGGGCGCGGCGCTCGCGAAGAGTTTCCCGCGGGTTCCGGGCAGCCACCCGGTCCTGAGCGAGCTGCACTTCGCGCGGCCGCGGGACATCGTCAAGTACCGCGCGCTCTTCCAGCACGAGCGGACGGCCCTGCGCGAGGGGAACCTCAAGCTCATCCTCGGGGGCGACCTGCCTGAGCTCTACGACCTCGCCGAGGACCCGGGCGAGCTCGCGAACCTGGCCGAGGAGCGCCCGGAGTCGGTCCGCGCGATGACCGGCAGGATCGACGCCTTCGTCGGGGCTCACGCCTACGCGGGAGAGCGCCTCGCGCCGCGTCCTTTGTCCGACGGTCACCGCCGCAGCATGAGCGAGCTCGGCTACGGCCCCGACCAGGGCCGCTGAAGGCCCTCGCCCTCGATCGGCGCGCGGGTGCTGGCCCCTGGGTCACCTCGGCTCCTCCGTCGTCCGCGCCGGTCCAGGCGCCGCTGCCCGGCGGTCCACTCCAGCACCGGCGCCGTCCTCCGACTACCCTTCGTCCATGCTCTCCAGCGCACTCATCGCCCTCGCCCTCACCGGCGCCCCCCAGGCCGGTCCCGCGGACTTCCCCTTCGCCGTCCTCCCGCACCGGGAGCGCATCGCGGTCGTCAACGACATCCTGCGCGAGCGCCTCGACGACCTCCTGCCGCGGCTCATGCGCGAGGCGCGCCTGGACATGTGGATCGTGGCGAACCGCGAGTACGCCGAGGATCCCGTCTACCTCACCCTCGTGCCCGAGCCCGTGTTCGCCGCGCGACG
>CBFIJG010000002.1:122810-124470 GCA_965662915.1 Planctomycetota bacterium | reverse complement strand
AACACGAGCCGCTCCTGGGCGGCCGCCGACGGGCTGAGCCACGGGCTGCGGACGCGCCTCGAGGAGTCCCTCGGCGACGACATGCGCGCGCGGCTCGTGTCGGCGGAGTCCCTGTGCATTCGCTGGATCGAGACCCGCACGGCCGCGGAGCTCGCGCTCTATCCCCAGCTCGTGGGCATCGCGCGCTCCGTGATCGCGGAGGCCTTCTCCAACCGCGTCGTGACGCCGGGGGTCACGACGACCGACGACGTGGCGGCCCACCTGCGCCAGCGCTTCGAGGACCTCGGCCTCGACATCTGGTTCCAGCCCTACTGCAACGTCCAGCGCGCCGGCCTCGAGCAGGACGGCGCGATCGTCGGGAAAACCGGCGCGACCATCCAGCGCGGCGACCTCGTCCACACGGACGTCGGGATCCACTACCTGCGCCTGTGCACGGACACCCAGGAGATGGCCTACGTCCTGCGCGAGGACGAGGAGGAGGTGCCCCTGGGGCTACGGACTGCGATGGGCGTCGGCAACCGCTGGCAGGACCTCTTGACCGACTCCTTCGTCACCGGTCGTACGGGGAACGAGATCCTGGCCGCCACCCGCGCGAGCGCCGAGGCGGAGGACATCGAGTGCAGCGTGTACACGCATCCGCTCGGGTTCTTCGGGCACGCGGCGGGGCCGACCATCGGGATGTGGGACAACCAGGGACCGACGCCGGTGCGCGGTGACTGGCCGCTCTTCCCCAGCACCTGCTACGCCATCGAGGGCAACGTGACCGTGACCGTGCCCGAGTGGGGCGGCCAGCGCGTCCAGATCAAGCTCGAGCAGGACGCGGTCTTCGACGGCCAGCGCGTCCGCTACCTGGGTGGCCGGCAGACGCGCTTCCACGTCATCCGCTGACGAGCGTGGACGCGGTGACCACAGGGCCGCGCGGGAAGAGCACGCAGCAGTGACGTATTCGACCGAGATCCTCGCGGCCCAGGAGCCCGCCGCGATCGCACAGGCCGCCGCGCGCGCCGCCGAGGTGCTGGCGGCGGGGGAGGTCGTGGCGATCCCGACCGAGACGGTCTACGGCCTCGCGGCGAGCGCGCTGGACGAAGGAGCCGTCGAACGGATCTACGCCGCCAAGGGGCGCCCGTCGAGCAACCCGCTGATCGTCCACGTCGCCTCGATCGAGATGGCGCGCCGATGCGCGGCGGGCTGGACCGAGGAGGCCGATCGCCTCGCGCGCGCCCTCTGGCCGGGTCCGCTCACCATCGTGTTGGAGCGCTCAGAGATCATCCCCGACGTCGTGACCGCGGGGGGCGCGACGGTGGCGCTGCGCTGGCCGGCTCATCCCGTGGCCGAGGCCGTCATCGCCGCGGCTGGCGTGCCCGTGGCGGCGCCCAGCGCGAATCGCTCCAACGAGCTCTCGCCGACGGCGGCGGCGCACGTTGCGCGCGGCCTGGACGGCCGGATCCCGCTCATCCTCGACGGCGGAGCCTCGGGCGTCGGGATCGAATCCACCGTGGTCGATCTGACGGGGAGCCCCGCGCGGATCCTCCGTCCCGGAGCGATCGGACTCGAGGCGCTCGAGGGCGTGCTGGGCGAGGGCACGGTGATCGACGCCGCGCCCGTCTCCGCCGCGGGCGAGCCCCTGCGTACGCCCGGCGCGCACCCGCGCCACTACGCG
>CBFIJG010000002.1:20949-122710 GCA_965662915.1 Planctomycetota bacterium | reverse complement strand
CGGTGATCGACGCCGCGCCCGTCTCCGCCGCGGGCGAGCCCCTGCGTACGCCCGGCGCGCACCCGCGCCACTACGCGCCGCGCGCGACGCTCCTCGTCCTTCCCTGGGCTTCGCTGGACGAACTCGCGGCCCTCCTCGGAGCGCGCGACCTCGATCCTGGAGAGGCCCATGTCGTGACCCGCGCTCCGATGCGGGGAACGGCGACCTCGTTCGCCAGCGTGATCGAGCTGCCGGCCGACGCGCCGTCGTTCGCCCGCGAGCTCTACGGAACGCTCCATGGTCTCGATGCCGTCGGCGCGCGAGTGGTGGTGGTCGAGTCGCCCCCGGACGACGCAGCGTGGCGCGGCGTCGCCGACCGCCTGCGCCGCGGCGCGACGCCCTGAGCAGCCTCAGACAGAGGCGACGCGGTAGAGCAGGACCATGACCGGCTGCTCCTGGGTCTCCTGGTGGACCTCGAGAACGCACCAGCCGTCCGTCCCCATCGGCCACGCCACGAGCAGCGACATGGTGCAGAGGGCTGCCTCGAGCACGGCCGCGGGGAGCCCGCTCGGTGTCCAGGTCTCCTCGTCCACCTCGACCTGGGTCCCGGGCCCGAGCCGCTCGGTGACCGCCGCGCGCGCCAGCTTGAAGAGTCGAGCCGCCTGGAGAATGGTCCCGTCCACGTCCGCGGGCTCGGCGCCCGTGAGGTCCTCGGAGCAGGCGATGATCTCTCCGCCCGGATCGTCAGGCGCCGCGGCGAGCCGCGCCCCGGTGGTGTGGCCGCTCCGGTCCGTCGCGAGCACTCGCGCCACGACGTCCTCGGGGGCGTGCATCTCTCTCCAGCGCGAGGCCATGGGGAGAGCGTAGCGCTCCGTTCCCTTGCGGGGCGGCCGTGCCCGCAGGCTGGCCCGGGAAGGCGCCACGGACATGGGCGCGGGGCAGGGTCCTCGGATGCTGGCGGGCCGCCTAGACTCCACCCATGGCTCCTCGTTGCTTCCTTCCCGCCCTGCTCCTCCTCGTCTTCGCGCCCGCCGGGCGCGCCGATCTCGTCGCTCGCCAGGGCGCCGGCTCGTATCCCGCCGCCGACGGCGCGCGGGTGCTGAAGCCGAAGGGGGAGGCGGAGCGACTCGAACTCGCGGAGGGCACGACCGTCGCGTTCGCGATCCAGGTGCCCGCGGCGCGCGAGGTGGAGGGCCTCGATCCGGCCGGCTGGTTCCTGCGCTTCGATCTCGATGTCCACACGGCGACCGAGCTGGAGCTCACCTGGGCCGTGGAGGGTGGGGCCGCGTCGTCCGCGCGCGCCGAGGCATTCCTCCCGGTGCGCGGGCGTGACCACGGGCGCTGGGGCGGCCGGATCGGCGACCTCGGAGGCCTCGCGGCCAGCGGCGGGGAGGTCGCGTTCGAGCTCCGGGCGCGCGGCGGGGCCGCGACCCTGGGCGAGTTCCTCGTGACCCGCCATCACGAGGCGCCCACGCGCAAGCTGCGCGGGAAGGAGAACGGCAAGCTCGGCCCCGACCAGTTGAGCTCGGGCATGCTCGGCTTCAGCGCGCTCACCGAGCACCAGCACGCGGCCTTCTCGCTCCTCGGGGTCCGCGAGGGCGGCCCCGCGGCGAAGGCCGGCGCCCGGAGGGGCGACGTCGTCGTCGAGGTCGACGGCGAGCGGCTCGTGCCCTCCAGCATCGCCCCCGGCTGGAAGTGGTTCGAGGAGAGCCACGAGGCCGTGCTCGGCCGCGCCATCCAGAGCGCCCTCGAGGACGGCCGTGCCTCGGTGAAGCTCGTGGTGGAGCGAGAGAGCGGTCTCGAGAGCCTCTCCCTGAAGCTCCCGTTGCGCGGAGCGCCCGGCGCGCTCTTCCCCCTGAGCGGCAAGCACGCGGAGCGCTTCCGCGAGGACCTCGTGGGCTGGGCCGTGCGCGAGCAGCGCAAGAACGGCACCTGGCCGGGGACGAACGCGGTCAACGTGGCCATGGGCGCGCTCGCGCTCCTCGGCACGGCTGACCCGTCGCACGCGAGCGCCATCGAGCGCTCGGTCGACTTCCTGCTGAAGAACAACCCCGAGCCCTCCAAGATGAAGGGGCTCGCCTACTGGCAGCTCTCCTTCCAGGGGATCCTCTTCTGCGAGCTCGAGCTGAAGGAGGGCGACGGGCGCTTCCTCCCCTGGATCGAGGAGGCGTGCACCTGGCTCCCGACGACGACCCACGAATCGAAGTGGGGGACCCAGGCCTTCGGACACGGCCCCGACGGTCTGCCCTACGACAACAAGGCGCTGATGGCGCCGACCGCGCACCTCCTGGTGTTCGACGCCCTCGCGCGACGCTGCGGCGTGGAGTCCCGGGTCTTCGAGCACGTGGAGCCTTACGTACGCCACGCCTGGTCCGATCCGGAGTCGGGAGGCCACGGCGCCATGGGCTACAACGGCTCCTACCGCGACAAGGGCGAGTTCTGGTCGCGGACCGGACTGGTCGCGCTGGCGGAGGTCCTGCGCGGGGACGACGCGGCGATGGCGCCGTCGCTCCTCGTGCTCATGGAGGAGCGCCACCCCTGGATGCTCAACAGCCACGCCTACGGTGAGCCCGGCGGCGCGCTCGGGCTGCTCTCCCTCTCGACGGTGAAGCGCGAGCTCCTCGAGCGGATCGTCCCCCTCTACCGCTGGCGCTTCCTCAACGCGTGGGAGCCCGGTCACGGCCTCCGCTACACCAGCCCCCACATGGGCGCGCCGTACATGGGGGAGGAGGCGATCCTGAACCTCTCCTACCTGCTCCTGCTGGCATCCGAGACGGGCGGGCTCGCCATCGCGCGCCAGGCCGAGGAGCGCTGAGCGCCCGGCGAGTTCAGCGGCCGCTCGGTGCTTCCGGCGCGAGCGAGCGGGGACCGCGTGCTCGCAGCCAGAGGCACTCGGCCGCGGCCACGATGCCCAGCCCCAGGACCAGCGCCCACCAGATCATCTGGAGCCCGTCGCCGCGTCGGAGCACGAACCACGCCGCGGCGGGCAGGGCGATGACCCACCACGCGATGAAGTTGAAGACCGCCGGCGGCGTCGTGCGTCCCATCCCGCGGAGGATCCCGGAGCCCGCGACCTGGAGACCGTCGAAGATCTGGAAGGCGGCGGCGATCGGCAGGACCGACGCCGCGAGCGCGAGAGCCGCCGGGTCGGACGTGTAGAAGGAGGGCAGCACGTGGCGGCCCGCGAAGAGCACGAGCCCGAGCGCGGCCATCACGCCTGCCGCAATCGCCATGGCGACCCACGCGCTGCCCTGGGCGCGCTCGAAGCGCCGCTCGCCGACCAGGTTGCCGATCCTCGTCGTCGCGGCGAGGGCCACACCGAGCGGGATCATGAAGGTCAGGCTCGCGAGGTTGATGCTGGCGGCGTGCGCCACCGTCGCGGTCACCCCGAGGCAGCCCGCGAGCAGCGTGGTGGCGCCGAAGGCGCCCACCTCGAACACGAAGTGCAGGGCGATGGGGAAGCCGTATCGCAGCGTGCGCGCGATCCCGGACCACCGCAGCGACTCCGCGTCCCACGGCACCCATGCGCCTCGCTGAAGACGCGCGCGCAGCACGAACACGAGGAGCGTGAGGGCCATGAAGATGCGCGTCAGACCCGTCGCAAGCCCCGCGCCGCGGATCCCCAGGTCGAACTCGAAGATCAGCGCCCAGTTCCCCAACGCGTTGAAGAGGTTCGCCAGAACGGTCACGACGAGCGCGGGGCGCAGGATCCCGCGGCCCTGGAGGTACTGGCGGAGCGCGATGAACACGAGGAAGAAGGGCGTCCCGATGCTCTGGATCACGGCGTACTCCTCGGCCGGCGCTGCCAGGCGCTCGAGGGCGTCGAGATCGAGGGACGCCAGGGCATCGGCCGCGCGGTCGCCGGTCAGCGCGGCCGCGCCGGCGCGCACGAGGCCGAGGAACTCCTCGGTCAGGAAACGCAGCGCCACCACGGGGACCGACGCGAGGAGCGCCACGATGACGCCGCGCTGGAGCGCGCGCCCGAGGGCCTCGCGGTCGCGGGCGCCGTGCCCCTGGGTCACCATCGGATCCATGCCCATGACGAGCCCCATCCCGAGCATCTGGGTCATGTGCACCCAGACGCTCGAGAGGGAGGCGGCGGCGAGGGCCTCGTCGCCGTAGCGGCCGAGCATCGCGATGTCGACGGTCCCCACGAACATCCACAGGACGTTCGTCAGCACGATCGGCAGGGCGAGGCTCGACAGACGCGAGGCCTCCTCGCGGATCCAGGGTTCGCTCGAGCCTTGGCGCATGGCAGGCGGGGACCATACCGGCGTCGCCGTGGCTCCGAGCCGGCCCCGGGACCTTTCCGGGATTCCGTACCGAAGGGCCCGCTCGAGGGGGCTCTCAGCGCTCCGGTGCGCGTCGGGCACGGATGAATCCCCCGCGCCCGCTCACGTCGGAGGGTGGCGGGCCGTAGTTTCGGGCCATGACCTCGCGCGCCCCTGACGAGCCCACAGATGCACGACGCGATGGCCTCGTGGCGTTCCTGGCCACGGCCACGGTGCTCCTCCTCGGGCTGATCGTGGCTCACCAGGTCCGGCCGGACTGGTTCGGGCTCGCGACCGGATCCCGGAGCTCAGCGTTCGTACCTCGATCCGGCGGGGACGGGCCCGGCGATCCGGCGGCGCGAGAGGACAGCGCGGCGACTCTCGCCCAGCGGATCTTCGCCGACTCGGGCCTCTCGGTGGTCCATGTCACCAAGCGTTCGAGCACCGGCTTCGACCCGTCGTCCCAGGAGTACGTGACGGGGACCGGCTCGGGCCTCGTCTGGGATCGGGCGGGGCACGTGGTGACCTGCGCGCACGTCTTCGAGGACGCGTCGGGGGCCTTGGTGACGCTGGGTGACGGACGCCGCCTCGAGGCGCGGCTCGTGGGCATCGACCCCGACCTCGATCTCGCGGTCGTGCGCGTCGACGCGCCCGCCGAGGACCTCGTCCCGATCAGGCTGGGCTCGTCCGACGCCGTTCGCGTCGGGATAACGATCTTCTCCATCGGCTGCCCCTACGGCCTCGGGCCCTCCCTGAGTCAGGGGATCGTCAGCGGGCTCGGCCGGACGCTGCGGTCGACCACGGGCGTCGAGCTCGAGGGCACGATCCAGGTCGACGTGGCCATGCACCTGGGCTCCTCCGGCGGCGCGCTGCTCGACGACGAGGCCCGGCTGATCGGCATGAACGCAGCGATCTACCTCGGGTCCAAGCGCCAGGCGGGTGTGGGCTTCGCGCTCCCGGTCGATCGGCTCGTCGAGGCCGTCCCGCGCCTCCTGGAGACCGGGTACCGCTGGGTGCCGCAGTTCGGCTTCGTCACCTTCAGCGACGCCGACTCGGCCGGCTTCCTCGAGAGCGTCGGGGAAGCCGATGGCGTGCCTCGTGCGGGCGTCGTCGTGGCCGAGGTGGACCGCGGCGGACCGGCGGACGAGGCCGGGCTGCTCCAGATGCAGAGCCGCCTCGCCGCGGACGGCCAGCGCAGCTACATCCTCAAGGACATCATCGTCGGTGCGATGGGAGAACCGGTGGACAGCCGAGCAGACCTCGAGCGGATCTTCGCGGCGCTCGAGCCCGGCGCCGCGCTGGAACTGACCGTCGCGCGTCGGTCGGGGACAGCGACTCTTCGCATCGAGCCGGCTCCGCGCGACCGAGCCGCCGCCTCAGCGTTCTAGCCAGGGAAGCGGGCCGATGACGCGCTGCGCCTCGAACACCGCGGCGACGTACCGATCACCTTCCCCGGCCAGATGGGGGCTCGCGTACTCCCAGAGGACGCGCCGGCTCTTCGGATCGACGATCAGCACGCGCCCGGCCATGGACTCCGCGGTGAGGATGTTCCCATCGGGCAGCCGCTCGACGGTGCCGCAGAAGAGCGAATCGAAGGCGCTCGGCGGGGTTCCCTCGTAGCTCCACGCGATCGAGCCGTCCGGGAGACGCAGGTCGAGGAGCCGGGACGTTCCGCCGGGGCCGCCGAGGTTGTCGAACACGAGGAGGTGGGGGGCGCCCTCTTCATCGACCCAGGGGGTCGGGTCGTGCAGGCCGCGCCAGCGCGAAGCTCCCGGGCCGGACGTGATCCACACCACCCGACGCGCGTCGAGATCGACGGCTGCGACGAGGTCGAGGTCACGCATCGACACGAGGACGTCGCCGGCCTCGACCTCCGGGGCATCGAGCGCCGTGCAGAAGTCCGCGTCGAGGAGCGCGAGGCCGTTCGCGTGCATGACGTCACCCTCGCGCACGGTGAGTCGCGCGAGGAGCTCGGCGAAGGGCGAGGCTGCCAGGGCGTCCCAGAGGGACAGTGATCGGAGCGGCTCGCCGGTGGCGAGGTCGAACTCGACCAGCAGGTCGTCCACGATCGGGGTCTCTCCCTGCACCTCCTCCACGACCCGCTCCGCGCGGGCGAGGGCGAGGCCCACGCCGTCGGTGCGTGTGATCACGTCGTGATGGAAGCGCTCGTAGCGCGCCCATACGAGGCTCGAGTCGGCGCGCACTCGGATCATGGCGCGGCCCGAGTGAATCGCGAGGAGGTCTCCGTTCTTGAGGAGTTCGACCGTGCGCCAGGGGATCTGGTGGTCGCCTTCGAGGGGCGGCGCGCCCGGGAGCTCGGCGTAGGGGAGCGCCCAGCGGTGAACGACCTCTCCGCGTTCGTCGACGAGCTCGGCCGCGGCCGCGTCCCCGTGGCAGAGCAGGGTGAGTCCGGGTGCGAGCCCCTCAGCGGCGCGCACGACGCCCGTCCGGAGCGCGGGCGGCTCCGTTCCGGTGGCGTAGCCGATGCCCCCGAGGCCCTCGGACGCGTGGGGCGTGGGGCGCACGGCGAAGCTGCCGGGGAGTCCTGTGACCCAGCCGCCGCCAGGGTCCTCGACGACGTCCTGCCCGCCGTCGCGTCCGCAGCCTCCGGTCAGCCCGGCGGCGAGGAACAGGAGCAGCGCCGCGCGTCTCACGGACCGGAGCGCCGCTCCCCGAGGAAGCGCGTGAGCAGGGCCTCGGCGGCTTCCGAGGCGGGTCGCTCGCCGGCGCGCACCGCTTCGACGACGGTCGCGAGCTCCGCGGCCACGTCGGAGTGCCCGCGGAAGGCGTCCATCAGCCGCTCCTCCACCAGGGACCACATCCAGCGCTCCGCCTGTGCGTTGCGCTGCGCCTCGAGCGCGCCTGCCTCTTCGAGGACGCTCCTGTGCTCCTCGATCGTGGACCACAGCTCGTCGATCCCGTCGCCGGTGTGGGCGCTCACCGTCAGGGTGCGCGGCGTCCAGTGCTCGCTGGCAGGGCGCAGATAGCGCAGCGCCGCGCCGTGGTCGCGGGCCGCGGCGCGCGCGAGCGACACGCGTTCGCCGTCGGCCTTGTTCACGGCCAGCACGTCGCCGACCTCGAGGATCCCCTTCTTGATGCCCTGGAGCTCGTCACCAGCGCCGGGAAGGAGGAGCACCACGAAGGTGTCGACCATGCCGCGCGCGGCGGTCTCGCTCTGTCCGACGCCCACCGTCTCGACGAGCACGACGTCGAAGCCAGCGGCCTCGACCAGCAGCATCGTCTCGCGCGTGCGCCGGGCGACGCCGCCGAGGGTCGCGGCGCTCGGGCTCGGTCGGATGAAGGCGCCCTCCTGGCGGGCGAGCGTCTCCATGCGGCTCTTGTCCCCGAGGATGCTGCCGCCGGACAGCGTGCTGGAGGGGTCGACCGCCAGCACGGCGACCCGTCGGCCCGCCTCGCAGAGGCGCGTGCCGAGGGCCTCGATGAGCGTGCTCTTCCCTGCCCCGGGCACGCCGCTGATCCCGACGCGGTGGGCACCGCCGGTGCGCGGGAGGACGCGGGCCAGGATCGACTGGGCCACGGCGGCGTCCCGGGGGCGCGTGCTCTCCACGGCGGTGATGGCGCGCGCGAGCATCGTGCGGTCGCCCGCGAGGACACCCTCGGCGAGTTCGCGCGCGCGCTGCTCGTACTCTTCGCTCGGACCGCTCATCGTCCGCAGGTTAGCGGGAGGGAGCGCGGGCCGGGTGCGGTCTCCGCGCTCCATCGCGTGGCGGGCTCAGTTGGGCTGCAGAGCGCGTTCTTCAGCCCGTTCGCGCACGAGGTCACGGTAGCGATCACGCCATTGCTGACTCACGCCGTCGCGCTGCTTGCGGTGGACGCGCGTCGAGCTCTCCACGAGGCGCGCGATCCCCTTGGCGTCGCGCTCGATCCCGAGGAACCTGAAGAGGCCGGCGAGCTCACCTTCCATGTCGGCGACGAGGGTCTCGTAGGCCATGCGGTAGGGCTCGATGCCAGCCCGCTCGAAGAGCTGCTCCCACTTCTCATCCTGCTGGCGCAGGAAGCGGATGGTCCTGGTGATCGCCTCTGCGTCGAAGGAGGGCTCGCGCTGCTCGGGCTTCGCCGCGAGCCACGCGCCGGTCTGGGAGGCCCGGACGAAGGAGATGGCCTGGCCCAGCACGTCGGCGCGGTTCAGGTGGATGAAGCGCTGCGGCATGTTGGCGGGGAGGTCGAAGCCGCGCTCCACCGCCCACAGCAGCTGGTGCAGGTGGGCCTTGTTCCCGAAGCGGCCGCCGGAGGTGTAGGCCGCGCGGACGCCGTCGTAGTACCGCTAAAAGCGACTGTGGTGACCCTCGATCGTGCTCAGGCCGGAGGACGTCTTCGGCCCGTGCTCGGCGATCTGGTGGGGGCAGAGGTACTCCCTCGGCTCACCGGCCTCCTTCGTGCCGATCAGGAGGGAGCAGAGCAGGTTGCTGCCCGAGCGCGGGGTGGTGCAGATGAGGTAGTCCATGGCGTCGCGGGAGGGGCGGGCTCCCGCGGGGCCTCCGGTCCGCCGCGTGCGGGCCTCAGTGGCTACTCTTCCCCCCTGATGAAGCCCCGCAACCGGATCGCAGAAGCCACCGCGCCCGACGGAACCGTCCTCGAGCTGATCGAGCACGACGGCGCCCACGAGATCGTCGTCCGGGGCGCCGGGCTGATGGGTTCGCGTCAGCACCACTCCGAGGAGGAGCTCGCCCGGCGCGCGTGCGAGGAGCTGGCCGACGCCGAGGCGCCCCGCGTCATGGTCGGCGGGCTCGGCATCGGCTTCACCCTGCGCGCCGCCCTCGACCTGCTGCCGGCGGCCGGCAAGGTGGAGCTCGTCGAGCTGCTCCCCGAGATCGTCGAGTGGAACCGCGGGCCCCTCGCCCGGCACGCGCAGGCGCCCCTCGAGGATCCGCGCGTGAAGGTCACCATCGGCGACGTGGGTGAGGCCATTCGCGACGCGCGCGGCTCACTCGACGCGATCATGCTCGACGTGGACAACGGCTCGTCGCCCATGGTCCTCGCGAAGAACAAGTCGATCTACAGCCACAAGGGGCTCGGCCTCATTCGCCGCGCCCTGCGGCCGGGCGGGCGCGTGGCCTTCTGGTCCGCCACGGACGACCCGCTCTTCGCCGCGAAGATCAAGAAGGCCGGCTTCCGCGTCTCCCAGCACGAGGCCCACGCGCGCCCCGGTCGGAAGGGCTCGCGGCACTCGATCATCGTCGGCCAGAAGACCTGACGCGTGCCGGCGGGGCGCCTCAGGCGCGGAGCGTCTCGATGAGCTGCTGAGCCGCGCTGGTGATCACGGTCCCCGGGCCGAAGACGGCGGCGGCGCCCATGTCGAGGAGCTTCGGCACGTCGTCCGGCGGGACGACGCCGCCGACCACGACGAGGATGTCAGGGCGGCCGAGCTTGGCGAGCTCATCGCGCAGGGCCGGGACCAGGGTCAGGTGTCCCGCGGCCAGGGAGGAGGCGCCGATGACGTGGACGTCGTTCTCGACGGCCTGTCGCGCGGTCTCCTGGGGCGTCTGGAAGAGGGAGCCGATGTCCACGTCCCACCCGAGATCGGCGAAGGCCGTGGCGATCACCTTCTGCCCGCGGTCGTGGCCGTCCTGGCCCATCTTCGCGACGAGCAGGCGGGGGCGGCGGCCCTCCGCCTCGAGGAAGGCGTCGGAGGCGGCGCGTGCTGAGGCCACGGCCTCGGAGTCGCTCTGGTCGCTGGTCATCTGGGAGCGGTAGACGCCGCTGACGGCGCGGATGGTGGCCTGGTGGCGTCCGAAGGCGTCCTCCATGGCCCTGGAGATCTCGCCGACGGTGGCCCGGGCGCGGGCGGCGTCGATGGAGAGGGCCAGGAGGTTCTCCTCGTCGGAGCGCGCCTCGCCGGCGTGGACCTTGGCGGCGGCCGCGCGCAGACGATCGAGCGCGGCGTTCAGCTTCGCATCGTCGCGGGACGCGCGGAGCTCCTCGAGGCGGCGGAGCTGAGCCTCGCGGACCTCGTCGCCGCCGATGGAGAGGACGGGGATGTCCTCGCGGCCCTCGGGGCGGAAGCAGTTCACCCCGACGATGGGCTGGGCGCCGGCGTCGATGCGCGCCTGGGTGCGGGCTGCGGCCTCCTCGATGCGGAGCTTGGGCAGGCCCTCCTCGATGGCGCGGGTCATGCCGCCCAGCTCCTCGATCTCGGCCATGTGCGCGCGGGCGCGAGTGGCGAGCTCCTCGGTGAGCGTCTCGACGTAGTGGCTGCCGCCCCAGGGGTCGACGGTCCGCGTGATCCCGCTCTCCTTCTGCAGCACGAGCTGCGTGTTGCGCGCGATGCGCGCGGAGAAGTCCGTCGGGAGCGCGAGCGCCTCGTCCAGGGAGTTGGTGTGGAGGCTCTGGGTGCCGCCGGTCGTGGCCGCCAGGGCCTCGACGGCCGTGCGGGTCACGTTGTTGAAGACGTCCTGAGCTGTGAGCGACCAGCCGCTCGTCTGGCAGTGAGTGCGCAGGGCCAGGGACTTCGGGTTCTTCGCGCCGAAACGCGCGACGGCCTCGGCCCACAGGGTGCGCGCGGCGCGAAGCTTCGCGACCTCCATGAACGGGTTCATCCCGATCGCGAAGAAGAAGCTCAGTCGCGGCGCGAAGTCGTCGACGGCGAGGCCGGCCTCGACGCCCTTGGCGATGTACTCGATGCCGTCCGCGAGCGTGTACGCCAGCTCGAGGTCGAGGGTCGCCCCGGCCTCCTGCATGTGGTACCCGCTGATGGAGATCGAGTTGAAGCGCGGCATGCGCTTCGAGGTGAACCGGAACACGTCCGCCACGATCTCCATCGAGGGAGCCGGCGGGTAGATGTACGTGTTGCGGACCATGAACTCCTTGAGGATGTCGTTCTGGATGGTCCCGCTGAGCTTCTCGGGCGCGACGCCCTGCTCCTCCGCCGCGACGACGTAGAGCGCGAGGATCGGCAGCACCGCGCCGTTCATCGTCATCGACACGCTCATGCGGTCGAGGGGGATGCCCTCGAAGAGCACGCGCATGTCGAGGATCGAGTCGATCGCCACGCCGGCCATGCCCACGTCACCGACCACGCGCGGGTGGTCGGAGTCGTAGCCGCGGTGGGTCGCGAGGTCGAAGGCGATCGAGAGCCCCTTCTGGCCCGCGGCCAGGTTGCGGCGGTAGAAGGCGTTCGACTCCTCCGCAGTGCTGAAGCCCGCGTACTGGCGGATCGTCCACGGCCGCCGCACGTACATCGTCGAGTAGGGCCCGCGCGTGTAGGGAGGGAAGCCCGGGACGCCGCGACGGTCGGCGGACGCGCCGTAGTTCGAGCGCACGTCGATGCCCTCGGGCGTACTCCACGGGGCATCGCTCGTGGCGGGCCGCGCCGCGCTGGCGGGGGCGCCGTCGAAGGGGGTCTGCGCGAAGTCGACGCCGCGAAGGCCGTTCGTGGTCTCGGGGCTCACGCGGGCACCTCCGGGGTGGCGAGGGTCTCCTCGCGGACGGACTCCATGGCCTCGCGCGTCATGGGAGCGCCGCGCACCAGGGCCGAGCCGATCTCGGCGCGGGTCGCGCCGGCGGCGGCGGCGCGGGTGGCGTGCTCGAGGTCGTCGACCGAGCCGATCGCCATGGGACCGCGTCCCTCGATGCGCGTAGCGCGCGCGGCGGCCGCCTCGTCGACGCCCTCCATCGGTACCGGCCGCGGCGCCTCCGCGCCCTCGGGGGGCGGGAAGACCGTCACGCCCACGAGCTCGCGGCTGCCGTCGGCGTAGGCGGCGCCGAGTCGATCGCGTGACGCACCCAGCAGCTCGTCCACGA
Organism: Planctomycetota bacterium; assembly: GCA_965662915.1. Classification (GTDB taxonomy): domain Bacteria; phylum Planctomycetota; class UBA1135; order UBA1135; genus Saltatorellus. The sequence continues at coordinate 110,699 of CBFIJG010000002.1, read as the reverse complement.
GCCCGGAGGTGACCGCGGCCGACATGCCGCCCGCGGCCTCGATCTCCTGGAGGACGCTCCAGGCGAGGCGCGCGAGCTCGTCGGTCCGCGACTCGACGTAGAACCCGCCGCCGGCCGGATCGCCGACCTGGTCGAGGCGCGATTCCATCTGGAGGACGAGCTGTGTGTTGCGCGCCACGCGGCGCGCCAGGGGCGAGGACTCCTCTCCATCGCCCACGAGCGCGGCGTCGAAGGGTAGAGCGGTGATCAGGTCCGCCCCGCCCGCGGCGCCCGCGAAGGTGCCGAGGGTGCCGCGGAGCATGTTGGTCCACGCGTCCCGGGCGGTGGTCACCCGGGGCGAGGTGGACGCGTGGAGGACCAGGGGCGAGACCTCGCCAGCGCCGGCGGCGCCGAGCACGCGCGCGTGCAGGGCGCGGGCCGCGCGGCACTTCGCGATGCCGCCGAAGACGTCGGCGTCGAGGTCGACGCGCCAGACGTACTGCTCCTGGGCCGCGGCGGCGTCGAGGCCGCCCTCCTCGAGCCAGCGCAGGCCCTCGACGAAGCTCGCCGTGGCGAGACCCAGCTCGAGCGCGGCGTCGGCGCCGAGTCGATGCCAGGTGGAGCCGTCGGCGACCGCGGCCCGGGCGCGCGCCATGGTCCCGCGTCCTTCGAGACCGAGGCGGAGGAGCTCGCCGCGGGCGTCGTCCAGGTCGCCCGGCAGGGCGCCATCGCGAACGAGGGTCGCGAAGGGATCCATGCCCAGGTGCAGCTCGACCGCCGCGAGGTCCGTCCCGCGCTCCTCGATGCAGGCGCGCAGGAGCGCGGCGAGGGGAAGGGCGTCGGCGTGGGAGGTGAACGCGATGGGGATCGCGTCGAGCAGCACACCATCGAGGAGCCGCCTCGCGTCCTCCGCGTCGGTGAGGATCACGCTGCGGAGGTCGACCTCGATGCCGCTCGCGCCGCCCTCGAGGTGCTCGAGCGCGCGGGCGTTCGCTCCCCGGGGCGAGGGGTGCACGACCCGCGGCGCGACCGCCCAGCCGCCGCCGCGTGGCATGGCTCCCCGGCCGGCCGGGGAGGCGGGGCTCCCGGTGTACAGCGGCTCCAGGGTGATCCCCTCGAGGGTGCGCGTGAGCAGGGCCTCGTCGAAGGAGGTCTCCTCACCGAGCTCGGACCGGACGCGGCGCTTCCAGTCCTCGGGCGTCGGGAGCGGCTTCATGGCGAAGAGGATATCGGGCCCGTTCCCCGGGCGCTCGGAGCGCGAGTGCCGCGCTTCTCCGGCTGAAGCGGGATTCGCGGCCCGAACTGCCCGGGAGCGCTGCTCAGCCCACTGCGGCCTCGAAGGTCCGGTCGAGGCTCTCCCCGTGCTCACGCGCTGCAAGAACCGGCGGCGTCGACGCTGGCCGTGACCGGGAGCGCTTCGGCCGCCCAGGCGTCCATGCCTCCGGTGACGTTGCGGAGATCCTCGACGCCCGCGCACGCGAGGACGCTGCACGCCGCGGAGGAGCGATATCCGCTCTTGCAGACCACCGCGAGGGGTCTGTCGCGGGGGACCTCGGCGATCCGGCGCTGGAGCTGGTTCAGCGGGATGTTCAGGCTGCCCTCGACGTGGCCGCCCTCCCACTCGCGCGCCGTGCGCACGTCGAGGACCTGGAGATCCTTCGAGCTCTGGAGCTCGCTCTCCAGCGCGCGGACCGAGGTCGCAGGGATCAGCGACTTCGCGGAGAGCACCCCGGGCCCGCCGTCGACGAAGCCGACGACGCCGTCGAGCCCGATGCGGCCGAGACGCACCGCGGACTCCTCCTCCTTGCCGGGCGCGGCGAGGAGGAGGATCCGCTGGTCCGGCCTCAGGAGGGTCCCCGCCCAGGTCGCGAACTTGCCGGCGAGGCCGACGTTCAGGCTGCCGGGCAGGTGGCCTTCGAGGAAGTCACTGCTCTCGCGCGTGTCGACGACCACGGCGCCACCGCTGACGGCTTCCTCGACGTCCTCCGGGGTGAGGGGCTTCAGAGTCCTCGGGAGCGTGGCGTCGAGTGTCGGGCGCTCGCTCTTGTTGAGCATCACGTCGTGCACGAAGTAGCCCGGGACCTCGGGCTGAGCCTCGGTGACGATCGCCTTGAACTCCGCCTTGGACATCGGCTGCAGGGCGTAGTTGCCGCGGCGCTGCTCGCCGATCGTCGAGAAGGTCTCCTTCCCCAGGTTCTTGCCGCAGAGGGAGCCGGCGCCGTGGGCGGGATAGACGGTGGTCGCGTCGGGGAGCGCGAGGAGCTTGTCGTGGAGCGAGTCGTACAGCCAGCCGGCGAGCTCGTCCGAGGTCACGCCGGCGGAGGCCAGGAGATCGGGGCGCCCCACGTCGCCGACGAAGAGCGTGTCACCGGTGAAGACAGCGACCGGCACGGCAGGGTCCGCACCCGCGTCGGTCGCCACGATCGAGATCCCCTCGGGCGTGTGACCGGGGGTCTCGAGGATGGAGAGGCGGGCGTCGCCCAGCTCGATCACGTCGCCCTCGTGCAGCGCGCGGACGTCATACTCGGCGGCTCCGCGGGCGCCCAGGCCGATCCACGCGCCGACGCGCTCCCTCAGCTCGAGATGGCCGGCCACGAAGTCCGCGTGGAAGTGGGTCAAGAGGACGGCCTCGATCGACGCGCCTAGCTCGTCGGCGGCGTCGAGGTACTGCTGGACGTCCCGCCGCGGATCGATGACGACGGCGCGGCCGCTCGCCTCGTCGACGACGAGGTAGGACGCGTGGGCGAGGCAGTCGAGATAGAACTGCTTGATGATCATGGCGTCGTGCTCCCTTGGCGCTGCAGCGCGCACCTCGTGTGGAGAGGACGCTGACCGGGCGCATCCGTCGCCCGCGTCGCGCTCCTCGGCGCGCTACGGCGCCATTCTACGAGCGGAGCCGTGCGGCTCGATCGGCTGGCAGGCGACCGCCGACCTCTGCCAGGGCCGTCGCTCTCGAAGTCGCCCTTCGGGGGCTCTGATGGGTCGCGTCGTCGCGTCTCGATCGTGCTCGGAGCCGGCGAGCGACGTCGCCGGAGGAGTGGAGATTCGGCGCGTGGACCAGGAGCGGCACCGGCTCCGGAGGCCGCAGAGCGCGGGCTGGGGCGGCGCCTCCGAGGCCGTCACGGCGTCGTGGGGGGGACCCTGGGCGGAGCGGGCCTGTTGGCTCCGAAGCGCTCCGCGAGGCGATCCGCGATGCGCATCGAGGCCCGGCCGTCGCCGTAGGGATTCGTGCCGCTCGTCATGGCGGCGCGGACGTCCTCGTCGAGGATGGCGGCCTCGACGCTCTCCACGATGCGATCCGGGTCGGTCCCGACGAGGCGAACGGTGCCCGCGGCGACCGCCTCGGGACGCTCGGTGACGTCGCGGGTGACGAGCACGGGGACGTGCAGGGACGGGCCCTCCTCCTGGATCCCGCCGGAGTCGGTGAGGATCGCGTCGGCGCGGCCCATCAGCCAGACGAAGGGGCGGTACTCGAGGGGCTCGATCAGGTGGACGTTCGGGACGTCACCGAGGGCCTCGTGGACCGGACCGCGCACGTTCGGGTTCAGGTGTACGGGATAGACGATGCGCCAGTCCGGGTGGCGCTCGGCGATGCGGCGGAGGCCGGAGCAGAGGTCCTCGAAGCCCTGCCCGAAGCTCTCGCGGCGGTGCCCGGTGACGAGGACGAGGGGGGCGTCGTCGCGGTCGAGGCCAGCGGCGAGTTCGGGTCCCAGCTCGGGCCCGTGAGCCGCAGCGGGCTCGTCCGCGACGCGACCCGCCACGTCGAGGAGCGCGTCGACGACCGTGTTGCCGGTCACGTGGACCGTCTCGGGGTCGACGCCCTCTCCGGTCAGGTTCGAAGCTGCGCGCTCGGTGGGGGCGAAGTGGAGGCACGCGAAGCGCCCGACGAGGACGCGGTTCAGCTCCTCGGGCCAGGGGCGGTCGAGATCGCCGGTGCGCAGGCCAGCCTCGACGTGGGCGACCGGGACGCGCTCGTAGAAGGCCGCGAGGCCCGCCGCGAAGCAGGTGGTCGTGTCGCCGTGCACGAGCACGACGTCGGGCTTCTCGTCGCGCAGGACGCCGCGCATGCCGAGGAGCACCTTGGACGTCACGTCGGCCAGGTCCTGGCCCGGCGCCATGACCGCGAGGTCGTGATCTGGTGTGATCCCGAAGACGTCGAGGACCTGCGCGAGCATCTCACGGTGCTGACCGGTGACGCAGACGCGCACGTCGAAGCGCGGGTCGGCGGCGAGTGCCTTGACGACTGGCGCCATCTTGATCGCCTCGGGACGGGTCCCGAAGACGCACAGGCCGCGGACCGGCGAGGGACTCACAGGAAGAGCCCCCGCGTGTCGATCAGGATCTTCTCGTTGAGCACCTCGCGGTCGATGCGCTTGAACTGCTTGTGGTCGGTCAGGACGAGCACCACGTTCGCCCGGGCGAGGGCGTCCTCGAGCGACGTGAGCGCGTGATCGGGGTGCGAGGCGAGGTTCGGCTCGACGACCAGCATCGGCGCGTCGAGTTCCTCGCCGAGCGCCCGGACGATCTCGACGGCGGGCGAGTCGCGCACGTCGTCGACGTCCGCCTTGAAGGCGAGCCCGAGGCAGGCGATGACCGGATTCTTGACCGTCTCGACCGCCTTTCGGACCCGTTCCACGACCCACTCGGGCTTGTCGAGGTTGACCTCGCGCGAGGTCCGGATGAGGCGCGCGCGCTCCGGCTCGGCGTGGACGATGAACCAGGGATCCACCGCGATGCAGTGGCCTCCGACTCCGGGCCCGGGCTGGAGGATGTTGACCCGCGGGTGACGGTTGGCGAGCTGGATCAGGTTCCAGACGCTGATGCCCTGGTTCGCGCAGATCATCGAGAGCTCGTTCGCGAAGGCGATGTTCACGTCCCGGAACGAGTTCTCGGTCAGCTTGACCATCTCGGCGGTGCGCGAGTCGGTGCCGATCACCTCACCGCGGACGAAGGTCTCGTAGAAGTCGATGGCCTCGTCGGTGGAGCGCTGGTTGACGCCGCCGACGACCCGGTCGTTCTCGACGAGCTCGGTCAGGATCCGACCCGGGAGGACGCGCTCGGGGCAGTAGGCGACGAAGACGTCCTCGCCCACCTTCAGGCCGCTCTCCTCCAGGATCGGGGCGACGATGTTCTCGGTCGTCCCGACGGGGCTGGTGGACTCGAGGATGACGAGGTTGCCGGGCTGCAGGTGCGCGGCGATGGCGGCCACCGCGGCCCTCACCGCGCCCATGTCGGGGCTGCGGTTCTCGTCGATGGGGGTGGGGACGGCGATGAGGAAGATGTCCGCCGGGCCCGCCTCGACGCTCGCGCTCAGCTGGCCCGCGGTCACCGCGCTCCGCACCATCACGTCGAGATCCGGCTCGACGATGTGGATCTGGCCGCGGTTGATGGTCTCGACCACGGCCTCGGAGAGGTCGACGCCGCGCACCTGATAGCCGCGGCTGCACAGCAACGACGCGGTCGGCAGTCCGATGTATCCGAGGCCCACGACGCAGACCGAGCGGTTCGCCTGGTGGCGCGCGGGCTCGGGCCGGTCGAGTGACTCGGTCACCGGCGCCGCGGCGGATTGTTCGGGCTGTGAGGCCTGGGAGCTCTCGTCTAGGGGGTTCATGCTGCTGAGTCCCGCGAGCGGGCTTCGGTGCCGTGGCCGTTTCCGTGGCCATGGTCCCCGCGGCGCCCCTCGACGCCGTCGAGGACCGTGGCGACGAACTCGGCGCCGATCTGGCGGAGTCGAGTGACCGAGTCGCGCACCTGCGAGTCGGTGGCCTTGGAGCCGCGGCAGGGTAGCAGGACGGTGTCCAGCGGGTGGGCCGGGCACTCGATGTCGGCGACGGCGAGGACCGGCGTGAGCTCGAGTTCGAAGGGCCCGCTCGTCTCGTCCACGAGGGCGGCCGTGCGCGGCCAGGCGAGGAGGTCGCGGGGGGAAGCGGGTGCGGAGCCGGCGGGCCGGGCCTGGAGCGACTCCTCGGCGGTGTCGACCGGGAGGGCTCGCTGATCGGCCATGACGAGGGAGAGCGCGACGGCGAGTGCGAGCACGACGGGGGGGCGAGGATTCGACTTCATCTGACGCGGCGGGGCGGCGCCGCGCCGAGCGGGGAGGGCGGACACGCGCTGAGGTTGTATCGAGCGGATCCAGAGAGACCCTGAGGTGCCGACGCGCACTTTTTTCCGCTCTTGCTCGAAACCCCTCATGCCAGCGGAGGAGGAGGACGAAGCCACGAGGGAAGCGCAGCGCTCCTGACCTCGTATGGCGCCGTTCCCTCGCCCGAGGCTCCCTCACTCCACGTCCCGGTCCGGGGTCACGGAGGCCTGGATCGTCGGGGACGTCGAAGGTCACGCCACAGAGCTGCCCGCGATGCTCGGGAGCAGCCCGAAGGCCGCTCGCACGTGAGCGCTCACCGGCGCGGTGCGCGGCGGCTCTCTCCGCACCTCCGCGGCGCGTCGCCGCGGCGATGCACGGGGTTCTCCGCGATCGGGCCCGGCCGCGGTGCTCGGTGGTACGCTCCGCGACCCGCCGCCCGGGAGCCACGGCGCCGGGCCGAGAGCCTGAACATGGACCACCGTTTCGAGAGCACCTCCACCTACATCGCCGGCGAGGACCTGGCGGTCGCCGTCAACGCCGCCGTCGCCCTGGAGCGTCCGCTCCTCGTGAAGGGTGAGCCCGGCACCGGGAAGACGGTCCTCGCGGAGGAGATCGCGCAGTCGGTGGGGCTGCCGCTGATCAGCTGGAACGTGAAGTCGACGACGAAGGCGTCCCAGGGCCTCTACGAGTACGACGCCGTCGCACGACTCCGCGACAGCCAGCTCGGATCGGACCGGGTTCACGACATCTCCAACTACATCGTCCCCGGAAAGCTCTGGGAGGCCTTCACGGCCGAGGGCGGCGCGGTCCTGCTCATCGACGAGATCGACAAGGCGGACATCGAGTTCCCCAACGATCTCCTCGCCGAGCTCGATCGCATGGAGTTCCACGTGTACGAGACGGGGGAGCTCGTCAAGGCGGCGCGCCGGCCGATCGTCGTGATCACGTCGAACAACGAGAAGGAGCTCCCCGACGCGTTCCTGCGCCGCTGCTTCTTCCACTACATCCGCTTCCCCGACGGGGCGACGATGGCCTCGATCGTGCTCGCGCACTTCCCGGAGCTGCACAAGGATCTCCTCAACGAGGCCCTCGGCATGTTCTTCGGCGTTCGCGACGTCCCGGGGCTCAAGAAGCGGCCCAGCACCTCCGAGCTCCTTGACTGGATCCGTCTGCTCGTCATCGAGCACGTGACGCCCGAGATGCTGGAGGAGCGCGCCGAGAAGAGCGAGGTGCCGCCGTTCATGGGGTCGCTCGTGAAGAACGAGCAGGACATGGACCGCCTCGCCCAGTGGGTCGGGTCGCGCGGCTGGAGCCGCTGAAGGCGTGTTCCTCGGGCTCTTCCAGGACCTGCGCGCGGGGGGCGTACCGGTCACCTTCACCGAGTTCTTCGCCTTCCTGCGCGCGATCCGCGCCGGCGTCGCGGACCACGAGCTCGAGTCGTTCTACTACCTCGCGCGCTGCTCCCTGGCGCGGGACGAGCGCTACCTCGACCGCTTCGACCGGGTCTTCACCGCGTGGTTCGAGCGCCTGGGCGAGATCGAGGATCCCTTCGCGCTCGTGCCGGAGGAGTGGTTCGAGCGCGACGCGATGCGCTTCTTCACGGAGGCGGAGAAGGCGCGGATCAAGGAGCTCGGCGGCTTCGAGGAGCTCATGGAGACGCTCCGCAAGCGGCTCGCCGAGCAGCGTGAGAAGCACGGCGGAGGATCGAAGTGGATCGGCACGGGAGGCACTTCGCCCTTCGGCTCCGGCGGCTACAACCCCGCGGGCGTGCGCGTCGGGGGAGAGGGCGGCCAGCGCCGGGCCGTCAAGGTCTGGGAGAAGCGCGAGTTCCAGGACTTCGACGGCGACGTGGAGCTGGGGACCCGTCAGATGAAGATGGCCCTGCGCCGGCTGCGCCGCTTCACGCGCGAGGGCGCGAAGGACGAGCTCGACCTCGACGAGACGATCACGCGCACGGCGCGCAACGCGGGGTACCTCGACATCGCCCACCGAGCCGAGCGCCGGAACCGCGTCAAGGTCCTGCTGCTGCTCGACGTCGGCGGCTCCATGGACGACCACGTTCGCGTCGTCGAGCAGCTCTTCTCGGCCGCGAGGACCGAGTTCAAGCACCTCGAGACGTTCTATTTCCACAACTGCCCCTACGAGCGGATGTGGCGGACCAACAAGAACGGCCGCGAGGGGTTGATCGACACCGCTGAGCTCCTGCGCACGTTCAACGGCGACTTCCGCCTTGTGTTGGTGGGGGACGCAACGATGAGTCCCTACGAGATCACCCAGCCGGGGGGTAGCGTCGAGCACTGGAACGAGGAGGCCGGCGCGGTCTGGATGCAGCGCATCCTCGATCACTTCGAGCGCGCCGTCTGGATCAATCCCGAACCCGATCGCTGGTGGCAGAGGACGCCGTCCGTCCAGCTCATCTCGAGGCTCATGGGCGGGCGCATGGTCCCGCTGACCCTCGACGGGCTGGAGCGCGCCACGGCGATCCTCCGGAGCTGACCGCGGTACCGGGCAGGCGGCCTTGTCCCGGCCCGTCCCTTAGAAGTCCGTGAGCAGCTCCGGGCGCTCTCACGATCCGGGCCGATATCCTCAGCGGCATGCGCATTCTCGTCGTCGAGGACTTCGGCCCCGTGCGGGGCGCTGTGGTGACCGCCCTGCGAGACGAGGGGTGGACCGTGGACCTCGCCGCGGACGGAGCGCAGGCGCTCACGAAGCTAGAGGCGGCGACCTTCGATCTGGTCGTGCTGGACATCATGCTCCCCGGCGTCGACGGCCTGCAGGTGCTCCACCGCATGCGCGAGGCGGGGAACGAGGCGCACGTGCTGGTCGTCACGGCTCGCGACGAGGTGGAGGACAGGGTCAAGGCGCTGGACCGTGGCGCGGACGACTACCTCACCAAGCCCTTCGCCATCGAGGAGCTGGTGGCCAGGGTGCGAGCGCTCCTGCGGCGCAAGTACCGGGTCAAGAGCCCGTCGATCCAGGTCGGGCCCCTGGAGATGCGGCCGGCGGAGCGCCGCGTCCTCATGTCGGGCGAGGAGATCGACCTGACCGTTCGTGAGTACGCTCTGCTCGAGCTCTTCGCCCATCGTGCGGGCGAGCTCGTCACGCGCGAGGAGGTTCACAACAGTCTCTACCGGGACCGCGGGACGGCCACCTCCAACGTGGTCGACGTCTACGTCGGCTACCTGCGCCGCAAGCTCGAGGAAGGCAGCCGGGCGCGTCTCCTGCACACGAAGCGGGGCCTCGGCTTCGTGCTCGAGGACCGGAGCGAGGGATGAGCGGTGGAGCCGAGCAACGCGCGGCGCCTGCGAGCATCCGGCGCCGGGTTCTCCTGGGGACGCTCTCGATCACCGCGCTGGCGATCGCCGCCACGGGCTGGGCCGTGGACGGGATCGTTCGTTCGCGGCTCGTGGAGTCCCACAGCTCCTCACTCGCGGCGGTCCTCCAGGGCGGAGTGATCAGGGCCTGCGCCGACATGCGCCACGTCGGGCGGCTGCAGCCGGACGGGAGCGAGCACGAGTGGTTCCTCGCCGACGGTGACACCTCTGGTCACCTCTGGCTCGTACGGCGTCCCGGAGAGGAGGACCCCATCGTGGCCAGCGCCAGGTTCCCGGACGCGGGAGCGCCGCCGGCGGAGGCGGCCCGCGAGCGCGCGACGGCGCCCGTGTTCCGGGATGTCGCCGGCGAGGAGGGCCAGCCCTATCGGGTCGCGAGCTTCACGGTCACGCCCGCGGACCTGCTTCCGCGGCGACCGGAGGGTGCGGGCAACCCGGAAGCGCGCGGCCGTTCGCGGGAGTCCGGACCCGGAGACCGCGGACCCGAAGGGCGGCAGCGAGCCGAAGGAGATCGTCCGTCCCGGTCCGCGGACCGGCGTCGGCCGCCGCGCAGGGGGCGGGATCTCTTCGGCCCGGACGAGCGCTTCGAGGTCTTCGTCGCGGCCCCGATCGCGGACGAACGCGCGACCCTCGCCGAGCTGAGGAGCGCGCTCTTCGGCAGCGGGCTCGGCGCGATCCTGATCTCCGCGATTCTCATCACTGTCGTCGTCCGGCGCGGTGTGGCGCCGCTGCAGGCGCTCTCGGCTCGAGTCGCGGGCCTCGACGAGTCGAACCTCGGGGAGAGCATCGAGGCGCCGGACGCTCCGGCTGAGCTCGTTCCGATCGTGGCGGCGCTCGAGGTCACGCGAGCCCGCCTCAGCAGCGCCTTCCAGCGCGAGCGGCGCTTCACCGCCGACGCCGCCCACGAGCTGCGGACGCCGCTGGCAGGGCTGCGCGCGACGCTCGAGGTCGCCCTCCGGCGCGAGCGCACCATCGAGGCCCACCGCGAGTACGCAGACCAATGCCTCGCGGTCGCTCGATCGATGGAGGACACGCTCGAGGGACTCCTGATGCTGGCGCGCGCCGAGGAGATCTCCGGGCGCCTGGAGACGGTGGACCTCGCCGAGGAGCTCGACGGCGCCTTCGCGGCCGCCCGACCCGGGTTCGAGGCGCAGGAACTCACGCTCACCACCGCGATCGAACCCGGTCTCTCCCCCGTGATCTCCTCGGCCGCCGCTCTCGTCGAGCGCGTCCTCTCCAACCTCGCGCGGAACGTCGTGGCGCACGCGACGCCCGGCTCCGCCGTGACCTGCGCGCTCCGCGCCGATGGAGCGGAGCGGGTGTCGATCACCGTCAGCAACGACTGCGCGCCTCTGCCGCCGGAGGCGAGCGAGCGGGCCTTCGAGGCCTTCTGGCGCGCGGACACGGCGCGGACCGGGGACGGGGAGCACGTGGGGCTCGGCCTGGCGCTGGTGGCCAAGGCCACCGAGGCGCTGGGCGGGACGTCATCGATCGAGGTGGAGGCCGCCGAGGAGGGAGGCGCCCGCTTCTCCGTGACGGTGACCCTCCCGCGGGTCGCCTGCAGCTGATCCCGGGGATCAGGTCTTCCCCGCGGCGCGCCGGGCGAGCTTCTCCCGGTAGTGCGCCTTGGTCGCGACGTAGAGCGTCTTCGTCACCTCGCAGAAGACCCGCTCCCGCGCTCTGTCCGTGAGCACGATCTCCTTGGTGAGGACGACCTCGCCGTCCGCGTCAGCCGCGGCGCGGATCCCCTCCAACTCCTCTGGAGTGAAGCGGAAGTCCGCGTACACGTCCTCGCGCGCCGGAGCCTTGAAGCGGATCTCGGCCGCCTTGTCCCAGACCACGTACTCCTCGCCGAGGACGTAGATCAGCTGGATCATGTAGATCGGATCCACGGCGGCGTAGAGGCTGCCGCCGAAGATCGAGCCCACGTAGTTCCGGTTCCGCCAGCTGAGCGGGAGACGGACCGTCGCCTCGCACAGGTCGGGCGTGATCGAGATCACGCGCGCCGTGGTCCGGCGGTACATGGGCGAGAGGTTGAACCCGTGCCTGAAGAGGGTGTGGCGGCTCGCGAACCGCATCCCGATGCGCGAGAGCGTCCGGTAGATCGACATGGCGTGGGGAGCGGGCCCGCCCTCAGTCCGAGCGGCCGTCCCAGCGCTCCCACCAGGCCTTGAAGCGGCGGAACTCGTCCTCGACGAGTCCGCGCTGGCTGGGGGAGAGCGCGTCGGTCTCGTTGAAGTGGAGCGAGTACTCCTCGTGGCCCGTCAGCACCATGAGGTGCTTGTAGTAGAGGACGAGATCGGGTCCCTCGTCGAAGCGCGACAGGACCGCGAGCGCGGCCTCCAGCTCCTCGGCGAGGCGCCGGGCCCCGGGGTCGCCGCCCTGGGCGCGCACCGAGAGCTCCACCAGGCGCAGGACCTCCCGGGGCAGGGCGTTGCCGATCCCCGTGATGGCGCCCTCCGCGCCGCATCGGACGTAGCCGTGCACGACCTGCGTATCGACGCCGACCATCAGGGTCAGCGCGTCGTCGCCGCTGGTGATGTGCTCCGCCGCGTAGCTCAGGGAGGCCCCACCGCCGAACTCCTTGAAGCCCACGAGGGAGGGGAACTCCTCCCGCAGATCGAAGAAGAGGTCGGCGCGGGTCTCGAAGCCGTAGTAGGGGCTGTTGTAGATCACCGCCGGCAGGCCCGGCGCCGCGCCCAGGATGGCCGCGAAGTGAGCACGCTGGGCCGCCGGCGAGGTGCCGCGCGAGAGGACGCGGGGGATGACCATGAGCCCGTCGGCGCCGACCTCGGCGGCGTGGGCCGCGTGGCGCACGGCCGACCGTGTGTTGATGGCGCCCGTGCCCACGACCGTCGGGATACCCGCCGCCACGAGGGCCGCGACGCCGGCCATCCGCTCCTCGTCGGTCAGCAGCGGCCAGTCGCCCATCGAGCCGCAGTAGACGACCGCCGACATCCCCGCGGACACGAGGTCGGCGCCGGTGCGAACGAGCGCCTCCGTGTCGGGAGTGCGATCCGCGCGGCACGGGGTCATGAGGGCGGGCATGCAGCCGCTGAAGACGTTGGAGGCCATGATCGATGGAGGGAGGAGGTGGTTCGGGGGCTTCAGGCGTCCAGCCGGTCGAGCAGTCGCTCCATGACCGGCTTCTGTGCGCGGATGTGGAGGGCGAGGGCCTCGCTCGCGCGGGCCCATCGGCGGTGGAGAGCCGCCTCGAGGATGGCGACGTGCTGCCTCGCCATCTCTCGCAGGACGCTCGGGCCGAGCCCGGCGTAGTCGAAGAGCGCGTTGAAGTAGCGGCCGTTGGCGTCGAAGAACGACCGGATGTACCGGTTGTCCGCGCGCTCGACGAGGTAGCCGTGCAGGTCGTTGTCGATGCGGCCGGCGCGCACGGCTGCGGGCCGGTTGCCGGCGAGCATCTCCTCGAGGGCGCGGGGCTCGAGGCGTGGCCGCGCCAGCTCGAGCGCCTTGAGCTCGAGCGTCACGCGCACGTCGATGTAGGCGTCCATCTCGTCGCCGTCGAAGCGCGGGACGCTCCATCCGCGGCGCGGGACGTGCTCCACGAGCCCGCCGCCCGCGAGCCGCTGAAGCGCGCCGCGCAGGGCGGTACGGCCGACGCCGCGTCGCTCCGCCAGGGCCTCCTCGCGCACGAATCCACCCCCGCCGAGGCTGACGAGGATGAGCTCCTCGGCGACCTCGCCGTCGAGGTCGCGGGCGAGCTGGATCGGAGCCTCGATCGCCGTGGCATCGCAGCGCTCGCCGCCCCTCACCGAGAGCCGACCGGATCCATCGCGACGGACGAGGCGCCGTCGCACGAGACCATCCACCGCCGTGCGCACGGGCGTCGCGCTGACGCCGTACGCGTCCGCGAGCGCGCCCAGGGTGAGGCGCGCCGGGAGGGCGCGACCCGACTGGATGCGATCCGCGAGGTCGCGCTCGATGGTCTCGGCCAGGCTCACGGAGCTCCGCTCAGGCGTCCTTCGCGGGCACGGGCCCCTGGGTCCACGCGCCGTCGATGCAGCGCCAGGTCCCGCGCGGGTTCTCGTCGCCGAGGCCCTCAGGGAGCCTGTGGGGGCGCACCTGGTCGTAGCACTGGAGCATGGCGAAGCGCAGGAGCGAGCCGGGGATCCCGACCGCCGTCTGGCCGGCGTTCGCCGTCGCGGGGAACGGCCCGCCGTGGTTCATCGCCGGGCTCACCGCGACGCCCGTGGGCATCTGGTCGTTGAGCAGGCGCCCCACGCGCGTGCGCAGCGCGGCGGCGACGCGGTCGTGGTCCTCGTCGTCGGACCCGTCGCTCGCCGAGTAGATCGAGCCGGTGAGGTTGCCCGCGAGCGTGCGCGCGAGCTCGACCGTCTCCTCGGTGGACGAGGAGGTGACGATCAGCGTGGCGTTGCCGAACGCCTCGTCCTGCATGGCGTCGCCGCCGTCGATGAAGGTGCGGGCCGTCGCGCGGAGCACCGTGTTGGCGTAGGAGCACGATGCGTTCTCGACCGCGGCGCCGCCGGTCAGGACCTCGGCGCCCGCGTCCACCAGCCGGGCGATCGAACGAGCCAGGCCCTCGCGACCGCCCTCCGAGAAGAGCACGCCGGCGGGTGCTGCCTCGAAGTGCCGCGCCACGGAGGCCGTGAACGCGTCGCCGGCTTCACCGGCGGGGACGACCACGACGCCGGGGTTGGTGCAGAACTGACCCGTCCCCATGAGGCAGCTCCCGGTGAGCTCGGCGGCGAGGTCCTCCCCGCGCTCGGCGAGGGCGCCGGCCAGCATCACCACCGGGTTGATCGAGCCGAGCTCGAGGTGGATCGGGGTGCCGGCCTCGTCGGCCGCCGCCTTGAGCGCGAGGCCACCGCGGCGCGAGCCGGTGAAGCCGATGGCCGCGAGTCGCGGATCGCGCGCGAAGCGCAGGCCGTCCTCGGGGGCCATGTCGTAGAGGAGCTGGACGGTGGCCGCGGGGAGTCCCGCGTCGGCTGCCGCGAGGACGGCCTGCTCGGCGAGGAGCCGCGTCGTCTCGGGGTGCAGGGGATGGGCCTTGGCGATCACCGGGTTGCCCGCCGCGATCGCCGCGGCGAAGTCGCCGCCCGAGGCGCTGCCGAAGGCGAGGGGGAAGTTGTTCGGGCCGAACACGGCCACGGGGCCGATGGCGCCGTATTGCGTACGGATCCCCGCGGCGGTGTCGATGATCGGGCGGGTCCAGTCCGCGCTCCGCGCAGCCGCTGCCGCCTGGCGCAGCTGGCCGCAGGTCCGGGGCAGCTCGCCCGAGCGGAGGCGCGGCTCGAGCGGCAGCGCCGTCTCCCGGTGCGCCGCCTCCGTGATGGACGCCGCGCTCGCCTCGATGCGATCCGCGTAGCCCTCGAGGAACGCGGCGACGGCGTCAGGACCCGCCGCGCGTATGCCCTCGAAGGCGCACGTCGCGGCGCTCAGCGCCTCGTCCACGTCTTCCCAGCGACTGGTCGGGAAGGCGGCCTCGAGGGCGGCGCCGGTGGAGGGGTCGTGGGCCTGGAAGGTGCGCGAGGCGCGGGCCTCGCGCCACACACCGTCGAGGAGGATCGGGCGGGTGGTCATGGCGGTGATCTGCTGGTGGGGTGGGCGCGCGCGCGCGCGTGGCGTGACTTTGTACACAAAGTCACGATCGTCAGGGTGGCGAGCACGGCGGGAATCGTGGACCCTCTGCCGGCCATGCAATCCATCGACGTCATCGACTCCCATACGGGCGGAGAGCCGACGCGGCTCGTCGTGGCGGGCGGTCCGGATCTGGGCGATGGAGACCTCTCCGAGCGTCGGGACCGGCTGGCGGCGGAGTTCGACCATCTGCGCCGCGCGGTGGTCCACGAGCCCCGCGGCTCGGAGGTCCTCGTGGGCGGACTCCTCTGCGACTCCCCCCGGCCCGACTGCGCGGCCGGGGTCGTCTTCTTCAACGCGGCCGGCTACCTGGGCATGTGCGGGCACGGGACGATCGGTCTCGTGCGGACGCTCGCGTTCATGGGCAGGCTCGTGCCAGGCGTGCACGGCATCGACACTCCCGTCGGACCGGTCCGCGCCGAGCTCCTCGAGGACGGACGCGTCGCGGTGCGCAACGTCGAGAGCCGCCGCCACCTCGCGGGCGTCGAGGTCGACGTGCCAGGGCTGGGCCGCGTCACCGGGGACGTGGCCTGGGGCGGCAACTGGTTCTTCCTCGTCACCGGCGCCAGCTTCGATGCGCCGCCGCTCGAGCCCGCCAGCGCCCGCGCGCTGACGGAGCTCTCCCTCGGCATCCGCGCGGCCCTCTGGAGGGCCGGGGTGACGGGCGAGGACGGCGCGCTCATCGATCACGTCGAGTTGTTCGGCCCGCCTGCCGATCCGGCGAACCACAGCCGCAGCTTCGTGCTCTGCCCCGGCGGCGCCTACGACCGCTCGCCCTGCGGCACGGGGACGAGCGCCAAGCTCGCCTGCCTCGCGGCCGATGGACGGCTGGAGCCCGGCGCGGTCTGGCGTCAGGAGAGCGTCATCGGCAGCGTCTTCGACGCCAGCTACGAGCGCGGAGCGGCGCCCGGCGCCGTCCTCCCGACCATCGTCGGCGAGGCCCACGTCACCGCGCGCGCGACTCTCTTGCTGGAGGACGGCGATCCCTTCCGCCACGGCTTCGCGACCGGGGAGGCGCTGCCGTGATCGCGACCGGAGGGGGTCCGCCGCGCCACCTCGCTGCGGGCCAACACGTCGTGGTCATCGGGGGCGGGGTGATCGGCGCCATGTGCGCGAGGAGCCTGGTCGAGCGAGGCCTGCGCGTGACGGTCGTCGATCGCGAGCGCTTCGGCGCGGCTTGCTCCCACGGCAACTGCGGCTACGTCTGCCCGAGCCACGTCCTGCCCCTCTGCCAGCCCGGGGCGGTGCAGCGGACGATGCGCGCCATGCTCGGCCGCAATTCGCCCTTCGCGATCAAGCCCCGGCTGTCGCGCCGCTGGGCCAGCTGGTTCTGGAACTTCGCGCGGCGCTGCAACGAGCGCGACATGCTCGACGCCGCGAACGGGATTCACGCGCTCCTGCAGAGCTCCATGGAGCTCTATCGCGCCATGGTCGCCGCGGGGGTCGAGTGCGAATGGCAGGAGCGCGGGCTGATCTTCGTCCACGGAGATCGACGGAGCTTCGAGGCCTTCCGGGAGACGGAGGCCCTCGTGCGCGACCGCTTCGGCGTCACCGCCACGCCCTACCCTGGCGACGAGGTGCTCGCGCTGGAGCCGGCGCTGAAGCCGGGCCTCGGCGGCGCGTGGCACTACGAGGGCGACTGTCACCTGCGCCCCGACGTCCTGATGCGGTCCCTGCGCGCAGAGCTCGAGGGGCGGGGTGTCCGCTTCTTCGAAGGGGCGGCCGTGGACGGCTTCGAGCGCGGCGCGGCGGCAGAGGCCTCCTCCGTCCGGGCGGGTGGGGAGTTCATCGAAGCGGACGGCTTCGTGGTCGCCACCGGCGCCATGACGCCGCTGCTCGAGGAGCCGCTGGGATTCCGTGTCCCGATCGAACCAGGCAAGGGCTACTCGATCACGACGTCGCGGCCCGAGCGCGCTCCGCGCTACCCCCTGATCTTCGAGGACTCCCACGTCGCGATCACGCCCATGGATTCGGGCTACCGCATCGGCTCGACCATGGAGTTCGTCGGCTACAGCCAGACGATCCACCCGCGGCGCTTGAAGCTGCTCACCGACGCGGCCCGGCAGCACCTCGTGGATCCCATGGGCGAGGTCCAGGAGACGTGGTACGGCTGGCGTCCGATGACCTGGGACGGCCGGCCGCTCATCGATCGAGCCCCCGCCATCGGGAACGTCTGGATCGCCGCCGGCCACAGCATGCTCGGCCTGAGCATGGCGCCGGCCACGGGCCGGCTCGTCGCGGAGCTCGTCACGGGCGACGCGCCGCACATCGATCCCGCGCCCTACGGGCTCGCGGTCAAGGGCCTCGTGCGCCGCTGAACGAGCGGAGCCCCGCGACCCGGCGTGCGCCGGATCGCAGGGCTCCGCTCACTCGCGTGCGGCGGTCACTCGACCGTGATCCGCACCATGTCCGACCGCGACACGCCACCGGGCGCGAAGGGATCGCGGATCATCCACTGGGCGTCGTAGGTCAGACCCACGAGGGCCGGGGCGACGCTGCGCGGGTCGGCGTAGGTCGCGTGGCCCTGGCCGGGGCCGCTGCCCGAGAGCCGCACGGGTCCAGCCGGTCCGGGGCGCAGGATCGGAGCCGGCGCGCCGCCGGGCAGGTTGATCACCCGCACGTACAGCGTCGCCCAGGCGCCGCCGAGGCCACCGGACACGCCGATGCGGAAGCCCTCGTTCCCGGAGTGGGCGGGTGAGGGGACCAGGGCCTTCGGGAAGAAGAAGCCGCTCCCGATCACGCCGCCGGTCCCGAGGGGCAGCGGGTTCGGCTGGGCCCGCTCGCTCCAGAGGGTCGGACGGTCGAAGGGAGCCGTCTCGGCGGCCACGCGCGGGTCGGTGAGGGTGTTCAGGAACGCGATGATGTCCTGGCGCGGCGGCGGCGGGACGTTGAGCCCGTTCAGGATCGGAGACTTGTTGTCGGCGAACGGCCCGCCGTCCTGGTCGTAGAAGAGCAGGAGGTCGAGCAGGCTGTTGATGCCCGGCGCGCCGGTGTGAAAGAAACGCTGCCGCAGGGCGACGTTGCGCAGGGACGGCGTCTTGAAGCGGCCCCGGTCTCCGAAGTTCCCTGTGACGAGGCGGCGGCCCGGATCCTCGGCCGCCGGCCGGAGGCCGAGGTTGTGGAACCCGCCGTCCGAGAAGAGGGTCCCCGCGTGGCACTGGTTGCAGCGGCTCCCCGGGCTGTTGAATGCGCCGCGGCCACGGTTCTCCGCCTGGGTGAAGTTCGCCTGCCCGCGCATGACGCGGTCGAACTTGGACTGATCGGGGACCAGCGTGCGCTGGTACGCCGCGAGCGCGAATGCGATCCGGACGGGCGTGATGTCCGGGCTGCCGAAGGCGTCGGTGAAGAGCGCGGGGTAGGTCTGGTGGATGAAGATCGCGAGATCGACGTCCAGCGGCAGGTTCGTCGCGAGCGCGAGGGGCTTCGCGTTCTCGAGGCGCTCGACGACGGCGTCCCACCCGCGCCCCTCGTCGGCCATCTCGATGTCCGAGACGATCGGCTCCAGGGACTGCGACTCGAGGGCGCCGCCGGTCGGGATGATCACGTTCCCGGTGAGCGGATCGGTGAAGGTGCCGTTGGCGCGGCCGTCCCAGAAGAGCTGGGGGAAGTACGCCGCGGCGATCATGCTCGGCGAGTTGCGTCCCGTCGCCTGATGGTCGAAGCCGAAGGTGGCGTCGGGGACGAAGGCGCCCGTGTCGTCCGCGCGCACGACGGCGGGTGAGCCGAAGACGTCGTCGGCGTTGCCGAAGATCCCGTCGGGGCCGGGGTGAGCGGGGCTCGTGGCGATCCGCGGGTCGCCGCCGCCGACGCCGGGCATGTGGCACGTCCCGCACGCCATGCTCCCGTCGCTCGAGAGCTGCTCGTCCCAGAACAGGATCTTGCCCAGGACCGCCTTCTCGGGAGTCGTCGGGTTCTGGGGCGGCTGGGGGGGCGGCTGCAGCGGTCCCTGCGCGGCGGCCCCGGGAGCGAGAGCGGCGGCGACGAGTGCCAGTGAGAGGGTGGTGCGGAGTCTCATGTCGGTCGTTTCGGGAAGGCCGGCCGGCGGTCCGGGTCGGCGTCGGGGAGGGGGCGAGGGGGATCCCCCGGTCTGCCAACTACAGCGAAGTCTCCCACGCTTCCGATCGCTTCGGCGAACAGGCCCTCAGTGGTCTCTCACAGAACTCTTCCTCGCGGACCCCCGGTTGCCTCTTGCGCGTGAGCCCCGTCGGCCACGTCATCGCCCCTGAGCGGCCGCGGCGCGACATGTCCGGCGCCTCCGCCCCATCCTCCGAGCCGCCTTTCCCCGCGAAGCGCGGACCAGACACGAGCCTCGAATCAAGATGCGCACCCTCATCACCGCCCTCTCTCTCCTCACTCTCGTCTCCAGCGCCGACGCGCAGATCAAGAAGCCGCCCCTCAGCCCGCGGTCCGTCGTGACCCAGCAGATCGGCCTCGGGGAGATGACCATCGACTACGGCCGGCCGAGCGTCAGGGGCCGGAAGATCTTCGGCGAGCTCGAGGCCTTCGGGGTCGTCTGGCGCACCGGGGCGAACGCTTGCACCACGGTCACCCTCGGGGAGGACGCCGAGGTCGGCGGTCAGCAGGTGAAGGCGGGCAAGTACGGCCTCTACACGATCCCGCGCGCCGAGAAGTGGACGATCATTCTCAGCTCGCAGAACGATCTCTGGGGCGCGGGCGGCTACGACCCGGCCAGCGACGTCGCTCGCTTCGACGTGGAGGTCGAGACGCTCGGCGCGGTCCACGAGACCCTCTCGATCGAGATGCAGGGATTCCACGCCAACGGCGCGGACATGACGATCGCGTGGGAGCGCACGCGCGTGCGCTTCCCCGTGCGCGTCGACTCCGACACGCGCGTGCTGCAGGAGATCGACGAGAAGGTGCGCAACGCGAAGGGTGAGGTCAGCCCGCGCACGTACTTCGACGCGGGCATGTACCTCTACGAGAAGCGGGAGAACCTCGAAGAGGCCGAGGCGTGGATCGACCGGGCGGTGGAACTCCAGCCGGCCGCGTGGTGGCAGATCTACTACAAGGCCGAGCTCGCCCATCACCTCGGCAAGCACGAGAAGGCCATGGCCGCCGCGCGAGCCGCGCTGGAAGGAGCGGAGGCCTCTCCGCAGGGTGACTTCGGCTACGCGGCTCGCACGCGCGCCCTGATCGCGCGGATCGCCAGGGACATATCGGGCGACGATCGCTGACCGGGCGGCCTCGGAGAGCTCGCCGCGCGGCTGCAGCGGTCGTCGCGACGACCTGATCCTCGTCGAGGCCCGCGAGCGATCTCGACCGGAGGATGCCTCGTCGGCGAAGACGTGTGCGCGCGACGCGTCGAAGATGGGGCCGTCCCCCGGGGGCGTCGAGACGAGGCGATCGTCCGTGTCCGGGAGGAGCCCGTGCCGGACCGCGCGCCACTGTCCGATGCGGAGCTCACGCGTCGAGCCAGGGGCTCATTCGTCGCGGCCGTCCGGTCTCCCGGCGTCGGAGGCGGGGGGCTCGACGGAAGGACGCCCTGAGCGGAGCTCGACGTCCTGCGAGCCGACGGCGACTCCCTCGAGCGTCGCGGGCTCGTGGCCCGGGCGCTCCATCGTGAGCACGAGTTCGCCGCCTGCGGTGGGCGTCACGACCTCGAAGGAGCCGTCGGACGTGGTGGTGACCACCGTCATGGACTGGCTCATCAGCCTTTTGCGCCTCGCGGTGACCGTCGCGCCTACCACGGGTGCGCCGTCCTCGTCCAGGGCGACGCCGCGCGTGACGCGCTCCTCGTCGACCAGCTCCGCGCGGACGACGATCGCGCTGGCCTCGCTCCCGGGCAGCACCTCGAAGAGGCCGCTCTCTCCGTCCCACGACCCGTGGAAGGCGGAGATCTCCACGAAGCCCTCTCCGGGTTCGATGTCGTCGATCCGGAAGCTGCCGTCGGGGCCGCTCGGCTCGCTGCGTCCGCCGCCCATCGTCGTGAGGCTGTCCAGCCGGCGCATCCAGGTCATGCTGATTCCCTCGATCGGCGCACCGTCCTCCCTCACGAGATGCCCGGAGACCGCGCCCTTGCCCTCCGCTGCGGTCGCCAAGGGGAGATAGGTCGGGCTCTCGCGTAGCTGGCCGGTCCGCCGGACGGCGAGCGCGCCGATCACGAGGATCGCCGCTGCGACGGCGATGACGAGGCCCTTGTTCTCTCCAGCCTCCTTTTGCTCCATGGGGCCATCATGAGCCCGCGCGCGGGCTTCTTCCAGCCTCCCCGGGCTCGAGCAGGCCATGGCTGCCGCCCGGGCCGCGCTGGAGGGGGCCGAGGCCTCGCCGCGGGGGGATCTCGGTCACGCCGCTCGCACGTCGGGCAGGAAAGGGCCTGCTGTGCCACGCTCCCACGCTGGGGCGTTCACTCAAGGATGACCGGAGGCGCAGCCGAAACACGAGGTCGCCCCCTCTCGACAGAGAGCGAACACCATGAAAGCCATCGTCACCGACGACTCCCGCGCCACGCGGCTCATCCTCAAGAAGATCCTCGAGGAGCTGAAGTTCGAGGTCGAGCTGATGGAGGACGGCGGCGAGCTCCTCAACACGCTCACGGAGGAGACGCCCGACCTCTGTCTCATCGACTGGAACATGCCCGGGATGAACGGCACGGAGGTGATCCGCGCGATGCAGAGCCATCCCGATTGGTGCGACATCCCCGCGATCCTCGTCACCGACGAGAAGCTGCAGGACCGCATCGACAGCGCCCTCGAGGCCGGCGCGAGCGCGTACCTCGCCCAGCCGTTCGAGGCCGAGAGCCTGAAGCAGGTCCTCGACGGGATCGGCCTCTGAGGAGGGCGAGCCGTCGGGCGTCGAGCCCGCTCATTGGCTCGGGCGCTCGGACTCCCGCTCCCTGAGCGCGGCCACCGAGGACCACGACGACACGACGTAGGGCACGAGGTAGGTGAGCAGGGCCTTCCAGGGCGCCGGGAACTCGCCGTCCAGCAGGAGCTCTCCCTGGTTGATCGCGAGCAACGCCGTTCCGACGACGGCCGAGACCCGGAGTCCGCGGCGAAGAGTGGGGCCGTCGAACCACGCGTCGAGCAGCGGCGTCCTCGCGTCGTCGGGTCCCTCTGGATCGTCCATGGAGGGGAGGATAAGGGCGCTGGGTCCAGCGCAGGATGGCGCGGATCGAGCGGCGCTCGATTCGATGTTCGTCGCAACGCCGTCCGGTCCTCGATCGAACCCCGCTGGTGCAGCCGGGGGCGAGCCCGCGCTCGGCGCCCCCTGAGACCATGATCACCATCCTCAGATCCTCGGACCGCGGCCACCGTGATCACGGCTGGCTGGACACCTACCACTCCTTCTCCTTCGGCGATCACTTCGATGCGGGGCGCATGGCCTTCGGGCCGCTGCGCGTGCTCAATCAGGATCGAGTGGCCGGCGGCGCAGGCTTCCCGCCCCACGGACACGCAGACATGGAGATCGTCTCCTACGTCCTCGAGGGCGCGCTGGAGCACGAGGACAGCATGGGCAACGGATCTCGGATGCGACCCGGGGAGGTCCAGTTGATGAGCGCAGGCAGCGGCGTCCAGCACTCCGAGTTCAACGCTTCGCGGACCGATGGGCTGCACTTCCTGCAGATGTGGGTCGTGCCCTCCGAGCGAGGTCTCGCGCCCCGCTACTTCCAGGAGTCCTTCAGCGAGGAGGAGCGCGCGGGCACCCTCCGACTCGTCGTCTCCCCCGATGGAGAGGACGGGTCCCTGCTGATCCGGCAGGACGCCCGGCTGAGAGTCGGGATCCTGAGCCCTGGCGACGAGGTGACTCTCGCGGTCGACGAGGGGCGCGGCGTCTACCTCCATGTCGCCACGGGCTCGATGAAGCTCGACGGACGGGTCCTCGAAGCCGGTGACGGCGCCGAGATCGTGGGCCCCGCGTCTCTCCGGCTCACCGGGGATCAGCGCGGTGAGGTCGTCGCGTGGGACGTGCCCCTGGATCCCTCGATCGCCAGCTGAACGCGCGGCGCGGCGAGGGACTTCTCGGCCCGGCCGGGCCCGCGCCGCAGATCGCCTTCCCCGGGCTGACGCCTCGCTCCCGAGACCGCATGATCTCGCCGTGGGGACGGGTGCGTCGATGAACAACGCGGTGATGATCCAGGGGACCGCCTCGGACGTCGGCAAGTCCCTGGTGGTGGCCGGGCTCTGCCGAGCCGCGCGGCGACGCGAGCTCTCCGTGGCGCCCTTCAAGCCCCAGAACCTGTCGAACAACGCTGCGGTCACCGCGGACGGCGGCGAGATCGGTCGCGCCCAGGCCCTGCAGGCCGTCGCCGCGGGGCTCGCGCCGCACACGGACATGAACCCCGTGCTCCTCAAACCGGAGGCGGACGCCGGCCTCCAGGTGATCGTCCATGGCCGGCGCCGCACGGGCGCGGCGCTCGCTGACCGCGAGCGATCCGGAGCGGAGCTCCTCGCGGCGGTGATGGAGAGCTTCGAACGCCTCCGCGCGGCCCACGATCTCGTCGTCGTCGAGGGCGCGGGGAGCCCCGCCGAGATCAACCTGCGGGCGCGCGACATCGCGAACATGGGCTTCGCCACCCGCGCGGAGGTCCCCGTGGTCCTGGTCGGGGACATCGAGCGCGGTGGGGTCATCGCGCAGCTCGTCGGGACCCACGCCGTGCTCGAGCCCGGAGATCTCCAGCTGGTGCGCGGGTTCATCGTGAACAAGTTCCGCGGCGACCCGCGCCTCTTCGACGAGGGCCACGACGCGATCGCCCTCCGCACCGGGTGGCGCGGTCTCGGCGTGCTCCCCTGGTACGAGGACGCATGGCGCCTGCCTTCGGAGGACGCGGTCGATCCCGGGAAGATGGAGCGCGGCGCGGGGTTCCACGTCGTCTGTCTCGAGCTCTCGCGCATCTCCAACGTCGACGATCTCGATCCGCTCGCGTCCGAGCCGGGCGTGCGCCTCACGATGCTCGGTCCGGGCAGGCCCGTGCCCGCCGACGCAGACCTCGTGTTGATCCCGGGGACGAAGTCGACCCGCGGGGACCTCGCTTTCCTGCGGGAGCAGGGGTGGGACGTGGACATCGCGGCCCACCACCGGAGGGGCGGCGCGATCTTCGGCATCTGCGGCGGCTATCAGATGCTCGGCCGCGTCGTCGCCGACCCCGAGGGGATCGAGGGGGCGCCCGGCGAGACCGAGGGGCTGGGTCTGCTCGACGTGACGACGACCATGACGCCCGAGAAGCGACTCGCGGAGACCTGGGCCGAGCACGTCGCCACGGGCGCGCGGTTCCAGGGCTACGAGATCCACGTGGGGCGGACGACGGGCCCGGACCTGGCGCGCCCCTTCGCGCGGGTGAGCGGCGAGCCGGAGGGCGCGGTGAGCGCCGACGGCCTCGTCGCGGGGAGCTACTTCCACGGGATGTTCCGTGAGGACGCCTTCCGGAGAGCGTGGCTGAGCGAGCGCGGCGTGACCCCGGCGGCCAGCGGTCACGGCGCGACCGTCGAGTCGACGCTCGACGGGCTCGCGGATCACGTCGAGGAGCACTGCGACGTGGACGGGATCCTCGCGCTCGCCCGGAGCTGACGCCATGCCCCGCGCCCTCATCATCGTGAACCCCGCAGCGGGCCGGGGGCGGGCGGCCTCCGCGGCCGGCGCGGTCGAGGACGCGCTTCTCGGGGCCGGCTGGTCCGTCGACCGAGCGACCACTCGCCGGCCGGGCGACGAGGAAGAGCTCGCGAGGACGAGGGAGGGCTACGACCTGCTCCTGCCCACGGGCGGGGACGGGACGCTCCACGAGGCGATCAACGCGGCGACGCGTGGCGGGGGGCCCTGTCCGGACCTCGCGCCCGTTCCGGCGGGATCGGGCAACTCCCTCGCCCTCGACCTCGGTGTCCGCACCCCGGAGGACGCGGCGGAGCGGGTCCTCTCCGGCGCCCGTCGCGGCCTCGACGCGATCCGGGTCACGCTCGACGGAGGCCGCTCGGTGGTCTCGATCAACGTGGTCGGATGGGGAGCAGCCTCGCGGATCTCGGCGCGCGCCGATCGCTTCCGCTGGGCGCGAGGCGCGCGCTACGACGTGGCCTCCGCCGCCGAGCTGCTCCTCCCGCGGATCCCGTCGGCGAACGCGCGGGTCGACGGCGAGGAGGACGCCTCGCAGCTCCTCGGGATCGCGTCGATCACGCAGCACTCCGGCCGCGGGATGCGCGTCGCGCCCGAAGCGCTCCTGGACGACGGCGCCTTCGACGTCGTCACCATCCGCCGGGGCTTCAGGCCCCGCCTCATGGCCATGCTGGCCTCCGTGCAGTCAGGTGGGCACGCGCGCTCGGGCCTCGTCCGCTTCCGCCGCGCGACCGAGCTCGACCTCGAGCTCCTCGACGACGCGGGGCTCGTGATCGACGGCGAGCACGTTCCTGCGCGGACCGCGAAGCTCGAGATCGTGCCGGGCTTCGCTGCCCTGCGAGCGTGAGGCGGGGAGCGCGCGTCTTCAGACTCGCGGAAGGGCGTACCCCTCGCGCCGCTCGTAGTCGAGCCACTCGTTCGCCTCGTCGTCGCCCACGAAGCGCCACGCCGCGGGGTCCCACTCGAGCGTTCGGTGGTGCCAGTAGGCGATGTTCATGAGGTGACAGATCGCGACGCTGCGCGCGCCGACCTCCGCGCTGCAGATGGGAGTTCCGCGGTCGCGGATCCGATCGAGCCAGTCCTGCGCGTGGTTCCGGTTGCGCGGGAGGCGCTCGGCCGGGTCCTCGGGCTCCCACTCGAGGATGTCGCCCGGGACGCTCGAGATGCGGCCGCGGTCCACCGCGATCATCCCCTTCTCGCCGATGAAGGTGGCGCCGCTCGGGCCGCCGTGGGTGAGCCGGACGCCGTTCGCGTACTCGACCGCCGCGCCGCGCTTCGCGCCGCGTTCGGACGGCGGGATCACGCGCACGGGGCCCGAGCCGTCCATGCCGAGGGCCCACTGAACGATGTCGAAGTGGTGGGCGCCCATGTCGGCCAGCCCGCCGCCGGCGTACTCGCGATAGCGCCGCCACTGGGGATAGTGGCCGTGGACGCCGCGGGGGCTCAGGACCTCGCTGAACTCGCGCGCGGGAGCGGGGCCCAGCCAGCGATCCCAGTCGAGGCCGGGCTCCATCTCGTCGGCGGCGAGGTCGCACCACACCGGAGCGTCGCCCACCCCGACGTTGACGTTCAGCACGCGCCCGATGCGTCCTGCCCGCACCGCCTCGGCGGCCTTGACGAAGCGGTGGCCGAACTCGCTGCGCTGCTGACTGCCGGTCTGGAACACGACGCCGTGCTTCGCGGCCGCCTCGATGACGAGCTGGGACTCCCGCAGGGTCAGGGTCAGCGGCTTCTCGCAGTACACGTCCTTCTTCGCGGCGCACGCGGAGAGGATCTGGTGGGTGTGCCAGTGGTCCGGGGTCGCGATCACGACGGCGTCGACGTCCTCTCGCCGGACCAGCTCCTCGTGGGTTGTGGTCGTCCAGCACGCCGTGTCGCCGTGGTGCTCGTCCACCCGCCGCTTGGCGTCGGCGAGGCGCGTGGCGTCGACCTCGCAGAGGGCGGTCACGCGGAACCCGGGGTTGTTCAGGAGCGCGCTCGTGAGGAGCCGACGGCCGCGGATCCCGATGCCGATCACGCCGACGCGCACCGGGTCCTCGGGGAAGCGCGGGAGCGCGCGGGCGAGGGGCGCGGCCGCGAGCGCGGCGCCGGTCGTCAGGAGCTGGCGGCGGTCGAGGTGCGGCGTCTTGCTGGGCATGTTGCCCACCGTAGCGTCCGTCGTCGGGAGCACCGAAGGAAGGCCCGATGCGCCGCGCAGCGCGTGCTGGGGTCGCGCGGTGTTCGGCCGTCGACACTCGCTCAGTTCGGCCCCGCGGGGCGCCTGCGCTCCAGCTCTTCGAGCGCGGCGCACGTCATGCGCTCCGAGAAGGTGGAGAGCTTCCAGTGCCCCGGCGCCCATCCCGCGAGGAAGCGATGGAAGTCGGCCCAGGCGAACGCCCAGAGGGCCCGCCACTCGTCCTCGACCGCCGCGCTCTGCAGGCCGCGCTCGGCGAGGACGCGCCCGAGGTCCTCGAAGTAGCGGTCGAGATGGGTGTCGGCGCTGCGGGCGAGCTCCTCCTCTCCCAGGCAGCTCCCCAGGAAGTAGGCGACGTCCTGAACGCCCACGCCGCCGCCGACGTACTGCAGGTCCACCGCCGCCACCTCCTGGAGGCGTCCTCCGTCACGCTCGATCGGGAAGCAGAAGTTGGCCACCTTCGCGTCGCCGTGGAGGAGGGTCCGGTGGGTCGCGTTGCCGAGGCGCTGGTCGATGGCCGGGGCGGCCTCGCGGAGCTTCGCGTCCTCCGTGGCGGCGAGCTCGTCGGGGCGGGTGTCGAGATGCCAGTAGGTGCCGCGGGGCCAGAGTCCGTCCGGCGCCCGGCCGAGGAAGGCGCCGTGGAACGCCGCGAGCCACCGCAGGCAAGCGTGGATCTCCAGGTCCGACGCGTCTCCGCGCCTCCCGGGGAAGCCCGCCGCGTCGAGGTCCTCGAGCAGCATCATCCCGCCGCTCTCGGTCTCTCGCTCACCGAGGAGCTGCGCGGTCCGTGCGCCGGGCGCGGCGGCGGCGTGGTCGCGATAGAAGGCGCGCTCGATGACGTAGCTGCGGCGCTTGCGTGCGTCGGCGAAGCTCGAGCTCCAGCCGCGCGGGTGATCCGGTCCGCCGCGTGGCCGCTCGATGCGCTTCAGGATGACCGGTGTCGGGCGCGCTTCGACGCCGCCGTCCAGCCACCAGCGCTCGATGGCGCCGTAGCCGCTCCACAGCTCCTGCACGAGGTCGGGAGGCCCGTCCGTCGGGCGCCCGGTGACGGCTTCGATCCACGCGGCGGTGTCCACGCCGCGCATTGGAACCTCAGCCAGGGCGGCGGGCCATCATCCGAGCAGGAAGGCCCGGAGCGCCGTCTCGTTGCTGCGAATCGCGTCCTCGAGGTTCTTCACGAGCTCCGGGTCGAGCGGGCCGTCGAGGCCTGCGTCGATGAGCCCGGCCTTGAGCGCCGCGTGGGCCTCCTCGACGGGTTCGCACCCGCCGTCGAGCACGAAGGCCATGAGAGCTCCCACCCTGAGGAGCTGGAGGCGGGCCCTCTTGGCCTCGGCAGGATCCATGTGGACCTCGAAGACCCCGGCCATGTCCCCGAGGCCGCCGGCGGCCTCGAGGTTCTGGATGGACCAGGCGCGCGTCCACCAGGGATTCGCGTCGGGCTGGGCCTCGAGGTCGAGGGACGTGTCGCGGTAGAAGCGCTCGGCGTAGACCGCGGCTCCCCACGAGAGCCACGCGGGGAGGCGCTTCTCTGCCTCGCGCTCGGCGAGGAAGTCGGGGCCCGGCCCCTTCTTGCGGGCCGCCTTCTCCGCCTTCGGACACGGATCGACCGCGTCGATCCAGGAGAGGGCGTAGGCGAGGCGGGCGGAGTGCACTCCGAACGCATCTCCGTGGAGGATCTCCGAGTTCCAGACGCCGACGCCGGCGCCGTCGTAGAGCGACTTCTGGCCGTCGCGCTCGAAGCGGCGCTCGGCGAAGTACCCGCCGTAGATCACGTGCCGGCCGGCGCCGTGGAGCGGCGCGCGGCGTCCGTCGGGCGCGCCGAACGCGATGCGATCGGCCTGCTCCTCGGTGCGCGCGATGATCACGTCGAGGGGGAGGGGCGGCACGAGTCCGAGGGCGCGCTCGAGGTCGGGGACGGCGCGGCCCATGTGGACGAGGGCGGCGATCGCGACCCGGCGGTCGGTGGTGGCGTGGATCGTGGCGAAGGCCGAGGGGATGACCCAGGGCGCGTCGATGCGGGTGTGGCGGCGGTTCGCCTCTGGGAGATCGCACCACTCGCCGTCGATGGGGTGGAGCCCGGCGGCGAGCTTCGGCGCGTCGTCCACGTCGACCCACTCCGCGTCGAGGCGCATCGCGCCCTTCGACGCGCGGCGGCGGTCGGCGCGGGTGACCCAGACGCCGGTCTCCGGGTTCCGCCGGTCGCCGGAGCGGACGCGGGCGCGCTCCGCGGGTGCGTGCCAGACGCCCTCGCGTTCGACCCAGCCTCGCGCGGCGGCGCGGGTGGGATCCTGGAGCGATCCCATCAGGTCTGCAGAGACCTCTCCGAGCTCCTCGGTCCCTGGCAGCGCGAACTCGCTTGGCACGCGCAGGTCCACGACGAGCTCCGCCGTGTAGACGGCGCCGAGATCGCTGATGCCGTCGAGCAGGCACTCGCGCGTGACGCGCAGGCTTCGATGGGCCATCTCCTCGCGATGCTCGCCGTTGACCTCGAGGGAGATCGGCGCGTCGAGGTCGAGCATCGCGTCGGAGAGGTAGAGGCGAACGAAGGAGACTCCGCCGCCCTCCAGCACGATCCCGTTGCTCTCGGGGTGCAGCCGGACGCGGGCGTAGGCCCCGCCGGTCGAGGGATCGATCGGCGCGATCCCGACCCAGTAGCAGCGGGTCGGGAACGGCTTGCCGGCGACGACGCGGACGCGCTCGGGATACGCCATCCGGCGCTGATCGAGGAGCCACTTGCGCAGGGGGCCCTCCTCGGGGTCCGGGTCGATCGAGACCGACTCGAAGCCCTTGTCCGCGCAGACCTTCGCGAAGGCCTCGGCGGTGGGGCCGCCGACGGTGATGCGGATCGGCATGTTGCAGAGCACGTCCACCTGATCGACCCCGGCGTCCGATGCGCGGCACGCGATCCCCGCGAAGGACTGCGGGAACTGGCGGCCCGCCTCGAGGGCCGCGACCCCGCCCACGCCCGTGCCCACGCAGAGCACGCGGTCGGGATCCACGTCGAAGGCCTCCGTGGAGAGCCGGAGGGCGGTCATCACGCGCGCGAGCCCTCCCGGCTGCCCGAGCACCACGACCTGGCTCCAGGCCGCGAGGTCCTCGGGCATGGCGGGGCTGACGAGGATCGCCTGGCTCAGGAGCTCCCGGTCCTGCCACCTGTCCCGCAGGTGTCGCTCGGGGGCCTCGCCCTCCTCGGGCAGGGTCAGGACGAGGGGCCAGGGCCCCTCCTGCTTGCCGAAGTCGAGCGGGAGACGCACCGCGTACTGGAGCGGCTCACGAGCGAAGCTGCCCTCGGCGTACTCGAGCTTGCGCACGTTCCCGGGGCGCAGGCGGGTCGCCTCGGGTGCGAGCGCGTCACGGAGCGCGGCCTGAGCAGCGGAGGTCTCCTTGAGCCATCGAGTGGTCTTGCCTTCGAGGCACGCGTCGATCCGGGCGGCGCGGTCCTCGCCGCCCGCAAGGGACAGGATCAGGATAGGGAGGAGCATCGCCGGCAGTATGAGCACTCCCGCGGGGGGTCACAGCCCGGTCGAGCCCGGGCGCGCCCTGCAACGGCTGGAGGGCGCGCGAGCGGTACGCGCGGATCCGGAGCGATGACCGGGACCGCGGGGAGCGATGTCGTCGCGTCTCGTACGAGAGAGGCCTCCCCGGACCGTGGTCCAGGGAGGCCTCTCCGGTGGAGCGCCGCGCTCTGGTGGGACGCCTCTCACTCCGCCGCGGTCGTGGCGCAGTCCGCCAGGCAGACCATTTCGCGATCGAAGCAGATGTCCGGGCGGAAGCAGTCCGCGCCCGGCGGGCAGACGACCTCGCTCCCTCCGCACAGCTCGGGCGCGAAGCAGTCGCATCGGGCCTCCGCGCGCTTCGCGGGGTCCAGCGCGAGAGCGACGCCGGCGAGCGCGATGGGGAGGCAGAGGAGGATGGACCAGGTCGTGCGCTTCATGGGGTTCAGCCTAGCAGGATCGATGCGATCCGGGTGAGCGCGCCACCTGCCCCTCCTCCGCGGACGCCCGGAGGCGGCCCGCGCCGGCCGTCACATGTTTCGCCGGTACTGCCCGCCGACCTCGTAGAGGGCCGCGGACATGTTCCCGAGGCTCGCCGTCTTGGCGACCTCGAGCAGCGCCTCGAAGGTGTTCCCGCCGGACAGCGCGACGTCCTGCAGCGACGCGAGCGCGATGCAGGCGGCGTCGCCGCCGCGGCCCTGGAAGGCCTCGCGGCTCGCGATTGCGTACTGCTTCTCCTCCTCGGTCGAGCGAATGACCTCCTCGGGGACGATGGTCGGGGAGCCCTTCGAGTCGAGGAAGGTGTTCACTCCGACGATCGGGAGCTCGCCGGTGTGCTTCAGGTGCTCGTAGTGGAGGCTCTCCTCCTGGATCTTCGAGCGCTGGTACATCCGCTCCATGGCGCCCAGCACGCCGCCACGCTCGGAGAGCGAGTGGAACTCGTTCATCACCGCCTCCTCGACGAGATCGGTGAGCTCCTCGACGATGAAGCTGCCCTGGAAGGGGTTCTCGTTCTTCGAGAGGCCGAGCTCCTTGTTGATGATGAGCTGGATCGCGAGAGCGCGGCGCACGGACTCCTCGGTCGGCGTCGTGATCGCCTCGTCGTAGGCGTTCGTGTGCAGGCTGTTGCAGTTGTCGAACAGCGCGTAGAGAGCCTGCAGCGTCGTGCGGATGTCGTTGAAGGCGATCTCCTGCGCGTGCAGCGAGCGGCCGCTCGTCTGGATGTGGTACTTGAGCTTCTGGCTGCGCTCCGAGCCGCCGTAGAGCTCCTTGATCGCCTTGGCCCAGATACGGCGGGCGACGCGGCCGATGACCGAGTACTCGGGGTCCGTGCCGTTCGAGAAGAAGAAGCTCAGGTTCGGCGCGAAGTCGTCGATGTGCATGCCCCGGGAGAGGTAGTACTCGACGAAGGTGAAGCCGTTGGCGAGGGTGAACGCCAGCTGGGTGATCGGGTTCGCGCCGGCCTCGGCGATGTGATAGCCGGAGATCGACACCGAGTAGAAGTTCTGCACCCCGTGCTGGACGAAGTACTCCTGGATGTCGCCCATCATCCGGAGGGCGAACTCGGTGGAGAAGATGCAGGTGTTCTGGGCCTGGTCCTCCTTGAGGATGTCGGCCTGGACGGTGCCGCGCACCGCCATGAGGGTCTTCGCCTTCAGGTCGGCGTAGACGTCGGCGGGCAGGACCTCGTCGCCGGAGAGTCCGAGGAGCATCAGCCCGAGGCCGTTGTGACCCTCCGGGATCTCGCCCTGGTAGGCGGGGCGTTCGAGGCCCGCGTCGTCGTACTTGCGCTTGAAGGTCGCCTCGACGTCGGCCTCGAGGCCGTGCTCGACGATGTGCTTCTCGCAGGTCTGGTCGATGGCTGCGTTCATGAAGAACGCGAGGACCATCGGCGCGGGACCGTTGATGGTCATCGACACCGAGGTCGTCGGCGCGCAGAGGTCGAAGCCGGAGTAGAGCTTCTTGGCGTCGTCGACGGTCGCGATGGACACGCCCGAGTTGCCGATCTTGCCGTAGATGTCGGGGCGGGTCGCCGGGTCCTCGCCGTAGAGGGTGACCGAATCGAAGGCCGTCGAGAGTCGCGCGGCCGGCATGCCCTGGGACACGTAGTGGAAGCGGCGGTTCGTGCGCTCGGGGCCGCCCTCGCCCGCGAACATGCGCGCGGGGTCCTCGCCCTGGCGCTTGAGGGGGAAGACGCCGGCGGTGAAGGGATAGGCGCCCGGGACGTTCTCCTGGGAGCGCCAGCGCAGGATGTCGCCCCAGTCGAGGGCGCGGGGGAGCGCCACACGCTTCACCTTGGTGCCTGAGAGCGACTCCACCGTCAGGGGCTGGCGCAGGACCTTGTCGCGCACCTTGAACTCGTAGACGTCGCCCGAGTACTGCTCCTTGAGCGCGGGCCACTCCTCGAGGCTCCGGCGCGCGCGGCCGTCGAGGTCCGCCGCGAGGCTCTGGTAGCGCTCGACGAGGGCGGTCACGCCGGGGCCGTCGCCGTCCTGGATCTCGTGCTGGGGGAGGACCGCCTCGCCCGCGTCGCGCTCGCCGCGCAGGGCGAGGATCGAGCCGTGCAGCTGGTAGAGCGTGCGCGCGATGGCGCTCTGGCGCTCGACCCACGCGTCGTAGCGCCTCGCGCTCTCGCGGATCTCGTCGAGGTAGCGCACGCGGTCCGGCGGGATCACAGCGCGCTCGTCGCCGTCCTCCACAGCGAGGTCGCTCGTCGGCGCGAGGGGCGCGCCGGTGCGCTCTGCGATTGCTCCCATCAGCGCCAGGTACAGGCGGTTCGTACCGGGGTCGTTGAACTGCGACGCGATGGTCCCGTGGACCGGCATCTCGTCGGGGTCGACGGCGAAGAGGTTGCGAGCGCGCTGGACCTGCTTCTTGACGTCGCGCAGGGCGTCGAGGCTGCCGCGCTTGTCGAACTTGTTGATGGCGACGAGGTCGGCGTAGTCGAGCATGTCGATCTTCTCGAGCTGCGTCGCGGCGCCGTACTCCGCTGTCATCACGTACATGCTGACGTCGCAGTGATCGGTGATCTCGGTGTCCGACTGGCCGATGCCGCTGGTCTCGACGATCACGAGGTCGAAGCCCGCGCCCTTGCAGATGTCGATGGCCGACTGCACGTGGGCGGACAGCGCGAGGTTCGCCTGTCGAGTCGCGAGCGAGCGCATGTAGATGCGCTCGTCGTGGATCGAGTTCATGCGGATGCGGTCGCCCAGGAGCGCACCGCCCGTCTTCCGCTTGCTCGGATCCACGGACAGGATCGCCATGGTCTTGCCGGGCTGATCGCGCAGGAAGCGCCGCACCAGCTCGTCCACCAGGCTGGACTTGCCCGCGCCGCCCGTGCCGGTGATGCCGAGCACCGGCGTCGTCGCGCTCCCGGGCAGCTCACCGAGGCTCGCCTTGATGACGTCGGCCGCGCCGGGCTCGTTCTCGGCCGCCGTGATGAGCCGGGCGATGGCGTCGGGCGCGCGCGTCGGCAGCTTCTCGAGTGCCGCCGGTACGTCGAGGCTCGTCGCGCTCGCGCCGCCGGGGCGGTCACAGGTCTCGAGCAGGTGGTTGATCATCCCCTGCAGGCCCATCGCCCGGCCGTCGTCGGGCGAGTAGATGCGCGCCACGCCGTAGGCGTGCAGCTCCTCCTGCTCCCCCGGAAGGATCGTCCCGCCGCCGCCGCCGAAGACCTTGATGTCGGCGCCCCGCTCCTTCAGCAGGTCGACCATGTACTTGAAGTACTCGAGGTGGCCTCCCTGGTAGCTGGTCAGCGCGATGCCGTGGGCGTCCTCCTGGATCGCGCAGTCCACGATCTCGGCCACCGAGCGGTTGTGCCCGAGGTGGATCACCTCGGCGCCCGAGCTCTGGAGGATCCGCCGCATGACGTTGATCGCCGCGTCGTGGCCGTCGAAGAGCGACGCCGCCGTGACGATGCGGATCGGGTGCTGGGGCTTGTACGGAGCCTGCGGCTCGGCTGCGGGGCTGTGGAGCGACATGGGATCGGTGCGAAGGTGCGGCCTCCCCGGTCCCCTCTCGTCGCCCGCGATGCGGGGCTCCGGAGAGTTGGACGGCCGTGAGAGGACTCCTGAAGGTAGGCCCGCCCGCCGCCCGCGTCGATGCCGGGGCGGGGGAGAAGCGAGGCGGCGCCCTCGCGGGCGTCCGATCGCTCGCCAGGAAGGCCCCGCAGGCAGGGCGTGGCCCGGCGCCGCGGGCCTCGGCGCATCCGTCCGGCGCGCTCCGGACACAGCCGGAGGGCGTCGAGCGTGGATCATCGGACGTCGATCCCGCCGCGCTCCTCGCTCGACGTCTCGAGGCCTCTTCGGGGGCGGGGTCGTTTCGACGAAACGGAGGTCAGGTGAACCTCTCGCGTGGACGAAAGCTCAAACGTCCGCGTGCCCCATGGCCGACCCCGAACCGATCCCCGAGCCGCTGCTCACGCCGCACCCCGAGCGGCTCTCGCCAGCCCACCCCGCGTACCCCGCGATCATGGAGCGGCACGGCGAGGCCGTGGCCGCTGGAAGGCCCCTGTACGAGGATCCGACGACCGGGCTCTGGGTCATGACGGCCGCGTCGCTGTGGGGCAGGCCCTGCTGCAACAACGGGTGCCGGCACTGTCCTCACGAGCCCCGGACCGGCTGAGTCGCGTTCGCCACTCACGAGTCTCCAATCGAGACACTGGCTCGGTCTCCAATCGAGACACGGATCCAGCCAGAACCCGTCGTGAGGCCTGAACCCAATCCGAGGGTGGCCGGAGCTTCATCAAGGTTTGCCCGCGATTCGAGCAAGAAAGCCCGATGGGGCCGCTCGACTCCGCGAAGCGATGCAGACTCACTCCGGGACGCGCGCAGCGCAGACCCGAAGCACTCTCTCTCTTCCTCGCGGCTCCTCGGCCGAGCTCTGCTCCGACCGATCGCCCGCATTCTTCCTGCTTCCTGAACATGCCTGATCGATCCATGGTCAGCGGCACCGTGCGGCCCAGCCGCCCTTCGAGTGTCGTGCCCCAGATCGTTCTCTTCTCGCTCTGCATCCTGACCCTCCTGGTCGGGCTGAGCGGCTGAAGAGCGGACCCCACGGGATTACAGCGCAGCGGCGCCGTCGAACGATTCGACGGCGCCGCTGTTTCTTCTGACCGCGCCACTGCTCCTCGCACAGGGCGTGGGACCGCTGCTCAGGAGCGCTCTTCAGCGGCCGCGAGCAGTTCGCGCGCCGCGGCGCTGCGTGCTTCGCCGACCTCGCCGTTCACGGCGTCGAGGCCTGCCTCGTAGCGAGCGAGGAGCTCCGCGCTGTACGCGCGACGGTCCGCGCCATGTTCGGCGCGGAAGTCGCGAAGGAAGTGGTTCCGTTTGCGGTCGAGCGCGTCCTGGCGCTTCACCCAGGCGGTCATCACCGCGCGCAGGGCTTCGACGTCCACGGCGCCGCCCCCGAAGAGCTCTTCGAAGAGCTCGTCGGCGCGCGGCGTGAGGTCGAGGCTCACGCTCGGCTTCTCACCGAGCCCGCAGGACGCGCTGCCCGCGGACAGCAGCGTCGCGCCCGCCTGGTCGCCCCTGGAGCGGTAGACCGCTTCCTGCAGGAACGATTCGGCGAGCGCGACGCGCGGATCGTCGGACCGATCCGTCACGGCAGGTCAGCCGCAGTGCTTGGTGTAGGCGTCGGACAGGTTCCGCGCCACCGCGTCGGCCTGCTGACCCTCGATGTCGTGGCGCTGGATCATGTGGACGAGCTGCCCTTCCTTCATGAGCGCGATCTGCGGCGACGAGGGCTGGTAGGGCTTGAAGTACTCGCGGGCGCGGGCGGTGGCGTCGTGCTCCATGCCGGCGAAGACGGTCACGACGCGGTCCGGCTTGATGTCGTTCATCATCGACATCCGAAGGCCCGGACGGGCCGAGCCGGCGGCGCAGCCGCAGACCGAGTTCACGAAGACCAGGGTCGTGCCCGCCTCCTTCATGGCGGAGTCGACGGCGTCGGGGGTGAGCAGCTCCTGGACGCCGATCGAGGTGAGCTCGTCGCGGAAGGGCTGGACCATCTCGGGGTCGTACATCGTTCGCGTCGGGCCGCCTGCGGCGGCCCCGTGTGGGGATCTGGTGGGCTGTGGGGACGGGGCGCGCGGTGGACCGTCGCGCGGCGGGAGCTTAGGCCGCCGGGCGGGGCCGCGAAACCGGCTCGGCGTGGGAAGTGTCGTGGGCGCACGGGATGGACCGCCGCGGGACCCTGGCGCCGCGGTGCGACCGCCCGGGCCCTCTCACGCCAACCTCCTCGGTCGCTCCGTTCCCCGGCCGATCGGAGGGGCCGGTTCACTTTTCATCGGCGGGCTCCCCGTCGTCGGGCGGCCAGAGCCGATCTCGCTCCTCGCGCATCTGACGGCGGAGCTCGTCGAGCACCTCGTCCTCGCCGAGGATCGAGATGGCGTCCGCGTTCAGCTGGCAGACGGCGCAGACGGGCCGCGGGCCCGCGTAGCTCATGATGTCCATGCGCTCGAGCACGACGTCCTCGATGCCGTGGGTCTCCGCGTCGATCGGCTCGCCGTCCTCGTCGAAGCCGAAGAACTGCTTCACCTCGGCCGGCGTCCTGCGACACAGGTAACACCGGTCGGGACCGTCGCCGACGGAGTCGAAGTACTGGTGGAATTCGCGCTCGAGGCTCACGGCACGGGGAGTCTACTCCGGCCTCCGCGGCCGATCAGAGCAGTTCGCCCTCGGGGACGACCTCCACCTCGAGGACCCGGTCGGGCCGCGCAGTGATGCCGTACACGAGCTTGATGGGTTCGTCGCCGAAGACCGATTTCAGGCCGCCGAGCTCGTTCTCGAGCGTCGCCGTGGAGCGCGCCCCCTCCGGCACGACGACGCCGGCGATGGTGCGGCCGCCGAAGGTCCGGCCCACGGCGCGGACGAACTCCCCGTCGTGCCGTCCGACTTCGACGATCTCGTCCCCCGCCAGCTCCGCGGCGTCGCGGCGCATGTGATCGAGGACGAAGTCGAGCCTCGCCTCGTCGAAGATCCGCGGCAGGTCCGGCGCGACGAACTCGGAGAGCACCCGCTCGCCGCGGCCTGCGTGCACGAGGGAGAGGTTCGGCTGGAGGTGACGGAAGTGGAAGGCGAGGAATCGATCCGCGATGCGGTAGCGGCCCTTGCGGGAGCGCAGCGGGTCGGGATCGGTGATCGGGACCTCACGCTCCACGAGCCGCAGCTCGCGGAGCACGTGCAGGTACTTGCCCGCCGTGGGTGAATCGACGCCCACGTGCAAGGCGATGTCGCCGATGCGCTCGGCCCCCTTCGCCACGGCCGCGAGGATGGAGTTGTAGGTGTGGGGCGTCGTCACGTCGGAGCGGAGCAGGAACTGCACCTCGTCGAACAGGTAGCCCTCCGGGCGCAGGATCTCCGCGGCGATGTTCTCCGGAAGCGTGCGGCCCTCCTGGAAGCGGCGCAGGTAGGCGGGCATCCCGCCGAGGACTCCGTACGCCATCACCCGGTCCTCGACGCTCCACGACGGGAAGAAGTCGAGGGTCTCGGTCGGCCGGAGCGGTTCGAGGCGCCGCTGGCCCGTGCGCCGGCCGAAGAGCGGGGAGCGCTCCGCCAGGACCTCCTTCTCCATGAACGAGACCTGGCTGCCGCAGAGCACGAGCATCAGGCTCGACTTCTTCCCGCGCAGGTCCCAGAACTGCTGGATCTGACTCGGCAGGCCCTTGCTCGAGTCGCAGAGGTAGGGGAACTCGTCGAGGACGAGGATCAGCCTCTCGCCGCCGGCGCGTTCGGCGGCGAACCCCAGGGCCGTCGACCAGTCGGGGAACTCGATCCCGTCGAGCAGCGAGTCGCCACCGAGCCCGTCCTTGAGGGCCTCGCGGAAGGCCCGCAGGTTGTCCCGCTCGCGCACCTGGGCCGCGAGGAAGTAGACCGCGCGGTGGGACCCCGAGCAGAGGCGCTGGAGGAGCTCCGTCTTGCCCACGCGCCGTCGGCCGTAGAGCACGAAGAGCTCGGGCTTGCCGGAATCGCTGAGCTCGCTCAGGACGGCGAGTTCGTCGTCGCGCCCGATGAAGGGGGGCTCTGCGGCGGGGCTCATGTCCGCAGCCTACGCCAACGGAGGCGCGATCCGATCGCGCTTCCAGCGCGCTCGCGGCGCAGGGACAGGCGTCAGACGCCCATGGCCTGGAGCGCGCCCACCCAGGGGCCCGGATCGTCCAGGTAGGGGAAGTGGCCCCAGGTCTCCGCCCGCTCCACGGGCCACTCGGCCCCGAGGGCGCGCACCGCGGCGTCGTGCTCGTCCTCCGCGACGAGATCGTCCTCGCCGCAGATCCACACGCGCACGTCGTCGACCGCCGGCGGGCGCGCGGCCAGGGCGCCCTCCAGGCTCGCGAGCCAGCCCGCGTCGAGCCAGTCCCAGAGCGCGGGGATCGCATCGCAGGAGGCGTAGCCAGAGAAGAAAGCGCGCTGCTCGTCGGCGTCGAGGGGCGAGTGGAAGTGAGCCCTCGTGAAGGACTCCTGGTGCGCGACGTCCCGCATTCGCTCGCGCAGGGCCGCGCCCGCGTCACGGTCGCCGCCGCGCCTGCGGACGGTGTCCCACGGGACGGCGCCCTGGACGACGCTCGGGAGATCCGGGACCTTCGCGCGGGCCCGGAGGGCGAGCAGGACGAGCGCGCCGAAGCCGGTCGCGTAGACGAGGGGCCTGGCGTGGGACAGCCGGTAGACGTCCACCTGCATCTCCACCGACTCCATGAAGGCATCGAA
The DNA here is from genome assembly GCA_965662915.1 of Planctomycetota bacterium. Lineage (GTDB taxonomy): Bacteria > Planctomycetota > UBA1135 > UBA1135 > Saltatorellus. The sequence continues at coordinate 71,760 of CBFIJG010000002.1, read as the reverse complement.
GCTCTCCGCCTCGGGCCGCCCTTCGAAGCCGGGGTACAGCACCTCCTTCACGTCGAAGCCCACCGCGCGGCTGGTCGCGCGGGCGCGGCTCAGGCGGAACAGGGAGTGGCCGAGGTCGCCGAGGACGAGGGGACCGCGGCTCATCGGAGGTGCGAAGGGACATGGCGCATGCACGGCGGAGTTCGCCGAGGGCGCGGCCGTGGAGGCGCGTCCGCGCGCCGCCGATGGGCGAACTCGCCCGGCATGCAGGCCTTTCTCAACGAACTCGCCGCGGCCATCGGCGACGCATCCGCGACCGGACGCCGCTGGGTCTACGCGCCCTACGACCAGCTCACGGCGCGGATCGGCCCGCTCTCGGCGGCGCGGCCGTCCGAGCTGGCTCTGCTGCTCGTCGAGGCCCCCTCGAAGGCGTCTCGCCGGCCGTATCACAAGCAGAAGCTGTTCCTGATCCTCGCGAACCAGCGCCGCTTCGCCCTCGAGCAGGCGAAGCGCGGCGTCCATGTGCGCTACGAGGTCGCGCGCGACGGCGAGGGATACGCCGAGGTCCTCCGCCGGGTGGCGGCGGAGATCGAGGCGCCGATCGCTCACATGGAGCCGGCCGAGCGCGAGCTCCGCGCGGAGCTCGACCCGCTCGTCGTCGATGGCGTGCTGGAGGTGCTGCCCCACGAGGGGTGGCTGACCACGCCCGAGGACTTCACGAAGGGGACGGGGCCCACGCCTCCGTGGCGCATGGACCGCTTCTACCGGCAGGTGCGCAAGCGGACCGGGATCCTCATGGACGAGGACGGCAAGTACGAGGGCGGCAAGGTCAGCTTCGACGGGGAGAACCGCCTGCCCTGGCCCGGCGATCCGCCCGCGCCCGCGGTGCCGCGCTTTCGCCACGGCGCCCTCGAGGCGGAGGTCGCGGAGCTCATCGAGGCGCGCTACGGCCATCACCCCGGAGAGCTCGATCCCGCCGCCATCCCGACCCGCGACACGCACGCGAAGAAGGTCTGGGAGTGGGCCAAGGAGCACTGCTTGACCCTCTTCGGGCCCTACGAGGACGCGATGGCGCGCGAGGAGGCGAACCTCTTCCACACGCGCGTGTCACCGCTGCTCCACCTCCAGCGACTGCTCGCGCGCGACGTGGTCGAGGACGTGGCCACCATGGACGCCCCGATCGCCTCCCGCGAGGGTTTCGTGCGGCAGATCCTCGGCTGGCGCGAGTTCGTCCGGCACGTCCATCGCGCCACCGACGGCATGCGCAGGCTCCCGGGCGGCACGGACATGGAGGCCGACGCGGCGGACGACGCGGGGTGGGAGGCGTGGACGGGTGAGCCCTGGGAGGGTGCGCCCCTCGAGCCCGGCGCCTCACCCAGCGCCCTGGGCTCCGCGCGCCCGCTCCCGCCCGCCTACTGGGGGCGCACCAGCGGCCTCGCGTGCCTCGACGCCTGCGCGGGCCGCGTCGTCCGCGACGGCTACGGCCATCACATCGAGCGGCTGATGGTCCTCTCGAACCTCGGCACCCTGCTCGACGTGTCGCCGCGGGAGCTGGCCGACTGGTTCTGGTGCGCGTACATCGACGCCTTCGACTGGGTGGTCGAACCCAACGTCCTCGGCATGGGGACCTACGGCATCGGGGACGTGATGACGACCAAGCCCTACGTCTCGGGCGCGGCGTACATCGACCGGATGTCCGACTTCTGCGGGCACTGCGCCTTCCACCCGAAGAAGACCTGCCCGATCACGCGGCTCTACTGGGCCTTTCTGGCGCGACATGCGGACGCACTCGAGGGCAACCAGCGCATCGCCATGCCGCTGCGGAGTCTCGCGAAGAGAGCGGAGAACAAGCGCGCGGAGGACGCGCGGATCTTCGACGCCGTCTCACGCGCTCTCGAGGCGGGTGAGGAGCTCACGCCCGAGGGGCTGGCCGCCGAGGTCGCGGACTGAGGGAGCCACCCCGGGGGTTGGCGTGCCCAGGGGCATCCCCGGGCCCCGAGGGGGCGAAGAGCGGGGCATGGAAGGACACGCATACGTGGTTCTGGGAGCCACCGGTGGCATCGGCTCCGCGCTCGCCCGTCGCGTGACCGCGCGGGGCGGCCGGGTCGTGCTCGCGGCGCGCGATCAAGGGCGGCTGGAGGCCTTGTCCGGCGAGCTCGATGCTCCCTGGGTCTCCGTCGACGCCGCCGAGCCGGACGAGGTGAAGGGCGCGGTTCAGCGCTGCGTCGATGCGCACGGCCGCTTCGACGGGATCGTGAACTCCGTGGGATCGATCCTCCTGCGTCCGGCGCACATGACGAAGGTCGAGGACTTCGACGCCACCGTCCGGCAGAACCTGCGGACGGCCTTCGCGGCGGTCCACGCCGGTGCCGGTGCGCTGCGCAAGGGCGGCGGGAGCATCGTGCTGGTGAGCACCGCTGCGGCGCGCACAGGGCTCCCCAACCACGAGGCCATCGCGGCCGCCAAGGCGGGGGTGCAGGGTCTCACCCTGTCGGCCGCGGCGACCTACGCGCCGTCGGGGGTCCGGGTGAACTGCGTCGCGCCGGGGCTCGTGGACACGGAGCTCGCGGCGCCCATCGTCGGGTCCGAGCGAGCCCTCGAGGCCTCGCGGGCGATGCACGCCCTCCAGCGCATCGGTCAGCCCGACGAGGTGGCCAGCGCGATCGAGTGGCTGCTCGACCCCGCGCAGTCCTGGGTGACCGGCCAGGTGCTCGGCGTGGACGGCGGCCTCGGCACCGTCCGCTCGCGCTGAACCATCCGGTGGACCCATGTCCGGACCGCTGCTCCTCGCCATCCACGCCGCCGCGACATGGGCGCTGGTGGGGCTGATCTGGACCGTGCACGTCGTCCATTACCCGCTCTTCGCCGCCGTCAAGACCGGGTTCCGCGCCTACCACGAGGCGCACATGCAGCGGATCACGCTCGTCGTGGGCCCGCTGATGCTCGCCGAACTCCTGACCGCCTTCATGCTCTGGTCGGACCCGCCCGAGGGGACGAGCTCGGGGCTCTGGCTCGCGGGGCTCGTACTTCTCGGCATCGTCTGGCTGGAGACCGGCCTCTTCGCGGTGCCGCAGCACGGCCGGCTCGAGGCCGGCTTCGATCCGTCGACCCACCGCGCGCTCATGGCGGGCAACCTGGTGCGCACCCTGGCGTGGACGGCGCGGGGCGCGCTGGTCACCTGGGCCCTGCTGCGCGTCCTGCGCGGCGCAGCGGAGGCCGCGGCGTGAAAGAAGTCGACGCGGTCGTGGTCGGAGCGGGGTTCGGTGGGATCGGGGCCGCGCTCCGGCTCGCCGAAGGCGGCGCGCGCGTGCTGCTCGCCGAGCGCACGACCTATCCCGGGGGGTGCGCGTGCACCTTCGAGTTCGAGGGCGATCGTTTCGAGGGTGGAGCGACGCTGTTCTCGGGGTTCGACGATGAGCAGCTCTTCGGCCGCTGGATCGAGCGGCACGGGATCGACGTCTCCTTCGAGCGCCTCGATCCCGCGCTCGAGCTGAGGACTGGATCGGCCGTGGTCCGGGCCAGCCGTGATCGCGCCGCGCTGCGCGCGCAGTTCGAGGCCATGGCGGGGGCGCCGGTGACAGGGCTGCGGCGCTTCTTCCGTCTCCAGGAGCGCGTCGCGGCGGCCCTCTGGCCGGTGCTGGACGACGAGGACCTCCTCCCGCCCCTGACGCCGCGTCGCGCGGCGCGCCACCTCCTGCGCCTTCCACGCTACGCGCCGCTCGCGCGCCTGGTGGGCCGGCCGCTCTGGACGGTCCTCGGCCGCTTCGGTCTCCAGGAGTTCACGCCCTTCGTTTCCTGGCTCGACTCCCAGTGCCAGATCACAGTGCAGTGCGGCGTGCGAGAAGCGGAGGCGCCCTTCGCCCTGGCGGCCCTCGACTATCACCACCGCGGCGCGGTCCACGTACGAGGGGGGATCGGGGAGCTCGCCTGGGGCCTCGTCGTTGCCTTCCAGGCGCTCGGGGGTGAAGTCCGTTTCGGCGCGACGGTGCGTGAGGCGCGGCGAGAGGCCGACGGATGGACCGTGCGAGTGGGGACCGAGCGTCTCCGTGCGCGGCACCTCGTGTGCAACACGCTACCCCAGGACGCGGTGCGCATCGCGGGAGTGGAGCACGCGGGGCTCGACCGGCTCGCCCGCCGGGTGCGTCGCGGCTGGTCTGCGGGGATGCTGTACCGCACCGTCGAGCCCCCCGCCGGAACAGATCCCGGTCCGCGGCACCTCGAGCTCGTCGCCGACGAGGCCGCGCCCTTCGTCGAGGGGAACCACGTCTTCCTCTCGATCGGTGCGGCTGGCGAGGGGGTGCAGCACCCGCGGCTGCGGCGCGTGACCGTCTCGACGCACATGGACCCTTCGCGGATCGCGGCGGCGGACGCCGATGGCCAGCGGGCCTACGTGGAGGAGATCCAGGCGACCATGCGTGCCACGATCGCGCTGCGGGCACCCGAGTGGGATGCCGTTGTCCGCGAGTTCACCGGATCGCCGCGTACCTTCAAGCGCTGGACCGGCCGCGAACGGGGACTGGTGGGGGGGATCCCACGGCGCGCCGGGCTACTGCAGTACGCGGAGGTCCTGGGGCGTTCCCTGCCGGAGGGGCTCTGGCTCGTCGGGGACAGCGTCTTCCCGGGCCAGAGCACGGTGGCCGTCGCGGCCGGAGGCACACGGGTGGCCTTGCAGGTGCTCGGGCGCCTGGGTCTGCGGGGCCATGGCCTGCGGCGGGCGCCGGGCGAGCTTGCTCGCGGGCGAGCCTCCTGACCGGCTTCCCGGGCCGCAGGGGCCCACGCCCCTTGACCCGATTTGTCCCGATGTCCCACGTGAGCGATCGGGCCATGGTCGGGCCCACCATGAGCGTGGGCTGAATGTCGCGCCTCTTCATCGGAGCGCGGCGCCCCCTTGACGCTGTCTTTATGAAGCGCCAATAGCGTCCCGCCAGTCGACGTCAAATGGCCTTCCGCGGAACCGCAGACCGCAGCCAGGGGCGCGACGATCCCCCCCTCCGCGGCCTCCCCGTCCGTGCCCTACGCCGCCCTCGACCCGTGGTATCGAGCAGCGTGAATCGCCTCGTCGCGGCCCTCTGTCTCCTGTTCATCACAGCGGGATTCGGGTTCGGCCAGCAGTCGGGTTCCATCAGTGGAACCGTCACCGACGCCGACTTCGGCACGCCCATCCCGGGCGCGCGCGTCACGATCGTCGAGACGCGCCAGGTGGCCGAGACAGGGCCCCAGGGTGGGTACTCGTTCCTGGGGCTGGAGCCGGGCGGGTACACCCTCGTCTTCTCCAAGAGCGGCTTCGACCGGACCACCGCGATCGACCAGGCCGTCGTCGCCGGGGAGGTCACGGACGTCGATGCGGCCCTCGAGGGCCGGCTCATCGAGCTGGACGACCTGTTCGTCGAGAAGACCGAGCTGCTGGGCGGCGCGACCGAGCTGGGTCTTCTGAACCTGCGGCTCGAGGCGCCCTCCCTCACCGACTCCATCGGCGCGGATCTCCTCCGGAAGGCCAACGTCGGAGACGTGGCCGAGGGCCTGAAGCGGATCCCTGGCGCCACCGTCGCGGACGACGCGACGCCGGTCGTGCGCGGCCTCCCCGACCGCTACGTCCCGTCGCTCGTCAACAACGTTCGCCTGCCCTCGGCCAACGAGGACAAGCGCGCGGTCGAGCTCGACCAGTTCCCCACGGCCATCGTGGAGAGCATCTCGGTGGCCAAGACCTTCACCCCCGACACCCAGGGCGATGGTTCGGGCGGGATCGTGAACGTGCAGCTCAAGTCCGTCCCGGACGAGCCCGTCCTGAACTTCAGCGGCTCCTACGGCTACAACACCCAGGCCGCCAACGAGAGCAGCTTCCTCGGCTACCGCGGCGGCGGCGTCGGCGGGCTCGGCCGGGAGGCCGGCAGTCGCGGGCCCCAGCTCGACAACGTCGGGGGGAACTGGGACGGCGCCGTGGGCGTCTCTCCGACCGATGCACCTATCGACTACAAGATGGGCGCCTCCATCGGCGACAGCTACGAGTTCGACAACGGCGTCAAGGTCGGCGGCTTCATGTCGCTGTTCTACGAGCGTGACAGCAGCTACTACGACAACGGGCGCAACGACTCGTACTGGCTGAACAGCGTCTCCGAGGGTCTCATCCCGCAGGTGCGCGGCCCGGGTTCGGTCGCCGCCGGCGAGTTCCAGACGGCGCTCTTCGACGTCAGGCGCGGCTCTCAGTTCGTCCAGTGGGGTGGCTCGGCCTCGGCAGGCGTGGAGTTCGAGAACAACAAGTTCGGCCTCCAGTACCTCTATTCGCACACAGCCGAGGACGTCGCGGTCCTCGCCGAGGACACCCGGGGCAAGCTCTTCTACTTCCCCGACTACGACGTCAACGATCCTGCCGACCCTGGCAACCTCGATGGGCAGGTCGGCGGCGCCTCCTCCGCGCCCTACCTCCGCAACCACACGCTCGAGTACACCGAGCGGACGACCGGCACGCTCCAGCTGCGCGGCGAGCACCAGATCCAGTCCGATCCGTTCACGCTCGGGGCCTTCGAGTTCGACCAGCCCGAGGTGGACTGGACGCTCTCCTCGAGCTTCGCGGACCTCGACCAGCCGGACAAGCGCCTCTTCGGCGCCACCTGGGCGCCCGATCGGCTGAACCCCGGCTCGTCGGCGACGCCGCCGACCATCATCGGGCAGGGCTTCGGCCCGAACCGTCCGGGCGAGAACATCAACCTCGGCTTCCTCCAGCGAATCTTCAAGACGATCGAGGAGGACAGCAAGCAGGGCTCGCTCAACGTCAAGCTGCCCTTCCGTCAGTGGGACGACGACGAGGGTTACTTCAAGCTCGGCCTCTTCCAGGACAGCGTCGACCGCGCCTTCGTCCAGGACAACTTCTCCAACTCCGGCGACAACGGCAGCTTCTCGGGGAACTTCTTCACCGACTACTGGACCGACAACTGGGAGAACGAGAACCACCCGATCCAGGACGTCCTCACCGACATCGACTACGACGGCGAGATCGACATCCAGGCGTGGTACTCGATGATGGACCTTCCGCTGTCGGAGTCCGTCAAGCTCGTCGGAGGCGCGCGCTTCGAGTCCACGGACATCGCCGTCCGCCTCTCGCCCGAGGATCAGGCCACCTGGGTCCCGCCCGGTGGCACCGCGATCGCCGACCTCCAGGGCAACGAGGCCGACGTAAGCTTCTCCGACGACAGCGTTCTGCCCGCGGCGTCGCTCGTCTGGGAGGCCAGCCCGGCGATCACGGTCCGCGGGGCCTGGAGCCGTACGATCGCACGTCAGACGTTCAAGGAGCTCGTCGCCGTCTTCCAGCAGGAGTTCCTCGGCGCGCCGATCTTCATCGGCAACCCGGACCTCTCCATCGCTCGTCTGAAGAACTACGACCTGCGGGTCGACTACAAACCGTCGGACGACACGTTCCTCTCGGCGTCCTACTTCTTCAAGGACGTCGAGGACCCGATCGAGAACATCCAGCGCGTTGTGAGCTTCGGCTTCACGACGCCGGTCAACTATCCCGAGGGCGAGCTGAGCGGCTTCGAACTCGAAGCCCGGCAGGAACTTGGTGCCTTCGCCGAACTGCTCGAGGGATTCGCCGTCGGCGCGAACGCGACGTTCATCGACTCCGAGGTGACCTTCCCGCAGGCGCAGCTCGACGAGTTCGCGGCCGCGAACCTGCCGTACTTCGGCGCTACGCGGGACGCGACGAACGCGCCCGAGTCCCTCTACAACCTCTATGCGACCTACGACATCGCGGACACGCAGACGCAGTTCGCCCTGTTCTACACGGTGCAGGGAGACACGCTCGTCGCGGGGGACAGCACCTCCCAGTTCAACTACATCCCCGCGATCTACCAGAAGAGCTTCGGGACGCTGAACGCGAGCATCTCCCAGCGGCTCCTCAAGAACGTCACGCTGCGCCTCGCCGCCAGCAACCTGACGAACCCGAGCATCGATCAGGTCTACCGCTCGCCGCTCATCGACGGCGACACGACGTTCACCTCCTTCACCCGGGGGGTCGAGTACTCCCTCGGGATCAGCGCGAACTTCAGCTTCTGATCGCCCCATCCAGCGACGCAACGAGGCGCTCCGGCACGGAGCGGCCACCCATCATGACCACGAAGAGTGACAAGACGAGCCGCGCGGCCCGGACCAGGCCGGCACCGGGCCTGCTGGCGCTGGCCCCCCTGATGCTGGGCCTCGGCGGGCTGAGCCTCGTCGGAGGCGCGATCGCCCAGGACGACGAGGGGGCCGATCCCGTCAACGAGATCCGGACGATGCAGCAGGAGTACATCAGCCTGCGCTCGCAGATCAGCAAGGAGCGCGCCCGGGCCGCGGAGACCGAGCAGTTCCTCCAGGACCGCATCGCCCTCGTCGAGCAGCAGATCGAGATCGCGCGTGAGGCCGCATCGGAGTCGGACGCGGAGGCGGCCAAGACCGCCGAGTCGATCGCCAAGCTCGAGACCGAGAACGACGGCCTCAAGGCCGCGACGTCGTCCCTCGAAGCGGTGATCTGGGACCTCGAGCGCGAGGTGCTGGAGCTGCGAGGCTGGATGCCCGAGGACCTCAAGGAGGACACCCGGACGCTCGCTGCGCTCGTTCCGGCGACCAAGGAGAAGGCCGAGTCGCGCAAGCTCTACGACCGATTCATCACGGTCGTGACGATCCTGAACCAGATCGACAAGTTCAACACGAACATCGAGCTGGTCGCCGAGAACCGGAAGGTCGGGTCCGACGAGATCAGCGTGACCACGATGTACATCGGCGTCAGTCACGCGTTCTACGCGACCGACGACGGCACGCGCGGCGGCTACGGCGTGCCCACGGCCGACGGCTACAAGTGGACGCCTTCGGACGGCGATGCCGCGGCGATTCGCCAGGCGATCGGGATCCGTGAGGGCAAGGAGAAGGCGGAGTTCATCGAGCTCCCCTTCGCGGTGAAGTGATCGGTAAGAGGAGCAACAAGATGTCGACCAAGAACCGATTCGTGCCCGCAGCTCTCGCTCTCGCGGCGCTCTGCGCCTCCGCCGGTCACGCGCTGGCCCAGGACGGCGAGCAGAGCGCCATCACCCTCGAGCAGGCGGCAGCCAAGGTCGTCGCCGAGGTGCGGGAGACCGAGGCCGAGCTCGAGAAACTGCGCCTCGAGAACACGGCGCGTCTGCTCCCGCTGCGAAGCCGTCTCAGCGAGGTTCAGCAGGAGCTGATCCGCGCGGAGTCCGCCGCCGAGGAGGCGCGGAGCAAGCGCAATCTGAGCGCGACGCGCCTCGTCAACCTGACCAAGGAGATCGACACGCGGCGTCAGACGACCACCCGCCTGACCGGCCTCTTCGGTGAGTATTCCAGGAACTTCGAGTCCCGTCTGCACGTCGCCGAGCAGCAACGCTACATGGAGGACGTCCTCGCGGTCCGCGCGGCGGCCGAGGATCCGAACCTCACCCCGTCGGAGGCGTTCGCTGCCCAGGCGCAGCTCCTCGACGTCTCGATTCGTCGCGTGCGGGCGATCCTCGGCGGAGATAGGTTCCCCGGGAAGGCTGTCGGGCCCGACGGCCTCGTTCGAGAAGGTCACTTCGTCGTGGTCGGTCCGACCGGGCTCTTCCGCGCGGACGGCGGGGGCGAGGGCGCCGTTGGTACCGCCGAGCGCATCGTCGGACGTATCGATCCGGTCATCACGACCTTCGCTGACCCGCTCGAGACCACGGCTGCGTCGGGTCTCGTCGAGACGGGCGACGGCCTGCTGCCCTTCGACGCCTCGAACGGAAAAGCGCACCTGATCGCCTCCACCGAGGACACCCTCGTCGAGCACGTCTCCAAGGGCGGTGCGATCATGATCCCGATCCTCGCGATGGCGGGGCTCGCGCTCCTGGTCGCCCTCTACAAGTGGACGGCGCTCCTGTTCGTCCGCCGGCCGTCCAGGAAGAAGTTCAAGGGCCTGCTCGAAGCGGTCGCCGACGGCGACGAGGAGAGCGCCAAGCGCCGCGTCAAGGAGATCAAGGGGCCGGCGGGCGTCATGCTCTCCGCGGGCGTCGACACCATGCGCCGCAGTCGGGAGCTCATGGAGGAGGTGATGTACGAGAAGGTTCTCGTGTCCAAGCACCGGGTCCAGAAGGCCCTTCCCTTCATCGCGATCTGCGCGGCGTCCGCCCCGCTGCTCGGCCTGCTCGGCACCGTCACGGGCATCATCAACACGTTCAAGCAGATCACCGTCTTCGGATCCGGGGACGTCAAGTCGCTCTCCGGCGGAATCTCCGAGGCGCTCATCACGACGAAGTTCGGTCTGATCGTGGCGATCCCCTCGCTTCTCCTCCATGCGTACCTCGCGCGCAAGGCGCGCGGCGTGATCACGAGCATGGAGGCCAGCGCGGTCCAGTTCGCGAACGAGGTCGCCAAGTCCGACGAGTTCGGCGAGCCCGCCGACGCCCGTCGCGGCGCGGCTCCCTTCGAGCAGGACTCCGTCCGCGGGCAGGTGAGCGAGATCCTCACGGACCTCCTCGGGCCGCTCTCGAGCGATCCCGCCGGTCCCGAAGGAGGCGTCGCCTCCCAGTCCTGAGGGGCTGAACCGGACCGACCCATGCTGGGCTTGAAGATGAACTGGGACGGCCTGATCGATCAGGTCGACTCCGCGGCCTTCGGCGAACTCGCCGAGAAGGGCGTGGAGATCTGGTTGAAGGGCGGCTGGGCGATGATCGCCCTGGCATTCATCTCACTGTTCATCTTCGCGATCGGCGTCGGTGTGTCCCGGCGCCTTCGCTCGAAGCGCTTCGGTCGGATCACCGAGGCCGAGTGGCGGCTCTGGATCGTGGAGTCGAAGGACCGCGAGGGCCCGATGGGCCAGCTCTTCGATCACGTCGACGAGGTCGTCGAGGGAGGACGGGCCACGGTGCACGACGCCTTCGACGAGATCCGCGCGCGCGAGATCGAGCCCTTCGTCAAGGACCTCAAGCTGATGAAGATCGCGGTGAGCGCCGCGCCGCTCGTCGGGCTCCTGGGCACGGTGACCGGCATGCTCGCTACCTTCAACGCGCTCGCCGCGGGCAGCGGTGGAGACAAGACGATGTCGAAGATCGCCGAGGGCATCTCGGAGGCGCTCTACACCACGGAGACGGGGCTCGTCGTCGCGCTTCCCGGGCTCTTCTTCCATTACTTCCTGAGCCGTCGCTTCGAGAGCTACCGCTCGTTCCTCGCGCACGTCGAGGCGGTCTGGGCGCAGGATGTGATCTCCGCGGATCTCGGCCGCGCCGACGCGCGGCGACGCGAGCTCGTGCGCTCCATCACACACGTCGAGCTCAAGCGACGCATTCAGAGCCGACTCAAGACTGCGGGCGCGTGATCGCCCGCTCATCAGACCACAGCAAACAGACCATGGGACGCTTCCGCGAAGCATCGGACGAAGAAGGCGAGACGGCGATCGACATGTCGCCGCTCATCGACTGCGTCTTCATCCTGCTGATCTTCTTCATCGTCACGACCGTCTTCGTCGAGGAGACGGGCGTCGAGGTCGACAAGCCCCAGGCGGCCTCGGCTTCGGACCTCGAGAAGAACAGCATCCTGATCGCCATCACGAGCGAGGGCGACGTCGTCTACGACAAGAAGAACATCGGCACCGCGGGTGTTCAGGGAGTCGTAGGGCCCCTCATTCAGCAGGAGCCGGAGATGCCCGTCATCATCCAGCCGGACAAGGACGCGCGCATCGAGGTGCTCGTGCGCGTCATCGACGAGGCCAAGCTCGCGGGCGCGACGAAGGTCAACCTCGCGACGGCGCGCTGATCGGAGCCGATCATGTCCTTCCTCCGCACGATCTCGAAGCTCGTCAAGGGCGCGGTCACCACGGGGCTCGCGCTCGTCGCGACCCTCGCGCTCTTCCTCCTCCTGCCCGTGATCAACCAGATCGCGGAGGGCCAGGACACGGTCTACGACATCGACGAGCTCGAGACCGAGTTCAAGGAGGAGGTCGAAGAGGTGGTCGAGGAGGAGGACGAGCCGGAGGACGAGGAGCCCGAGGAGCAGGAGGAGCCCGAGCTGGAGCCGGAGCCCCTCGAGGACCTCTCGCTCGCTCAGCTCGAGCTGATGATGGACGCTGGCGAGGGCCTCGGAGGCGAGGGCGTCGGCGGGAGCCTGCTCGACATGCAGTCGCTCATCGGTCAGGCCGCCGCGACCCTCGACGAGCTCGTGGACGCCGGCGGCCTCGACAGCGGCCGCCCCGTGCCCATCAACGTTCAGGCGCCCAACCTCACCGCGGCGCAGCAGAAGCACACGCCCGGCCGGGTCGTGCTGATCTACCAGATCACCCCGCAGGGCAGGACCCAGAACATCAAGGTCAAGTCCGCGACCAACCAGGTTCTCGCCAAGGCGTCCCTGAGCGCTGCGAGGAAGTGGCGCTACCAGCCGCCCAGGAAGGACGGCAAGGGCGTCACCGTCCGCGCCATGAAGACTCTCAAGTTCGCCGACCAGAAGTAACAGCGATGTCCCAACGCGACCGAATCACCACCGCTGGCCTGCTGGCCCTCGCCGCGGCCTGTGCGCAGGGCCCTGATGTCTCCACCGAGCCCGTGACGCCTGCGCCGAGCGCGGGGAGGCTCGCGTCCATCCATGAGCCAGCACCGGACCCCGTGGAGACCGAGCCCAGGGCGATCCCCGCGAGCTTCGGCGCTCCGGCGGAGACCACCGCTCCCGAGGCCTCGGCCGCGGTCCAGGGCGATGAGGCCGGCGCGGCGGAGGCGCAGGACGAAGCAGCGCGACGTGCTCCGAACGGCACCGAGCAGGCGTCTGAAGCCACTTCCGACACCATCTCTCCGCTCGTGTCGTACTTCAACACGGACGAGTACCGGAACTCGGTCGCGCTGAACTTCATTCCGCGCGGGGAGACGGAGCCCGAGTTCGATCCGGCCGAGATCGAGGACATGCGCAAGGTCTTCGAGCTGCGCCAGAAGGGCAAGGGCGAGCGGGCGGTCCAGCTCCTCGAGCGAATGCAAGAGGGGAATCCGACGCCGCACGCAGCCGTCCAGCTGGCGTTCGAGTATCAGCTCGACGAGCGTCTGCGGGAGGCAGCCAGCCTCTACGCCTTCGCGGTCGGGGAGTACCCCCAGTTCCTGCGCGCGTGGCAGCAGCTGGCCGCGATCCACTACCAGCTCGCCAACGGCGCCCCCGACCGGGACGCAGCCGGCGAGGAGGTGGTCATCGAGGACGATCAGGTCGATCACTACGCAGAGGCGCAGCGCGCCTTCCAGCGAGCGATCGGGCTCGGCCTGGTCAACGAGCTGAACTACGGTTATCTGGGCCTGACGCTTCTCGCACGTCAGCGCTACATCGAGGCCGAGACGGCCTTCCGTAGCGCGCTCATGATGTCGGACGTCGACAAGACGCTCTACGAGAACTGGCGCCAGGGCCTCGTCCAGTCCTACTTCAAGCAGCGCCGGTACGCGGACGCAGCCGCGATGCTGGGAACCCTCATCGACGAGAGGCCCGACGACGCGGAGCTCTGGCTGTTCCAGGGCAACGCGTACATCGGCCTGGGTGATGCGCAGCGCGCGGCAGAGAACTTCCAGATCGCGTACCAGCTGGGTGGTGCAGACGCCCCCGCCCTCCTCACCCTCGGTGACATCTACGTCAACGACGGGCTCGCGGAGGACGCGGTCGATCGTTACCTCGCGGCCATCGAGCTCGATGCAGGCAAGTCGTCACGGGTCCTGCGCGGCGCCCGCAGCCTGCTTCGCCTCTCGGAGATCGACGCGCTCGCGCGCTTGCTCGCTGGTGTGGAGCAGTCCGCGATGGACTCCCTCGACCGCGAGTCGCGCGGCGATGTGCGGCGCCTCAAGTCCCAGGTCGCGGTCCGCCGCGGCGACTCCGCGACCCAGGTCGCGATCCTGCGCGAGGTCATCGACGAGGATCCGATGGACGGAGACGCACTCATCCTGCTGGGCGAAGCTCTGGGCAAGGGCGCGCGCGATCTGCGGGCCATGCTCGCCGAGGCCGACGCGGCTCATGCCGCTGCGGTCGCCGACGCCGCCGAGGCGAATCAGCCTGCGCCGGACCGGGCCGGGGACTCGGACGCGATCAAGTCGCTCCGCGTCCAGGTGGAGGAGGCTTATCAGGTCCTCGAGACCGCTGCGGCGATCGAGGGCTTCGAGGCGAGCGCGAAGCTCGCCCACGCGAAGGTGCTCGTGAGCCAGAAGCGGTTCGCCGAAGCCGTGCCGCTCCTGAAGTCCTCCCTCGAGTTCGAGGACACGGAGAACGTCCGCCGCTTCCTGGAGGGCGTCGAGCAGGCGGCGAAGCGAGCCGGAAACTGACTCCATCGTGAGGGTCCCGCGACAGGGACCACCGAGAACGCCTGGGCTGTCCCCTTCCGAGACAGCTCAGGCGTTCGAGCTTTCGGTCATTACTGGCAGGAAAACCGCCATAGAGCGCTCTCCAGGGGGGTGTGGGGCCAGGTCACGAACGGTTGGTGCTCCCTTTATCGCGGCTTGATGTCGGGTGACTCGGTGCTGCCTAACGTCCTTCCTCGAACCGACCGCAGCGCTCGCTCCAACGAGGACGATCCGCGGTCACCCGCTTCCTCCCCACGCCATTTGCTTCTCAAAGTGAAGAACCTTCTCTCGACCATCGCCCTTGGCGCGATCACCGCCAGCGGTGCCTCCGCCGCGGAGATCCTCGTCTCCGGGAACATCACGACCTCCCAGACCTGGACCGCCAACAACACCTACAACCTGCAGGGTCAGGTGTACGTCCTCCCGGGCGCCACCGTCACGATCGAGCCCGGCACTCTCATCATCAGCGATCCTGGCGGCTCCCTCGCCGTCTCCAAGGGCGCGCAGATCTTCGCCAACGGCCAGTCCGGCGCTCCCGTCATCTTCACCTCGAAGGCTGATGAGGCGACCTGGACGAACGGCGATCCCAAGACCGGTACCTGGCGCCCCAGCTGCCTCGAGTGGGGCAACCTGACCATCATGGGTGACGCGTACATCTCCGAGAACGCGACCCCCGGCAACACGGCCACCCCGAGCTCCTCGAACTACGCCGACATGGAGGGCCTCACCCCCCCCGCCGGCTCGACCGTCGGTCAGTACGGCGGCGGCAACGACGACGACGACAGCGGTTCGCTGTCGTACGTCTCCTTCCGCTACGGCGGCCGCGTCGTCGCCCTTCAGAACGAGCTCAACGGACTTTCGCTCGGCGGTATCGGTCGCGGCACCGACATCCACCACGTCGAGATCATGAACAACGTCGACGACGGCATCGAGATCTGGGGCGGAACCTTCAACCTGAAGTACTTCGCCATCTGGAACATCGGCGACGACAGCCTCGACATCGACCAGGGCTACCGTGGCAAGGTCCAGTTCGGCCTCATCGTTCAGGGCTACAGCGCGGACGCCAAGCAGGGCTCGGGCGTCGGCGACAACGCCATCGAGACCGACGGCGCCGAGGACTCCTTCTGGCAGCCGGTCACGACGACGACCATGTACAACCTCACGGTCATCGGTAACCCCCTCGACGGCGACGGCCTCACCGCCTGGCGGGACGGCGCGCGCGTCCAGTACCGCAACTCGATCTTCATGGACGGCGGCGAGACCGTCGTCCGCCCCGACGGTGACGACGGCGACGGTGCCTCCGGCTACGGCGACGGCGCCGGTGTGCCCGGCCTCAGCTTCGCGCAGGTCTGGACCACCGACTACACCGTCTTCCCGGTCCCGAACGCCCCGGCGAACCCCGCCGCGTTCTACACCGCCCAGACCAGCGGCAAGCTCGCGGAGATGACCAACAGCGTCTTCTTCCGCAACCTCAAGTCCAGCGCCTACACCGAAGCGAACGCCCGCGGCGTCTTCGACGCGGCGAACAACAACGTGCTCCTCGGCGCTACGGACCCCTCGCCGATCGCCAGCATCACCCGCGGCCCCGCCGTCACGACCCAGGTCGGCACCAGCGATGAGAAGGACACGCTTCCGGTCATCGGCCTCGACCCGACCCCGACGAACGCCGCTGCCACGGCCAACGGCATCGTCGCTCCGAACGACGGCTTCTTCTCGCGCGCCGACTACCGCGGCGCGTTCTCGCCGGACACCGCGAACAACTGGCTCTCCGGCTGGACCGCGTCCGAGGCCTTCGGCTTCACCCCGGGTAACGCCATCGGCACCCAGGTCTGCGAGTCGCTGCCGAACTCGACGGGCGTGATCTCCCAGATCACCGCCTTCGGCAACCCCTCCGCTGCTGCCAACGACTTCACCGTTCAGGTCTACGACCTGCCGCAGAACCAGTTCGGCATCTTCTTCACCGCGACGACCGGGACCGCCGGTGCGCCCTTCGGTAACGGCCGCCTCTGCGTCTCGCCGACCGGTATCGGCCGCATCAACACCATCGTCAACTCCGGCCCCGAGGGAGTCGTCGACCTCAACGTCGACCTGACCTCGATCCCCCAGGGATCTGGCACGGTCACCGTCGTGTCGGGTGAGACGCGCTACTTCCAGCTCTGGCACCGCGACGCTTTGACCGGGGCCGGCTTCAACGCCTCGAACGCCCTCGAGATCACTTTCGAGTGATCTGAGGCGGCAAAGGGGAGGGCCGACCAACAGGCCCCCCGTTGCCGCGTACGATCCAGGGGCCCGCTCGCCGTGCAGGCGGGCGGGCCCCGTCTCTTTCATCAGCTTGGAGCGCCCCGCGCCGAACCGCGTGAGGCTCAAGAAAACAGATGACCATGCAGCGCCTTCGTCGACATCTCCTGCTTCTTTCCCTCATCGCGGCTGCGCCCTCCGGAGCCGTTGCACTCGCCGCTCAGGACGCCGCTGTCCCGCCCGCCCGCGAAGCAGACACCGAGGTGATCCCCGCTACACCGGCCGCCATCCTCGAGCTCGCTGCTGATGCGGCGAGGAAGATGCCGGACCAGCCGCACATCAAGACACGCTCCCGCCTCCAGGCCGAGATCGTCGACGCCGCGGTCAAGGCCGGCGAATACGACCTCGCGGAGCGCGTCGTCCCTCAGATCACCAACTGGCGCAAGGGGCTCGCCCAGGCCGCCATCGCAGCTGCCCTCGCCGAGAGCGGCGATGCGGAGGCCGCGCGCGCGGCCCTCTCCTCCGCGGAGTCGATCGAGGTGACCCTCGTCGACGAGTTCGTCCAGGGCTGGCGACGGGATCGGGTCAGAGCTCGGATCGCCGCGGCCTATGCGCATCTCGGCGAGGTCGAGAAAGCCGCCTACATCCAGGCTCGTCTCACGAGTTCGGAGGCCGGGCGCCTCGCGACGCTCGCCGCTCGCATGGCAGATCTTGACAAGATCGACGAGAACACGGCGGCCTTCGTCGCGATCTGTGAGACCGGTGACCTCGAGCAGATCAAGAGCGCCCTGCTCGGCATCGCCGAGTTCTACGGTCGCGTGGCCGGGGACGAGGAGCGGCTCGCGAAGCTCGAGCAGACGATTCGCGACAACTGGACGCGGATCCCCGGTGAGCCGCGCATGGAGATCCTCGACGTCATCGTGGCGAAGGATCTCGAGGCCGGCCGGTTCGAGCACGCGCGGGCGATCATCGACGAGATCGAGACGATGGTCCGGGGCAACCGCTGGAACGCCGAGCAGGCGATCGCCTTCATGGCGAACGTGGGTCGACATCGCCAGGCGGCCGGGCAGTCCGAGAAGGCGCTCGCGATCCTGCGCGAAGCCGCGTCCATGTACGACGAGAAGAGGACGAGCATCGTCAGCATCTGGCGTGGCCGCTCGCTCCGTCCGCTCGCCGAGGCCTTCATGGCTGCGGGCTCGCAGGCGAGCGCGGTCGAGCTCTACGAGCGCGCGCTCGTCGAGGCCGTCGAGAACCCGAACTCCCGGCCGCGTCTCGAGGATCTCGTGCTCACCTGCAACTCGATCGTGGCCTCCGGCGTCGTCGCTCCCGAGAGCCTGCGCAAGGCCCTCATGCGCACCAAGGCCGCGCTCGGTTCACCCTGGTGATCCTGTCGATCGGCGGCGCGCTCGTCCGCCGTTCGAACGCAGCGCCCCCGGAGCTCCATGCCGAGCTCCGGGGGCGCTGTTCGATGCGCCGGAGACGAGCTCCGGCGTCACCCGTGGCCTTCGAGCGAGCGCCCGGAGATCACTCGCCGAGGATCTCCAGTCGACCGATCGCCTCCGTCAACCCCTGGTCCGCGGCGGCTCGTAGCCATCGGATCGCGTCGGTCCGGGAGCGCTCGACCCCCCGACCTTCGAGGAGCACCATGGCGAGGTCGTACTGTGCGTGCGCGAAGCCCTGGCTGGCCGCGAGGCGAAGCCACGCGACCCCCTCCTCCTGCAGCTCCTCGTCGTCGTCGCGAACGTAGGAGATCGCGAGCCCGGTGCGCGCCATCGCGCTCCCCGACGCAGCGGCGGCCGTCAGCCACGCGCGCGCGGTGTCGTCGTCGCGCGTCACCCCGACGCCTCGGTGGTGCATCCAACCGAGAACCAACTGAGCATCGGCGCGGCCCGCGTCGGCGGCGCGCTGGATCCAGATCGCGGCGCTCGCGGGGTCCTCGTCTCGGAGGTGAACGAGGCCCAGCCGCGCCTGGGCCTCGGCGTCGCCGCCTTCCGCTGCGGTCATGAGCCAGCGCATCGCCTCTGCGTCGTCGGCCTCGGCGCCGATGCCCTCCGCGTGCATCAGCGCCAGAACACGTTGGCTGGCCTCGTCCCCGGCCTCCGCGGCCCGCTCGAAATGGAAGCGCGCGCGGGCGTGATCCTCGTCCACCCCGTGACCGCCGAGGTAGAGCGCGCCGAGGTTGTTGTGGGCCTTCGCGAGGCCGCTCCGAGCAGCCTCGCTGAACCACGCGTGGGCCTTGGAGAAGCTCTGCTGAACGCCCGCGCCGTGGAAGTACATCAGCCCGAGGTTGAGCTGAGCGTGGGCATGCCCCTGGTTGGCGGCGCGCTGATACCACTCCTGGGCCTCGATCGGATCCACCTCCACGCCTCGACCCTCCTCGTACATCATCGCCACGAAGAACTGCGCGTCGGCGTTCCCCGCGCCAGCGAGGGGAGTCCAGGACTCGATCGCGACCTGGTAATCGTGGCGCTGATAAGCGCGCAGGCCGCGGTCGGTCGTGCGGACGTTCGCGCAAGAGGCAGCGAAGACGGCGAGCCCGAGGCTGGCTGCCAGGGCTCGAACAGTGGCACGGCGGGGCGACAGAAGGGGCGAAGGATCGAGGGTCGGCATTCCCTCGATATCGAGATCCGCGGCGCCCTCTTCTGCGCGAGTGTCGTGTTAAGAGCGGCGGCAGTCCCAGTTGGAGGCACACGGCGGCGAATCGGGCCGGATCGAGAGGGCGCTCGCTCCGGATCGCGGCGCTCGTCAGTCGACGACGGGCTTCCACTCCTGGGCGGCGCGGCGCACGCGGGTCACCGCGGCCGGCGACAGCGCCGCTTCCGTTCGTTCGACGCCGGCGCTGGCCACGTCGTCGCCGCGGTTCGATGCCACGAGGAACCAGAGCAGCGCGGCCTCGGCATCAGGAGCGGGGACCCCGCGGCCCTGCTCGAGCATGAGGCCCATCCTCGTTTGCGCAGGCCGGAGGCCACGCTCTGCTGCCGCGAGGAAGGAGCGCGCCGCGCGCGCCTCGTCCGCCGCCATGCCCTGCCCGCGAAGGGCCATGAACGCGAGTGCCATGTGAGCCCGAGGAGATCCCTTGTCGGCGGCCCTGGTGATCCAGGGCAGGCCGGCCTCGGGGTCGCCCTTCGCGAGCTCGATCCCGAGCTCCGCCATCGCCTCCGTCGAGCCCGCTCGGGCGGCGCGTGTCAGCCACTCGGTAGCGGCCGCCTCGTCCGGCGAGCCACCCACGCCCGCTCGGAGGGCGCGGGACAGCCGCAGCTGTCCCTCTGGATGACCGACGCGCGCCGCCTCCTCGAACCACTCGATCGCGGCCGCCGGGTCGCGTTCGACGCCATGCCCTCCGAGGAGCAGCACGCCGAACGCCACCTGACCCGGAGCGTGGCCGCCGACGGCCGCGGCCTTCAGGTAGCGCGCCGCCGCCTGCGCGTCGACGGGGATCCCGCGGCCCTCCGCGAGCATCACCCCGAGGTTCGTCTGGGCCCGCACGTCACCTGCTCGAGCCGCCAGGGAGTACCACTCCGCCGCGCGGTTCGCGTCCTGGATGACGCCGTCGCCGTTCTCGTGGAGGACCCCGAGCGAGAATTGCGCGCCTGCGATACCCGCGTCTGCCGCCTGGCCGTAGTAGCGCGCTGCGCGGGGGTGATCCGCCTCGACGCCGAGGCCGTCGTAGAAGCGCGCGGCGAGCTCGTACGCCGCCGCCGCATCGCCCTCGCGGGCGCGCTCCTCGAGGGACTCGAGCTGCTGTTCGAGAGCCAGCTCATCGCGGGCGAGGCGCGCGTCCAGTGCGTCGTTCGAGGCGCTGCAGCCGGCGAGGAGCGAGGCCAGCAGTGCGGCGAGGGGAACGGACTGGCGAACCATGCCCCCTTTGTACCAGCGAGCCCTCAGGCGAGCAGCGCCTGACGCACTTCCCCGTGCACGTCCGTCAGGCGGAAGTCACGGCCCGCGTGCCGGTAGGTGAGGCGCTCGTGGTCGAGGCCGAGGAGGTGCAGGATGGTCGCGTTGAGGTCGTGGACGCTCAGGGGGTCCTCGACGATGTTGTAGGAGAAGTCGTCCGTGCGCCCGTAGACCTGGCCCGCCTTGACCCCGGCGCCCGCCATCCACATCGAGAAGCAGCGCGGGTGGTGGTCGCGGCCGTAGCTCTCGCGGCTGAGGGCGCCCTGGCAGTAGGTCGTGCGGCCGAACTCGCCGCCCCAGATCACCAGGGTGTCCTCCAGGAGCCCCTTCTGTTTGAGGTCCTGGATGAGGCCGTGGCAGGGCTGGTCGATGTCGCGGCAGCCGTTGGAGAGGTCGTTCGGGAGGTTGAAGTGCTGATCCCAGCCGCGGTGGTAGATCTGCACGAAGCGCACGTCGCGCTCGATGAGCCGCCGGGCGAGCAGGCACGACGCGCCGAACGAGCCGGGGTTGGTCGCGTCCGGGCCGTAGAGGTCGAGCACCGACTGCGGCTCCTTGGAGAGGTCGGTCAGCTCGGGCACCGCCGCCTGCATGCGGAAGGCCATCTCGTACTGCTCGATGCGCGCGCGGATCTCGGGGTCGCCCACCTCGTCCGCCTTGCGCTCGTTGAGCGCCGCGACGACGTCGAGCATGCGGCGCCGCGTCTTGCGATCGACGCCGGCGGGGTCGCCCAGGTACAGCACGGGGTCGCCTCCGCTGCGGAGAGCCACGCCCTGATGTTCGCTCGGGAGGAACCCGGCCCCCCAGAGGCGCTGGTAGAGCGCCTGCGCCTCGGCGCGCCCCTTCCAGCGCGGGGTCATCACCACGAAGCTGGGCAGATCCCGGTTCATGGTGCCCAGCCCGTAGGAGAGCCACGATCCGAAGCTGGGCCGGCCGGGCTGCTCCGAGCCCGTCTGCATGAACGTGATCGCGGGGTCGTGGTTGATCGCGTCGGTGTGGACGCTGCGCATGATGCACAGGTCGTCGACCATCTTCGCCGTGTAGGGGAGCGTCTCCGAGACCTCGGCGCCGCTCTCGCCGTGGCGCGCGAAATCGAACTTGCTCGGCGCGATCGGGAAGCGCGACTGGCCGGAGGTCATCGTCGTGATGCGCTGGCCGTTGCGGATCGAGTCGGGGAGCTCCTGGTCGAACATGTCGCGGAGCTTCGGCTTCCAGTCGAAGGTCTCGAACTGGCTGGGCGCGCCGGACATGAACAGGTAGATGACCCGCTTGGCCTTGGGGGCGAAATGCGGCCCGGCGGCGCCGTCCTGCCCGCGCCCCCGGGCGAGCGCCCCGGGACCGAGGAGGCTCGCGAGGGCGGCGGTCCCGATGCCCGTGGCCGAGCGGCCGAAGAACTGGCGACGCGTCAGATGAGCGGCGCGCTCCGCGGCCGGGGAGTTGCGGAGGAGATCGAGGTCGTCGTGGTTCCGCATCAGTTCTTGCTCAGCGCCTCGTCGAGGTTGAGGACCGCGCTCGCGGCCAGGGTCCAGGCGGCGTGCTCCGCCGGCTCGAGGCCGGCGTGCTCGGTCGGCTGCATGGGCAGCGCGCCGACGCCGAGCAGCGCGGCGGCGGCCGCCTCGTCCTCCAGGTAGTTGGCTTCGAGGTCCGCCACGAGGGCGAGGAGCGCCTCCTCCTCGTGGCTGGCGGCCTCCCTGCCGAGCACGAGCTCGAACAGGGTGTCGACGCGTCGCGCCGCGCCGTCGACCTCGACCGGCCCGCCGAGGACCCGCGCCGCGAGGAAGCGCGCGGCCTCCACGTAGGTCGGGTCGTTGAGGGTCACGAGGGCCTGGAGCGGGGTGTTGGTCCGCTCGCGCTTCACGACGCAGGCGTCGCGCATGGGCGCGTCGAAGGTCGTGAGGTTGGGCGGGGGCGCCGTGCGCTTCCAGAAGGTGTAGAGGCTCCGCCGGTGGAGGTGTTCCTCGGGGCCCTGCGAGTAGCGCACCGTGTTGCTGCGCGAGTAGCCCACCGCGAACCAGACCCCGCCGGGTTGGTAGGGGTAGACGCCCGGCCCGCCCATGGACTCGTCGAGGAGCCCCGCCGCGTAGAGAGCCTGGTCGCGGATGACCTCGCCGTCGAGGCGGTGGCGCGGACCTCGCGAGACGAGGACGTTGTCGGGGTCGAGCTCGAGCAGCTCCGGGGTGACAGCGGCGTCCTGGCGGTACGCGCGTGAGAGCGCGAGGCGCCGGTGCATGCCCTTGACGTCCCAGCCGCTCTCGACGAACTCGACCGCGAGCCAGTCGAGGAGCTCGGGGTGGCTCGGCCACGCTCCCTGGGCGCCGAAGTCCTCGGGCGTCGCCACGAGGCCGCGGCCGAAGAAGTGCTGCCACGCGCGGTTGACCCAGACCCGCGCCGTGAGCGGGTTCTCGGGCGCGACGAGCCAGCGGGCGAGGCCGAGCCGGTCCCGGGGGAGCTCCTCGGGGAAGGCCGGGAGAGCGCCGGGGGTGTTCGCCGTGACGACGTCCCCGAGGCGGTCGTAGGCGCCGCGCATCTGGACGTGGGCGGGGCGGGGATCCATGCGCTCGGCGGAGACCATGGTCGTCGGCAGCGAGGCGCGCAGGGCCGCGGCGGCCTCGCGGGCGCCGTCGCGCTCGGTCTCGAGGGCCGCCCACTCCGGGGCGAAGCGGCGGCGCCAGACGCGCGTGACCTTCTCCGCCGCGGAGCCGTCGAGCTCACCCTCGCCGCGCAGGCTCAGGGACAGCTCGAGCTCGGGCGGGAAGTCGTCGTCCGCGCCGCGCTCCTCGAAGCGGTAGACGAAGCCCGCGGCCCCGCCGCCGTTCACGACCTTGCAGACCATCTCGTGCTCACCGGCCGCGAGCTCGACCTCGACGCGGTCCTGATCGAGCCGCACGGGCCTGCCGACGTCGTTGGCGTGGACCTCCTCGCCGTCGATCCAGACCAGCAGGCCGTCGTCGCTCCCGAAGAGGAGCGTCGCGCGGGTGTCGCGGCTGGCGCGCAGCGTCGTGCGCAGGGTCGTCACGCCGATGCGCGCGGGCAGGCGCAGGGTCTCGCCCTCCCGGAGCTCCGGCGCGGCCGCCTCGGCGGGGGTCCTCGGGCCGGCCTCCCGTGCGCTCGCGAAGAGGCCGGGGGCAGCCTCCGCGTCGGCGGTGGCGCGCGTCCAGGGCCCGAAGGCGAGCCCAGCGGGCTCCTCGTCCGTGCGCTTCACGGCGAGGCGAACGCGCTCGAAGCTGTGCGCCGCGTGGCGCGACTCGAAGCGCAGCACGATCCGGAGCTCGGTCCCGCCCGGGAAACCGATGGCGCGCCCGAAGCGCAGGAGCGCCGAGCGGTCACCGTCGAGCCCGAGGCCGGCCCACCCCGTCTCGGGGTTCTGGTCGAGGACGCCCTCGATCGAGAACCCGGTCTGGGAGTGAGTGGCGACCGCGGCGGCGAGGGGCACGGGCGCGAACTCCTCGGAGCGCCCGGCCGGGGCGGCCAGGACCTCCACGGTGGATAGGACGAAGTTCTGGTTCGTGGCGCGACCCGGCAGGGTCCGGCCCTCGCCGGCGAGGGCGTCGATGCGCAGCCCGTGCAGAGCGCCCTCGGGGGCGTAGGCGTCGATGGTGTAGACGTTCTTCGCGGGGTTCTCGCCCGAGGCGACGATCACGCCGTCCAGGCCTGCCTCGAGGGTCGCGCCGCCGGTGGCCTCGGCGCGCTCTGGCAGCAGCACGCGCCAGCTGCGACGCGCCTCGTCGCCGCGGCTCTCGAGCCACTCCGCCTGGCGCGCGTCGAGCTCGGGCCAGTCGCGGTCGAGCTCCGCGGTCAGCGCGCTCGTGCGCACCTCGAGTCTCTCGAGCTCCGCGGACTGCCCCTCGGTCGGGACCTGGAGGAAGGGCCGCGGGTTCTCGATGTTGCGGTCGGACGCGTCCTCGTCGAGCGAGTTGAAGAACGCGTACATCGAGTAGTAGTCCCGCTGGGTGAGCGGGTCGTACTTGTGATCGTGGCACTGGGCGCACGCCATGGTGAGCCCGAGCCAGATCGTCGACGTCGTGTCCACCCGGTCCTTCGCGTAGATCGACAGGTACTCCTGCGCGATCATCCCGCCCTCGGCGCTCGTCGGGTTGCAGCGGTTGAAGCCCGACGCGACCTTGTCCTGGACCGTCGCGCCGTCCAGGAGGTCGCCGGCGAGCTGCTTCACCGTGAACTCGTCGAAGGGCATCCCCGCGTTGAAGGCGTCGACGACCCAGTCGCGGTACGGCCACATCGACCGCCGGTTGTCGAGGTGGAAGCCGTGGGTGTCCGCGTAGCGCGCCGCGTCGAGCCAGGTGCGCGCCATGTGCACGCCGTAGCGCGGCGACGCGAGCAGGCGATCGACCGCCGCGGCGTAGGCCGCGTCGACGCCGTCGGAGGCGACCGCGTCGACGAACGCGCTGGCCTCCTCCGGCGTGGGCGGCAGGCCCGTGAGGTCGAGGGTCACGCGGCGCAGCAGCGTCGAGGGCGCTGCCTCGTCGCGCAGCGCGAGCGCTTCGCGCGCGAGCCCCTCGGAGATGAAGGAGTCGACCGGTCCCAGGCCGAGGGGCGGGACCTCGGGCCGCGCCGGCGTCACGAAGGACCAGTGGTCGTCCCAGGGCGCCCCCGCCTCGATCCACTTCACGAGGGTCGCGACCTCCTCCTCGCTGAGCGACTTGCCCGAGCGCTCGGGGGGCATGTGATCGAACTCGAAGTCCGTCGTGATCCGGTAGACGAGGTCGCTCTCCTCGATGTCCCCGGCCACCACGGCGTGGCCGCCGCTGGCCAGGGCGGCGAAGGCGCCCTCTTTCGTGTCGAGGCGCAATCCAGCCTCGCGCGTCTCCGGGTCGGGTCCGTGACAGAAGAGACACTTGTCCGACAGGATCGGCCGGATATCGCGGGCGAACTGGATCTCGCCGTCGTCCGTTCCGGCTTCGGACGGGACGGCTGCGGACAGAAGGAGGGAAAGAGCGGCGACCGCGTGGGACATGGAGACAGTCTATGGGGGACCTCCGTGTCTGCAGGCGGCCCATATCGGGCCCGTCTCGGGGAGCCCCTGCGGATGCTCAGGACGGAACGGTCGCTGGCCGACCAATCCCCTCAGAGATCGCCACGATGTTCGAAGACGAGGAACGAGACGAGCCCGCCACGGGCTCCGGGCCGGGCACGCCGCCCGATCTGCGCGGACGTTCCTTTGCGCACCGGCGGGCATCGCGGCGTCGCGACGCAGCCGCGCGCGGGAGGCTCGGTCGCAGCGCCCAGGGCGTGCGCGCGTTCTTCACGCGCGAGCTTTGGGCGCGCGAGCTCACCACGCTCCCCACCTTCCGTCGCTGGACCTACGGCGTGGCGCGGGTGGTCCAGCTCACCCTCGCGAACTTCGTCAAGGACCGCTGCACGTGGCGAGCGGCCGCGCTGACCTACATCACCGTCCTCTCGCTGGTGCCGATGCTGGCCTTCGCCTTCTCCGTGGCGAAGGGACTCGGCGCCTACGAGCAGCTGGAGCGCGAGACGATCGTCCCGTTCCTCGACGCGACCTTCGGAGAGGCCGGCGTCGCGGCCGGTGACCTCGAGACCTCCGGCAGCGACGGGGCGGACGCGCAGCAGACCGTTCGACCCGAAGCGGAGCGCGGCGCTGCGGAAGGCGGCGCCGAGGTCCGCCGGGCGATCGACACCGTGCTCGACTTCGTCCAGCGCACCGACGTGTCCAAGCTCGGCGCGCTCGGCTTCCTGCTGGTGCTCTACACCATCGTGAAGCTGCTCGGCGCCATCGAGCACTCGTTCAACGACATCTGGGGCGTGCGCAAGGCGCGGAGCCTGCCGCGGAAGATCGCCGATTACTTCTCCACCGTCGTCATGGTGCCGCTGCTCCTGATCACGGGGACGACGGTGCTGAACCTCGCGCGCACCGGCTCTCCGGGCGGCGAGGGGGCGAGCGGCCCTGGCAGTGCCCTGTGGCGCGACCTGAGCTCGCTCGCGCTCGTGTGGCTCGGCTTCGCGCTCAGCTACGTGCTGATGCCCAACACGCGCACACGGATCACATCGGCCCTGGTGGGGGGCGTGGTGGGCGGCTCCTTCTGGCAGCTCTTCCAGTGGGCCCACCTGGAGCTCCAGTTCGGGGTCGCGAACTACAACGCGATCTACTCGACCTTCGCGGCGCTCCCGATCTTCCTGTTCTGGGTCCACACCAGCTGGATGACGGTCCTGCTCGGCGCCGAGGCGGCCTCCGCGCATCAGAACCAGGCGCGCCACGGCCAGCTCGTGCGGAGCCGTGACTACGACCTGGCGCGCAAGGAGCTCCTCGCCCTGCGCCTGGTGGCCCGCGTGACGCGGACGTTCCTCGCCGGAGAGTCCCCGCGCGGTACGGTCGAGCTCGCCGACGAGCTCGGCTGTCCCGAGCGCACCCTGGAGGAGGTCCGGTCCGCGCTCGAGGAGGCAGGCCTGATCGCCCTCACCGAGACCGAGGCCGACGCCGCGCCGATCACCCTGACGGTCGACCCGGGCATCGTGCGCATCCAGGACGTGCTCGACGGGCTGAAGGGCTCCTCGGTCGAGGAGCGCGAGGTGGCAGGGGCCGGGGACGGTCCGGAGCTCGACGCCCACGTCGAGCGCGCCTTCGGCGCCTTCCGCCGAGAGCGTGACGCGGGGCGCGCGAACCTCACCCTGCGCGACCTCGCGCGGGACGTGGAGCCCGCCGGGTAGCGTCGCTACGCGCGCCGCCCGGTCATCGTCACCCAGCGGCCGCAGACGTGCTCCTCGTCGAGCTCGAGTCCGACGTCGGCGAGCTTCGCGACGGTCGCGTCGCGGTGATCGATGCGGCAGCCGCTGAAGCAGAACCAGCCCTCCGGCGAGAGGCGCTCGCGGAGCTCCGCGGCGTGGGCCTGGAGGACGTCGGCGTAGATGTTGGCGAGGACGACGTCGAAGCCGGTCTCGCCGTCCTCGAGCACCCCGAAGTCCCCGCGGCGGAAGGCGGAGCGCGCGGCCACGCCGTTGTCCTCCGCCAGCTCCGCGGCGCTCACCGGGGAGGCGGGGTCGATGTCGAAGCCGAGCGTCGACCCCGCGCCGAGCAACGCGGCGGCCACCGAGAGGACGCCGCTCCCGGCGCCGGCGTCGAGGATGCGCTCCCCTCCGCGGATCCGGCGATCGAGGATGCGCAGGCAAGTGCGCGTGGTCGCGTGGCGGCCGGAGCCGAAGGATCCGCCGGGCTGGATCGTGAGCCGCAGGTCGCCCGGACGCGGCGGGGCCTCCTCGCACCAGGGCGGCAGGAGCACGAGCCGCCCCACGCGGAAGGGCTTCCAGTCCTTGCGCCAGCTCGTGCCGTAGTCCTCGGGAGGAAGAGCTTTGTAGCGCGGCGCGAGCCCGGCGAGCTCCGGGTCCCCGACGGCCTCCACGAGCCCTCCGAGCCGCTCGACGAGCTCGTCCCGGAGCGCGGGCGTGTCGTCGGCCGTCATCACGAATCCACGCACGGCGATCCGCCCCTCGGGCGCCGGCTCCGCGGCCACGGACGTCGTCCCGAACACCACCGTCGAGCAGGGCCCGAAGCTGAGCGCCTCACCCACGAGCTCCTGCCAGCCCAGGGGGACGTCCACGCGGATCTCCGTCCAGCTCGTCGTCATGGTGTGCACCCGCGCTCGGGTCAGTAGGGGAGGTCGCCGGGGTCGATGTCGATGGGGCCGGTCTCGTCGAGGCGGGCGTTCAAGGGGCGCTCGCGGGGGACGTCGCGACCGGCCTCGCGGGGTCGGTCGGCCCGGCGCACGCCGCCGCCCACGAAGTCCAGCTTCACCCCGGCCTCGCGGAGGGGGCTCGCGACCTCGAGGTGCTCGAGCGCTTCACGACCGACGAGGTCCAGATCGCCCCGCACGAGGCGCGCCTTTCCCGTCACGTCGAAGGCCCCCGGCTTCTCCACGGGGAGCTCGTCGAGGAACTCACGGTGTCGCCTGTCGGTCACGCGCCCGTCGAGGACGAGCACGACGCCGCGGTCGGATGCGCGGCGCATGAGCCGTCCGAACCCCTGTCGGAACTTGGCGAGGGCGCGCGGCATGTAGATGCGCGCCCGCTGCGCGCCCGTGCCGATGGCGGCGCACTGCGCGTGGTGGTAGCGGTCCGGTACGCCGTAGGGAAGCCGCGCGATCGCCACGGTCTCGAGCGTCTCCCCGGGGAAGTCCGCGCCGTACCAGAAGGTGTCCACGCCCAGGAGGGTCGCGTCGGTCTGGTCGCGGAAGCGGCCCGTGAGCTCCTCCTTCGCGCTGCCGTCCATCCCCTGCCAGAGCAGCGGGAGACCGGCGGCTGCGAACGCGCCGCGGGCTCGCTCGGCCACCTCACGCACGTCCCGCAGGCTCGTGAACAGCACCAGCATCCGCCCGCCGCTGCGCGCCGCGTACCAGGGGAGATAGCGACCGAGGAAGTCGAGGTACGACTCGCGGTCACGCACCGACGGGAGGCCCCGCGGGACGCCGACCAGGACGCGCCCGTAGTCGAACACCTCGGGCGCGTGGAACGTCGTCACGCGGCGCGTGCCGGCGGCGCGGTCGTAGTCCCCCGTCTCCGCGTCGACGTGGGCCACGCGGTCGAGGCCGAGGTAGCCCTTGGCCTTGTCGAAGCTGCGACCGAGGCGCGTGGTCGCCGAGACGAAGGCCGCCGCCGCGAGCTCGGGGTAGTAGTGCCTGCCGAGGGCGTCGCCCGGCAGCAGGACGAGCGCGGCGAGGACCGCCTCGTCCCGTGCGCTGCGCTCGACGTCGTGGAACACGTCGCTGGTGAACGACGGCGCGTCGTCCTCGACGGGCAGCCACCGCTCCAGGGCCTCGACGATCTCCGCGAGATCCGCCCGGGCGACGTCGAGCGCGCGGCGGATGCGCGCGCGGCCGCGCATGCCGACGCCCTCGAGCTCCTCGGAGATCTGGGCGAGGGTGGACTCGAGGCGCTTCATCGCGCTGCTGGCGGCGACGCGCGCGTCGACCATTCCCGCGGCCTGGCCGGAGTGCAGGACGTACTCGCGGAACAGGCCGTAGAGCTCCGCGTCTCCGCGGCCGAGCTGTGCGCCGGATCTCCAGCGCTCGTACTCGAGCACCTCGCTCTCGAGAGACGCCAGCGCGCTGCTCGTCATGGACCAAAGCGTGCGCGCCCCGCGGACCCGCTCGGCGAGCCCTCCCGGTTCCAGCAGGCCGCCGCCGAGGCGATCGAGCGGCGGCTTCGACCGTCCGCCGCCGCGCGCCCCCGGCTCGTGGAGCCGCGCGAGGACGCGCCGGATTCCGCCGAAGGTCACGCGGTGGCTCCACGCCGACATGGCCTGGTCGTGCAGATGCTCGCACTCGTCGAAGACGATCCGGCGGAAGAACTCGGGGCGCGCGAGGGCGAAGGACTGGTTCGTGAGCACGACGTGGCTGCGCTGGGCGCGGGCGCGCGCCACCTCCGCCGCGCAGGTCCCTCGGTCGCCTGCGCGCGTGCAGCAGCCGCTGCGCGCGCGCGCGTGGCCGAGCGTCCGCGACAGCGCCGTGCGGTAAGCGTCCGGTGCGTCGAGCCCGAGGGGCGGCCTCCGAGGGAACGTGTCGAGGTCGCCGTCCACGTCGCGCAGCCCGAAGAGCGTGAGCGCCGTCCACGCGAGCCACACCTCCGCCTCGTCGCCCTCCTGCGGCGCGTGCGCTCGCAGCGAGCGCCAGCAGAGCGAAGCCTCGCGGCCCTTCAGCACCGCGGCCCGCAGCCCGCCCGGGAACCCCGCGCGCGTGAGCGCCTCGAAGGCCCGGGGGACCTCTCGATCCATGGCCTGGCTCTGGAGCGCGCGGGTGTACGTCGCGACGCCGACGCGCACGCCGTAGCGCCGCGCCCACATCAGCGCGGGCAGGAGATAGGCCAGGGTCTTGCCCGTCCCGGTCGGGGCGTGCACCAGCAGCAGGTCGTCCCCGCCGAGGCAGCGCGCGACCTCCTCGGCCACGCGATGCTGGCTCTTCCTGTACAGCGCGCGCCGCCCTTCGGCGTCGGCGTCCGGGTCGAAGAGCGCCGGCAGGTGCTCCCTGAACACGTCGTCGAGCGCGGCGAGATCCTCCTCGAGGAAGGGCGCCGCCTCCTGGATCTCGGGCGGGAGGATCGGCTCCGGCTCGATCCTGAGGAGCTCCTCGGTCACCGCCGGGGAGAGCGGCGCGAGCGGGTCGTCCTCGTCGACCTGCTCCTCCGAGGCGGAGCGCAGGAGCCCGTCGGGGACACGCTGGAGGTCCACGAGGGCGGCGCCGCCGGTCCACGTCGCCGGGCGATCGATGAGGTCGAGCGCGAGGCCGAGTCGCGCGCCTGCGGCGGGGTCGGTCTCGGCGAGCAGCGCGGCCGCGCGGGACCAGCCGTGCAGCACGGCCGCGTGGGCCGCCGGACCCAGCTCGGCGAAGCGCGCCACGAGCTCCGCGGTCGCCGCCATGAGGTGGGGGGGCAGCACGTCGGCGGGCTCAGCGGGCGCGAGGGACTCCTCGATCAACAGTCCGAGGACCTCGAGCGCTGGACGGGTGGCGAGTGGCCCGGGCTCGAGCATGAGCAGCAGCTCGTCGAGTCCGAGGCGGATCGACGCTGCGGGCGTGCACCCCGCAGCGCGATCGAGTGCGGCCGCCCAGCGCGCGTGACGCTGCCCCTCCGCGACGACCACCGGGCGCTCACCGACGAACTCGCGGAGGCGGCACCACGCGCCCACGGCGGACTCCTCGCTCGACGCGTCGAGGTCGAGTCCCTGCCAGTCCCCGGCGGCGTCGAGGGCCATCCCACGGAGCGCCAGCACCGCCGCGGCGGAGGGCTCGGAGGCCTCGGCGTACAGGTGGACGAAGGCCACGCCCGCGGTCCCGAAGGCCTGCACGGGCGCCGCCGGGGCGCCGGCCGCGCCGGGTGAGCCCGCTTCAGCGGCGGCCCGCGGCTCTTCCTGAGGCAACAGGTCGTCGCGCATTCCTGATCGAGTGTCCATTTGCTGGGTAGATAAAGCACCTCTGCGAGGTGCATGGGCGGTGCGTGGGCCCCTCAGCCGTGCGCTTCGGCTAGACTCATCGTCCGCTCATTGGCTTCCGATGATCGAGCTTCCCCTGGCGACGAATCACCCGACGCGGTCCTCGTAGCGACCACCCTTCCCAACAGCATGGACATCACGGACATCCCCGTCGAGGGTTACGAGCGCGTGGCGCGCTGCACAGACGAAGCCTCGGGCCTCCATGCGCTGATCGCGGTGCACGACACGACGCTCGGGCCGTCGCTCGGCGGGATGCGGTTCTGGAACTACGGGTCCGAGGACGAGGCCCTCGTGGACGTGACGCGCCTCGCGCGGGGGATGACCTACAAGTCGGCGGTGGCGGACACCGGGCTCGGCGGCGGGAAGAGCGTGATCATCGGCGACCCCGCGAAGATGAAGTCGCCCGCGCTGTTCGAGGCCATGGGCCGCTTCATCGAGGACTTCGGCGGCAGCTACATCACCGCCGAGGACATGAACATCGGCATCGCCGATCTTCGACACGTCAAGAAGGCGACCCAGCACGTCACCGGACTCAGCCGCGAGGAGGGCGGTTCGGGCAACCCGAGCCCGTACACGGCCTACGGCTGCGTCGTCGGCATCGAGGCCGCCGCCGAGTGGCGCTACGGCTCGCGGGACCTCTCCGGCAAGCACGTGCTCCTCCAGGGCGTCGGCGCCGTCGGTGGCGAGATGGCCCGCCTCCTGAAGGAGCGCGGCGCGCGCATCACAATCTGCGACATCCGCGACGAGCACGTCGCCCGACTCTGCGCCGAGCATGGCTACGAGTCCGTGGACGACCTCGTCCACCTCGACGTCGACTGCGACATCTACGCGCCCTGCGCCCGCGGCGCCGGGATCAACGACGAGACGATCCCGAAGCTCACCTGCGACATCATCGCGGGCTGCGCGAACAACATGCTTCACGAGCCGCGCCACGGCGAGGTCCTCCGCCAGAAGGGCATCCTCTACGCGCCCGACTACGTGGTGAACGCGGCGGGGATCATCAACGTCGCGGCCGAGCGCCTCCCCGGCGGCTACGACGAGGACGCGGCCATGGGCCGGATCAACCGCATCGCCGACAACCTCCGCGAGGTCTTCGAGCTCGCCGAGGCCGAGGGCGTCGCCACGAACCGCGCCGCCGAGCATCTCGCCGAGAAGCGCATCGCGGCGGCGAAGCAGCTGTGCTGAGAGAGGAGTGAGCTTCGCTCCGGTAGGACGGCGCCGCGCCGCGGGATGGACCTGCGGCGCGGCGCTGTTCGTTGGAGACGGAGTCCGGCCGGGCGCCGGTCCACGGCGCACGGGAGCGCTGCTCAGGCTCTCAGCATCTCCTCCGCCCACTCCTCGTGTGCGGCCACGTCCTCGCCGTGGCCTGCGGCCATGAGCAGATCTCGCCAGTCGACGCGCGCGAGGTCGAAGACCCGATCCTCGCGCTGATCGCCCTCGTGCAGCAGCCTCAGGACCGAGATCCGGATGCGCTCCAGCAGGTCTCGTGCCGGCCCGTGGAAGCCCGTGTCCGTCGCACCGGGGATCTCCTCGAGGAGGCGCCGTCCGAGGCGCTCGGCGTCCGCGGAGCCCGCGACGCGTTGGACGAGGGCCGCGGTTCTGCGCGTGAGGGGGACCACGGTGGAGGCGGACTGCTCGTGGAGCCTATCCGAACCCGGCTGACCGCCGCGGTCGCCGGACGCTCGAGGCGACTCCGATGATCGGTCCGGCGTGGAATCCGGTTCCTGTCTGCCGGGCGGCAGGAGCCCGCTCCAGACTGGACTCGCCATGCTCGCCTCCGCGCTCTCAGCGCTCACCCTCCTTCTCGCCCAGGCCGGCTCGTCGGTCGCGCCGGTGGAACCGACCAGGGTCGTCTGCCTCGGCGACTCGATCACGGCAGCTGCCCGGATCGTCCAGCCCGAGAGGCTCGGCTGGTCGGCACAGCTCGAGGCGTGGTTGAACGCGGATCCGGAGCGTCCCGATGTCGAGGTGGCCGGCTTCGGTGTGGGCGGCGCGACGCTCCTGGCGAAGGGCGACCGGCCGATCCAGCGGACCAGGGCCTACACGGACGCACTCGCGAAGGCGTGCGATCACTTCGTCGTCATGCTCGGGACGAACGACACCGTTCAGGTGGGGCGTGGGAACTGGGAGAAGGCGGGCGATTTCGTCGGTGACCTCGGCGCGCTCTGCGCGGCCGCGCGCGAGCGAAGCCCGGAGGCGAAGGTCTGGATCGTGGGGCCGCCGCCGATGTTCGCCGACGCGCGCGGTCTCGACGACGCGCGAGTGGCCTCGCTGACCGCTCGGGCTCCGCGCCGGACCGAACTCGCGAAGCGCGCGGAGGCCTTCGCCGAGGCGACGCCGGGCGTCGAGCACATCTCGCTGGACAGCGTCCTCACCGCGGAGCGCACTGTCGACGGCGTGCATCCCGATCCCTTCGGCCACGAGGACATCGCGCGCGCGGTTCACTCCCGGCTTGCGGCGGCCATGGGCCGCGAGGTCGCCGCGCTGCGCACGCTCCAGCCCGCTCCGTCTGCGGAGTACCGCGCGGGCGCCGGCTGGGGCGGGACCTGGTGGGACGCCTTTCGATCTCTCCAGGCGCTCCCGGAGTCGCTCGACGAGCAGCCCGAGGTCGTCTTCCTCGGCGACTCCATCACCCAGGGGCTCACGGGGCACGGGACGCGTCACTTCGAGCTCGGTCAGCTGCCGGCCGTCTCCCTCGGTCTCAGCGGCGACCGCACCGAGCACCTGCGCTACCGCATCCGCCGCGGGGCTCTCCGGCGCCTGGGGCCGGCGCTGATCGTCCTCCAGATCGGGATCAACAACCTGAACGCCGCGGGACACTCCGCCGAGGACACGGCCGCCGGGATCCGCGCGGTCGTGGGTGACCTCCGCGGCGCGCATCCATCCGCGAGAGTCCTCGTCTGCGGCCCTTTCCCCGCGGGCCGCGCCCCTGAGTCAGAGCTCCGGCGAGCCGTCGACGAGGTGCACCGCCGGATCGCGGACGTCGGCGACGGGACGGAGTCGGGCGCGTTCGGGGGCGCGCCCCAGGTCCACTACCTCGATCTCCGCGGTCTCTTCCTGACGGAGGACGGCGCGCCCGGCGAGGCGATGGCCGGCGACGCGCTCCACATCTCGGCCGAGGGCAAGCGGCGCTGGAAGGAGCAGGTGCTGCGGTGGACGGAGCAGCACCTGCGCTGAACCGCGCTCACTCCGCCAGCCCCACGAGCCGCGCCGTCTCCATGGGCATCACGAGGATGCGCTGGTCGTAGCTCCAGGCCGTGGGGTAGTAGAGGAAGTTGATCTCGCGCGGACCGAAGGTCATCAGATCGATGGGACCGACGACCCAGGTCTCGTAGGCCCGCCCGCACTCCATCCCCAGGATGGCGAGGTGTGTGGCGCGCGGGTCGCCCTCGGCGGTGGTGTCGCCGCTGCCCGAAAGCAGGTTCATGCGCTCGAGGCCTTCACCGACCGCGGGAGAGAGCGCGAACACCGCGCCGCTCTTGTCCTCGATGTGCGCCGCGAGCTCGGTCAGGCTGCGATCGAGGGATCGGTTCCGCGTGCGCTCGGCCGCCTGGGCGTTGTACATCGCGTGTCCCGCGAGGATCGCCGCGGTCGCGCCGATCACGGCTCCGCGCAGGACGCGCGGCCGCGCGACCTCGACCAGGTAGGCGATGCCCCTGGCCGCGAAGAGGGCCAGGAAAGGCGAGATCACGAGGACGTTGCGCATCATCCCCACGATCATCGTCGACATGTACGCCACGTAGAGGACGGGGAAGCAGGCGACGAGCACAAGGAGCATCAGGCGCTCGCGGGCGATGGCGTAGAGCCCGAGCAGCGCCAGGCCGGTGAGGGCCCAGGACGCCACGTCGAAGGGCGAGAGGAGCTGGCCGCCGAGGTAGCCCAGCATGCGCCTGAGGTGCGGCCAGCCCGCCTCGAGCGTGTAGACGCCGTGCCCGCCCTCGCTGTAGTGCATCCGCTCGTACTCGATGTCCCGGCGGAACTCCTCGTACTCGAAGACGCTGCCGGGGGTCGCGACCACGAACGCCGCGGCGAAGGCGACGAGGAGGCCGACGAGGAGCCCGGCCGCGGGGGCCCAGCGCTTCTCGCGGAGGTCGGGCAGGACGACCATGCCGTACGCGACCAGCGTGGGCGCGAGGAGCAGACCGCCCGGGTACTTCGAACCACAGCCGAAGCCGGCCGCGACCGCCGCCAGCCAGAGCCAGCGCCGGCTTCCGCTCCCGTGAACGGCGGCGACGCAGGCCAGCATGGTCAGGGCGCCGAACTGCATGAGCAGCCCGTCGGGCGCGACCCAGCGCGTGTGGTAGGAGACCTCCCAGGAGAGAGCCAGCAGCGAGGCCGCGAGCAGGGCCTCGATCCTCGAGCCGCGCCAGGTGAGCACGAGCCGGTAGAGCCACACGACACCGAGGCTCGACACGAGCAGGAAGATCGCCCGCATGCGCAGCCGGAAGGGCTGCTCGTAGATCGTGGCGATGACGTGCTCACTCACGTCCACGCCCTGGACCTTCGCCCAGATCATCTCCGGCACCGCGGCGAGCAGGGTCAGCCAGTACCCGAAGGTCGGGTAGTTGTACTTGCCCGGGAGAGGAGCTCCGATCTCGAAGGAGCGCTGGAGCGGCTTGAGCCACGCGTTGTCCTCGTCCCAGTGCGGCCCGAAGTCGATGGCGAACAGCCCGGTGCCCACGAGGATCAGGAGCGGGACGAGCACCGGCGACGCCCAGCGGCGGCGCTGGAGGGGGCTCTCCGCATCGGGTCCTCTGGACATGGAGCGAGACCCTACACGAGGCGCGAGCGCGCTCCTCGAAGGACCTCGCTGTTCCGGGCGGCGGAGGGGGCCAGGAGCCGGCTTTCCGCGCCAGGAAGGGGGCGATCAGGCCGATCCTGAACGGGGGCGACGCGCACCCCTCACGCGGCCGACGGGAATCTCCGATTCTCGCCAAGAGCCCGTTCTCGAGAACCGTCGTCCCAGCGCACCGTTCCAGCACGTACGAGCCCCCCGGGCTCCGTCCGCAGACGTCCGCTTCGCCACCATGAAACACCTCACCCGCCACCAGCAG
Source organism: Planctomycetota bacterium (assembly GCA_965662915.1). Classification (GTDB taxonomy): domain Bacteria; phylum Planctomycetota; class UBA1135; order UBA1135; genus Saltatorellus. The sequence continues at coordinate 35,359 of CBFIJG010000002.1, read as the reverse complement.
GGCACTCTCCAGAGGGTCCTCCTGAGCACCTCCCTGCGCGCGGCCGGCCTCATCGCCGCCGCGACGACGGCCCTCGCCAGCGACGTCCCCCAGGCCGACCAGCTCCCCCTGGGCTTCGCCGAGGCCTTCGCCCTGGCCGAGGACCGGGGCGCCGTCCTCGACCAGCTCGTGGCGGGGACGGACGAGCACGACTTCTACACCAGCCTCTGGCTGCAGGGGGAGGGCCGGCTCGGGGAGGTCCCGGCGGTGCTGGAGCGCTGGAAGGTCCGCAGCGGCGAGACGGCCGCGTGGCGACGGATCGAGGCGCGCCAGGCGCTCCTGAACGCATCGAACGATCCGGAGGCGACCTATCGATTCCTCGAGGAGGAGCTGGGCCTCGAGTTCGATCACCGTCGCCGCGTGCAGGGAGAGGTGCCCGATCGGCCGACGCGCCTCGACCAGGAGCTCGTCGACACCGAGCGACTCCTCGGCGAGATCCTCCAGGACCGGACGGGCAAGCGCCTGCGGCGCGTGTCGGACGCGATGCTCGAGCAGCTGGTCCGGCGCCAGCTCACCGACCGGCAGCGGGTCGAGCTCCTCCAGCGTCTGCCGCGCGCCGACGTCCCCGGTCTGGTGCAGGCCGTCCTCGCGGACTTCCGCGCATTCCCGAAGCTCAGCTTCGGCGGTCGCAAGATCCACGGTCAGCTGACCCTGGCTCAGCTCGAGGCGCTGCGCGGCGCCCGGCCCCAGGTGCTCTCGAACGCGGCGTACGTCGACGCGGTGATGAGGCGCCTCGTGCCCGGCGCCGACGCCTCGATCGACGACCCCGCCGAGGAGCAGCGCTACCTGGAGCGCGCCTGGGGCTTCGCCGCGACGCTCCCGCCGGCCTTCAACTCCCTCAAGGTCCACCTCCTCTACCGCTGGATCGAGCGAGACCTCGAGCGTGGCGCGGTGGACCGCGCCCGGCTCATCAGCTACCTGCGTCTGCCCCGCAACGCTCCCCATGTCATCGTCCGCCGCGAGGATCGCGGGAGCGTGGCGAACCTCGGCGAGGACTTCTCAGGGCGCACTCCGTTCTCTCCGGTGGGCGACGATCGCGAGGTCGTGGAGGCGAGCCTCCACCTTCTGCTGCGAGACGCGCGTAGCGCGGACGCGTTCTTCGGCGTGCTGGAGGAGTCCTACGTGAAGCGCCTCTTCGCCGAGGCGAAGCTGCTCCACGGGGACCCCGCGGACGCCGAGCAGTACATCGAGATGCTCGGTGGACCCTCCGCCCTCGAGGCCCTGCGCGGCCGTGTCGAGCTCGACTTCGCCCGCGGCTCCCGGGAGTTCTTCGGGTCGGACGACGAGGTCTCGCTCGAGGTCGACGTGAAGAACGTCTCCGACCTCATCCTCAAGGTCTTCGAGATCGACCCGATCGCCGTCTTCGACCGGCTCGGCCACCTCGGCGTCTCCAGCCTCGATCTCGACGGCCTCGTCCCCAGCTCCGAGCGCACCTTCACCTACGACCGGAACGCCCTCACGCGCCACCGCGAGACGTTCGACTTCCCCTCCCTCGCGAGGCCCGGGACCTTCGTCGTCGAGCTCGTGGGCGGCGGCGTCTCGAGCCGCGCGGTCGTGCGCAAGGGCACGCTCCACCTCGTGGGCGGCCTGACCGAGGCCGGCCACGTCTTCCGTGTCCTCGACGAGAACCAGGCCGCGGTGACGGACGCGATTCTGCGCTTCGGCGGCCGCGACTACCTCTCGGACGACAGCGGTGAGCTCTTCGTGCCCTTCTCCACGGGCGGCGGGCGGCGGACCGCGCTGCTGCGTCGCGGCGATCTGGCCGTGGTCACCGCCTTCGATCACGTCGCGGAGGACTACGCGCTCGAGGCGGCCGTGTTCGCGCCGGGCGAGGCGCTGGTGTCCGGCAGCAGCGCGACCTTCACGGTCCGGCCCCGGCTGACCGTGGCCGGAGAGCGTGCGTCCCTGGAGCTCCTCCAGGACGCGAGCCTCGTCGTGACCTCGACCGATCTCGACGGCGCTCGCTCCACGAAGGTCGTGCCCCTGGAGGGTGTCGACGCCGGCGCGATCCTCACCGCCGACGTCACGGTCCCCGAGCGTGTCAAGACGTTCGAGGTCCAGCTGTCCGCCCGGGTGCGGAGCGTCAGCCTCGGCGAGGACGTCGCCCTGGAGGCGCCGTCGGTGAGCTTCCCGATCAACCGCCTGCAGCCGATGAGCACGCGCATGAGCCTGCTCACGCGGCGGCCGCAGGGGTACGTGCTGGAGGTCCGTGGCCGCACGGGCGAGCCCCTGCGGGACGTCGAGGTGACCGTCGATCTGCGCCATCGCTGGTTCGCGGACGTTCAGCGCGCGCGCCTCAAGACCGATGGGCAGGGCCGCATCGATCTCGGCTCCCTGGACCAGGTGTCGAGCGTGCGCCTCTCCGAGCCCGGCGAGCTCGTGAACTTCTGGGAGCTGGAGGTGTCCGACCTCCACGGCATGCAAGGCGCGCTGCACGGCCGTACCGACGGCGTCGTGCGGATCCCCTACACCGGGCGCTTCACGGCCCCCGATCGCCAGGCCTTCTCCCTGATCGAGGTGCGGGGCGGTGCGCCCGTCCGCGACGCCTTCGCGGCGATCTCGGTGGAGAATCGCTACGTGGTCCTCCGCGGGCTGGAGGCCGGTAACTACCGCCTCGTGCTCAAGGAGAGCGGCGGCGCCGGGAGCGTTCGCATCACGGAAGGCGCAGCGGTCGCCGGCCACGAGGTGGGCCGTCACCGGGCCCTCTCCGTCTCACCGGGGATTCCGCTCCAGATCGTCGACGTGGCGCGCGCGGACGGCGGGCTGGCCGTCCAGCTCGCGGGCGCCGGCGCGCACACGCGCCTCCACGTGACCGCGACCAAGTACCTCGATCCGTTCGAAGCGGCTGATTCCCTCCGCCTCGCGCGCAGGGACACGACGCGCACGGGTGCGATCGCGCGGCCGCGTTCGGGCTACGAGTCGGGGCGCGTGATCAGCGACGAGTACCGCTACATCCTCGGCCGCCGCGAGCAGGACGTCTTCCCGGGCAACATGCTCCGGCGTCCCGGCTACCTCCTCAATCCCTGGGCCGTCAATCGGACCGAGGACCGCATGGCCGACGAGGGCCGCGCGGGCGAGCTCTTCCGGGGGCGTGAGAACTCGGTGTTGGGCCTCGGCGGTGGCGCCGGCGGACGGTTCGGCGGGCGAGCGGAGAAGAAGCGCGCGGCCGCGCCGACCCACAACCGGTCCATGGACTTCCTGGTGGAGCCCGCGGTCACGCTCGTCAACCTCGTGCCCGACGAGGAAGGGCGCGTGTTCGTCCCTGCCGACGCTCTCGGACCGAACCACATGCTCCGGCTCGTGGCGACCGACGACGCCCTGACCGTCGCCTGGGACGTGACCCTGCCCGAGCAGGACCTCGCGCGGCGCGACCTGCGGCTCGCCGAGCCCCTCGATGCGGGCCGGCCGATGACGCAGTCGCGTCGGATCGCCTTCGTGCCCGCCGGGGAGTCCATCGAGATCCGCGACGCGACGAGCGCGGACGCGAAGACCTTCGACACGCTCGGGGACGTCTACGACCTGTTCCGCACGATCGCGGGCGAGGGGGCGGAGCTCGCGAAGTTCGAGTTCCTCACGCGCTGGCCCGACCTGGGCGCGGACGAGAAGCGCGCGCTCTACTCGGAATTCGCGTGCCATGAGCTCGGCGCGTTCATCAAGCGTCGCGATCGGATGTTCTTCGATCAGGTCGTCGCCCCCTACCTCGCCAACAAGGGCCACCGCACCTTCATGGACGACTGGCTCCTCGAGGTGGACCTGGCGGGCTACCTGGAGCCGTGGCGCTTCGAGCGGCTCAACGTCGTCGAGCGCATCCTGCTCCTGCAGCGCTCGGGCGGCGACGACGCGCAGCTCGCCCGTGACCTGATGGCCCTGGTCCCGCGGACCGAGTTCTCCCTCGACGCCACCTTCGGCACGGTGCTCGCGGCGGGCAGCCTGGACGACCAGGCTCCCCTCGAGCTCGAGGGGGCGATGACCCAGCTCCAGGACCGCTTCCGCGGCAAGGGGAGCCGTCGGGCCGAGGTGGACGCTCGCGAGGCGCCCGCGCCGGACGGTCCTGCGAGCCCCGGGCCCCCGGTTCTCGGCCGCGAGCTGAAAGAGGTCGAGAAGTCCGTGCGCAGCCTCGCCGATCTCGACGGCGCCGACGCGCTCTTCTTCGAGGAGGAGGCGGAGGAGGAGGCTTATCTCGGGCTGGAGCCCACCGCCGGCCTGAGCGCCGCCGACGACAAGCGCCGCCAGAGCTCGCGCGGCTTCTTCTTCCGCGACCTCGACTCCACCGAGGAGTACGCCGAGACCCACTACTGGCGCGTTCGCCTGGCCGACACGACCGGCGATCTCGTCAGCGTCTCGCCCTTCTGGGTCGACTTCGCCGAGGCCGGCGAGACCTTCGTCTCCGGCCAGTTCCCCCTCGCGACCCGCAGCACCACCGAGATGCTCCTGGCGCTGGCCTTCCTCGACCTGCCCTTCGAGGCGGCGCAGCACGAGGTCGTCGCCGACGGCCGCAGCGTCAGGATGACGGCGGGGTCCCCGCTGCTCCTCGCCCTCGAGGACATCGGTGAGGCCGCGCCGGCGGCGGGCAGCCCCGAGGTGCTGGTCGGCCAGGACTTCTTCGTGCCGGAGCAGCGGACCGTGATCGTCGATGGCGTCGAGCGCGAGCGCTACGTCACCGGTGAGTTCCTCACGGGTCGGCCCTACGGCTGCCGCGTCGTCATCACGAACCCCTCCTCGGCCGCGATCGAGCTCCAGGCCCTGCTCCAGGTGCCGGAGGGCGCCGTCCCCCTGGCGGGGACCCAGTACACGAAGGGCGTCCCGGTCTCGGTCGGGCCCTACGGGACCCGCTCCATCGAGAGCTTCTTCTATTTCCCCTCCGAGGGAGCCTTCGTGGATTACCCGGTGCACGCCGGGAAGGGCGCGGTCCTGCTCGGCGCTGCCGACTCGCAGACGCTCGAGGTGGTCGACGTGCCCAGCACCGTGGACAAGGCGACCTGGGAGTGGGTCAGCCAGAACGGCGCGCTCGACGAACTCCTGCGCTTCCTCGACGCCGGCAACCCGCGCGCCCTCGACCTCGGCCAGATCGCCTGGCGCATGGGCGACCGCGCGAGCTTCGACCGCGTGACGGCGGCCCTGGGCCGCCGCGGCGTCCTCGCGCCGGTGCTGTGGAAGTACGCCGTCAAGCACCGCGACAGCGCGCGGACCTCGGAGTTCCTGGGGCGCAACCGCGCGATCCTCGACAGGATCGGCGTCAGCTTCCGCTCGGATCTCCTCACCGTGGACGCCATGGAGCGAGCGAGCTACGAGCACCTCGCCTACGAGCCCCTCGTGAACGGTAGGGCGCACGCCTTCGGCGGTCGCCGCCAGATCCTCAACGATCAGCTCCGGGGCCAGTACGGCCGGTTCATCGAGCGAGCCGTCCTGCAGAGCGGCCTCTCGGGCGAGGATCGCATCGAGCTCGCCTACTACCTCCTGCTGCAGTCGCGCATCCGGGAGGCCATCGCGGCCTTCGAGAAGGTCGATCGCGCGGAGGTGAAGACCGGGCTGCAGTACGACGCGATGGCGGCCTACCTCGCCTTCTATCGCGCCGACGTCCCGGCTGCGCGCGCGATCGCCGCGCGCCACGTCGACCACCCGGTCGAACGCTGGCGCAACCGGTTCCGCGAGGTCATCGCCCAGGCGGACGAGATCGAGGGCCGTGGCCCGACCGACGCGGTGGACCCTGACGATCGCGACGCGACCCAGGGGGCCCTCGCGGCGGAGGAGCCCGTGCTCGCGGTCCGCGTCGACGGCGGGAAGGTCATCGTCGACCACGAGCGGATCGACGCCGTGGAGCTGCGCTTCCACCGGATGGACATCGAGTTCCTCTTCTCCGGCAGCCCCTTCGTCCGCGGCGACGGCGGCGCCTTCGGCCTCGTCCGGCCGAACCGCGCCGAGGTGGTGGCCCTCGCAGCCGACGCGACGCGCACCGAGTTCGAGCTCCCCGAGAGCTTCCGGACGGCGAACGTGCTGGTGGAGGCCCGCGCCGCCGGCCTCTCGCGCCGCGCGACCTACTTCGCCGGTGACCTCGTCGTGCAGGGCCTCGAGCGCTACGGCCAGGTGCGCGTCGTCGACGGCGGCACCCGGGCGGCTCTGCCCAAGGCGTACGTCAAGGTCTACGCCGAGCTGGAGGACGGTCAGGTCCGCTTCCACAAGGACGGCTACACCGACCTCCGCGGCCGCTTCGACTACGTGTCCCTCTCGGGGGTGAGCGGCCCGCCTGTGCGGCGCTACGCGGTGCTGGTCATGCACGACCGCGCCGGCGCCCGGATCCAGGAGCTCAGCCCGCCCGTGCGCTGAGCGCGCAGCGCCAGGGGTCGGGCCCCGCTCGGTCCCTGGTGCAGCTAGACTCGTGGAGCCATGGCGATCCCTGAACGTGCAGCGCTCCGTACGGAGCTCCAGGACTTCGACGACGTCGAGAAGAAGGTCGTCGGCGGGATGCTCGCCGTGATGTTCGGCCAGCCTGCGAAGATCCGGGATCGCGAGTGGATGAGCGAGCAGTTCACCCAGGTCGCGCTGCTCACCGGACAGTTCGAGGACGTCGAGCACGCCCACGACGGAGTCGAGCGCGCCCAGGAGTGGATCCGCTCGAAGATCGGCAAGCTCCTCAGCGCGTGTGTTGCCCTCTTCGTTCACGTCGCCGAGGACATGCGGGAGCGCCACCGGGAGGGAGATTTCTCGGCCAGCGACGCGATGATCCAGGCCCTCGGGTACTTCGACGAGCTGCCCGACATCGAGGTCGGCGGCGTCGGTCGGTCCTGAGGACGCGCTGCGAGCGGGCGCGGGGGGCGTTCAGCGTCCGTCCCGCGCGCGGCGCGCGCCGACCCAGCCGAAGGCCTCGGGCAAGGCACGGAGGGTGAGCTCGCGGAGCTGCTCCGCGTGAGAGTCGAGGATCGCGATCCCCGCTGTCAGCCCCGTCGTCCGGCGCATCCTGCGCTCGATGCCGGCGAGGGCTCGCCCGATGTTGTCGCGGTCACCGTACCCGCCGAGCCAGTCCTGTGACGCCATGCGGGGGCCGACCTCCGCGAGGCGCGGCGGGAGCAGGTGTGCGTAGGTGTCGAAGGAGCGATAGAGGGATCCGCTGAGGTCGGTGAGGGGCACTGGACCGAGCGTCCGCCATTCCCTGGCGAGGACGTGATCGACGAAGACGTCGATCAGGATCCCGGCGAAGCGGCGGAGCTCGGGCGGGAACCAGGCTCTGGCGGCGCGCACGTCCTCGCGGGCGTCGAACCAGCGGTCGAGGGCCCTGTGCTCGAGGAGCGCGTAGTGGACGTCGGCCGGCAGCGCGGCCTCGTCGAGCCCGCGCGCGAAGTCGCCGAGGATCGCGCCGAGCCGCGCTTCGTCGCTCGGCTCCGCGAGGGCCGCGTGGGCGAGGTAGTTCATCCCGCGGCCGCCGCGAGGGCCTCGACGAGGCCCGCGAGGTCCGGCGGTAGCGGCGCGCTCACCTCGAGCCTCTCACCGGTCCGCGGGTGATCGAAGGCGAGGACCGCGGCGTGCAGGGCGAGGCGGGGCGGCTTCGGGACGGAGGCGGGGAGCGCGCGCTGCTGCTTCGTGCCGTAGAGCGGATCACCGACGACCGGATAGCCGCGGTCGGCCAGGTGCACGCGGATCTGGTGGCGGCGTCCGGTGTGGATCGTGCAGTCCACGAGCGAGTGGCCGCCCAGGGTGCGGTCGAGGCGCACGAGGGTGAGCGCGTCCTTGCCGTGATCGTGGTCCACCCACTGTCGATCGGCCTTGCCTGGCACGGGGCCCAGGGGGAGGTCGATGGACAGCGGCTCGACCGCTCCCGGCGCGCCGGACACGATCGCGAGGTAGCGCTTCAGCACGGTCCTCTCGCGGAACTGATCCTGGAGCGCCTCGAGCGCCGCTTCGGTCCGCGCCACGACGAGGACGCCGCTCGTCTCACGGTCGAGGCGGTGGACGACGCCGGGGCGTTCGTCGCCGCGTGTTCGTGGAAGCGGTCCGTGACTCGCCTCCAGGATGTGCGCCATGTCCTGCGCGTCGCTCCCCGTGATCCCGTGGGTGAGGAGTCCGGTCGGTTTGGACACGACGAGCAGCTCCTCGTCCTCGTGGAGCACCTCGACGGTGGGCTCGGGGACCTCTCGCTCCACCGCGATCTCGGTGCCGCGGGACACGCGCCCGTTGGAGCGTACGACGCGCTTGCCGCCGACGAGCACGTCGCCGCGGCGCACGAGCTTCTGGGCCTGGGACCGCGAGAGGTCGGGCAGGAGTCCTGACAGGACCTCGTCGAGCCGCCGCCCGGCGAGGTCCTTGGGCACCACGTATCGCTCGAGGGCGCGGGGCATGGGGGCATGGTAGTCCGGCCCCGGCCGGTCGGGGGGCCGCGGCATCCGTCATCGCGCGTGTGGCCGTCGCGGCCGTTGGTGCGCTCGTGGGGTTCTCCGCCGTTCCTTCGCTGCGGGGCGCTGCGTGCGTCGCGAGGGGCTCCTGCTGGACGGCGGTTGCGAAGGCGCCATTCGTGGGAGGAGCGTTGGGGGGGCAGCCGATATGCTCGAGCCATGCGTATCGCAATCGCTCTGCTGGTCGGGATCGTCGGATGTGCACCGCCGGACGTGGCGGTGACGGACACGTTCGACGGGCCCGATGCGCCGCGGGTCGGGGAATTCGTCACGGTGCAGGTGCGGCGAGATCACCTCGGAGCCAGCTCGGACCTGCCCATCCCTCCAACGACGCACGCGTACAACGGGTCGGCGACCTGCGTCCGCGGGAAGCTGCAGGTGCTGACGGATCGATGGGTGGTCGTCGACAGCGGGAGCGAGCGGCACTGGGTGGCGCGGTCGAGCGTGCTGCTCGTGACGACGGCGGCGGACTGAGCGGCCGAGGGGGGGCGGAGCTCTGGAATGCGCGAGCGCGGCGCTCCGGGGGGGAGAGCCGCGCTCGGGAGGGTCCGCTGCGCGGACGTCGTCGTTCCTGGCCCATCCGCTGACGCGGACGGAGCATCAGTCCTTCCGGAGGAAGTCCACCAGGTCCGCTTCGAGCTCCTCGAGGCCGTACTCGGGGACGGTGAGGCAGCGGTAGACGATGCGGCCGAGGGCCTCGGGGGTGTTCGGGTTGAGCTCGTTCGGCGGGGGGTAGGAGAGGAAGAAGCTCATGGAGAGCCGCTCCACCTCGCCGCCCTGCTCGCGGCCGGCGTATTGCCAGGGAACGTCGTCGAAGGGGAGGACGCCGGTCAGGATCTCGTAGAGCATCACGCCGATGCCCATGACGTCCGCCTTGTTCTCGCGCAGCAGGAACGGGTTGTAGTGGGGGGTCGTCGTGATGACGCCGCGCTCGCCAGCGCGCATCGCCGGGTCGACGAGGACGACCGAGCCCGAGGGCTTGACGATGACGTTCTCGGGCTTGAGATCCCCGTGATAGGGGAGCTCACCGGACGCGCGCATCTTCTGGAGCGAGCGCACGATGGTCAGGAACCAGTTGAGGCGGATGCCCTCGAGGGCGCGGATCTTCTCGCGCAGGGTCTTGCCGCGGACGTAGTCCATGACCATGACCGGGCGACCGTCGTGCTCGAAGCAGTCGCGGACGCGCACCACGTTCGGGTTCTTGATCGGGTTGAGCATCTCGGCCTCGCCCTGGATCAGATCGTCGATCTCGTGCACGTCGAGGAAGTCGATCCTCACGCCGTCCTGGCGGAAGAAGATGGCCTCGGCCGGGGTCTCGTCGGGGCTGATCCCTTCGGCCTGCCGACGGTTGGTGATCTCGAGGAAGCGGGTCACGTACCGACCGCCGCCGGCGACGTCGCCGATCTTCAGCGCCACCTTCTGGCCCGCGTCGTCCTCGGCGAGGTAGACGAGGCTGAAGCCCCCCCTCGCGAGGAAGTCGGTGACGCGGTACGCGCCGATCTTTTCGCCGGCTTCGAGCTTGATCATCGGGTCGTGCCTGGAGGCGGGGAGCGTTGAGCTGGGCTGGTGGGCCGCAGGGGGGGCGGCTGGATCGGGGAGTCGTCCGGGAGGGCTGGGGAGGCTCCCTGACTCCCCCCTAATCGAGCGAAGGGGGTGTGGGGTTGAGGGAAACCTGTGCTGCGTCCCTCAGACGCATCCGTATCTCGGTTGCTCTGCCGGGGCTGCAAGCCCCGAAAAAACATCGAGATCAGCGCTCGCGAGCGCTCCTCGTGGCCTTCTCCACGGCATCGATGGACTGCTCGGAAAGGGCGCAGCCGCGCCCGAGATCCAGGATCCGCCGGACGCCGTCGGCCACCGTGCCGGTGCCGATCCAGCGATCTTCCTCGTGCGGCACCCTGCGCCAGGCGCGGCCCAGCTCGTCCACGACGCCCAGGTCCTGGTCCCAGACGTTCCGGACGACGTAGAGGAAGCGACCGTCCTGGCCCCTCTCGGCGTAGCGCACGACCGACCCCTCGACGCGTCCTCCTTCGAGGACCACCCAGGCCCGCACGGCGGGCACGGGGGTCAGGACGGCGCGTTCGATCCCGGGGGGATCCTGGGTGAAGGTGGTCATGCAGCCGGGGAGGGCGGCCCAGGAGGTGATCCCCAGGGCGATGGCGGTGACGCGGAGCGCGGTGTTCATGTTCTTTTCGGGGGGGTGAGGGGGCCCGGTCCCGTTCCAGGCTCGACGGCCCCCCGCGCTCCTATCGGCGGTGGTCCTCCCGGAGCTTGATCGTTCGGCGCTACCATCCCCGTCATGGACGCCGAAGGACTGGAAAAGACGCGGGCCGCGGGGAAGATCGCGGCGCGCTGCCGCGAGTGGGCCAGAGAGGCCATCCAGCCGGGGGTGAAGCTCCGGACCATCCTCGAGACGATCGAGTCGATGATCCGGGAGGACGGAGCCGCGCCTGCCTTCCCGGCCCAGACCTCCCGCAACGAGTGCGCCGCCCACTACTGCTCCTCGCCGGACGACGAGACCGTCTACGAGGAGGGCGACGTCGTGAAGGTGGACATGGGCGTCCACGTGGACGGCTGGATCGCGGACACCGCCTGCACGGTCGACCTCTCGGGTGACGGCCGCAACGCGGATCTCATCCAGGCGTCCGCGGACGCGCTCGGGGCGGCGATCTCGCTCGTGGAGCCGGGCCGCCCGGTGTCGGAGATCGGCGCGGCCGTGGAGCGGACCATCACCAAGGCGGGCTTCGAGCCGGTGCGCAACCTCACCGGGCATGGCCTCGACCGCTGGAAAGTGCATTGCGCGCCCCAGATCCCCAGCTACGGCGAGCGGGGAGGGGGTCGTCTGGCCGAGGGCATGGTCGTGGCGATCGAGCCCTTCGCGTGCACCGGCCGGGGGTTCATCCACGAGGCCGGGCGCGCCGAGGTCTTCATGCTCGTGCGGCCGCCGCGCAAGGCCAGGGGCGTCGACAAGGAGGTTCTGAAGGCCATGCAGTCCTGGCGCGGTCTCCCGATCGCTCGCCGCTACTTCGACCACCTCGACCGCGATGCGGTCGAGGACACGATCTCGAAGCTCGCGCGCCAGGGCGTGCTGGTCCGCTACCCACCGCTCGTGGAGCAGGTGGGGGTGCTCGTCGCCCAGACCGAGCACACCTTGTTCCTCGGCCCGGACGGCGTCGAGATCATCACGGCCTGATCAGGCGCCGCTGCGGCGCGCGGCTCGTCAGGTTTGTCCCGGGATTCCTGTCCGCTTGCGCGTGTTCCTTCCGATGGACCCAGCAGCAGCGCGGTCGGTATGTCGCCAACGAACCTCCCGTACCTTTGGACCATCAGGCGACGAACCGACCGCCGCTCTCGTTCACCGTTTCCCGTCAGGGTCCGGCGTCGATGGGCACCTCGAGCATCGCGACCTCCTCGTCGGGGCCGTAAGGCCGCTGCCTCGCGACCTCGCGGAATCCGAAGCGCTCGTGGAATCCCATGGAGACCGGGTTGGCGGGGATCGTGTTGACCTCGGCGCAGAGCACGGGCCGCTCGATCTCCGCGGCGCGCTCCATCGCGCGCCGGTAGAGCTCGCCTCCGAGGCCGCGGTGGCGCGCCGCCTGGGTGAAGGCGATCCGATCCACGTAGTAGAAGCGCGGGTGCCGCCGCTCGAACCAGCGGTAGTTGGGGCTCTGATAGGCCGTGCCCTCGGTGAGCAGGACGGCGAAGCCGACGGCTTCGCCGTCGAGGCGGACGACGGGGAAGGCCTCGGACTCAGCCGCGAGGAGCCGCAGCTTCTCCTCGTCCATGGGCCCGACCTCGGGCTGGTTCGCGGCGTTGATGGCGAGGACCTCGTCCGCGTCGGCGGGGGTGAACTCCTCGATGGTGAGCTTGGGTTCGGTCATGGGCGCGGAGCGATGTGGCCCGCGAGTGTCACCGGGCGTGGGCGGGGTCGGGACCGTGGAGCGTAGCGCGTCTTCTCACCGCGGAGCTCCGGTCCGGCGGCTCACGCGCGCGTCAGCGCGCCCCCGCCGCGTCGCCCAGGCCGCCCGCCCGCTTCACTTCCGCGTCGTCGCCGGTCGAGGGCCTGGCGGAGCCATCAGGACTCGCGGTCGCGGAGCTCCTTGAGCCGGGCGAGGACCTGGAGCGCCTCCATGGGCGTCGTCGCCTCGATCTCGAGGTCATCGAGAGCGCGCTGGAGCTCGCTGGGTTCATGGTCGAACAGACCGAGCTGGAGTCCACCAGGGGGAGTCGGGAGCGCGGCCGCGAGAGCAGCCCTCTGGATCCGGCCACCGAGGTCGTCCGAGTCGCGCTCGATGTCGCGCAGGACCTCGCGCGCGCGCCCGATCAGCTCCGGTGGGACGCCCGCCAGCCGCGCCACCTGGATGCCGTAGCTGCGGTCGGTCCCGCCCTGGACGATCTGGTGGAGGAAGACGATCTCGTCCTCCCACTCGCGCACGGCCACGGAGAGGTTGTGCACGCCGCGATGAGAATCGGCGAGCTCGGTCAGCTGGTGGTAATGGGTGGCGAAGAGCGTGCGCGCACGAACCGCGTCGTGCATGTGCTCGACGATGGCCCACGCGAGCGCGAGCCCGTCGAAGGTGCTGGTGCCGCGTCCGACCTCGTCCAGGATCACGAGGGAGCGGGCACCCGCGTTGTTGAGGATGTTCGCGATCTCGACCATCTCGACCATGAAGGTCGAGGCGCCGCGCGAGAGATCGTCCGCCGCGCCGATGCGCGTGAAGATGCGGTCGACGACCCCGACCTTCGCGGAGGTCGCCGGGACGTAGGCGCCGACCTGTGCCAGCAGCACGATGAGCGCGGTCTGCCGGATGTAGGTCGACTTACCGGCCATGTTCGGGCCGGTGATGATCCCGACGCTCTGGTCCTTGCGGTCGAGGACCGTGTCGTTCGGCACGAACGTGACGTCGGTCTGGGTGGCCTCGATGACCGGGTGGCGCCCCGCCTGGATCTCGATGCGGTCTCCGCCGTCCACGGTGGGGGCGCAGTAGCGCCGCGTCGCCGCCGTCTGGGCGAGCCCCGCGAGCACGTCGATCTCGGCGAGGGCGCGCGCGGTGGCGAGGATGCGCGGGACCTCCGCGGCGACCTCGTCCTTGAGCGCCGTGAAGATCTCGTACTCCATGTCCTTGGCGCGCTCCTCGGCGCGCAGGACCTTGTCCTCGAACTCCTTGAGCTCGGGCGTGATGTAGCGCTCGGCGTTCTTGAGAGTCTGCTTGCGGACGAACTCGTCGGGCACCTGGCCGACCTGGCCGCGCGGCACCTCGAGGTAGTAGCCGAAGACGTTGTTGAAGCCGATCTTCAGGCCCGGGATCTGGTAGCGCTCGATGGCGTCCGCCTGGAAGCGCGCCATCCACGCCTTGCCGTCGCCCGCGATCTGGCGCAGCTCGTCGAGCTCCTCGCTCACCCCCGAGCGGATGACGCCGCCCTCCTTGATCGTCATCGGGGGCCGATCGGCGATCGTGATGTCGATGCTCGAGACGACGTCCTGGTGGGGATCGAGGGACTCCACGAGGTCCCCGAGGACGCTGCTGTAGACCCCCTCGAGGGTCTTGCGGAGCGGTTCGACGATCCGCAGCGAACCGGCCAGCGCGACGAGGTCGCGGGCGTTGACGCGGCCGGTGCTCAGCTTCGCGACGAGACGCTCCACGTCGTGGACGTCCGCGAGGTGGCCACGGGTCTCCTCCCGCAGGAAGGGCCCCTCCACGAACTCGGTCACGCCGCCCTGGCGGCGCCTGATCGCCTCGACGTCGCGCAGCGGGCTCAGGAGCCAGTCGCGCATGAGCCGCCCGCCCATGGGCGAGAGCGTCGCGTCGATGGTGTCGAGCAGCGAGCCCTCGCGGCGGGCGCCTCGCTGGGTCTCGGTGAGCTCGAGGCACGAGCGGGTCGCGCGATCGAGGACGAGGTGCGCGCCGGCGTCGACCTTCTCGAGTCGGAGGAGGTGCTCGCAGCCGCCGCGCTGGGTCTCTCGCGCGTACTCGACCGCGGCGCCGGCA
>CBFIJG010000002.1:0-20888 GCA_965662915.1 Planctomycetota bacterium | reverse complement strand
GTTCCTGGAGCGCGCGCTGCGCGGTCTCCCCGGAGAAGCGCCAGGGCTCGCGCCAGGTCACGCGCGGCCCGAGTTCGCGCTGGAGGTGCTCCGCCAGCTCCGGCGCGGTGCGCGGCAGCTCCTCGCTGAGCAGCACCTCGGCCGGAGCGATCCGCGCGAGCTCGTCGCCCAGTCCGCTGGCCTCGAGCTCCGTCGCGGCCGCGCGTCCGGTGGAGAGATCGATCCACGCCACCGCCGCGCGTCCGCCGTCGACGAAGACCGACGCGAGGTAGTTGCTCGTCCGGGCGTCGAGCTCGTCCTCCTCGGTGATCGTCCCCGCGGTCACGATGCGCACGATGCCCCGGTCGACGATGCCCTTCGTCGTGCGCGGGTCGCCCATCTGCTCGCAGACCGCCACCTTGTGGCCGGCGCGCACGAGTCGCATCAGGTACGGCTCCATGGACTTCACCGGCACGCCCGCCATGGGCATGGCGTCGGTGCCCTTGGCCCGGGAGGTGAGGGCGATGCCCAGCTCGCGGCTCGCCACCTCGGCGTCGGTCCCGAAGAGCTCGTAGAAGTCGCCCATCCGGAAGAACAGGAGGGCGTCCCCCGCCTCCTGCTTGGCCCGATGGAACTGGTCCATCATCGTGACCTTCGGCTTCTTCTTCGGGCGGCCCTCGGCGGCGGTGGTGGGGGCGGAGCGGGTCACGTGCGGGAAGGTCGAGCGGTTGGGGGGCGGCGTCCTCTGGCCGGACCGAGGTCGGCCCGCCGTCCGCCCCCGCGGCATGCTCAGGGTACGAAACGAGCGGCGGCGGGTCAGCGGAGGTCGGGGAGGGCGAGGCCCCTGGCGCCGCCCGGGATCCTGCCCGGGACGACTTTTTTGGAGGACTTCCGGGTGACCATGCGCGAGGTTCGGCCCGAAGCTACGTAGACCTTCGCCTCCGGCCGAGCGCCCATCCCTCGCCCGCCGGAGCCATCGACGGCCTTGCTCCCGATCTCCGCCGCCCAGAACGCTCGCGCCGGGCGCTTCCGCGCCCTGTGCGCCGGGCTCGTTCTCGCCACCGCCGCCTCCTGTCAGTCCTACAACGACCGGGTGGCCGTGGCCGTGGATGCGTTCGAGCGCGGCTCGTTCGATCGGGCGGAGGCCGCGTTCGGCCAGGGGGAGGTCACGGGATCGTCGTTCCTCAGCGGCGCGGAGGCGGGGATGGCGGCCTTCACCGACGGACGCTTCGAGGAGGCTCGCGCTCACTTCGATCGGGCCGAGGCGGCCGCCCGTGACATCGAGGAGCGCGCGGCGCTCGGGGCGCAGAACCTGGCGGAGTCGCTCCTCACGATGGCCATCAACGAGTCCCAGGCCGACTACCCGGGGGAGGGCTACGAGAAGGTGATGCTGCACGTGATGCTCGGTCTCTGCCACCTCACGGGGTTCGACGCCGAGTCCGTCCTCGTCGAGGCGCGCCGCGTGGACGAGCTGCTCACCGGCGAGGAGGAGCTCTACGGGAGCGAGTACGGAGCGGGCGGGATCGGACACTTCATGTCCGCGCTGGCCTACGAGCTCGTCGGCAAGCCGGGTGAGGCTTACATCGACTACCAGCGCATGCGCGACAAGGGCGTGGGCGGCGACCTCGTGGCCTCCGCGCTGCGCCGGCTGGCCCGACGCCTCGGCCGTGCCGACGACCTCGCCCGGTGGGAGGAGGAGTTCGGCGAGGGCGGCCCCGATCCGGACCTCGACAGTCCGAGCGTCGTGCTGATCGGCGGACTCGGGATGGGACCCTCGAAGTACGAGACCAGGATCGACGTCCCCATCGACGGCAGCGTGTTCGCCTGGGCCGTGCCCTCCTTCGACGCGGGCAGCGGCCGGTCCTCGGGGCTCGAGCTGGTCTTCCCGGAATCGGGCCTCCACGTACGAAGCGCGATCGTCGAGGACGTGGCCGCGGTGGCGTCCGAGAACCTCTCCGACCGGATCGCGTGGATCTCCACGCGCTCCGCGGTGCGGGGACTCCTCAAGCGCGAGCTCGCCGAGCAGCTCAAGTCCGACGAGGAGACGGAGTGGCTCGGCGTCGCCGCGGACTTCTTCACGATCCTCACCGAGCGCGCCGATCTGCGCGCCTGGCGCACCCTGCCCCGGGCCTGGGTGGCCGCCCGGGCCTACCTGCCCGCGAACGAGTTCGTCGACATCGAGCTCCACGAGGTGGGCAGCGATCGCGTCCACATCGGCCGCTACCGACTGCTGGAGGGCGAGACGATGTTCGTCGTCGCGCGCGCCCTCGACAGCGGCCTCGTCGTCCACGTGGTGGGCGGCGAGGCCTTCGAACCATCCACGAACCCGCAAGACCCCGAAGCCCTCGAAGACGCCCCGCTGAGCGGGGCGCGAATGCAATGACGATTCGAACGACCCTCCTCGCCGCCGCCACGCTGCTCGTCGGCAGCGGATGCAGCTCCCTCGGCTACGGCGATCCGGAAGCGACGGAGACCGTGACCATCGAGTTCGGCTCCACCGATCTGCAGACCTTCGCCTCGACGATGGCGGAGAGCCTGCTCGCCTCGCCGAACCTGAGCTTCATGGACACCTCTGCCAAGGGTGACGACAAGCGCGTCATCGCCGTGCAGGGCGGCATCGCCAACGAGACGCGCGAACACATCAACACCGCGCAGATCCTGCGCGAGATGAACGAGACCATCGTCAACAGCGGCCGCATGCGCCTGGTCGCGGGCGCGGAGAACAACGGTCAGGACCTGATCGCGGAGCGCGTCCGCTTCGATCAGGACTCCGGCCGCGTCCGTGCGGACATGGCCAAGGAGTTCGGCAAGCAGCTCGGCGCCGACGTCGTCATCTACGGCGCCCTCTCCGACATCTACAAGGAGCGCGGACGGAGCATCGAGAGCCTCGGCTCGAAGCGGAAGGACCTCTTCTATCAGTTCTCCATGTCCGCGGTGAACGTGGAGACCGGCGAGATCCTCTGGACCAAGACCACCGACATCCGCAAGAAGGAGACGGTCTCCCTCTTCGGTCGGGGCTGATCCCGATAAGAGACACCTCCCCGGCTCTCTTGACCCATGAGTCGGGGGGAATGCTCCTGAGCGTGAGGAATCCGGGAACAAACGGGTTCGTTCGGCGACCAAGTCCCCGCTCCAGTTGGAGAGCGACGGAAGAGGCACCGACGCTCGAGAAGGACAATGGAAGGGGGTTCCCGGGCTCACGCTCGGGGCCCGACTGAGAAGCAAGCCGGCCCCCACGGGATTCCCGTGGGGGCCGGTTTTTCTCGATCGCGCAGGCGGCCTGCGAGCGGTCGTGTCCGATCGGGGTGGACACGCTCCTGCGGCCCCTCCAGGGGGAGGGCGGGAGGCGGCCGAAGAAAAATCGACCGACGCTGCGATTTCTCCGTTCGGTCCGGTCCCGGGCCTGGCTCCGTCGGGCACAGCAATGAGCTGTGCTGGGGATCCTGACTCTCACGAGTCAAAGAGGCCCGTCGGTTCGCCGGCGGGCCTTTTCAGTTCCCGGCAGGGTCGCGCGCCCCGGGGGGCCCGCCGCGGCGTCCTGGAAGGGCCCCGTCAGTTCCCGGCGCCGCCCGCGCGCACCGGGCTCGGCGAGCGGCGTTCGATGCGCTGGGACCGGACCATGGCCGTCAGGACGTGATCCCGCCAGGCCCCGTCGATGAACAGGTAGTCCTTGGCGAAGCCCTCACGGACGAAGCCGAGTCGCTCCAGGACGCGTCCGCTTCGCTCGTTCTCGGGGCGGTAGTTCGCCATCAGGCGATGGAGGTCCAGCTCCTCGAAGGCATGGTCCACGACCGCCTCGAGGCCCTCGGCCATCAGCCCGCGCCCCTGGCGCTCGGCGTCGAGGCTGTAGCCGAGGACTCCGGCCTGGAAGGCGCCCCTGACGATCTGGCTGAGGTTGATCACGCCCACGACGGGGCCGGATCGGCCGCCGTCGGGCGCGGTCGCGGATCCCGCTCGACGAGGATCGTGCGGAGGCTGTGGCCGTTCTCGAACTCGTCCCGCGCGCCCGCGATCTGACGGCGCCAGAACGAGAGGCTGTAGTACTCGGACGGCCGCGGCGGCTCCCAGGGCTCCAGGTGGGCCCGGTTCCTCTGGCAGTAGTCGAGGATCCGTGGCGCCGCCGAGACGGCGGGGACCTGCACGTGGAGCCGTGCGGTCGTGAGTTCGAGGCGGGGTCGCTCCACGCCCCGAGCCTAGCCCGCGCCGGGCCCCTTCGCAGGCCCGTCCGGGTGCGGCATCTTGTTGCGCCGCCGGTGGTTCCGCGGCATCCGCGTGGGGATTCCGGTCCGCGGGAAGAGGGACGGCCGTCCGGCGGTCGATAATGAGCCCGCCAGCCCCCCTTCCCCCTCCACCATGGCCCTCATCCTCGTGACCGGCGGCGCCGGCTTCATCGGCTCGCACCTGACCCAGGCCCTCGTGGCTCGCGGTGACCGTGTGCGCGTCCTCGACGACTTCTCGAGTGGGACCATGGGGAACCTCGCGGCGGTCGAGACCGGGGAGCCGGGGAGCGGGGCGCCCGTGGAGGTCCTCCGGGGCGACGTGGTCGACGGCGCCCTCTGCAGGGAGGCCATGGCCGGGGTCGACGGCGTGCTCCACGAGGCGGCCCAGGTCAGCGTGCCGCGCAGCGTCGAGGATCCGGCTCGCAGCTACGAGGTCAACGTCCAGGGCACGCTCAAGCTGCTCGAAGCGGCCCGTTCGGAGGGCGTCCAGCGCTTCGTCATGGCGGCCTCGTCCGCCGCCTACGGGAACTCGGAGACGCTGCCCAAGCACGAGGGGATGGTGCCTGCCCCCCTTTCCCCCTACGCGTCGGGCAAGGTCGCGGGCGAGCATCTGCTGCGCGTCTACGCGGAGTGCTACGGCATGAAGACCGTGGCCCTGCGCTACTTCAACGTCTTCGGCCCGCACCAGGCCGACGACAGCCCTTACACCGGGGTCATCGCGATCTTCGCGCGCGAGCTCCTCGCGGGGCGCACGCCGACGATCTTCGGCGACGGTGAGCAGACGCGGGACTTCACGTTCGTGGACAACGTGGTCGCCGCGAACCTCGCTGCGCTGAGCCTCGACGCCGAGCCCGGCGCGGTCATCAACGTCGGCGGCGGCGAGCGGATCAGCCTCAATCAGCTCTACCGCGCGATGGCCGCCGAGCTCGGAGGGCCGCCGACCCCCGGGTACGGCCCCGAGCGCGCGGGCGACGTTCGTCACAGCCTCGCCGCGGTCGGGCGAGCGCGAGAGCTCCTCGGCTACGAGCCGGCCGTCTCCTGGGAGGAAGGGCTCGCGCGGACCGTGGCCTGGTACCGGGACCGGAACGCGGCGAACTCCGCCTGAGGGACACGACGGCGCCTCGAGCGGCCAAATCCGAGCCGGATCTCCACCGCGACCTGCCCGTAGCCGATGCTCTCCGCGACGGTCTGCTCGACCGGCTCGGGCGGCCCCGCGGGGCAGGGCGTGGCACAGGTGGCTGCGCTCTCCAACCACGCTCCTGGGGCCCTCATTGCCGCCCGGAGGAGGCACCGTTACCCTTTTTGCCCCAAACGCTGGCCGCCGCTCACGTTCCCTTCAGGGAAGCCGGCCACCCCGGCGCCCCTCCCGCCACGCTCCGCGTCCTCGCGCCGCCCCCTTGAATGCGGCCGACCGCGCGGGCCACCCTCTTCCCGAGTTCATCTCCCTCTCATTCGGGCCGGCTCCGGTCCCTGCCATGGGTATCCAAGACGATCTGCAGTCGCTGTTCGGGCTCACCGAGGTCTCGTACAAGGCGAACCTGTCGAAGGACGAGCTTTTCCACGAGGCCATCGCGAACGACAGGGGGCGGATCCGAGAGGGCGGACCCGACGACGAGCAGAAGGCCTACCCGACCAGGCTCGGGATCGAAGGGCCGCTCATGTTCTACAGCGACCCCTCCTGCACCGGCCGCCCCGTGAAGGACACCTTCGCGGTCGCGCACCCGGGCACCGAGGAGAAGATCTGGTGGAAGGCGGATCTGCAGAAGTTCGACCCGGCGAAGTTCGAGGGCCTGCTCGGTCGCGTCGCCGCGCACCTCAACGCGAAGAAGGCGAGCCTCTACGTCAAGGACGTCTACTGCGGCACCGACCCGTCCTACGCGGTGCCCTATCGCTTCGTCGGCGAATACGCGACGCACGCGATGTTCGTGCACAACATGTTCCCCAAGGACATCCAGGGGGTGGCCGACGAGGGGAGCAAGCGCTGGACCCTGCTGAACGTCCCCAGCTTCCACGCCGACCCCGATCGTGACGGCACGCTGACCAAGCGCGCGGTGATCATGGACTTCGACCGCCAGGTCGTGCTGGTCGTGGGCCGCGCTGACTACTGCGGCGTGAACAAGAAGGGCATGTTCACGGTCATGAACTACATGCTGCCCGATCTCGGGCACATGTCGATGCACTGCTCCGCCAACGTGGGAGCGGGCGGCGACGGCGCGATCCTCTTCGGCCTCTCCGGCACCGGGAAGACCACGCTCTCCGCCGATCCCGACCGCAAGCTGATCGGCGACGACGAGCACGCCTGGACCGATGGGGGCGTCTCGAACCTCGAGGACGGCTGCTACGCGAAGCTGATCGACCTCGACAAGGAGGCCGAGCCGATCATCGCGGCCGCGCTGAGCACTCGCGGCACCGTGGTCGAGAACGTCCCCGCGCTGGCCGGCAAGCGCATGGAGGACACCGACCCCCAGGAGCTCGACCTCGGCGACGGATCGATCACCGAGAACACGCGGATCAGCTATCCGCTCGACGCGAACCCCAACGTCGCCGACGGTGGGCGCGGCCCGCACCCCGAGACGATCGTGCTCCTGACGGCCGACGCCTTCGGCGTGCTCCCGCCCGTGTCCGTCCTCGACGTGAAGGAGGTGATGTACCACTTCGTTCAGGGCTTCACGGCGAAGCTCGCGGGGACCGAGGTCGGTGTCACCGCGCCCAAGGCGGCCTTCTCGGCCTGCTTCGGCGCGCCCTTCATGGCCCAGCACCCCCCCGTCTACGCCCGCAAGCTGGCGGAGAAGATGGCGGAGCACGAGGGGCGCTGCATCCTCCTGAACACCGGGTGGAACGGCGGTCCCCACGGCATCGGGAAGCGGATCTCGATCAAGGACACCCGCAACCTGCTGGACGCCGCGCTCCGGGGCGACCTCCACGCCGACGGGATGCAGTACGAGGTCCACCCGATCTTCAACCTGAAGATGCCCAAGAGCTGCCCGGGGGTGGACTCCGCGATCCTCGACCCGCGGAACTCCTGGGAGGACAGGGCCGCCTACGACGCCGCCGCCGAGAAGCTCCGCGACATGTTCCGCGCGAACTTCGAGGAGACGGGCTTCGCGGCCCTGGGCATCGAGCCGGCGATGTGAGGCTTGTGGGCAGGGCCAACCTGCCCCACGATGCCCTCCTCATGACCGACTCCGACGAAGAAGCGCGCCAGGCGCTCTACCTCGAGGGGCTCGCCCTGTTCGGCAAGGACGAGCACGACGCCGCCCTCGTCAAGTACGACGAGGCGCTCGCTCTCGACCAGGACTGGACGGAGGCTCTGCACGGCAAGGCCATGGCCCTGATGCGTCTCGAGCGCTACGACGAGGCCATCGAGGTGGGGCTGCGCATCGTCGAGCTCGACCCCAACGACGCCTTCGCGCACACGTCCCTCTCGATGTTCTACCAGCGCAAGGGGATGATCGAGGAGGCCGAGGCGGAGGGCGCCAAGGCGCGCATGATCTCCTGGAAGGAGGAGCTCAAGAAGAACCCCGACGCGCCGCCGCCGGGGCCCGCGGGCAGCATGAACGTCATTCAGTGACGTTCCGGCGCGCGCGCTCCAGCGCGGGAGATCGGGCGGTGTGGACCTTCCCGTCGTCTCGGGGCCCGGAGACGCGACGCGTGATCCAGCGCGCCCCGGAGAGGTGAGCGAAGCTGCTGCCCCGGCGGCGTGCCCGTGACGGCGCGTGCTCGGACAGGCGAACGACCTCGGTCCGGGACGTCCCCCTCGCCTTCGAACCCGGCGGTCACGCAGAGGCGGCGCCGCCCGGTGGTCCGGAGGGCGCCGCCACTGATTCGGGTGGAGCGTTCGCGGGCGGAGCCGCTCAGTCCTCGTCCATGCCGAGGGCCTTGCGGCCGTCCTCGGAGATGAGCTGAGGCGTCCAGGCCGGCTCGAAGACGATGTCGATCTCCGTCTCCTCGATGCCGTCGATGGTGTTGCAGCGACGCTTCATCACATCGGGGATCGTCCGCGCCTCGGGGCACGACTGGGACGTGAGTGTCATCGTGATCAGGACCTTCGGCTCCTCGACCTTGACGTCGTAGATGAGGCCGAGGTCGACGATGTTCACCGGGATCTCGGGGTCGAAGACCTGTCGGAGCTGATCGTAGACGTCGTCGGAGGTCGCGGGCATGGAGTCGAGGGGTGTCGGAGGATCTCTTCGGGGGCGCGCTGCTCGCTCGAACAGGACGCGCGCGGAGGCGCAGACATAGGCCGATCCAGCATGTCTGTAAAGGCGCAGCGGGGGCGAATCCTCGGCAGCGAGTCCTACTGGACAGGGCCGGAGCACTGCTCGGCAGGCTCCTGCGGGACCCGCGGGCCCCCGCGCGGCGTCGACCCGCTCGTTGCGGCGGCTGCGATCCCCGCAGCGCCGCGCCTCGTCCCCTGGAACGAAACGAGCCGCTGCGGCGCCGTGGGGCACCGCAGCGGCTCGGTTGGACGTCGCGTCAGGGGATCTTCTCGCGACCGCCGATCAGAAGGGCTTGCCGAGCAGGACGGCGAGGAGGCCGACCCAGAGGAGAACGCCCAGCCCTCGCTCGAGCAGGACGGGGTTCCTCAGGAATCCGATGCGCCGTGAGGCGCTGTCCGGGTCGTCGGCGTGGCTGGCGGGGTGGGTGATGCTCATCTCGAATCCTGGCGTGCGGTGCAAGGGCGGCGTCGGCGGGCGCGAGCAGGTGGCGACGCTGGTCGGGGGCGCGGGAGGCCCGAACCGTCTCCTCGGCCAAGAAGAGCGAATGCACGAGGGTTTTCCCAGATTCACGGCCGTTTAACAGGGCGCCAGGCCGCTCGCTTCTGTCCTAAGCCGGGACTTTTTCATGGAACGAACGGCGCTGGCGCCCTCCTGCGCGCGGTTGGCGCATTCTGAGACGCATGAAGGAGATCGAGATCGACTGCCCGTGCTGCGAGGCTAAATTGCTCATCGACGTCCGCACCAGGACGGTCCTCCGGCACTCGACCCCCGCCGAGCTCGACGAATTCGGCAAGCCCCGCCGCGGCGGAACGGCGAAGTGGGACGCCGCCGCCGCCGAGATCGCCGACCGGAAGTCGCGCGGGACCGATGCCTTCGACGCCGCGCTCTCGAAGGAGAAGGAGCGCGAGCGCGACCTCGACGACCTGTTCGACCGCGCGCGCAACAAGGTCGACGAGCGGCGACGCGACCTCGAGGGCTGAGAGCCGCTCAGCGCGCGTCGGCGAACTCCGGCAGCATCAGCTCGGTCCCGGGACCGACGGGCATCCCGAGGCCGAAGACCCACACGTAGAAGAGCACCATCCAGGCGACGAGGAAGGCCACGGAGTAGGGCAGCATCGTCGCGATGATCGTGCCGATCCCGAGCTTCCTGTCGTAGCGCGACGCGAACGCGAGGATCAGACCGAAGTAGCTCATCATCGGCGTGATGATGTTCGTCGTGCTGTCGCCGATGCGGTACGCGGCCTGGATGACCTGGGGCGTGTAACCGATGGTCATCAACATCGGCACGAAGATGGGCGCGGTGATCGCCCACTGGGCGGATGCGCTGCCGAGCATCAGGTTCACGAAGCAGCACATCAGGATGAACGGGACGAACACGATCGGCCCGTCCAGGTTCATCGCGGTGATGAAGTCCGCGCCGGTCACCGCCAGGATCAGGCCGAGGTTCGTCCACTTGAAGAAGGCGACGAACTGGGCGGCGAAGAAGACGAGCACGAGGTAGAGGCCCATGGACCCCATGGCCTTGCTCATCCCGTCGATCACGTCGCGGTCCGTCCGCATGGTCCCCGTGACGCGGCCGAAGACCCAGGCGGGCACGAGGAAGAACACGAAGATCAGCGCGACGACGCTCTTGAGCAGGGGCTTGATGCGCTCCACGGCCGTCGCGTCCGCCGCCGCGTTAGGGTCGCGGAAGGGGGCGCCCTCGGGCAGCGTCAGGGCGACGATCAGGCCCACGAGCCCGACCACGGTGAATGCGGCGTAGCGCAGTCCGCGGCGCTCTTCGTCCGAGAGCGCCGCGATCCCGTCCTTGCTGGCGTCGAGCGCTCCCTCCTCGGCCTTGCTCTCGTCGTACTCACCGAGCCAGGGCGCCACGATCAGCTCGGTCACGAGCGTGCCGACGATCGTGATCATGAAGGTACTGAGCGCCATGAAGTACCAGTTGGCCGTGGCGAGGACCTCCTTCTCCCCCCCCGAGAGGTAGGCATCGCCGCCCACGATCGCGGCGGCCTCACTCGTGATCCCGGCGAGCAGCGGGTCGACCGTGCCGATGAAGAGATTGGCGCTGTATCCGCCGCTCACGCCTGCGAAGGCGGCGGCGAGCCCGACGAAGGGGTGGCGGCCGACGGAGTGGTAGATGACGGCGGCGAGGGGGATGAGCACGACGTAGCCCATCTCCGACGCGGTGTTGGAGAGGACCGCGGCGAGCACGATCGTCGGTGTCAGCAGTCGCTGCGGAGCGGCGAGCACGAGGGCCCGGATCCCGGCGGAGAGCAGACCCGCGCGCTCGGCGACGCCGACCCCCAGGAGAGCGACCAGCACCGTGCCCAGGGGAGCGAAGCTCGTGAAGTTCGTCACGAGCCCCATGGCGATCCTGCGCAGGCCCTCGGCGGTCGCGAGGCTCGTGACCTCGATCGACTGCCCCTCGGTGCCTGGCCGGATGTCCATCACCGACCAGCCCAGCCAGCTGGCGATCGCGCTCACGACCACCACGCCGATCGCGAACATCGCGAAGAGAGTGACGGGATGGGGAAGGATGTTGCCGAGACGCTCGACTCCGTTCAGGAACGCTGCGAAGACGCCGGAAGAGGGACGATCGATCTGTTCATGGCGGGCGCCGGGGTCGGGGTTCTCAGGCTGCTCCATTCGCGGAGTCTAGTGTTCTGCGGCGCCCGAGCGCGGCGAGGCGGGCGCTGAGGGGGCATCCCCCGGGCATGGGCGACGAGAACCCGGCACCCGGGTGCGCCGAATGCGCTGGCGTCCGCCTCTCCGGACTGGGAGACTCCTCGACATGACCGAGAGCCGCTATCGCGCCGTGAAGGCCTACGAGAACCTCGAGTGGATCAACAGCCGCGACGCCCGCCCGCTGCGCATCCTCGCCGAGTACCTCGAGCCCGAGTCCCGCTTCGAGGAGATGAACATCGAGGACACGATCGTCGTCTTCGGTTCAGCGCGCCTCCTCCCCAGGGACGTGGCCGAGCAGCGGCTGGAGGAGACGAAGCGCGACGGCGGTGACGTGGCGAAGGCCGAGCGCGACCTCAAGATGTCCAGCTACTACGAGGCCGCGCGGGAACTCTCGTTCCGGCTGACGGAGTGGAGCAAGAACCTCGAGGAGGGCAAGCAGCGCTTCGTCGTCTGCTCGGGCGGCGGGCCCGGGATCATGGAGGCCGCCAACCGCGGGGCCTCGGAGGCGAAGGGGCTGAACATCGGGCTCAACATCAGCCTGCCCTTCGAGCAGAACGACAACCCCTACATCACCCGCCGGCTGAGCCTCGAGTTCCATTACTTCTTCATGCGGAAGTTCTGGTTCACCTACCTCGCCAAGGCGATCGTCGTGATGCCGGGCGGCTTCGGGACCCTGGACGAGTTCATGGAGGTGGTGACGCTCGTCCAGACCCTCAAGATCAAGAAGGGCCTGCCGATCGTGCTCTTCGGGAAGGACTTCTGGAGCAACGTGATCAACTTCCAGACGCTCATCGACTACGGGACGATCAGCCCGGGGGACGTGGACCTGTTCTTCCAGACCGACTCGGTGGACGAGGCCTTCGACTACGTCACCCAGCAGCTGGCCGAGGGCGGCTTCCCCGAGCCAGGGCCGCACCTCTGAGCCTCGCCTCGCGGAGTCGCTCCGCGGTGCAGGTGTTCCGGGGGAGGAGTCGCCCGGCCGCTCGAACGCTCTCCGTACCGACGGGCGGAAGCGGCGGGCTTATGATCCTCACCCCATGACGCTCCTCGAGCTCGACGGCATCCGGAAGGGCTACGCCAGCCCCGAGGGCGAGGCCCAGACGGTCCTCGACGTGCCCTCGTTCTCCCTCGAGGCGGGCGCCGAGCTCGCCATCGCGGGCACGAGCGGGTGCGGCAAGACGACCTTCCTGAACATCATCGCGGGGCTCCTGACCCCCGATGGGGGCGAGGTGCGTTTCGACGGGGAGGTGGTCAGCGCCTTCGGCGAGGCGCGCCGCGACGCGTGGCGCGCCAGGGAGCTGGGCTACGTCTTCCAGACCTTCCACCTGCTCGGCGGCTACACGGCCCTCGAGAACGTCCTGCTCGGGATGATGTTCGGGCCGGGCGCGGACCGGGGGAGAGCGCAGGCCCTGCTCGAGCGCCTCGGCCTCGGCCACCGGCTCTCCCACCGGCCGAGCCAGCTCTCGATCGGCCAGCAGCAGCGCGTCTCGCTGGCGCGCGCCCTGGCGAACCAGCCCCGTCTCGTCCTCGCGGACGAGCCCACGGGCAACCTCGACCCGCGCTTCGCCCTCGAGGCCCTCGAGATGCTCCGCAGCCTCTGCAAAGACACCGGGGCCGCGCTCCTGTGCGTGAGCCACGACCCGCGCGTGCTCGACGCCTTCGAGCAGCGCGTCGACTTCGCGGACGTCAACGTCGCGATGCAGCGCGAGGAGGAGCGCGCGTGACCTCGCTCTTCTTCATCGTGCGGCGCTCGCTGCGCCAGCACCTGCTCTCGACGGTCATCACCGTCATCGCCGCGGGCCTCGCGAGCGGACTGGTGATGAGCGTCTTCAACGTCTCCGAGCAGTCCCGCAGCGCGTTCACCGGCGGCGACATCGGCTACGACGGAGTGCTGGGGGCGAAGGGCAGCCCGCTCCAGCACGTGCTCAACACCGTCTATCACATGGAGTCGTCGCCCGGGAACATCTCGTACGCGATGTACCAGGAGATGAAGGAGACGCGCGGGGTGAAGTACGCCATCCCCTACGCGGTGGGCGACAACCTCTACGGCTATCGCATCGTCGGCACCACGCGCGAGATCTTCGACGTCTTCGAGTACCAGACCGGCAAGCGCTTCGAGTTCGCGAAGGGCGGCGCCTTCGACGAGATGTCGCGCTCGGCGGTCTTCGGCGCCACCGTCGCGTCCAAGCTGGGCCTCGGCGTGGGGGACACCTTCAGCCCCTACCACGGGTTCACCTTCAACCCGTCGCAGCTCCACGAGGAGGTCTACACGGTCTCCGGCGTGCTGGAGCCGACGAACACCCCCTCCGATCTCGTTATCTGGATCCCGCTCGAGGGCATCTACCGGATGGAGGGCCACTTCCTCCCCGACGGGACCGACGGCAAGGACATCGGCGCCGTCCAGATCCCCGACGACCTGAGGGAGGTCTCGGCGGTGATGGTCAAGTTCCACAGCCCTGGCGTGGGCATGCTCCTCGCGCCGGAGATCAACCGCGGCGACGAGGCCACCTTCGCGTGGCCCATCGCGGACGTGATGCTGAGCTTCCTCGGCAAGCTCGCCTGGATCACCGACATCCTGCGCTATGTCGCCTACCTCGTTGTCGTGGTCGCTGCCTTCGGGCTCCTGGCGAGCGTCTACAACACGATGAACGAGCGTCGCCGCGAGTTCGCGGTGCTGCGCGCCCTCGGGGCGGCCAAGCGCACGGTCTTCTCGGCCATCGTCCTCGAGGCCGCCACGATCGCCTTCCTCGGGAGCCTGCTCGGCTACGCCCTCTACGCGGCCGTCATGGTCGTCAGCGCGGCGATCATCAAGCAGCAGACCGGCGTCGTTCTCGAGACGCTCACCTACCACCCCGCGCTCCTCTGGACTCCCCTCGGGATGGTCCTCGTGGGCGCGATCGCGGGCGTCTTCCCCGCCCTCAAGGCCTACTCCACCGACGTCGCGCGCACCCTGGCCTGAGCCCTCTCCCGGGGCAGCCGCTCGACGAAGCACTTCACCTTCTCGTCATGTCGATCATCCGCACCGCTCTCCACGCCGGCGTCGCCGCCGGTCTCGCACTCGCCGTCTCCTCGTGCACCGTCAAGGTCGAGGAAGGCCATGACGACGGTCATGGCCACGCCCACGATCCGAAGTTCGGCGGCTTCCTCGTCGAGCTCGGGGATCACTACGCCAACCTGGAGGTCGTGCACGACGTCGAGGCGGGCAGCCTCGCCGTCTACGTGCTGGGCGCTCACGCCGAGGACACGGTGAAGTCCAGCACCGAGGAGCTGGCGCTCTCCATCGACGTCCACGGCGACGAGCCTCTCACCTTCGTCCTCGCCGCCGACGAGAGTTCGCTCTCCGGGAACACGAAGGGCGCCTCGGCCAAGTTCTCCGTCACCGACGAGCGCCTCCAGGGGCTCGAGCACGGCCACGGGACCGTCGCCTTCGTCGAGGCGCGCGGCGAGACCTTCGAGGACGTCACCTTCGACATCGGCGGTCACGACGAGGATGACGGCCACGACGATCACGACGGCCACGATCACGACCACGACGGCGAGGACAGCGATGGTTGATCGGGGCGCGCTCGTGTCCCTGGGCGCCGGCGCGGCGCTGCTCGCGCTGATCTTCGCGTGCGGCGGCGCGGGCGAGGATTCGCAGACGAGCGCACAGGCCGCGTCGGACGACGGGGGCGCGGCGCCCGCAGCGCCCCAGGGCCGCTCCTTCCTCGACGCCGGGCCGGCGGACGGTGAGCCCGCCGTGACCACCGCCGAGGCTCGCCTCGCCTCCGGCGAGCTCGACGGGGACGCCATCCGGAGCGGCGGCGGTCGGCCTTCGGGGATCGGCGACCTCGCGCGGTCGGTCGATCCGTCGCTGCTGACTCCCGAAGCGCTGGCGAACAACCCCCTCGTCATCGGGACGGAGAAACGCGAGCCCTTCGTCCTGCCCGAGGGCGCCGACCCCCTCGATCCGACCGTGTACGGCTGGGAGAAGGACGAGGACGGTCACTGGATCATCTCCTGGTCGGACCTCTCCCTCGAGGGCGTCGACAAGGACCTCCTCCTCGACGCCCTCGTGTACCCCGAGGAGTACGAGGACGAGGAGATCCCGTTCCCCGACCGCATCAAGGCCCTCGACGGCGAGAAGATCGCCCTGACCGGCTACATGATCGCGGTCACCTGGAACGACGACCGCGTGAAGAACTTCATGCTCGTCCGCGACCTCATGGCCTGCTGCTTCGGCGGCAGCCCCGAACCCGACGAGTGGGTCGACGTGACGATGGAGGGCAAGGGATCGCCGTACATCCAGTTCGTCCCGGTCGTCACCCTCGGCACCTTCCACATCCAGGGCCTCTCCGACGCGGCTGGCTACGCCACCGGCGCCTTCCGGATGGAGGGCGTGGACACCCGCGAGGAGTGAGGCGGGGCGCTCCTCCGCCGGGCGCTGACGCGACGGACGCTTCGGGCGGGTAGCCTCGTGTCCATGCCCCAGGTCCACCACACGATCGACTACATCGAGTTCAGCGTCCGCGACCTCCAGGAGGCGAAGCGCTTCTTCATCGCGGCCTTCGGCTGGGCTTTCAACGACTACGGGCCCGACTACGCCGGCATCCAGCGCGAGGGCGGCGGCGAGGTCGGCGGCCTGCGCTCCGACGTGGAGCCCACCTCCGGCGGCCCTCTGGTCATCCTCTACTCCGGTGCCATCGAGGAGAGTCAGGCCGCCGTCGAAGAGGCCGGGGGCAGGGTCGTGAAGCCCATCTTCGAGTTCCCGGGCGGACGCCGCTTCGAGTTCGAGGACCCCAGCGGGAACGTCCTGGCGGTCTGGACGGACAGGTGACCCCTGCGTGGCGTGTCGGGCGCTTCTTTGGCGCCCGCTCACTCCCGCTCCCTGCGCGGCGGTAGCTTGGCGCCATGCGCCTCTCTCCCCTCGACGTCGGGATCATCGCCGGGTACTTCGTGCTCGCCCTCGCGGTCGGCCTCTGGGCGGCGCGCCGGGCGGGAGAGAGCAGCCGGAGCTTCTTCCTCGCCGGGCGGGACATGCCCTGGTGGCTGCTCGGCGTGAGCATGGTCGCGACGACCTTCGCGACCGACACGCCGAACCTCGTCACCGGCCTCGTCCGGGAGAACGGGGTCGCGGGCAACTGGGCGTGGTGGGCGTTCCTGCTGACGGGGATGCTGACCGTCTTCGTCTACGCGCGGCTCTGGCGCCGGACCGGCGTCGTCACGGACATCGAGTTCTACGAGCTGCGCTACGGCGGGCCCGCGGCGGCGTTCCTCCGGGGCTTTCGCGCGCTCTACCTCGGGCTCGTCTTCAACGTCTGCGTCATGGCCGGCGTGAGCCTCGCGGCCATCAAGCTCGGCGGCGTGCTGCTCGGCTGGGACGGCTGGGTGACCCTCACGGTCGCTGGCGTCGTGACCCTGGCCTACAGCGGCCTCGGAGGCCTCCGCGCCGTCATCCTCACCGACTTCGTCCAGTTCATCCTCGCGATGGTGGGCTCGGTCGCGGCGGCGGTCGTCCTCGTGAATCGCGAGGACGTCGGCGGCCTCGGCGCGCTGCTCGAGCATCCCCGCGTCGCGGACAAGCTCGCGATGATCCCGGACATGAGCGCGAGCGAGGTCTGGGTCCCGCTCCTGCTCATCCCCCTCGCGGTGCAGTGGTGGGCGGCCTACTACCCGGGCTCCGAGCCGGGCGGCGGCGGGTACGTGGCCCAGCGCATGCTCTCGGCGCGCAGCGAGGGGCACGCGGTCGGCGCGACGCTGCTCTACAACGTGGCGCACTACGCCCTCCGGCCCTGGCCCTGGATCCTCGTGGCGCTCGCGTCCCTGGTGGTGTTCCCGGACGCGGCGTCCATGGCCTCGGCGTTCCCCGAGGTCCCGGCGGACAAGCTCGGCGAGGACCTCGCCTACCCGGCGATGCTGAGCCTCCTGCCGCCCGGTCTTCTCGGCCTCGTCGCCGCGTCCCTGCTCGCGGCCTTCATGAGCACCATGAGCACCCAGCTCAACCTCGGCGCGAGCTACCTCGTGAACGACTTCTGGGCGCGCTTCGTGAAGCCAGAGGCCACCGAGAAGCAGAAGGTCGCCGCGGGCCGCGTCGCGACCGCCATCTCGCTCGTCCTCGGCAGCGCCCTGGGGCTCGTGCTCCAGGACGCGGGTCAGGCGTTCACGATCCTCTTGCTGCTCGGCGCCGGCACAGGCGGGCTCTACGTCCTGCGCTGGTTCTGGTGGCGCGTGAGCGCCGCCACCGAGATCGTGGCGATGGTGGCGTCCCTCGTGGTCGCGGCGGTTCTGACCTTCGGCGTCTCCGACGACCAGCTGCCTGGCCACCTGAAGCTGGCCCTCGGCGCCGGGATCACGACCGCGATCTGGCTCTCCTCGGCCTTCGTGACGCGACCCGAGAAGGACGAGGTGCTGCAGCGCTTCGTGGACGTCGTGCGCCCGGGCGGGCCGGGCTGGGCTCGCTTCACGCCGGCGGAGGGCGGCGGTCAGCCCTGGCCGGTGCCGAAGGGCATCCTCTCGATGTTGCTCGGCTGCGCCGCGGTCTACGGAGCGCTCCTCGGCACGGGCCACCTGATCTACGGAGAGCGCGGCCTCGCGGCCGCGCTCCTGGGGTTCGCCGTGGCGGCTGGGGTGGGCCTCGCCGCTGTTCAGCGCGGGGTCAACGCACCTTCTTGACGTCGAGCTCGACGCGCAGCGCGCGCCCGCTCTCGTCGCCCAGGACGATCTTCCAGGCGTCGTCGCCGCTCGGCGCGACCGTGCCTCGCTCCTCGAGGCGAGTGATCGCAGAGGACGTCGCCGCGATGGAGCGCACCATCGGGTTCTCGCGCAGGTCGTGGTCCCGGCTGACCTGGCCGTCGACGACGAAGGCGAGGTCCCCGGAGCGGAGGCGGTCCACCTGGATCGAACAGGCGAGCCCTTCGAAGTGGAGGCTCACTCGCGGGTCGCGAATGGCCGCATTCTGGGCCACCTCGACGTCGTAGTCCTTGACGATCAGTCCCTCCGAGCCGATGGCGAGGAGCGCTTGGGTCCCGCCGATGACCTCGACTGTGCCGCTCCCCTCCGCGTCGCCGTCGGTCCAGCTGGCCTCGACCGTGTAGACCGACGGGGAGTCACCGAGGAGGAACGCCGCCGCGTCCATGATGCGCTGGGTGTTCTCGTCGTCGAACGCCAGCAGCGTCGCGCCTGGGAGGAACATCCAGTCCGGGCTGCCGATGCGATCGGCCATCATCTGCAGCGCGTCGCCTTCCCGCCACGAGATCCGGGCGCGCAGCGGCGCTTCCGATCTCTCCAGCTTCGAACCCTCGCCGATCTCGAAGGTGCTCGCGCCCTCGAGGATGTTCCCCGCGCCGTCGATGCGAGCAGGGAAGAAGGCACCCCGCGGGACGGCGAGCATGCTCTTGCCCTCGCCCATGGAGAAGGCCTCGGCGCGGGGCGGAGCCGAGAGCAGCTCGATGGCCACGTGGTGGCCCGAGCGCGTGGAGAGGATCGTGGCGTCGCCCGTGCGGAGGGCGGTCTCGCCCGCCGCGGCGCCCCCGGTGAGCCCGAACGGCTCGTACCACCCGACGCCCCTGGCGATGTCGATGCCGCCCCCCTCCGAGGTCACGGTCAGATGCAGATCGGCCGGGCCGACAAGCTCGCGGTCCTCGCGTTCGGTCTCGCGGGTGACGTAGGCGAGACGCAGTGTGTCGCCGGACCAGCTGCCGACGAGCGCGAGGTCCAGCCCCTCGGCGGCGTCGAGGACCAGCGGGTTGCCGACCGCCACGCCCTGGGCGATCTCCACATCGAGGCCGACCGTGGCGGAGTGGGCCATGAGCTCGCGGACGTGCGTGAGACGGGATGCAGGGAGCGTGATCTCCCTCGCGCTCTCGAGCCCCTCTCGCGCGAGGGCGCGCCAGGCGTCGCCCCCCGCCGCGCGAGCCGCGGCGAGCTGCTCTGCTTCCGCGGCGAAGCGCGTCACGCGGAGGCGCGGCGCGGCGGTGTGGAGGCTCTCCAGACGCTCGACGAAGCGTGCGAAGGCCTCGTGTCCCTCTGCGGTCGCTTCCATGTAGAGGACGCCAGGCTCGACGAAGTCGGCGCTCGTGATGGTGTCGCCGTGGAGCTCGCTGAAGACGCCGAACGCAGCCTCCGAGGGCCGCCAGTCCTCGGCGAATCCACTTTGCTCCACGTCACCTGCGGCCGGCGGCAGGACCTGGAGCAGCGGAACGACGGGGAAGGGCTCCATCTCCTCCGAGCGTCCCGCGCAGAGCAGATCGAAGGCGCGCAGGTCGACGAGGCGAGCGATGTCCGCGCTGTTGGCTTCTGCGGACGCGCCGTCGTTCGACAGGGCCCGCGGCGCGGCGAATGTGATGGAGAGAGCGAGCGGCAGTGCGAGTACGTGCATGGGACTTTCCGGTCGAGGGATGGGGTGGAGCCGGGGGGCCGGTCGGCGTGCGGCCGACCGGTGGAGTCACTGGCGACGGGCGCCGGAGAGGCGATCGACGGCGCGGGTCAGGCGAGCGTGGAGCGCGGTGGGCAGCCCGCCGCGGCGCAGGGCGGTCTGGATGGCAGCGGGAGCGCTGAGGAACTCCCCTCCGAGGGCGTGCCAGGCCATCCACGCGGCGGCCGCCACGCGCGGGCCAGGGTCCTGCCGGAGCGGCGCGAGTTCTTCGAGGAGCGCGGGGGCAGGTGGGCCGCCGACGGGGCCGATGGCTGCGAGGTGGAGCAGGGAGTCGACCCGCGTGCACAGGTCGCGATCATCGTTCGCGCGCGCCGCCAGCCTCACGAGCAGGAGTCTGGTGTGGTCGTCGGACGTCCCGGCCTCGAAGGCCCGCACCGCCGCGCTCAAGAGCACCGCCGCGGCGCCCTCTCGAAGGGCGGCCTCGAGCATGATGTCTGCGTTCGTACCGATCGCGGCGCGCCACGCCGCGTCCTCGACGCCGGGCTGGAGTCGGCCGCTGGCGGTCGCGCCGATCAGCGCCTCGGCCCCTCCGAGGGGGAGCAAGGCTGCGAGGGCGTCTGGAGCGATCCGATCGCCGTCCAGCAGTGCCTCCATGACGAGCGGGAGCGCGGCGCTGACCGGACGGACCGAGGTGGCGCGCACCAGCCGGGCGCGGGCGGTATCCCGCGACGTGTCGCGTCGCAGCTGTCGGGCCAGCGCCTCTTCCGCGTCGTCGCACGTCGCCCAGGCGTCGAGCCAGGGCGTGTCGCCGGTTGCCTGGAAGCGACGGAGGAACTCGCTCGCCTCGCGCGCAGGGGCCGCGACCGCGACGCGCGCGGCGATCGACGCGTCGGTGCCCTCAGGCATGGCGTCGAGGGGGTCCACGTCGCCCGTCGCGCTGGCGGCGATCAGGGCGTCGAGCGCGACTGCGCCCTGCTTCCCGCTCTTCTGTGCCGCGCTCCAGAGGAGCGCCACGCCCCGATCGCCGCCGTCGAGGAGCGCCTGCGCGGCTGCGAGCCCGAGGGAGTCGAGCTCGGTCTGGATCAGGGCGCGGTCACGAGCGTCCGCGCGCGGACCGAGCAGGCGCGCAGCCGCTCCTCGCAGGGAGACCGGCCCGTCGCCGCGCAGCACACCGCGGGCGCCTCGCGCGAGATCGGCGGAGTCCAGGCTCCCGAGCTCGAGGAGCAGCGCTCGGAGATCGGCGGAGCGAGCGGCATCGAACCCCGATGCGAGAACGGCGCTCTCGAGGTCGGCGCTGAAGCGCACGATGTCCAGCCGGCCGCGCTCGCCCCCGAGGACGAGCACACGGTCCGCTCCCTTGAGCGCCGGCGCGGCGCGTTCGCTGTCGCCGGGCGCGGTCTCGTCCGCCGCGGCGATGCCCGCTCGCTGCGCGAT
>CBFIJG010000001.1:347168-359831 GCA_965662915.1 Planctomycetota bacterium | reverse complement strand
ACCCGCCACGGGTGCCGCGGCTGCCCGACGCCGTGCGGCTGGGTGCTCCAGCTGGACGAGGAGGGGGCGCCGCGTCGGGCCATCGGCCGCTTCGCGGCGCTGCAAGGATTCGCGGCGAGCGGCGAGGCGGGTCGCTGCCTCGACCGCTGCAACGAGCTCGGCATGGACGCGCGCAGCGCGGCACGCCTCGTCCGCGACCTCGGGCGGGAGGCCGAGCTCCCCGGCGTGCTCGAGGAGTTCGTCGAGCAGGGCTGCCCCGCCCACGCAGCGGGCGTCGCGCTCGGGCCGAGCGGGGACGAGGAGCCGGCCGACGCCGTGCACGAGGCGGATCTCGCCGCGCGCGTCGGGGTCATCGCGTCCCCGCGCGGTCCGGAGCCGATGCGGAGCCTCTCCATCTTCGGCCTCGCGCCCGGGGTGGACCTTCCGGGGATGGTGTTCACCGGCGACGCGGCCGCGAACGCAGGGCTCCTCGCGCGCTGGCACGGCGCCTTCGCGAGCGCCGTGGACATCTCCGGATTCTGCGCCTTCTCGGCGGCGGCGCTCGTCGCGGACGGGGTGCTCGAGGTCGACGAGCTCGCGCGGGCGATCTCACCGACGGGCGGCTGGGACGGCCTCGGGGGCGATGGCGCCGCGGCCATGCTCGCGGCGGGGGAGCGGCACCTGCGGCTCCACGAGGCGCTCGGAGGGGGGAGCGGGCGCGGGGACCGGATCGGCCCGGGCGACGACGCGCTGCGCCGGGCGCTGGAGACCCACGATCGCGGGCTCGGGGCAGGGGACGGGGCCCCATCCCCGGCGTCGGGGCCGACGCCGGGCTCCTCGCTGCAGGGCGAGGCCGAGGTCAGCGTGAGCGCCACGGGGCAGCTGGGCCTTCGCCTCGGAGGCGCCGAGGACGGGGCCGCCACCGTCATCGGTCGGGGGTCGACGGTCCTGGAGGTCCTCCGTGATCTCGCGGCGAGGCATCCGCGAGCCGCCGCTCTCCTCCTCTCCGACACGGGTCGCCCCATCCCGGCGGTCCTCCGATCGGGGGAAGCGCTGGCGCCTGGTTCGCGTGTCGCGGCGGGAGACTCGCTGGAGCTCGTGCTCGTGGTCCCCGGCGGCTGATCGTCCCGCGGCGGGTGTCCTGCTCCCGTGCACGTCTCGGGGCAGCCGAGGAGATTGCCTGGACGGGGCTTGAGTCGGCGGAAGGGGCGAGGGAACCTGCCCTCCATGACGGCCATCCTGGTCATCAAGACCGGCGCGCTCGGCGACGTCCTCCGGACGACGTCGATCCTGCCCGGCCTGCAGCAGCGCTTCCCGGCTCTGGAGCTCACCTGGCTCACCGCCCCCGCGGCGGTGCCCCTGGTGGAGCGACACCGGCTCGTGAAGCGCGTGGTGACCTGTGATCCCAGGGACGGCGGGTCCGTGGCGGCCGTGGCGGACATGCTGCCTGGCATCCACTGGGACTGGGTGCTGTCCCTCGACGACGAGGAGCCCCTCTGCGCCCTCGCGTCGAGCCTCGACGCCGAGCGGGTGTCGGGGGCGACCATGGACGGACAGGGGCGCCGCGTCTACACGGACGACGTGGAGCCCTGGTTCGGGATGGGGCTGCTCTCCCGCGACGGGAAGGAGGCGGCGGACGCGCGCAAGCGGGCGAACGAGCGCACCCATCCCAAGATCTACGCCGACATGCTCGGCATCGAGGAGGGGCGCCCGGAGCTGCCCCTCGCCCAGAGCACGATCGAGGTGGCGCAGGCCTTCGGGCGGGACCAGGGGCTCTTCGAGCAGGAGCTGGTCATCGGCCTGAACACCGGCGCCGGGGGACGCTGGACGAGCAAGGGCCTGCCCACGGAGCGCGTCGTGTCCTACGCCGGCGCCCTGGCGACCACTCTCGGCCGGCCCGTGCACTTCCTCGTGCTCGGCGGGCCTCCGGAGCGTGGGCGCAACGACGAGATCATCGGCGGCATCAACGGGCTGGGCACCAAGGCCAGCGCCGTGGACGCGGGAACGAACAACGACATCCCGACGTTCGCCGGCCGCGTGGGACTCTGCGACCTGATGCTGACGAGCGACTCGCTCGCCCTGCACATCGGCCTCGCCGTGGACATCCCGGTGGTGGCCTTCTTCGCGCCGACCTCGGCCGCGGAGATCGAGCTCTACGGGCTGGGCGAGAAGGTGATCAGCACGTCGGACGACTACTGCTCCTACGCCAGGGACGCCGACAACTCGACGATCACCGTGGAGCGGCTCGTGGCAGCGACCCTCCGGGTCCTCGAGAGCACGGCCGGCCGCCGCCGGCTGGTGTCGCGGCCCCAGGGCTGAGCGGCGCGTCCTCAGGCCGACGCCGCCGCGTACTGGAGCGCGTGCAGCTTCGCGTAGAGACCGCCCGCGGCGAGTAGCTCGTCGTGGGTGCCGCGCTCGCGGATCTCACCGCGTGCCATCACGAGGATCTCGTCCGCTCCGCGGATCGTCGACAGCCGGTGGGCGATGACGAGGGCGCTGCGACCGGCGAGCAGCCGGGAGGTCGCGCGCTCGATGCGGTGCTCCGTGGCGCTGTCC
This sequence comes from Planctomycetota bacterium, assembly GCA_965662915.1. Taxonomy (GTDB): domain Bacteria; phylum Planctomycetota; class UBA1135; order UBA1135; genus Saltatorellus. The sequence continues at coordinate 357,296 of CBFIJG010000001.1, read as the reverse complement.
ACGGCGGCGGTCGCCTCGTCGAGCACGACGACGTCGGGCTCGGCGGCGAGGGCGCGGGCCATGGCCAGGAGCTGGCGTTCGCCGGTCGAGAAGGTCGCGCCGCGCTCGGCGACCTCCGCCGCGAGCCCGCCCTCGAGCCCTTCGATCAGGTCCCGTGCCTGGGCCGCGTCGATGGCCTCGGCCAGCGACGCGGCGGAGACCTCGGCACGGTCCATGACCAGGTTCTCCTCGACGCTGCCTGCGAACAGGAAGTCCTCCTGGAGCACGAGACCGAAGCGGGCGCGGAACGCCGAGGTCTCCAGGTCGCGGAGGTCGACGTCGTCGATGGCGATGCGTCCAGAGGAGGCGTCGTAGTAGCGCAGGAGGAGGTTGACGAGGGTGGACTTGCCCGCGCCCGTCGCGCCCACGACCGCCACGGTCTTGCCCGGCGGGATCTCGAAGCTGACGTCGCGGAGGACGGGGGTGTCCTCGACGTAGGAGAAGCACACGTCCTCGAAGGCGATGCGCGGCGCCTGGCCGGGGGCGGTGGGGACCGCGGCCGGCGTCGCCGGCGGGACCACGGTGGGGGCGGTGTCGAGGACCTGGAAGATGCGCTCGGCCGATGCGAAGGCGCTCTGAAGCACGTTGTAGCGCTCGCCGAGTTCCCGGATCGGACGGACGAGCATGTTGAGCAGCAGCCAGAACTGGACGAACTCACCGTAGGTGAGCCCCTTGCCGACGATCGATCCGATCCCCGCCCAGAGCGCGGCGCCCTGGATCAGGTACACGGCCAGTGACATGACCGGGTAGAAGAGCGCGAACAGGAAGATCGTGCGCCTGTTGGCCTCGAAGTAGCGCGCCAGGGCCTCGTTGAAGCGGGCAGCGACCCGCTCCTCCCGCCTGAAGACCTGCACGACGCGGATGCCCCCGAGGACCTCCTGGAGGTAGCCGTTCAGACGCGCCAGGCGCGCGCGGACCTCGCGGTGCGCGCGGCGCGCGCCGCCGCGGAACGCGAGGCTGACGCCGATCAGGATCGGCGTGGTCAGCATCGTGATCAGCGCGAGGTCCACGTCGATCGCGAACAGCATGCCGAGGACGACGAGCACCTTCAGGCTGTCGAACAGCAGCGCGATGATCCCCGAAGTGAACATCTCGGAGAGGCTCTCGATGTCCGTCGTGACGCGCGTCACGAGGGCGCCGGTGGGGCGGCGGTCGAAGAAGCCGAGGTCGAGGCTCTGGAGGTGGCGGAAGACGGCGGCTCGCAGGTCGTGGACGACCGCCTGGCCGGTCTTGTTGAGGGTCGCCGTCTGGAAGTAGCGCAGGACCGTCATGGCCGCGATCAGCACCACGTAGGCGCCGACCCACCACAGCAACGCCTCCACGAAGGGCCCCTTGTCCTCGGCTTCGGACGCACCCGCCACGGGTCCGTCGATGGCTCCCTTCCAGATCAACGTGCCCAAGAGCTCGCCGGCGAAGAGCAGGGAGAGCACCGCGAAGCTCTTGACGAAGAGTCGCCTGTGGGGCCGCGCGTAGTTCAGGAGGCGCTTGAACAGCGAGGTGTCCCAGACTTTCGTGGCGACGAGCTCCGAGCGGTCGATCTCGAGGGCGCTGCCGGGCTCCTTCTGGTCCTTCGCCCTGCTCACGCCGCTCCTCCGACCTCGTCGTCGACGGCGGCCGAGAGGCTCTCCGTCCGCTGCTGCTGCTCCCAGGTCTCGCGATACCAGCCCTCGACCTCGATGAGCTCGTCGTGGGATCCGATGGCCTCGACCTCGCCGCTGCGCGTGAGGACGAGGATGCGATCCGCGGCCTGCACGGTGGAGAGGCGATGCGCCGCGACGATCACCGTGCGGCCCTCGCCCGCGCTGCGCAGGCTCCCCACGAGCTCCTTCTCCGTCTCCGTGTCCACGGCGGACAGGCAGTCGTCGAGGAGGAGGATGCGGGGCTCGCGCGCGAGGGCGCGGGCGATGCAAGTCCGCTGGCGCTGGCCGCCGGAGAGCGTGACGCCTCGCTCGCCCACGAGCGTCTTCTTGCCCTCAGGGAAGCAAGCGACCTCGTCCTTCATGGCCACGCGCTCGATGAGCCTGTCCACCTCGGCGTCCGTCAGCTCGTGGTCGGCCCCGAAGCGGATGTTCTCCTCGTAGGTCTCGGAGAAGAGGAAGGAGTCCTGGGGGACGTACCCGACGGTGCCGCGCAGGGCATCGAAGGGAAGCGCGCGCACGTCGTGACCGTCGAGGCGGATCGTCCCGCTGTCCACTTCGAAGAGCCGGCCGACGAGGTTGATGAGCGTCGACTTGCCCGCGCCCGTGGGACCCACGACGCCGAGGGTCTCGCCGGCCTCCACGCGCACCGTGACGCCGGAGAGCGCCGGCTCCGCCCCGCGCTCGTAGGTGAACGAGACGTCCTCGAAGGCGAGCGCGCCGCGCACGGCCTCTCGCGCGATGTCCTCGCGCCCCTCGACGATGGGGTTCTCCTCGTTCAGGAGCTCCTCGACCCGCTCGGCGCTGGCCACGGCCCGGGGGAGCATGCCGAGGATCCAGCCGATGGCGATGAGCGGCCAGAAGACCTTGATCGTGAGGTCGATGAACTTGAACAGGTCGCCGATCGGGAGCGTCCGGTCGACCGCGGCGAGCCCTCCGATCAGGAGGATGACCGCGAAGGTCATGTCGAAGCTCCCGTAGATCGCGGCGTTGGTGAGGCCGCGGGCGTTGCCGAGCAGGACCTGGTTGTCGCGGTTGACCGCGCTCGTCCCCTCGAACTGGTCGGCCTGGCTGTCCTCCCGGGCGTAGCCCTTGACCACGCGGATCCCGCCGAAGTTCTCCTGCGCGCGGTGGCTGATGGCGGCGATCGACTCCTGCACCGCGACCGACTGACGGTGCAGCCGGCCCGAGAGCAGCTTCATGGTCAGCCCCATGGTGAACATGGGGAGGATCATCGTCAGGGCCAGGGTCGCGTTGATCGTGAACAGGTAGCCGATGCTGATCGGCAGGATCACGAGCGCGCCCAGGGTGTACATGAGGCCGGGGCCGAGGACCATGCGCACCGCCTCCACGTCGCTGGTGACGCGGCTGACCACGTCGCCCGAGCGGCTGCGGTCGTGGTAGGCGAAGGGCAAGGACACGAGCTTGCCGAACAGCTCGGTCTTCAGATCCACCTCGACGCGGCGCGAGACGACGACGATCAGCCAGCGCTGGTAGAAGCGCATGACCGAGTGTCCCACGGCGTAGGCGCCCATCAGCAGGAGCACCTGGGTCATCCACTCCGTGTCCGAGGCGTCCTGCGCGCGGTCCAGCGCGTCGCCCACGAGCAGCGTGATCCCGACGTCGCACAGCTGGGCGAGCGGGATGCAGAGGAGCCCCAGGAGCAGGGACGCGCGGTAGGCGAGGAATCGCCGGAAGAAGCGGAGGAGGATGGCCACGCTGTGGGGGGGCGGAGATCAGCTCCTGATCGCCCTGGGTTCGCCGGGCGAGGACAGCTCGACGCGGCTGGACAGCGTAGGGATCGAGCGGTGCGTCGCCGCATCCATCCCGTCGGAGATGACGGGATCCGAAGGCGCAGCGGCTCGACCGGTCTTTCCTCCGGTTTCGCCTCCTCTCGGCGGCCGCGATGCTCCCCACGTGTCCCGGTGACGGGCGGCGTCTGCGCGCCCCCGCACGCGGGACAGATCGCCGCAAGAAAAATGAGGCGCAGGCCGGCAGAAGCGGCGTGGGACGATCCTACCGCCGGGGGATCCGAGACTAAGTTACGCGCTGTGAGTCCCTTCCCTTTCGACGCGGTCGTCTTCGACCTCGACGGAACCCTCGTCGCGACCGAACGGTACTGGCCGGATGCTGCCCGGGCAGCCACCCGTGCGTTCCTCGTCGAGCGGGGCATCGAGCGGCGTATTCCCTCCACCGCCGAGTGGATGGAGATGGTCGGGACGCCGCTCCAGAGTGCGTTCGGCGCCGTGTTCTCCGACCTCTCGACGCCCGACCGGTCCGCGCTCGTCGACGCCTGCGTGGCGGAGGAGCAGGCGCTCCTCGAGCGCGGCGGCGCCGCGCTCCTGGCGGGCGTGCCCGAGACCCTGGAGGAGCTCAAGCAGCGCGGCGTGCGCCTCGGCGTGGCCTCCAACTGCGGCAGCGACTACCTGGCGACGATGATGGGCTCTCTCGGCCTCGACCGCTGGATCGAAGAGGCGCGCTGTCTGCACAGCCGCGGAGTCGGCGGCAAGGCGGACATGATCCAGGACCTGCTCCACACCTTCGGCACGCGGAGCGCCGTGATGGTGGGGGATCGGCGCAGCGATCGCGACAGCGCCTGGGCCAACGGGATCCCGCACGTCCACATCCCGCGGGGCTACGGCGGGCTGCAAGAAGCCGTCGACGCGGAGGCCGTCCTCGATGCGGTGGACCAGGTGCCGCGCACGCTCGAGGAGCGCGCCTGCTTCATGCACGGCCTGCTCGACCAGCACGGCAGCGCCGCCTCGATCGCGGTGGACGGGATGCCGCTCGCAGGCGCTTCTCTCTTCGCCAGGGATCTCGCCAGGGCAGCGTCGGACCGTGGCGATCGCGCGGCGATCCTGGAGGGAAGCGAGGGCGAGGTCCGCGTCCATCTGGTCGCCGACGAGGACTGCCTCGTGCGGCGCGCGCGCGGTGAGCGGATCGGACCGGGACCCGTGGAGCGGCTGAAGGACGAGTCGCTCCCCGCCTACAGGGCCCGATTCGCCGAAGCTCCGGCCGGCGCCCTCATCGTCGACGGGGCGAATCCGATCCTGCCGTCGGTTCGCGAGCCCGCCTCGACGGAGATCGCCGGGGACTGAGCCGCCGCTCCGAGAGGCCGTCCTGGACCGCAGTGCGGCCGTTCATGGCGCGGCGGACCTGTTGCAGCCGTAAGCTCCCCCACGTGCACAGGCTGGTCCTCAACGAAGATCACTACCGCGAGGTCCTCGACGGGCTGGTCGAGGGGGCGGAGCGCTTCCTCTGGATCGCCACGTCCGACGTGAAGGACGTGCACGTGGAGGGGCCAGGCCGGCGCTACGTGCCCTTCCTCTCGGTCCTCGCGGAGCTCGTGGGTCGCGGCGTCGAGGTCCGGCTCATCCACGCCAAGGAGCCGGGGCCCGCGTTCCGCGAGGACTTCGACCGGTTCCCCGCGCTGCTCGAAAGTGATCTCTTCGAACGCATCCTCTGCCCCCGGATGCACATGAAGGCGGTCATCGCCGATGGCGCGCGGGCTTACCTCGGATCCGCGAACCTGACCGGGGCCGGCCTCGGCGCCAAGGCGCCTCATCGGCGCAACTTCGAGGCGGGAGTGATCCTCGAGGACGAGGAGTCCATCGAACGGCTCATGGCGGAGCTCGATCGTCTCTATCTCGGCGAGCACTGCGTTGGGTGTGGCCGCCGGGAACACTGCCCGGACCCGATCGTCTGATCACCCGGGCGCGGCGGCCTTCGAGCGAGGCGCGAGGTCGGCACAGGATCGACTGGCAGGATCAGCGCCCCTTCGTAGCAGCTGCCAGGAGTCGGAGGCGTGCGATTTCCCGGAGCAAGGGCGCCGCGTCCCTGGTCTCCGCGTCGGCGCGTGCTCGCGTCGCGCGCTCCCAGGCATCCTCGGCAGCGGCGGTGTCGCCCGCGATCCACTGCGCGTCGCCGAGGAACAAGAGGTTGAGCGGGATCGGTGCGAGCTCCACGGCGCGGGTCAAGGTCTCGACGCCGCCCGGCTTGTCCTTGTAGGGCCAAGGAGCGCGGCTCTGGAAGCGCCCCTTGAGGCGTAGAGGGGACGCGCCCTCGAATCCGGGGTGATCCTCGGCGAGCGAGCCGATTCGTCGGGGGAGGGTCGTCGCGGCGCCGTTCGCCAGGGCCTGCAGCGGCCCGAGCGACCAGAGGAAGAGGCCGTTCCCCAGGGTGCTGAACAGACGCGCCGCGGCGTCGTCCTCGCGCAGGGCCAGCGCGCGGTCAGCGAGGTCGCGGGACGAGATCGCGAGGCTGCGCACCTGGGCCTTCAGCTCCGAGGTCACGTCGTCCTCCGCCGCGATCAGCGATGCCGGTTCGGGCAGGTCCGACGGGTCGAAGCGAAAGCAGACGTCCGCCTGGATCCGCAGGTCCGCGTTGAACACGAGGGCGCGTGATGCCTCCATCAGCGCTTCGTAGCTCGCGTCCTCGGCGCGCGAGAGTTCGAGCAGCCCACGGCAGCGCTCGTCGAAGGCGGCGAGCGTCTCGTCGGCGTAGCCGCGGAGGGCGTCGCGATCGGGGAGAGTCGCGGGCGCGGCGAGGGGATCCGGGGCTTCGCCGGACGCCGGAGCAGACGCTGCCGCGGGATCACCGCCCGCGATGACGTCGTCCACGGGCCGGATCCCGGCGCAGGCGGTCGAACCGATGACCAGGAGGGGGAGGAAGGCCTTGAGCGCTCCCGCAGCGGTGAGTTGGTCGTCGTGTTGTCTCAAGGTGCGGCGCATAGGCCCTGGGCGATCCCCCGCGTCATCGTCGGTTCGCCCTGGGGCGCGACGTCGATGCGCTGTTGATGGGGAACGGACGGGCTGGCTCCATGACCGTCATGGAGCGGCGGCGGCCGCGCAGAGGATGTCGATCACCTGCTCGGCGTTCCAGAGGCGGATCTCCGCGCGTGTCGCGGCGCACGGCGCGCCGTCGCTGGCACCCTCCGCGGCGATGATCCCGTCGAGGTCTCCGCGATGCGGGCGCCAGGCGCGATAGACAGGGCGGAGTTCGAGGGTCTCGGGGAGCGGGCCGAGCTGGTCCGCCAGGGCACCGAAAGTGCTGGCGTTCCATGCGGTGACCACGTCCCCGGGGCGGAGGAAAGCGCGCCACCGTGCGCGGAGGTCCTCCTCGGAGATCGTCTCCCCGCGCGAGAGCGCGAGCTCGGGCCAGTCTCGCTCGATCGCGTGGGCCGCAGGGAGCACGGCCGACCAGGACTCTCCCGTCGCGGGCCGCGACGCGGCGAGCGCCACGAGGGGGCGCCGGACTCCGGGGCGGATCTCCGGATGGACCTCCGCGTAGACGAGGACGAGGGACCGGCTCCGTTCCGTGAGTGCCTCGGGGAGCGCGCGCCGTCGGGGCCGTGGCTTCACCCGCGTGCGCGGGGCCGAGCTCGTGGTCGCGCCCAGGTGCAGGCGCTGCATCTCCTCGAAGGGACGCAGCAGTCCGTCGAGGCCGGGCGTGTCGGGCTCGAGCAGTCGGAGCGCCGTGGCCACGGCCTCCAGCGTCGAGAGGCAGCCCTCCGCCGGCTGCTTGCGGATCCGGAAGCTGCTGGTCATCCCGTCGGGCAGCGCGAAGCGCGGCAGCCGGCCGAGGGCGGGGACGTCGCGGAGCATCGTGCGCGCGTGCCACCAGGTCCCGTCGAGCACCACGAGGCGCTCCGGCCGTTCACCGGGAGCGAGCGCGGAGAGGTCTCGCGCTCCGGGCCCGGGGTAGAGGAGGCCAGCCCCCTCGAGGCGAGCGGGGAGCCCTTCGTCCCGCGCGAGATCAGGCACGTAGCCCGCGATCACCCCGGAGCGCTTCAGGGCCAGCCGCGCGAGTCGCACGGTGTTGAACGCGTGACCGCGCTCCTTGGGGTGTTGCAGGACGAGGACCTCGGTGCGGTTGTCCACCGGATCGATCCAGCGGCACAGGCAGTGCTCCTTCGGGCGGAAGCAGTCGTAGCAGCGGTCGCGTGGAGGCATCGTCGTGGCGGGGCGCGCAGAGTAGCGCCGGGGACCCGCTTCCCGGTGGCGCCCGGCCTTGCGATCCGTGAGAATCCTGCGCCCCGAGCGCCCGCGACCCCCCTCCGCAGCCATGTTCGAAAGGATCCTCATCGCCAACCGCGGCGAGATCGCGCTCCGCGTGATCCGCACAGCCCGCGAGATGGGCATCGAGTGCGCCGCCGTCTACTCCGACGTCGACTCCGCCGCCCTCCATACCCGGATGGCCCACGTGGCCGTCCCCCTCGGCGGAAAGCTCCCCTCGGAGAGCTACCTCGACATGGACAAGGTGATCGCGGCGGCCAAGGAGACCGGCGCTCAGGCGATCCATCCCGGGTACGGCTTCCTCAGCGAGAACGCGACCTTCGCCAGGAAGGTCAAGGAGGCCGGCATCGCCTGGATCGGCCCGCCCGAGGAGGCCATCACGACCATGGGCGACAAGATCATCTCCCGCCGCGCCATGAAGGAGGCGGGGGTGCCGACGGTTCCCGGGCTCGTGGACCCCGTCGACGACGTGGCCACCGCCGTGAAGGAGGCCGAGGCCATCGGCTACCCGATCGCGATCAAGGCCGCCGCCGGCGGCGGCGGCAAGGGCATCCGCGTCGTCCGCGCGGCCTCCGAGATGGAGTCCGCCTTCCGGACCGCGAGCGGCGAGGCCGTCGCGGCCTTCGGCGACGGACGCCTTTACCTCGAGCGCTACCTCGACCGGCCGCGCCACATCGAGGTGCAGGTCATGTTCGACCAGCACGGCCACGGCGTGCACTTCTTCGAGCGCGAGTGCTCGATCCAGCGCCGCCACCAGAAGCTCGTGGAGGAGGCCCCGTCGGTCGTCCTCGACGACGAGATACGCGCGAAGGTGGGGGAGATCGCCCTGCGCGCGGGCCGCGCCGTGAACTACGAGGGCGCGGGCACGGTCGAGTTCCTCTGGTCCGGCGGCGAGATCTTCTTCCTCGAGATGAACACGCGCCTCCAGGTGGAGCACCCGGTCACCGAGATGATCACCGGCGTCGACCTCGTGCGCGAGCAGCTCCGGGTCGCCGCCGGCGAGCCCCTCGGCTACGACCAGGACGACCTCTCCATCCGCGGCCACTCCATCGAGGTCCGCATCAACGCGGAGAACCCCTTCGCGGGCTTCCTCCCCTCGACGGGCACGCTCCACAACCTGCGCGCGCCGGGCGGCCCGTGGGTACGCCTCGACACCGCCATGTACCGGGGCCTCGAGGTCGGCCTCGAGTACGACCCGATGCTCGGCAAGCTCATCGTGTGGGGCGCCGATCGCGATCAGGCCATCCGGCGCATGATCCGCGCGATCCAGGAGATGAACGTCGGCGGTGTGCACACCGCGCTGCCCGCCGCGCTCCAGGTGCTCGAGCACGAGAAGTTCGTCGCGGGCGACTTCGACACGCACTTCCTGGAGGGGATGGAGATCCGCTCGCCCGACCAGTACGAGGGGCTCGCCGCCGTGGCGGCGGCGATCTATCGACACAAGCTGGCGAAGCGCCGCGCCCTCTCTCCCGCCGCCGGCTCCCGCGAAGGATGGGCCGCGCGCAGCCGCTCCGAGACCACGTCCCTTGTCCAGCGTGCCGGCATGGAGGTGGCGCGATGATCACCTACGTCCAGATCGGCGAGCGCGCCTACGAGACGGAGATCACCGAGCACCACGGCGAGCTCCGGGTGACCCTCGACGGCGAGCCCTGCGAGGTGAGCTACGACGAGGTCGACACCTACGGCCAGATCGTCCTCATCCACGGGGGCAAGAGCTACGCGATGTCGATCGAGGGCTCGACCCACGAGGTCGCGGTGACCATCGCGGGCCACCGCTACGACCTCTCCCTGGAGGACGAGCGCGAGCGAGCGGCGGACCTCGCCGCGAAGGCGGCGGCGAAGGGCGGCGGCACGGTCAAGGCCGTCATGCCCGGCGTGGTGGTGGAGCTCCTCGTGGAGCCCGGCCAGGAGGTCAGCGAGGGCGAGCCCCTCCTGATCCTCGAGGCCATGAAGATGCAGAACGAGATCGGCGCGCCCGGCGGCGGCGTCGTCAAGGAGCTGCACGCGGAGCCCGGTACCGCGGTGGGGGCGGGCGACAAGCTCGTGACCATCGTCGGCAAGGACGGTTGAGCGGCGGTCGCTGGATCGGGCTGGCGCCGCGCTGTCGTTTCAGGAGAAGGGCCGCCTCGCGATCGTTCGTGGGACCCGGAGAACGTATTCGGATCTTCCGAGCTCCGTGGTGCCCTTCACACGAACGACCGCGAGGCGCGGGCTCCATGCACTGTCCCGACGGAGATCACCCGAGCGTCGACGGAGGTCCGGGCAATTTGTCGTGCCCGTGACCATGCCGCCGGAGTCTGGCGGAGCGCGCAGTCGCCGAGCCGAGGGCGCTGACGCGCGGGAGGCGTGAAGAGAGGATCAATCCGCCTGCAGGCTGGCCTTGGCCGGGTGCGCCCTGGGGAAGCCCCAGTGTCGCAGTGACGCTGTGTGCGATACGA
>CBFIJG010000001.1:301906-347069 GCA_965662915.1 Planctomycetota bacterium | reverse complement strand
GCCAGCGATTCCCGTCGCGCCTGCAGTTCAATTGTCGCTTCACCCTGTCTTCTGCTTCCCCATGGCTCTCAACAGCAGACCCCTTCCCGTCCTTCTCTCGTCCCTGTCGGCTCTTCTGCTCCTGCAGACGGCTTCAGCGCAGTCGACCTCCTTCGGCCCGAGCCAAGTGATCACGACCTCCGCGGACGGCGCCTACTTCGTGTACGCCACGGACCTGGACGGAGACGGCGACGCCGACGTCCTCTCGGCCTCCGTCATCGACAACAAGATCGCCTGGTACGAGAACCTCGGCGGCGGCTCCTTCGGCGCGAGCCAAGTGATCACGACCTCCGCGAACGGCGCCCGGTCCGTGTACGCCACGGACCTGGACGGAGACGGCGACGCCGACGTCCTCTCGGCTTCGCGGTTTGACAACAAGATCGCCTGGTACGAGAACCTCATGGGACCCATTGACTGCAACGGGAATGGCGTTTTTGATGCTGACGATATCGCAACTGGTGCAAGCCGCGATTGCGATGCCGATGGCGTCCCCGACGAGTGCCAGATCGCTGATGCTCCTTCGCTGGACTGCGACGGAAATGGGGTCCTCGACTCGTGCGACCTCCTCGCGGGCACTGCGCTCGACTGCAACGGGAACGGCATCCCGGATTCGTGCGACGTGGTCGCGGGCACCTCCCCAGACTGCGATGGCAATGGGGTTCCCGATGAATGCGACATTGCCTCCGGCTCGAGCGATTGCAACCAGGATGGAACCCCTGACGCCTGCCAGATCGCCGGCGATCCGAACTTGGATCAGAACCTCAACGGCATCCTCGACAGCTGCGAGTGTTCAATCGAGAGCTTCTGCATCGCCGCTGCGAACTCGTCCGGGCAGCCCGCCGCCATGGGCGGCAGTGGCACAGCGAGCCTGAGCGCGAACGACCTCACGCTCTCCGTCAGCAACGCGCCCCCCGTCCAGTTCGGCCTCTTCTTCTACGGCGCCGACGAGACCTTCACGATCTTCGGCGACGGAGCCCTGTGCGTGAGTGGGCCCCTCGCTCGAGTGCTTCCGGTGATCGCCACCGACGGGACCGGGTCGGCCGACTTTCCGCTCGACCTGAACGCCAACCCGTTCACGGTGGCCCCGAACATCATCGCTCCGTTCGAAACCTGGCGTTTCCAGTTCTGGTACCGCGATCCCCTCGGTGGTCCTTCAGGGTTCAACCTCTCCGATGGGCTTGCGGTGACCTTCTGTCCGTAAGTCATGCCGGCTGAGCTTGAGTGGCGCGGCTCGTCTGCGCGCCGCGCTACACAGCGCGGCTTTCTCCGAGTCTGTCAGCGGCGTCTTCCGCTGGGCCGCCCTCCCGACTGCATATCGCGTGGATTGCCGTGGTGCCTGTCCGGCGACTGAGCCTGCCGCTTGGCGGGCGCTCCGCACCCAGTCCGACGCCACCTACCGGCGCTTCCGCCACCGTATGGGGGCGCTCGTCTCCAGGCCGGGGAGGTGTTCCGTCGCTTCCGCGGGGCGGTGGTTGCATCGGTGCTCGTGGAGCCAGAGACTCCGCTCCATGGCTCGTTCGACCCTCCGCCGCTCCCGGGGCGCCTGCGCGCTCGCCATCGTCCTGGCAATGTCCGGCTGCCGCACGACCTCCGTCGCGACCCAGAACCTCGACGCGGTGCTCGGGTCGAACGACAAGCTTCGGTATCGAGGCGACACGACGACGGTGTTCAAGGACGTCTTCGCGAGCATCGTCGAGCAGGCGACGTTGGGCGCCGGCGGGGCGAGCGAGGAGGCGACGCTCGATCCCATCAAGAACCCGACGCGGCTCGGGCTGGAGAACCTGCTCCTGCTCGCGCGCTCCAGGCAGGGGCCCGATGCGTGGCGTCACAACGAGCAGGTCCGGGGGCTGACGCGCTACGCGCGCTTCGCGCCGAGTCAACTCCTCCGCGAGCGCGCGCTCCTCGAGCTCGGCGTTCACGGGCAGCGCCTGCAGGTCCCGTCGCGTTTCGTCGCGTCGAAGAGTCCCGCCACCGCCGCGGATCTGGCCGGCGTGCTGAACGTCCTCGTGGACGCCACGCGTGCTCTGCTCGAGGATCGCTCCAGCGCGGAGGCTCGGGGGTCGTTCGATGAGGCCGTCACGCTGCTCGCGGGGGTCGAGCACGACGTCCAGGGCGGGACTCGCATCCTCCGCGCCATCGGCCCGTTCCTGCGCGCGTCCGGGTTCCCCGCGGCGCAGAGAGAGCGGCTCGAGGAGCTGTCGCTGGACGTCCAGCGCAGGTGCGTCCGCGAAGCCATTCAGGCGGGACTCTTCGACCCGTCGTCGGTGGCGAGGGCCGCGGCCGTGCGCGCCGGGATCGAGGCGCTCGGGGAGCCTTTCCTGGTCGAGTGCGCGCTCGCGCTCGTTCCCGCCGCCTTCTCGTCGGACGAGGTGCGCGCGCGCTTCAGCACGTTCGAGGTTCCGAACGTCCCGCCGGACTTCGTCGAGGTCTACCTCGCGGTGGGAGACGCGCTGGTCGCGGGCGGGATGCCCGCTGCTGCGGAGGGGGCCCTGGTCGAAGGGGTCCAGCTGCGACTGGTGCTCCTCTCGGCCCTCCACTTCGTGGCCGTCAACGACCTCCTCTACCCGGCCCGAAGCAGGAACGCGGCGATGCGGGCGCTCGGAGCGCTCTCCGACGGGGAGCTCGTGACCTACCGCGAGGAGGAGTGGGACACGTGGTTCAGGGAGCGCGCGGATCAACTCGGGACAGAGTTGAGGCGACTCCGCCGTGAGGGCGCGGGGACGGGCGATTCCGGCTCGTCCTGACCCGGGTCGATCGCCGATCCTGCTGGCATGGGTCCCCCGGCCGAAGGCGCCGCATCGGACGCGGCCGGAGTTCCGGGCGAGTCCGTCCTCGAAGAGATCCGTCGCCAGCGTGGAGAGGGCGGCGGCCGCCGTGCGTGGCTTCTTCGCTCGCTCGGCCTCGTCGTGCTCGGGATCGCGATCCTGCTGATCCGCCGGAACGTCTCGTGGGACGACACGCTGCAGCTGGAGGCGGGCGCGAGCACCGCGGTGCTCCAGGGCTCGCTGGATGGGTCATGGCGTGAGGCTGAGGCGCGCTTCTCGGTCGACGACGGCCAGCGCGCGGCGGCGGCGCTGAGCGCTCTTCTCGGCCAGGATGCGTCGCTCCGCTCCGAGCTGGATGAGGCGCTCGCCGCTCGTCCTACCCTGGTGGCATCGAGGCTCGAACTCGGGCTCGCTGACGGTCGTGTGCTCGCGCGGGTGACCGCAGGGTCCGGCGCGGAGGCCGACGGCGCCGCGGGGGCCGCCTCCGTCGATCGGATCGACTGGCGGCCAGGCATGCGCCGGACCCTGAGCGAGATCCGCCCGCTCGGACTCCTCAACGCGCTCGGGTATTTGATTCTCGCGTCGCTCTGCGTCGCCACGCGCTGGTGGCGGCTGCTGCACCTGAACGGCTGCGCCACGACCTGGTGGAACGCGTTCCGCTACACGTACTCGGGGCTCTTCTTCAACGCGGTGGTGCCCGGGATCAACGGCGGCGACGTGGCGCGCGCCGTGGCCGTGGTGCGGGAGCACCCGGACCGGCGAGGGGATGCGTTCATGACCGTCGTCGTCGATCGGGCCCTGGGGCTGCTCGGGATGGTGCTGATCGGCACCGCGCTGGTGCTGGCGGGCGACGACCGCCTGGACTCCTTGAAGCTTCCAGTGGGGCTCTTCTGCGCCGCGCTGCTCGTGGGGGCCGGGCTGTTCTTCAGCGGGGTGGTGCGGCGGATCGTTCGATTCGAACAGCTCGTCGGCGCTCTTCCCCAGGGCGAGCGACTGATCCGGCTCGACGCCGGAGCGCGTCGGCTCCTCGGTCGGCCCGGGGAGGTCGGGATCGCGCTCGTGCTGTCCTTCGGGAACCACGCGTTGAACGGGCTGGCGGTCTACACCGCGGCGGCCGCGCTCGGGACGACTCTCGGGGTGCAGGACTGGGTGACCGTCATGGCGATCTCGAACACCCTCGCGGCTGTGCCGATCTCGCCGGGCGGACTGGGCGTGGGAGAGGTGATGTTCGGCTCACTCGCCGAGCTCCTCGGGAGCACCTATGCCATCGGGGTCTCGACGAGCCTCCTGTATCGCCTCTGCCTCTACGGGATGTCTCTTCTCGGGGGGCTCGTGATGCTCCTGCCCGGGTCGCGGCCCCGAAGCTGAAGGTCCGCGGAATCGTCGGCGCGGGAGGCGCGATCGGGGTTCAGGGATGTTCCAATCTTCGCCCTCGTGCCCGCCCGCAAGCGCGGGCGAGCTCCCCGATCCCCATCTGCGCCCGGCCGCGGCCGGCTCGATTCCCATGTCCCTAGTCGTCATCGGCACCCTCGCCTACGACTCCGTCGAGACCGTCCACGATCGCCGAGAGGACGCGCTCGGTGGCTCCGCCATGTACTTCGCCGTGGCCGCCGCGCCCTACGTCCGCCCCGGGCTCGTGGGCGTCGTCGGCGGAGATTGGAAGGCCTCCGACATGGAGATGCTCACCGAGCGTGGGGTCGACGTCAGCGGCGTCGAGGTGATCGAGGAGGGCAAGACGTTCCGCTGGGGTGGCCGCTACGAGCCCGATTGGAACACGCGCCACACCACCTACACGGATCTCAACGTCCTCGAGAACTTCGAGCCGAAGCTGCCCGAGGAGTACCGCTCGTCGGACTTCGTGTTCCTCGCCAACGCGCACCCCGCCGTGCAGATGCAGGGGCTCGAGCAGGTGGAGGCGCCGAAGTTCTCGGTCGCCGACACGATGAACCTGTGGATCGAGATCGCGCGTCCGGACCTCGACGAGCTCCTGAAGAAGGTCGACGGTCTGATCCTCAACGACGAGGAGGCGCGGATGCTCACCGGCGAGAACAACCTCATCCGGGCCGCCAAGAAGGTCCTCGAGCTCGGGCCGAAGGTCGTGATCCTCAAGAAGGGGGAGCACGGCGCGTTCATCATGGGTGACGGGCTGCACTTCTCGCTCCCGGCCTACCCCGTGACCGACGTGATCGATCCCACCGGCGCGGGCGACTGCTTCGCCGGCGGTTTCATGGGATCGATCGCCGCCGCCGGCGATGCGAGCCCCGAGGTGCTCCGGGCGGCCATGCTCCATGGGACCGTGGCGGCGTCGTTCTGCGTGCAGGGGTTCAGCGTCGAGGACATCGGCAAGCGCGGCAGCGCCGACTACGAGGAGCGGTTCAAGGACCTCCTCTCGATCGTCACGCTCTGAGATCCGCGCTCCCGGTGGGGCGCGGCCGCGTCCGCCCATCTCTCGCTCGATTTGCTGGCAGGCGTAAGTGCAACCCGTGCGCGGGTTAGGGCGAATGGGCGCGGTGCTTGCGCGCTGGTTTCACGGGTTTCCTGGCCCGCCCGACCACGCGGCTCTCGGACTCCCCCAGGAGCAGGTGTCGGATCGCCTGCTCAACGGGTTGAACTAGGAGAGTCATCAGCCCTGGAGAGGAGCCTGGATGGAAGCGAGCCGGGCTCCTCTCCCTATTTTCAGGCGGTGAGTCGCGGGGGTTGGTGTCCCGGCTTCGGCGGTCTCCGCAGGTGAGGGCGTGACGGCCCTTCACATGGCCGTCGCTCTCGGGTCTGCTCTGGGCATGGCCAGGCTCTTCTTCGGGCTCGGGATCGAGGGTGATCTCGGCGACCGCATCGTCAGGCGGACGAGGGTGGCGCTGGAGGATTGCGGGGAGGTCGCCCTCTACGCGGCGTCCGACCTGCACCTGACCCTCGTGTTCCTCGGCGATGTCGAGGAGGGGCTTGTGCGGGACATCCTGCGGTCCGCGGGGAGCGAGTTCAGGGGTCTCACAGCGCCCGAGCTGCGCGTGGGTGGAACGTCGGGGGCTTTCCCCGACGGGGAGCGGCCCAGGGCGTTGTGGGAGGGCGTCGAGGAGACCTTCGAGTCCATGGGCCGGCTCGCAGCGCTTCGGAATCGAGCGCTGCAGGTGGCCTACAGCCACGGTCTGCGGCCGCGGAGGGCGGATCGGGAGCGACCCTTCCGTCCCCACGTCACCGTGGCGCGGCCCGGGCGGGACGCCGCGGTCCCCGCGGACTTCTTCGACGAGCGGGACGCGGGGCGCTGGCTGCCGGTGGACGTGACGCTCTTCGAGTCGCTCGGGGCGGGATCGGTCGACGGCTCTCGGTACCGGGTCCTCGGCGCCTGGCCCCTGATCGTACGTCCAGGCTGAGGGGCGATCGTGCTGGTGCCCTCGTGGGCCGGCCGCGTCACCGGGGTCGAGCTCCTCCGTCTGGAACCTGGGGAAGATCGTTCCCTTCGTCCGGCCCGAACGGTATACCGAACGGACACCGAACATCGAGGCGGGGCCGCAGCACTCGTCCGAGAACCACCGCATCAGACCGCCATGAGCCTCAGCCGATCCAAGAACGCCAAGTCCAAGACGCCCTCCCGTGGAATCGCGGCCGGTGACACCCCCGATGCGAGGGCGAAGGCCCTCCAGTCAGCGCTGGGGGACATCGAGAAGGCCTACGGCATCGGCTCGATCATGCGCCTCGGTGACCAGAGCGACCTGATCAAGAAGATCGAGGGGATTTCCACGGGGTCGATCAACCTGGATCTCGCCCTCGGTGGCAAGGGCGTCCCGAAGGGGCGGATCGTCGAGATCTACGGCCCGGAGAGCTCGGGCAAGACCACGATGACGCTCCACATGATCGCGTCCGCCCAGCGCGGCGGAGGGATCTGCGCCTTCGTCGACGCCGAGCACGCGCTCGACCCCTCCTACGCCCGCAAGCTGGGCGTGAAGCTGGACGACCTGCTCATCAGCCAGCCGGACACCGGCGAGCAGGCGCTCGAGATCGTCGAGACCCTCGTGCGCTCCAACGCCGTGGACGTGGTCGTGATCGACTCGGTCGCGGCGCTTGTCCCGCGGGCGGAGATCGAGGGAGAGATGGGCGACAGTTTCGTCGGCCTCCAGGCTCGCCTGATGAGCCAGGGGCTCCGAAAGCTCACCGGAGCCATCGCGAAGTCCAACTGCCTGGTGATCTTCATCAACCAGATCCGCGAGAAGATCGGCGTGATGTTCGGGAGCCCCGAGACCACCACGGGCGGGCGGGCGCTGAAGTTCTACTCGTCCGTGCGACTGGACATCCGGCGGATCGGCCAGCTCAAGGACGGGGACAACGTGGTCGGCAACCGCACCAAGGTGACGGTGGTGAAGAACAAGATCGCGCCGCCCTTCCGGAAGGTGGAGTTCGACATCCTGTTCAACCGCGGCGTGTCCAAGGAGGGCGAGCTGCTGGACCTGGGCATGAAGGCGGGCGTCGTGCTGCGCTCTGGCACCTGGTACTCCATGAAGCATCCGAGCGACGGAGAGATCCGACTCGGCCAGGGCATGGAGCGCAGCCGTCAGTTCCTGATCGACAACCCGGACCTCGCGGGCGTCATCGAGGAGGCCGTCCGCGCGAAGTTCGCCCCGGCCGAGGACGAGCCCCAGCAGGGTGAGGGCGCCGGGGATGCCGCTCCGGAGGCCGCCCCGGCCAAGGCGCCGGCCGAGAAGAAGGCCGCGGCGGCCGGGAAGTCCTGATCGAGACCTGACCCCCCCTCTCCTGCCTGCGCCGCGATCGTGATCGGTGCCGGTCGGAGCGGCTATCATCTTCGCCCCTGATGCGCCCCGGGCGCCTCCCTCACCAGGGGTGGCGCCCGGAGTGTCATCCGGGGCCCCGATCGAGTCACCGAAGACCGCGCGGCGCCGCCCGCGCACCACACCAACGACCCGGCCATGACCCCTGGCGACGTCCAGACCTTCACCGCCGCCCGCGTTCGCGCGGACTTCCTGCGCTTCTTCGAGGAGCAGGGCCACCGCGTGGTGCCCTCGGCCCCGGTGTTCCCGCAGGACGACCCGACCCTGCTCTTCACGAACGCGGGGATGAACCAGTTCAAGGACGTGTTCCTCGGGACGGGATCACGGCCCTACTCGAGGGCGGTGGACACCCAGAAGTGCATTCGCGTCCAGGGCAAGCACAACGACCTCGAGGAGGTGGGCCGCGACACGTACCACCACACGTTCTTCGAGATGCTCGGGAACTGGTCCTTCGGGGACTACTTCAAGGAGGAGGCGATCACCTGGTCCTGGAAGCTCCTCACCGAGGTGTGGGGGCTTCCGAAGGACAGGCTCTGGGTGACGGTCTTCTCCGGTGACGAGTCCGACGGGCTCCCCGCAGACGAGGAGGCCGAGCGGATCTGGCGGGAGAAGACCGACATCGACCCGAGCCACGTCCTGCGCTTCGACCGGGAGGACAACTTCTGGGAGATGGGGGAGACCGGCCCCTGTGGTCCTTGCACCGAGATCCACATCGATCGTGGCGGTCCGGGCAGCGATGCCACCGACGGCGCCGATCCGAAGATCGGCGTCAACGCGGGGAACGAGCGGTTCATCGAGCTCTGGAACAACGTCTTCATCCAGTTCAACCGCCAGGACGATGGCAGCCTCGTCGAGTTGCCGGCGAAGCACGTCGACACGGGCATGGGGTTCGAGCGGGTCCTCGCAGTCCTCCAGGGCAAGAGCTCGAACTACGACACGGACCTCTTCCAGCCGATCTTCCGCACGATCGAGTCGCTGACGGGGAAGATCTACACGGCCAGCGAGGCCGGTGAAGAGGACATCGCCTTCCGGGTCTGTGCTGATCACGTGCGGGCGTTCACGGCGGCGGTGGCAGACGGCGTCACGCCTTCGAACGAGGGCCGCGGCTACGTCCTGCGCCGACTCGTACGCCGGGCCAGTCGCTACGGGCTCCAATCCCTGGACGCCAAGGAGCCCTTCCTCCATGCCGTGGTTCCGACGGTCGTCGAGGTCCTCGGCGAGGCCTTCCCGGAGATGGCGGCGCGCCTCGAGCACGTTCAGCTCGTGATGCGGACCGAGGAAGAGGCGTTCCGCAAGACCCTCGATCGAGGGATCGTGCAGTTCGAGAAGCTCGCCAAAGCCACCGATGGGGACGTGATCGAGGGCAAGGAGGCCTACGAGCTCTACGCCACCTACGGCTTCCCCCAGGACCTCGTGGAGCTGATGGCGCGCGAGCGCGGACTCAGCGTCGATCTGGATGGCTGGGAGGCTGCGCGCAAGGCCCACAGCGAGGTCTCGAAGAGCGAGGGGAGCTTCAAGCAGATCCTCACCGGTGAGGAGCTGGCGGGCCTTCCGGGAACGGAGACCGTCTACCACGAGGAGAGCGGCGGATGCACTCGGTGCGACGCGGAGGTCCTACGGTTCTTCCCCGAGGCGGACGGCCGTCCGGCGCGGCTGGTCCTGAGCCGGACGTCGTTCTACGCCGAGGCCGGCGGACAGATCGGTGACACCGGGTTCATCGAGGCACAGGACGGCACGTTCCGGTTCCAGGTCACCGACACCAAGAAGATCGGTGACGTGCACGTTCACTTCGGCTCGACCGATGGAGAGCCCAAGGAGGGAGTGGGCGCGCTGTGCCTCGTGGACGGCGAGCGTCGCGACGCGATTCGCGCGAATCACACCGCCACCCACCTCCTGCATCAGGCGCTGAAAGAGCAGCTCGGCGACCACGTCGCCCAGGCCGGTTCGTACGTGGGTCCAGACCGACTGCGCTTCGACATCAGCCACCCCAGCGGCGTGGCCGACGAGGAGATCCAGGCGGTGGAGAACGCGGTGAACGCGCGGATCGCCCGGAACAGCGCGGTGGTGACCACGGTCGAGTCGCCCGAGGAGGCCAAGGCCCGCGGTGCGACGGCGCTGTTCGGCGAGAAGTACGGCGATGAGGTCCGCGTCGTGTCGATCGACGACGACGGCGGCGAACGGCCGCCGTGGTCCCTGGAGCTCTGCGGCGGGACCCACGTCGATCGGACGGGGCAGATCGGTCCCTTCGTCATCGTCGCCGAGCGCGCTGTCGCGGCTGGCGTTCGTCGCCTGGAAGCCCTGACGGCACAGGGCGCCGTGTCGGCCTTCCAGGAGCAGAGACGTCTTCTGAGGGAGCTCTCCGGCCAGCTGAAGACCGCTCCGGAGGAGCTCCCGGCCCGCGTGCAGCAGCTGCAGAAGCAGGTGAAGGACGCGAAGAAGCAGAAGAAGTCCGCTGCGGGCGACCAGGTCTCCGCAGCGTTCCAGCTGGCCAAGAACGAGCTCGAGGCGCGAGCCGGGGTCGTCGCGGGAGCGCTCGACCACTCGGACCTCGACCGTGATGGTGTGCGGCAGCTCGGTGACCGCCTCAAGGGTGCGTTGCCGGACCTCGCGGTCGTCCTCTTCGGGCGCGGTACTCCCGGCGATGACGCGAGCGGGGTGCCCTTCGTGGCGCTCTGCCAGGGTGCGGCGCTCGAGAAGGGGCTCAAGGCCGGCGGCCTGGCAGGGGTGGTCAAGGGCCTCCTCGGAGGCGGCGGCGGCGGTCGCCCGGAGTCGGCGCAGGGCCAGGGAGAGCGCGCTGACGCTGTCCCGGCGGCGGTCCAGGCGCTCTCGGAGCACTTCGGCGAGCACCTGAGGTGACTCTTCGTCCCGCCTTGCGGCCCTCGATTCGGCTTGTGAAGGATCCTGCCCGGTCGCCCTTGTCCCCCGGCGGGGGCCGCCGCTATTCTTCTCCGCTTCGATTCGGGCCCGGCTGATCCGGCGCTGGCCCGTCTCCCCAACGATCAACCTCCTGCGATGGCACACCCCAAGCGACGGACCTCCAAGTCCGCCAAGAACAAGCGCCGCTCCCATCTCGCCCTGGCCGTTCCCCAGGTGCACCGCTGCCCGCGTTCGGGCGTCCTCACGCGCTCGCACCGCATGAGCGAAGAGGCGACGCACTACGGCTTCGAGAAGGGCGGGCAGAAAGGCCGCGTCGTCTTCGAGAAGGACGACACGGACTTCTGATCCGGTCCAGCGCAGGTGCGGGGCCGCCAGGCCCGCCACCTATCACTCGCGCCCGTGGCAAGTCCGGCCCCGGGCGCGTCGTCGCATCGGGACGCCGCGCGAGGATCCAGCGCGGGCGTCATGCTCTTGACCGTCCGACCCGACCCTTCCCGAAACGCCGATGGACCCGAAGACCCGCATCGCACTGGACGTGATGGGGGGCGACGACGCCCCTTCCTGCAACCTGGACGGCGCCCTCTCAGCGATCCAGGCAGGGCTCGACCCTGCTCGCGTGTTGCTCGTGGGTGATCGCGCAGCGATCGAGGCGGGCCTCGAGGAGCGCGGTGGGAACCCCGGCTTCGATTTGCTGCACGCCGACGAGGTGATCGGAATGGAGGAGAAGCCCGCGGTTGCGCTCCGGAGCAAGCCGCGCTCGTCGATCGCGATCGCAACCGGGGCGGTGAAGCATGGGGCGGCCGGGGCGCACGTGAGCATGGGCAACACCGGCGCGGTGGTCGGCGCTGCGACCGTCGGTCTGAAGACGCTGCCGGGTGTCCGTCGCCCGGGCATCGCGGTGACGATCGAGTTCACCGGCCGTCCGATCACGGTCCTCGACATGGGGGCGAACGTCGCGCCCAAGCCCGAGCACCTCCTGCAGTACGGGCACATGGGCTCGATCTACTCCCGCGACCTGCTCGGCTGCGATGCACCCCGCGTCGGGCTGCTCAACATCGGGGAGGAGGAGACCAAGGGGACGGACCTCCTGAGGGAGGCCCACGGGCAGTTCAGGGAATCCGGGCTCGACTTCGTGGGCAATGTCGAGGGTGGGGACCTCTTCAAGGGAGCGTGCGACGTGGTCGTGACCGACGGGTTCACGGGGAACGTCGTCCTCAAGCTCATGGAGGGCTTCGCCGGCTTCATGCTCCGCATGGTGCACGGGGAGCTGGAGAAGAACGGGGCGGCGTGGGGCCCGCAGGCCCTCGCCAGCCTGCACAAGCAGGTGGACTACTCCGAGTACGGCGGCGCGCTGCTCCTCGGAGTCAACGGCTCTGTCGTCATCGGCCACGGCCGTTCGGATGCAAGGGCTGTCGCCAACGCGCTCGATCTCGCGCGGCGCGCGATCGATGCGGACGTGAACGCTCACATCGTCGCTGGCCTCGAGCCGGTTTGAGGGAGCGCCGCGGCTCCCTCGGGCCAGATCTCCTGCGGACGCGCCGGCGGGACGATTCACGGTCCTCCCATGATCTGCGGGCAGTGGCGCGCCGTCTGAGATTCTGTTCATACGGCCACTTCTCGCAAGGTCGCGGCGGGTTCTGTTGAACCGTCCTCTTTGATGGGCGACCATGAGCGGATCGCACACCGGCCGCGCCAGAGCGGCCCGCCGCACATCAGCGCGCTCCCTCTCCCCGCCAGCGCTCCCCATTCCATGACGAGCAACATCCGCGTCGGTATCGCCGGCACCGGTCACGCGGTTCCCCCGCGGATCGTCACCAACGACGACCTCGCCAAGGTGGTCGACACCAGCGACGAGTGGATCACCCAGCGAACGGGGATCCGAGCGCGCCGCTTCGTCGACGACGGTCAGGACTGCAGCCACCTCTGCGAGGAAGCCGCCGCGAAGGCCATCGAGGCCGCGGGTCTGACGCCCAACGACATCGATCTGATCGTGACCGGGTCTCTGACCCAGGATCACTTGATGCCCTCGGTCTCGGCGCTGGTCCAGACTCGACTCGGCTGCGAGAACGCAGGGGCATTCGACGTCCTCGCAGCCTGCACCGGTTTCCTCACGGCCCTTCACACCGCGGAGGCCTTCGTGCGCGCGGGCCGCGCGAAGAACGTGCTAGCGATCGGCGGTGAGACGCTCTCGCGCTACCTCGACATGTCCGATCGGACGTCCTGCATCCTCTTCGGCGACGGGGCGGGCGCAGCGGTGGTCCGGCCGCTCGACGACTGCGGCGGACAGGGCGAGATCCTGCACCAGGAGCTCGGCGCCGATGGGGCAGGTTACGAGTTCATCCACATCCCCTCGGGTGGAGCGAAGCATCCGCACCATCACCCGGACTACCAGAGGGACGACCACTTCATCCGCGTGCGCGGCCGCGAGGTCTACCGCTTCGCCGTCACGAAGATGTCCGAGCTGATCCGCAAGGCGTCCGAGATGGTGGGCGACGAGGAGATCAAGGTCGTGATCCCGCACCAGGTGAATCTGCGGATCATCGAGGCGGCGCGTGAGCGCCTCGACTGGTCGATGGATCGCTTCTTCGTGAACATCGACAAGTACGGGAACACCTCCGCCGGGAGTGTCCCGATCGCTTTCGACGAGGCCGTCCGCGAAGGCGCGCTCGAGAAGGGGGATCTCGTGGTGCTCGTGGCCTTCGGCGCTGGTTTGACGTGGGGCTCGACCCTGCTTCGCTGGTGAGCACGGAGCGCAGACCGCACGGAACCAGATCATGAGCGCTGTCGAACACCACGCGATTCTCTGCCCGGGGCAGGGCGCACAGAAGGAGGGCATGGGCCGGGACTGGGCCGAGGCCTTCCCCGAGGCGAAGGCTGTCTGGGACGAGGCGGACGACGTCCTCGGATTCAGCCTCTCGAAGGCCTGCTGGGAGAGTGGCGACGAGGTCAACCGGACGGACGTCGCGCAGCCCGGGATCTTCACGACCGGGGTGGCCATCCTGCGCGTTCTGGAATCGCGGGGCGTCTCACTCGAGTCCGCGCCCTGGACCGCTGGACTCTCCCTTGGCGAGTACACCGCGCACTGGGCCGCCGGGACCTTCAGTTTCGCCGACGGCGTCCGTCTGGTGCGCCTGCGGGGCGAGGCCATGCAGGTGGCGTCGGAGCAGAATCCGAGCGGGATGGTCGCCCTCGCCGGAGCGGACATCGAACAGGCCGAGGCGCTCGCGAAGATCGGTGCCCAGCACGGCGTTTGCCAGGTCGCCAATCTGAACGCCCCAGGACAGATCGTCCTCTCGGGCGCTCACGAGGCTCTCGAGGCCGTGCAAGCTGCTGCGAAGGCTCACGGCGTGCGCCGTGCGCGTTCGCTCGTCGTCGCCGGCGGCTTCCACAGCGAGTGCATGCGTCCGGCGGCCGATCGTCTGGTCGCTGCGCTGGCGGAAACTGACCTCCGAGCCCCACGGATCCCCGTCATCTCGAACGTCACGGCGGCGCCCGTGACGACGGTGGAGGAGACCAGGGAGACCCTCGGGGCCCAGGTCTGCGCCTCCGTGCTCTGGGAGCGCTCGATGCGCGGCGCGCTGGAACGGGGGACGAACCGGTTCATCGAACTCGGCCCCGGGACGACCCTGGCTGGCATCCTCCGCAAGATCGAACCGGAGGCGTCCGTCGTGGCCGCCAACGCGCCCGAAGACCTCGACTCCGCTCTCGTGGCCGCCGTCGGCTGATCACGCCCATCCGCTGTTCATCCCGCCTCGTCCCTGGCCCCCCAGGGGGCGCTGGGGCCTCCTGGCGCCCTCGAGGTGCTTCGAGGGCCCCTGGTCGCCTTGATGGTGGCCTGACCCAGGGCTAGGCTTCCCCCTTCTCCGCCCGTCCTCGGGACGGCCAGAACCCCACCGCACACGTGTCCGACAGCAACGAATCCGCCGGTCCGCTCGCCGGCCAGGTCGCCCTCGTCACCGGCGCCAGCCGCGGCATTGGCCGTGCCATCGCCGAGTCACTCGCGCGCGACGGCGCTCGGGTGGCCTGCGTGGCCACCCGCGTCGAGAACGCAGAGGCGACAGCGTCCGCCTGCTCGGGGCTGACGGAGGGCGCGAGGGCGTACGGAGTCGACGTCTCCGATCACGAGGCCGTCGCGGCGCTCGTGAAGGAGGTCGGGAAGGAGTTCGGTGGTATCGACGTGCTCGTCAACAACGCGGGCATCACCCGCGACCAGCTTCTGATGCGGATGGGCGAGGACGACTTCGATCGCGTGATCGACGTGAACCTCAAAGGCACGTGGAACTTCGTGAAGGCTGCTGCCCGCCCCCTCATGAAGGCCGGCGCGGGCCGCATCATCAACATCGCTTCCGTGGTGGGCGTGACCGGGAACGCTGGCCAGGCCAACTACGCCGCGAGCAAGGCCGGTGTGATCGGCCTCACAAAGTCTGCTGCCAAGGAGCTCAGTGGTCGGGGCGTCACCGTCAACGCGATCGCGCCCGGATTCATCGAGACGGACATGACGTCCGAGATCCCCGAGAACGAGCGCAACGCGCTCATGGGCGGCATCCCGCTCGGGCGCATGGGCGCGGCGACGGAGATCGCCGCCGCCGTCAGCTACCTCGCCGGGCCCGGTGGGGCCTACATCACAGGTCAGACCCTGGTCATCGACGGAGGCCTCAGCCTCTGAGCGCGACCTCGGTCCCGTTCCCTGGCGCGTGATGCGCGCCCTCCCTTCCTGCGCGACCGCGCGGATCAACCCCCCCCCGTTTACGGAGACCCCAAAGTGACCGACACCAAGGAGATCGAAGAGAAGGTCAAGAAGATCGTCTGCGATCAGATGGGCACCACGGCCGACAAGATCTCGGCCGACACGTCCTTCATCAACGACCTCGGCGCGGACTCTCTCGACACCGTCGAGCTCGTCATGGAGTTCGAGGACGCCTTCGAGATCAGCATTCCCGACGAGGACGCGGAGAAGATCCAGACCGTCGGGAACGCCGTCGAGTACATCGGCGGCAAGCTCCAGTAGCAGCGATCGCGCGGTCCCATCGGTGAGCCGTCGCCGGCGCCGGGGAGTCTGTTCCTCCCGCCGGCTACTGGCTCCGTTGGCCTCGATACGCCGCGTCAGCGAGCCCCCTGGCTCGCGGGCAGCGGCGGTTTGGCCGGCCTCCGCCGGTCCGCCATATTCCCGAGCGTGCGCGGACGCGCCCTCTTCCCGAACCCAACGACACCATGCGCCGCGTCGTGATCACCGGCCTGGGCACCGTCAACGCCCTTGGACTCGACGTCGCCTCCTCGTACCCGCGTATGCTCGCGGGGGAGAACGGGGTCTCGACGATCGATCGATTCGACACCACGGGGATCGCTGCGACGATCGCTGCCCAGGTGAACTGGGATCCTGTGGCGTGCGGCTTCGACGTGAAGGAGCAGCGCAAGCTGGACCCCTTCACGATGTGGGCGCTGATGGCCTCCGACGAGGCCCTGAAGGACGCCGGCATCGACGATCCTCGCTCCCTGCCTGAGGAGCAGCGCATGCGCATGGGCACGATCGTGGCCACGGGGATCGGTGGTATCACCGGCATCCTCGAGCAGCACGACGTGATGAGGGACCGGGGCGCCCGTCGGGTGAGCCCGCACTTCATCCCCCGGATCATGCCGAACGCCGTGAGCGGCCAGGTCGCCATCCGCCACGGGCTGATGGGGACCGCGTTCACCACCTCGAGCGCGTGCGCCTCCGGCGGCCACGCCATCGGGATGGCGTGGCGGGCGATCCAGTGGGACGACGCCGACATCGTCGTCACGGGCGGCGCGGAGTCGGCGATGACCCCGCTCTCCATGGCGGGGTTCGCGTCGGCCAAGGCGCTGTCCACACGGAACGACGCGCCGGATCAGGCGTCACGCCCCTTCGACAAGGACCGTGACGGCTTCGTGATGGGTGAGGGCGCCGGCATCCTGGTCCTGGAGGAGTACGAGCACGCCAAGGCGCGCGGCGCGAGGATCTACGCCGAGGTCAAGGGCTACGGCTCGTCGGACGACGCGTTCCACATCACCGCGCCCAAGGAGGACGGGCATGGTCCCGCCCGGGCGATGGAGGAGGCACTGCGCCATGCCGGGGTGGATCCGACCAACATCCAGTACGTGAACGCGCACGGGACGAGCACCGCCTACAACGACTCCATCGAGACGACGGCGATCAAGCGCGTCTGCGGCGATCACGCTCACAGCATCGCGGTCAATTCGACGAAGTCGATGATCGGGCACCTGCTCGGCGGCGCGACGGCGGTCGAGCTCGTCGTGACCGCCCTGGCGGTTGCGAACGGCGAGGTGCACCCCACCCGCAACTACACCACGCCGGATCCTGCGTGTGACCTCGACTACGTCCCCGGCAGCGCCCGGGAGATCGCGATCGAGAACGCGCTGTGCAACAGCCTGGGCTTCGGCGGCCACAACGTATCGATCTGCATCGGGAGGGTCTGAATTGAGTACGCACCTCGACGAGCTGCGCGAGCGTTTCCAGGTTGCCGGGCAGGGCCATGTTCTCGCCCACGTCGATTCACTCGACCCTGCAGCTTCAGCGCGCTTCGCCGCGGAGCTGGCGGACGTGGATCTCGACCTGGTCGGGCGACTGGCAGCACTCCTCGACAGCCCCGAAGGCGCCGCGGCCGATCCGAGCCTCGAGCCCTGTGCCGTGATCGCACCGGGTGAAGGGGCCGATGAGGCGCGCAGCGCGGGCGAGCGCGCGCTCGCTGGGGGCGAGGTGGGCTTCGTGCTCGTCGCGGGTGGTCAGGGCTCGCGCCTCGGGTTCGACGGGCCGAAGGGC
The DNA here is from genome assembly GCA_965662915.1 of Planctomycetota bacterium. Taxonomy (GTDB): domain Bacteria; phylum Planctomycetota; class UBA1135; order UBA1135; genus Saltatorellus. The sequence continues at coordinate 329,811 of CBFIJG010000001.1, read as the reverse complement.
GCCTTCCCCGTTGGGCCGGTGTCCGGGCGTACCCTGTTCGACTGGCACGCGGCGCGGATCCTAGCCGCCGGGCGTCGCCACGGCTTCCGTCCGCTCTGGGCGGTGATGACCTCCCGGACCAACGACGCCGACACGCGGGCCTTCTTCGCGGAGAACCACCACTTCGGGCTGCCGGCCGAGGACGTCTGGTTCTTCAGTCAAGACATGCTTCCCGCGCTCGATAGCGAGGGACGCATTCTTCTGTCGGGCCCGGGCGAGCTCTTCCTGGCGCCCAACGGCCACGGTGGAACCCTCCAGGCCCTCTCACGGTCGGGCGTCCTGGCGCGCTTCGTCGAGCGCGGCGTGAAGACACTGAGCTACTTCCAGGTGGACAATCCGCTGGCGCGCCCCGCGGACCCCGTCTTCGTCGGCCATCACGTCCTGAGAGGCTCGGAGATGTCGAGCAAGGTGGTGGCGAAACGCGACCCCCTGGAGAAGGTGGGAGTGATCGGGCTCGTGGACGGGCTCCTCGGCTGCATCGAGTACAGCGACCTGAGCGAGGAGCTGCGCGAGGCCAGAACGGCGGAGGGCGCCCTCGTCTTCAACGCCGGGAACATCGCCGTGCACATGATCGACTGTGGGTTCGTCGAGCGGCTCAACGCAGGCGGTGACCTCGATCTTCCCTGGCACGTTGCGCGCAAGCGCATCGGGACGATCGACGAGACCGGTGCGGCGGTGGAGGTGGACGGCGTGAAGTTCGAGACCTTCGTCTTCGACGCGCTCGGCCGCACGCGTACGAGTGTGACCCTCGAGGTGGATCGCTCCGAGGAGTTCAGTCCGGTGAAGAACGCCGAGGGGAACGACTCCCCCGCGACCTGCCGAGCGGATCTCTCCAGGATCGGTGGCGCCATCATTGGCCGGGAGGCGGATGCGATCGAGGTCGATCCGCGCGCTGCGGAGTCCGCTCTCGAGTTCGCGGAGAGCGGTCTACCGGTGGTCGAGCGGCCGGAAGGGCTCCTCGTCGAGCCGGGAGCCTGAAGATGCCCGCCGGCTGGGTCACTTGGCCGGACTCCCGGACGGCGCGCCGCCTCGCGGAGAGGCCGGTGGCCGTGCTCATGGGTGGGCGCTCCGGGGAGCGAGACATCTCGTTGACTTCGGGCAGATCCGTCCTCGCTTCCCTGCGTGATCCCTCCGGCCCATCCAGCGGCATCGCTCCAGAGGTCGTCGGGGTCGAGATCGACGGGCAAGGGGCCTGGTGCTTGGATGGAAGCGCGCTCTCGCCCCAGCGACTTGTCGAGGCGCTTCCCTCGGAGACGGTGTACTTCCTCGCGCTCCACGGTGGGGAGGGGGAGAACGGGACCGTGCAGGCGTTCCTGGAGACGTGCGGACGTGCGCACACCGGGGCGGGGCCGCAGACCTCCGCGCTGTGCATGGACAAGCACCGTTCCCGGCTCGTCGCTGCCGAGGCCGGGGTGCGGATCGCGAGCGGGACGTTCGCGACACGCGGCGAGGTCGAGCGAGACCGAGTTGCTGCCCTCGCGAGGCTCTGCGCGGTGGATGCTCCGATTCGATTCGCGAAGGACGTGACCGGTGGGTCCTCGATCGGGGTGCATCGCTGCGTCGATGACTCGAGTCTCGCTGGCGCGGTCGACGCGATCGTCGCCGGGGGTGGCGACGTTCTGGTCGAGGCTGGGGTTTCGGGCCTAGAGACAACGTGCGGGCTGATCGGTGACGGAGCGGCTGCGGCCGCGCTCCCGATCGTGGAGATCGAGCCGCTGGACGGGGCCTTCTTCGATCTCGAGCAGAAGTACGCTGCCGAGGGTGGGGCGATCGAGACCTGCCCGCCTCGACACCTGGCGCCGGCGATGGCTCAACGCATCCAGGAGCGCGCGCGGCGGGCCTGGGAGGCGTTCGGGGGGACAGGTTACGCCCGGATCGACTTCATGGTGCCCGGGGAGCCCGACGGCGTCGGGGGCTGGCGAGTCGATCCGGAGGCCGAGCCAGTGATGCTCGAGGCGAACACGCTCCCGGGATTCACGCCGCGGTCGCTGCTACCTCTGGCCGCCGAGACCGAGGGCGTCGGGTTCCGCGAGCTCTGCCTCGAACTCATAGCGCGCGCCAGAGGCGCCTGAAGCCCTCCACCACGTGTCGGGGATCCCATACGCGCAGGGGGACAGGAGGCCTCGAAGGCGATAACCTCCCGCAGACGGCGTGATGCGCCGTGGTACCGGGCCGGAGTGGCGGAATGGTAGACGCGGCGGATTCAAAATCCGCTTCCCGCAAGGGAGTGAGGGTTCGAGTCCCTTCTCCGGTACCAACCCGGCAGTCAGTGAGCGGTGCCCTGCGGGTTCCGTTCAGCTCGTCGCTGCCGCATCGACGGCACAGGGTGGCGATCAGGCTCGTTCGGCGACGAGGTGCTCCCTGCGCCGCCACCCTGGTGGACTCGATGCCCTCTTCGCTCCGCTGTCGTCGTTGACCGGATGGGGGAGTACAACCCAGAATCGCGTGACATGCCCGGAGCGCACTTCTTCCGATTCGTCGGGGCGAACAGCAAATGACCGCATCGGAGACAACCAGCGACCCTCTCGTAGCGCGGCTCCTCCCCGTGGTGGTCCACGAGGTGAACAACGCCACCCAACTCCTCGTCGGCCTGAAGGCGATGCTGGAGATCCCCGGCGGGGAGGCGCTCTTCGCCTCTAGGGCGAACGACCTGGCCTCCGCATCGACGCGGATGGCTGATCTCGGCCTCGCTATGGCGATCCTGGCCACGGCTGCGGGTGCGGACATGTTGATGGCGCGCCGTGACCCTCGCTCGGTCGAGATCGTCTGGACCCTCGGTATCAAGGCGGTGCAGCGCGACACAGGTGCTGACATCGCGGTGAACGGGGCGCCGCCTCGAACCCGTCCGGACGCGCTGGATGGCTGGCAAGTCGCGTGGTCCGCAGCGAGCTTGCCGGTCATCTGCGCAGAGTTGTCGGGCGCACAGGCGTGGTCCTGGTCGTGGCGCGCCGACGGCTCGCTGCGCGGCTCCTCGCCGTCGGCTCCGGAGATCGACGCGGAGCGGTGGGCCCCTCTTCTGGAGCGGGTGCCGGGTCTCAGGATCGAATCGGCGCCTGGCTCCATCGAATGGATCCCGCGACCCGAGTGGTTCGAGGCGCGGGATCCCGTTTGATGGCATGCCCGCAGTGAGGAGCGGGCTTCAGCTGCGTGGCGACTGGTGGCTCAGAAGGGCGAGCGGTTGAGTCGGAAGTTGGAGCTGGTCACGGGCTGCAGGTTGGCGTCGTAGATGACCCACTGGCCCATGGCGAACCCTTCGATCGAAGCGTCCTGGAAGTAGTTGAAGCTCGTGGCGCCGCTGGGATCGAGCTGCGTGATCGGGAAGCGGCGAATGTAGCTTGCCTCCGATGCGCGGAGCGCGATCGGGAAGAAGCTCCCGAGGTCCGTGATGAGGTCGGCGCTGGAGAAGCTCGACGAGCGAGCCAGCCAGAGGGACGCGAAGCCGTCGGGGACACCACCGGTCAGCGAGAAGGTCGCGGGCCCGCTCTGTCCAGGGCTGGGGCCGGAGAAGGTGTTGGCGGGACGGCGCCCGCGGACCTCCGTCCGTACCCGCGTGGGCGTGGCGCTGAAGCAGTCGGAGCCGGTGATCCGGAGGGCTGTGAAGGCCGGCTGGTAGGGCCCGAGCTTGGTGCCGATTCCGGTATCGATGAGCTCGAGCCCGCTCGAGTAGTTGGGGGCCCGGAGGACCTCCTCCTGGATCGCTCCCGAGGCGTCGAGGCGCCACACGACCGTGTCACCCCCCGTCGCGCCGGTGCTGGTCTCTGCGAGGAAGAACTGGTCCTTCCCGGTGTCGTACTTCATGGACGAGAGACCGTCGAGCTGGTCGATGAAGACCGTGGCGTCGGTGTCGGCCAGAACCGTACCGGAGTCGAGCGCGGCGTCGTCGAAGAGGAGGACGCGCAGGCTATCCGGCGGAAAGCTGAAGGTGTCGGGCAGCTGACCGGCGAACAGATCGCCGAACTCGTTGACCGCGACCGGCCCCGAGAAACCGGTGTAGGAGGCGACGAGTTCCGTGCCGCCTGTGGCGAGGTCGAGCCGGTGGATCTCGTTCGGGGAGATCACGATGCCCGCGCCGAAATCCGCGTCGAAGATGTTCGAGCAGACGTAAGCGAATCCGGGGGTCTCGTCGAACGCCAGGTCGTAGTTGCCGGGGATGGTTGTCAGGGCAGCGGTGGCCCCCGTGGCGAGGTCGACCTCGTGGATGACGCCGAAGCTCGACTCGCCGAGGTAGGCCGTCGCCCCGTCCTCGCTCACGGTCACGAAGCTGGCGAAGCCGAACACCGGGAAGGTGGTGATGCGTCGAAGGACGAGGCCTCCGGAGGAGAGGTGATCGAGGGTCCAGCCGTTGTAGGCGAGGTAGGAGCCATCGACGAAGGAAGCGGTGGCCACGGTGTCGCTGCAGGTGTCCGAGCGAAGCTCGGTGTTGGCGACGTAGTAGCCGGTGCCCGCGACCGGAATCTGCGCGGCGGCAGGGGCCGCGAGCGTGGCCGCGAACAACGCGGCGCGAAGGGAGAGTTGCATGGTGAGTTCTGTTTCCCGCAGAACGGGTCCGTTGAGGAGCCGCAGGGAACGAGAGCCAACATGCCCGACGCGCCCACCCGGCGGCCTTTACGGCTGCCGAAGTGAGTTCTGCCAGGACCGTGACCCGCGGCCTGCGTGTGGAACGCGCTCGTCGGGGTGTCCTGGCTCGTCACTTCGGGTGCGCCCCCGAGCCTTCCCAGGGCCGTGACTCGCTTCTAGCGAGAAGGGCCCCAGTGACCTGGTCGATGCGGCAATGGGCCGCGCGACCTCTGAGTGACGCACCCATGCAACTCACAGTGGCGGGACCGCGCAGGAATCACACCTGCTTCCCCCGAGGCGAACGCGATGGGTAGGTCCTAATGATGGGGGGCCGTCCTCCAAGTGGGAAGACAGCCCCTCGTTAATTAGCCAGGAGTCCCGCACGGAGAGGCGAGGCGGTATCGGGCTCAGCGAAGCCCTCGGCCAGGTTGGCCATCGCCCGATCCGGAGTGCAGCCGCTGCAACCGGCGGAGATCCTCGGCCTTCAGCCTCCTCTGCTCCTCCTCATGCAGGCGGCGCTCCTCGGCGTCCTTCTCCACCTGACGCTTGTGCTCGGCGTAGATCTCCTCGTCGTGGACGCGACCCCACTCCCCGACGATGCGCTCCGCCGCCTGGGCGTCGAGGAGGAGGTGCTGCTTACGGGACAGGTTGTCGAGCATGCTCGCGCTCGCGCTTCCCTTGAACGTCTTCACCGTCCATCCCTCCGTGCCGATCGAGGTCAGAAGCACGAGAAGGGCACAGTGGACGATCGCCCCCGTGAGCGTCCCCGCGAGCGCTCCACCGAGCCGATCCAGCGGCCCGAGTTGCGCGGCTTCGACGGCGTTTCGCGCGAGCTTCCCGACGAAGGCCGCGGTCATGAGCGTGCCTGTGAAGATCATGAACCAGACGATTCCCTGGCACGCCTGCAGAGGCAGGTCCGTGATCTCCTGGATCCTGGGTGTGAAGTCCGGGGCGAACTTCCGCGCCACGGTGATCGAGATGCCGACCCCGACCAGCAGCGCGATCTGCCAGATGAGACCCGTCGTGAGCCCTCGGATGAGGAAGAAGGCCACGATCCCGAGGCCGACGATGTCGATCCACGGCGTCGACGAGAACAGGGCGGTCAGGCCGCCTGAAGCGGCTTCGTCTCCCGTTGAAGCCTGCATGACGGCCAGCGCCACGCCGTTGAGTGCGATGTTCATGTTCTTGTCCCCATCTCGCGCTTCGGTCGGACAGGCCCGGTCCTTTCCCGGATAGCCGAAAATGAGCCCTCGTTCACTCGGCTTCCGAGGGGGCGGAAAGTGGCTCGAGGGGAGCTAGAATCGGGGCGATGGCCCTGACGAGTGACTCGATCGAGCGCTGCCTCGAGCTCCTCATGGGGCTCGTGCGCGCGGACAAAACCCTTGCAGCCGAGTTCGAGGCGAGCATCCCGGACTTCTTCCGGGGGCCCGTCCCGTCCCGCGGCGGCGCTCTCGGGGCGCTCCTCGCCGGCAGGCGGCACCTCGAGTGGTTCCTGCTGGAGCATCACGTCCCGCGGCTGGGCGGCGGCTCCGTGGGGCCTCACCTGGAGGTCGGCTTCCGTTCCTCGGCGGCCGAGCGCGCCGGGGCTGCTGACGATCCCGAGCTCGCGGAAGTCCTGGACCGCGCCTTCGACTCCCTGCTGCGTTCCCACACGGGCATCTTCGAGGTCGAGGAGGTGCGCCCGGACGCCGGGGTCTGGTTGAGGGACGTCACCGGTTTCGGGAGCTTCGCGGCGGCCTCGACGGCCCTCGCCGCCGAGCTCGGCGGTGGCGAGCTCCTCGTCGGTCGGCTCTACCCCGCCGGTGAGGGCGCGCATGTGCCCTCTCCCGCCGCGGCGATCGTCAGGCTCCCGGAGGTCGTCCAGGCGCTCCAGCGGGACCTGGAGAGGATCCGGGACGGGCAGGCGGCGAAGGTCCTGCGGGTCAGCCAGGGGGAGCTGGAGGCGATGTTCTTCGGCGCAGGTGGGGGAGAGGTGAGGGTTCCGGACGGGCCCGAGAGCCCGGAGCTCCCGGGTCCCTCGGAGGACCCCGTCGGGGACGCCGTTGAGCTCCTGCGCGGCGTTGGCTTCGAGGTCGAGTGCGCGCGGGCGGCGGTCGAGCGGCTCGCCCGCGAGCCGCGTGATCCCGAGCGCCTCGTGCACGGCGGCGGGGACGCACTGGGCCGGATCCTCGAGGAGGTGGCGTTCGACACGAGCATCGACCTCGACGGGGCTCGTCGAGCGCTGATGGGGGCCTGGGAGCTGGTGTCCGCGGCGTCCTTTGGGCCTGCCACGGAGCGCGCCGTGAGCGAGGGCGCCCCGGATGAGGACGCTGCGAGGGCCGCTGCGGTGGACGCCTTTGCGGCCGGGCGGCTCCGCGGTGAGGACCCCGTCGCGCTCGTGCAGAGCCTTCAGCGAGAGCTCGGCGTGGGCGGCGAGGAGGAGGAGCCGGACCTGCCTGCGCCGGACTTTCCTGGCGTCGTGGGCGCGATGATCGACGAGATGCGCTGGGAGCTCGGGGCGACTCGCCCGGACTTCGACGTTGCGGCGCTCGAGCCCCTGAACCACCTCGCGATCTTCGCTCGTCCGATCGGAGTGTTCGAGGAACTCACCGGTGACGACCTGCTCCGCTTCGCCACGTTCTGGGTCCAGGAGAAGCGGGCGCTCTCCAGCGACGACGAGGCGCGCAAGCTCGTCGGCGGGCTGCGTGAGTTCTGCGAGTGGTCGCTGGACGCACACGAGGTGGACCTCGGGTCGGCCTTGATGGACGCGCTCGACGGGCTCGAGGACTCTCTCGCGCGATCGCGACGCGCCAACCGCATCCTGGGCCCGTCGTCCCTGGACGAAGACGATCCGGGCGAGGTCTACGCCATCGAGGCACTGGACGACCGCTCGGCTGGAGCCTTCGAGGACTCGAAAGATCGGCTGCGGGCCCCCGGCGGCGACACGATCACCGTGATCCTCCCCGACGAGCTTCGCGAGGAACTCCGGGTCGGCGACCGCTTGCGCGCGAGGATCGCGATCACCGGGCACGCTGACGTGCGCTGTTGCTATCCGCCGGAGCAGGCTGCGCTCGGCGGCTGAGCGTCAGCGGTTCGCGACGGTGGCCGGCATCTGGATCTCGCACAGGTAGTCGCCGGTCGTCGCTGCCTTGGTCGGCGGAACGATGTAGCGGGCCAGGATCGGACCGTCGAGGGACCAGTTCAGCTGGCCCATCCACTCGTTCAGCTTCGGGTAGGCGCGAGGGACATCCGGGTAGGGGCCCGAGACGTAGGCGTAGGCGACGGTGACCGGCGGGAGGACGTCGTAGGCGAGGGGCGTCCGCGGCGAGCGAATTCCGGCGATCGGGACACAGGCGCGCGAGTACAGCCGGTCGCGGGCTGTCGTGGCCGGGTCGCTGTAGTACAGGCAGAACGGGGCGCCGGTCGGCTCGATGCCCTGGACGCGCATCTCGCGCAGGAGCGCCGGTATGTGCGCACCGGTGTCGGTGTAGCTGCCGTAGTGCTCGAGGAAGACGTAGCCCTCCTCGAGGCGGACGCGCCACGAGGCGTGGAACGTGTCGTAAGGAGGGTGGGAGACCGGGAGGTCGATCTGGTAACGCAGCCCGGGTTGCACCAGAGCCTGAGCCTGGGTCTCCGCGTCCGCGCCGCCCGCGCAGCCGGTTGAGACGAGCACGCTGGCAGCGAGCGCGAGGCCGCCGAGCGCGTCGACGAGGGGGCGAATGGACAGCCTGCTACCGCGAACGTGATCCCGCTTCATACCGAGGCCATCGGCAACTACGGCTTCGGACTGGACGGGGAAGTCCTGTCAGCGGTGGTGCGCGGCCGAGAGGGGGCGTCGAGGTGACCCCGGATTCAACTGTCCGTCAGGGGTCCGAGTCGTGATGCTGGCCATCACAGGGCGCTCGGGACTTCGGATAATGTACGTTATGATGCGTGGGCGATGGGGTCCACGGCGCGTGGCGCTGCCCTGCTGCCTGCTGTTGCACGGGTCCATCGCGAGTATCGACCGCCGGGGCGAGTCGTCGAAGGCACGGGTGGCGGCTCTGGGCTCAGGCCCAGACCTCGAGCATCAAGACCTGGCCGGAGCGCTTGAAGATCTCCCGGCTCAAGGTCTCGTCGAGCTCGGATCCGTCGACCTCGTGCGCTGCGCCCGACGCCAGCGTGGCGCGGACCCTCGGCTCGTCGCTGCGGCGGAGCAGGACCGGAACACAGCAGTAGGTGAACGCCGCGGCCCCGTCGGGCACGGTCACGGCTCGCGGCGAACCTGCAGCGTCGACGTAGTTGAACTCCGTCGGCTTGCTGACCGGCTCGACGAAGCGGCTCAGGCCGCCGCGGAATCCGAGCCGGGACTCGGTCACGTGGATACCGCACTCGCCGAGGCGGCCGAGGACGTCCTCCTTGACCTGCCCGGTCAGGCCGGGCTGCCGGGCGCCGCCGCGGGCCGTCGTGTGCGAGTAGGGATCGGACGGGAACGCGCCGTAGAGCTCGGGGCTCTTGTGGGTTCCGAGTCCGGCCCGGAGATCCTGGTAGAGCTCGATCAGTTGCTCGCGATGATCTTCCGTGGCGTTCCAGGCGACGTCCTGCGCCGCGAGGATCAGCTTGGAGATCATGTGCCAGTAGATGCAGCCGAGACCCTCGTAGCCGAAGAACGTCATCGAGCGACCCGGGAAGGCCTCATGGTCGAAGACCTCCTCGTACGCAGCGTGGAGCTCTGCGTAGGCCTCGGTGGGGACCCCGGACGCCTCGAGCGCGCCCTGCAGATCGTCGCGGTGGTGGAGGTTCGAGTGGAATCGAACGCTCCCGTCGACCGCGCGAACCAGCACGCCTCCCCCACCGCGAGCCAGGAGCGCCTTCATCGCCGGCGAGTCCGCGAGGGTCTTCTCGTCGATCACGCCGCGTTCCACGAAGGCGCCGAGGTCGCGATCCGGGTAGAGCAGGTAGCTGCGCTCCCTCTCCCTGTAGAGATCGCTGGCCCGCAGGGCGCGGAGGAGCTCGATCGCACGCTCCGAGTCGAGGAGCCCCGCCGCGAGAACGGCGACCTGCCCCTCCAGCATCAGGGCCAGCCGTCGGATCGCGATCCCACCCTCAGCGCGCTGCATGAGGTTGTAGGAGTGGTACAGGCCGTCGGGCCGGACGTTGGACGCCAGGGTCGCGCCCGTCCATCGTCGCGCGGCCTCGAGCAGCTCGACGATGGACGGGGAAGGGACCTCTCGGAGGGCCTCCGCGCCGCGACCTGCGTAGACGGCTGCCCGGTGACGCTCACCAGCGCGACCGAGGCGCTCGGTGAGACCGAGCCGCTCTGCCGGGTCGAGTTCGTCACCCGGGGGCGGCTCGTCCAGGATCGCGCGGAGGTCCTCGATGAGTTCAGCCACGGGGGCCGTCATCTGCAGGGCGCCCTGTTCGCTGGAGAAGATGCGCGTCCAGGCCTCGAGGGCCGAGTGCAGGTACGCGGTCGTCACCACGGAGAGCCCGAGGCCTGCGATGGCGTTGTTCGCGTCGTTCCACTCCGGGCGCTGGGTGTTCATCCAGATACCACCACCCGGGACGAGGTTGGTCAGCTTGACCAGCAGCGGCGTGAGCAGCTTCTCCGCGAGCGTCGCGGTCAAGAGTCCCCCATCGGGGCCGTGCAGGAGCCGGCCCTCGTTGCCCTGCCCGGCGACGCGCTGCTCGATCTTCACGGCGAGCGCGTCGTCGAATCGCACGGTCGAGTGAGGGTCGGCGAGGATCCCGTCGAACTCGTTGATCCGGTAGGGCACGTCGACGAAGACGTAGCCGGTTTCCTTCAGGCGCTTGCCGAGGCCACCAGGGGTGAAGCGCTCGACCATCTCCACGAGGCGCAGGAGGTAGACCACTTGGTGATCCCCCCAGTACCCGATGAAGGCCCAGGGGTCGTTCGGGTCGTCGACCTCCCAGTCCACGCCCTCCATGTCGATCCGGTACGGGTTGTACCCGTCCGCCGTCGACGCGTTGAGGAATCGGCTCACGCAGGCGTCCGCGAAGCCCGGGAACGAGAGCGTCAGGGCCTCCCAGTTCTGGAAGATGTCGCGCCAGTTCCCCTCGTAGTGGAGCGGCCGGACCCCGGACGGATCGCGCGCCGGGATCGTGAAGTTGTTCCACGGCCTGCTCGGGTCGCCGTGCCGCCGGCCGAACGTGAGCGGGAGGTACTCACGCGCGAGGCGCAGGAGGTCCTCGGACGCGCGGCCACCGATCGCGCCGAAGAGCGCGTCCCGGTCGATCTCTCCCTGAAGCTCTGCCAGCAGTTCGCTCTCCGCCGCCGCGATGGCAGGGGCGACCCGGGCCACGTGGCTGGCGAAGCCTGCGGCGTCGAAACGGCCGCCGTTCAGGAAGACGCCGCCCCGCATGATGTTGAAGAGCGTGTTGGCGTAGTGCCGCGCGTCCTCCTCCGGGCTCCCGGTGCGCTGCAGCCCATCGGCGCTGGCGACGAGGTAGATCAGCGCCTCGCGGCAGCGAGCCTGGTCCCTGCCGATGGCCTCCACGACCGCGCCGGGGTCACGGAGCGCTTCCATGAGTTCGACGACGGCCGCGCCGTCCTGTTCCACGTCAGCCGCCATCAGCCATTGCTTGCGGTCCTTCGTTGCGAGCCGGAATGCGCTTCGCCGGAGGAAAGCGCTGCGTCCGCCCCTGACGATCGGCTCGGCCTCCACCTCGCCTCCGGTCTCGAACGCGCCGATCTGTGCGGCCGAGAGAAGCGTCGTGCCGTCCAGTCCGATGCAGAAGACCGTCGTCGCCCGCAGGCTCTCGTTCGGGCGCGGCTGATCGATCGGGATCGAGCTGAGGCGAAACAGGCCGATACCGCCCTCCGGCGACATCTCGGCCATCCGATAGGCGTCCAGCAGGGTGCTGAGCTCGGTTTGCATGGACCGGTCGGCGTCCGCCGGCATGATCCCGAGGAGGCCGTCGAGGATCTCGATGCTCGCCTCCTCGCCCTCGTTCACAACCTCGACGCGTCGAATCCAGCCGAACCGCCGGGACGCTTCCCAGGAGGCACGGAAGGTGAGCCCCAGGTCGATGTTGCGCTCCTCGAACATGACGGCCTCGCAGTGGGTCGTCTTGAGGAGTCGTCGTTCGAGGCGGAAGCTCTCCCTGCCGCGGCCATCGAGTGGGCGCCAGAGGTCCGTCGATCCCCCACGGGCGACCCTGACGGCTGTGTATGGGCCCGTCACACCGGCGGAGTCGTGAAGCCTGTCGTCCGTCTGGTACGGAAAGAGCGAGCTCGACGGTGAGCGGCGTCCGGCAGCGGGCGCGCCGACGCTCGAGAGGAACATCCATGCGTCGGTCGACGAGACCACCGACATGAGGAACGGGGCGAGCCGATCGTGGTCCTCGATCGAGGAGTACTCGCGCCCCTCCCACTCGAGTGGCGCGCCAGGGGCGGTGCTCATGGATGCGGCTGAGGGATCAGCGCCGGCCGAAGACACGGACGAAATCGACATGGAGCTCTTGGGCTTCGATCTTGGGGTCGATGTCACCGCCCATACCTCCGCCCATGGCGAGGTTGAGGATGATGTTCTGGGGCCGATCGAACGGCCACTCGAGCTCGTCCGCTCGCTTGTCGTATGTGTAGTAGTGCTCGCCGTCCACGAACATCTTCACCGCCTCGGGGGTCCACTCCATCGCGTAGAGATGGAACTCGGTGCCCATGCCCTCCACGGGAATGGTCTTCGAGATGTGGTTGCCCTGCTTGAAGTAGTAGGCGCGGGTGTGGCACGAACCGTGATTGATGCCGTCGCCGGTCTCGTCGTCGATCTCGCGGCCCACCGCCTCGAAGATGTCGACCTCGCCGCAGTAGGGCCACGACAGCTCGTCCCGGTAGGCGTCTCCGAGGAGCCAGCCAGCGCCCCACGTTCCGTCGGCGACGGGCGCCTTGGCGCGAAGCTCGAGGCGGCCGTACTGGAAGCTGACCTTGCCGCGGGTCGTCAGCCTCGCCGAGGTCCAGGGCGCCCCGAGGCCGTCCTTGCGCGCCTCGATGACGAGATTCCCGCCCTCGCAGCGGGCGTTCTCCAGGCGGCCCTCGGTGTAGAGCTGCGGCTCGCGGTTGCCCCAGCCCCAGTTGCCGATGTCCGAAGTCCACTTGGACTCGTCGACCGGGCCGTCCTGGTTGAACTCGTCGCTCCAGACCAGGACCCATTCGGCGCCATCGGTCCGCTGGACCAGCGTCGTCGGCGTGAGCTGGTGCGGCCGGATGAGATCGAAACGCAGCTCGGAGAGCTCGATCCGCCCGCCGGCGTGATGGACGCGCATCCGATGCTCACCGGCGTTCAGCGGGGAGCCTGTCCGCGAGATCTCGACGGAGCGAGGGGTCGCCTGCAGCGCGATCGGTCCCGTGATGTCGTAGGTGCGCCCGTCCGGGTTGCCGACGTAGTCCTCGATCCACACGGTCGCGGTCTCGTCGCCCAGCGCGCGCACGTCGAGGACGCTCTCGTAGCGGCCCGCGACGGGGACCCGGACCTGGAACTCGAACCAGCCCTCCGTCGCCGTGGAGCGCAGCGTGCGTCCGTCGCCCGCGGGCTGGGACGTGGAGCTCGTGGCGACCGCGGAGGACGCGGCCACGCGAACGTGGATCTCGTCGCCGTCGCCCGCTGCCCAGGCGAAGCCGATCAGGCCTGCGGCGAGCAGGGAGAGTCCGAAACTCGATTTGAAGGGCGTATTCATTCGATGACCAGCTCCCGCTCGAGCTCCTCGAGCGACCGTCCCTTGGTCTCGGGCACCATCTTCAACGTGAAGAGGAAGGCCCCGACCGCGAACAGTCCGAAGATCAGGAAGGTGATGTCCGGCCCGAGGTCCGACAGGCCCCGGGGGAACAGTTGAACCACCGTGAAGCTCACGGCGGAGTTGAACAGTCCAGCGACGGAGATCCCGGCTCCGCGGAGGTGCATCGGGAACACCTCGGAGAGCATCGCCCACATCACCGGCCCGAGTGAGACCGCGAAGGACGCGATGAAGAGCATGATCGCGATCAGGACCAGCGGCCCGTTGATCAGGAGCGCCGTCTTCGAGACCTCTCCGCTCGACTCGTCGAAGGCCTTGCGTTCCGCAGCATCCATCTCGGCGTAGCCGGCGGCCGATTTGATCGCGGCCATGAACGAGGCTCGATCATCGTGTGAGACCCCGACGGCCGCCTCGAGGTGCGCGAGGCCCGTGTTCTCCGCCATCGCGGCGAGGGCGTCGCCGGTGAGGGTGTACGTCGCGGAGCCCTCTCCCTCGATCGTGTTGGCCGACGCGAGGGCGATGTCTTCCTTGCGGCCGTTGAACGCTTCGAGGGTGACTCCCGTGATCCCGTTCTTCGCTGCCGCCCCATCCAGGGCCGCGATGAAGGCCTGCTCGCTCTCGAACGTCGTCCCTTCGAGCGACGCGAGGAACGCTGCCTGCCGGTCGGTCCGGGACTGCTCGATGATGAGCGGCGTCAGTTCGTACGTGGCGGATCGGAAGGCGAACGAGGTCGTCAGCAGTGCGATGGCCATCCCGCCGCTCCCTGCGAGGAGGAGTGGGCGGCGGCCTGCGCGGTCGATCAGGCGGAGAGCGACGAGGGTGAAGACCAGGTTCGTCAGGCCGATCAAGATGCCCTGCATGAGGGCGGACTCGGTGGCAGCACCGGCCTTCTCGAAGATCGTCGCGGCGTAGTAGAAGATCGCGTTGATCCCGGTGATCTGCTGGAAGAACGCAAGGGCAAGCGCAAGCGTGAGGATGCGGCGCATTCGCGGCGAGAAGAGCTCCCCAATGCCGCCTCCGGATGCCTTGGGCGCGTCATGGGCTCCATCAAGCTCGGACGATTCGCCTCTGAACGAGGAGAGGGCCTTCTCTGCATCCCCGTGACGCCCGCCAGCGGTGCCCGTTGAGGCCCGGGTCGCGCCATCAGCTCCGTCCAGGAACCCGGCCATATCGGAGGGATCGCCCCCCAGCTTTGAGATGGCCTCCTCCGCGTCCCCGCGACGTCCGACGGAGAGCAGCCAGCGCGGACTGCATGGGACCGAGAAGAGGAGGACGAAGTAGAGGAAGGCGGGGACCGCCTCGACGCCGAGCATCCAGCGCCATGCCACCTCGCCGTCGAACGCGCCGTTGATGAAGAAGTTGCTGAAGAACGCCGCGGAGATGCCGACGACGATGTTCAGCTGGTTGAACGAGACCAGCCGTCCGCGACTCGCAGGAGGGGCGATCTCGGCGATGTAGATCGGCGCGATGAGGATGGCTGCGCCGACGCCGAGGCCGCCGATCACCCGGGCGATGACCAGGGTCCAGAAGCTGGTCGCGAGCCCCGACCACGCGGCGGACACCGTGAACAGCAGGGCGGTGACGATGAGGACGGCCCGGCGACCGAAGCGGTTGGCGAGGGGGCCCGCCGCCGCGTTGCCGCCCATCGCGCCGAGGATGAGGCAGCTCGCGGTGAATCCGACCTGGTCCGAGTTCAGTTCGAAGGCGTTCTTGACGGGGTCCATCACACCGGAGACGACGGCGCTGTCGAATCCGAGGAGGAAGCCGCCGAGGGCGACCACGAGCGACGATCGGACGGTGGACCGGGAGCTCTGACTCATGAAACAGGCGGCTCGTAGCCGTTCTCGGACGGGGGATCCGGACGTGTGAGGCGGCTCGCTAGCGCCATCGGGAAGGGTGTAGGGGCGCGGCCCGTTGGAAGCCGGATCCCCAAAGATTAGCGCGCGGGGTGCTCGCTCGGGTCGATCTCGTCGGACCCTTGCGGCTGCTCACTCGCGCCTAATGAGTGTGATGTGAAGCCGTCCTG
Source organism: Planctomycetota bacterium (assembly GCA_965662915.1). Classification (GTDB taxonomy): domain Bacteria; phylum Planctomycetota; class UBA1135; order UBA1135; genus Saltatorellus. Next base: position 314,480 of record CBFIJG010000001.1, on the reverse strand, counting down.
AGGAAGAACGACCGTGACGCGGAATCGACCAGCGTCGCCGCAAACCGAGATCGTCCCGGCGAGGAGCTCCACGAGCTGGAGGCAGAGCGCGAGACCGAGGCCTGCGTGTCGGCCAACAGCGGAGCGTGCGTCATCCGACCGCCAGAAGGCGTCGAAGGCGTGCTGGACCAGTTCTTCGTCGAGTCCGGCGCACTCGTTCTCGACCACGACCTCGACGTCGTCGCCGTGGGCCGCGGCCGAGAGCCGCGCGAGCGAGCCCTCGTCAGCGTAGTTGCCCAGGTTCTCGAGCAGGTTCTGGAGGACGCGCCCGAAGAGCTGGCGGTCGGTGGTGATCCAGATGTCGGGGTTGATGTCGATCTCCAGCAGGACCCCGCGCTCGGCGGACGCATCGCTGTAGGGAGTCCAGCTCTCGAGAGCGAGCTGCCGGAGCTCGAAGGGTTCGGGCCGGACCACGGCGCTCGGGGAGGCGGTCCGCGCGAGCTCGAGCAGGCGCCCGACAAGTCGCTCCAGCTGCGTCGTGATGTTGAGCGCCGTCTGCTCGCTCTCGCGATACTCGCCGGGGTCTCGTTCCCGGGACAGCGAGACCTCCAGGGTGGATCGCAGCCCCGCCAGGGGCGTTCTCAGCTCGTGGGCCGCGTGGGCGGCGAAGTCGTGCTCCCGTTCGATGGCGGAGCCGACACGCTCGCGGAATCCGTTGAGGCGGTCGACGACCGGCGCCAGCTCCACCGACGCTCCGGGAAGGGAGAACGGCTTGTCGAGCTCGGATTCGTCCTTGGTCTGGATCTGATCCCCGAGGTCCTCGAGCGGCGCCAGGCCGCGCCTGACGACCCAGGTCAGGCCCGCGGCGGAGAGCAGGCTGGTGATGATCCAGGAGACGGCGATCAGGAGCCGGAGCTGTCCGAGGATGCTCTCGAGCACCTCCTCCGGCTGGGCGACGATCACCTCGACCGGGTGCGCAGCAGGGGAGGAGTCCGGTGCGCTCAGGTCCGGGACGAGGCTCGAGCGCAGCGGGTCGGGACGCTCGGGCCGCGGCGGGAGATAGCGCACGGCCACCGCACGCGCCCGCCTGCCGTCAGCGAGTTCGATGTTCTTGAACTTCGGGACGCCTGGCTCGTCCGCGAAGCGCGGGAGCGAGTCCCGGCCGAGCGCGGGGGCGCGCGCGAGGACGATCTCGTCTCCCAGCCAGCACTCGTAGAGGTCGCGGGAGGTGCTCTCCTCGGGGAGGGCGCCCGAGAGCGAGAGCGGGAACTCCGGCTGGTCCTGAAGCGGGCCCGAATCGGAGGCGAGCACGCGGTCCGTGAACTGCCACCAGGCTGCGCCGAGGCCCCCGAGCGCGACGAGGGCTGCGAGGAGTCGGATCATCGAGCGACCTCCGCGCTCGCGATGGCGCGCACGAAGTACGCCTCCGGGATCTTCTTCTCGCTGTCGACGGGCGCCGGGACGAAGTCGTCCGCGAAGAGGAACGCTGCGTAGCGCGTCGCCTGCCGGTCTCCCACGCCCGTGGTCACGTCGACCTCGAAGAGACCGGTGGAGCTGATTCGAACCGTGGGCGCCAGGTAGGACGGCTTCGTGTACCAGACACCGCCGACCTCGAGGAGCACCGCGACGTGGTGAGTCAGGGTCCCGATCCCCGAGACCTCCCCCACCAGGTTGGCCTCGCTCCCGGGCGGCGGCACGCTCGTGAAGCCGATCCGAGGCTCGCCGATGTCCGTCGCGATGCCGTCGAACACGGCCTGCATCCCCGGCTTGAGCACGCCGTCGCGATCGCGATAGCCCCAGTGGGCGCCCTGAGGGCCCTCGTAGCGCTCCTTCCAGGGTTCATCGAGGGGGGAGAAGTACGTGTAGCGCACGTCGTTGAGCCTCGCCCACGAAACGAACTCGAGGAAGAAGCGCGCCGCGTTCTCCGGATTGGCGACCGCCTCGCCGACGTCGTCGCCGTCCGACGGCCAGCCGGCCTCGGACACCACCACGGGCTTGCCCTGGGCGTACTCGCGCATCGAGTCGTGCCACGCCGCGAGGGTCGGGATGGCCTCGTCGATGGAGACCCCGTCCCAGTACGGGTAGTAGTTGACGTAGACGAGGTCGATGAGCGGCAGGAGCTCCGGGTGATCCAGGAAGCTGTTGCGCGTGTCCGCGGTCGTGATCGGGATCTCCTTCGGGATCATGCGTCGCGCCTCGATCAGCAGCTGCATGAGATCCTCGACGGGGAGATCCTCGCGGAGGAGGACCTCGCTCCCGATCACCGCGACGTCGACGTCTCCCTCGCGGCAGAGCCGCGCGAGGGTCTCCAGTTGACGGCGGTTCGTCGCTGCATCGCCGTCGATCCAGGCTCCGATGACCGCCTCTTTCCCGAGTTGATGAATGAGCCAGCCGGTGTTCTCGAGCCCGCCAGCGACGCCGTACGTGCGGACCATGTTCGAGTCGTCCCGGATGAGCTGGAGCCGGTCCCAGATCTCCTGGGCGGTGATGGTCGCTCCCTGATTCGGGTCCTCGTCCCCGACCCAGGGGCTGAAGGCGATTCCCTCGAGCGCGTAGCGGCGATTCGGTGCGGGCCGGGCGCCAGGTCCAGCGGAGAGCTCGCTCGCCGCGGCAGCGCCCGTGGAATGCGCGAGGATCGTCAATCCGCGATCGCGCTCACCCATGAGCCGGTCTCGCACGACGAGGTACAGCGTCACCCCGTTGATCGCGAGGAAGCCGGAGACCGCGATCAGCGTGCCGACCGTGATGCGCCGGCGGATCGAACTCATCCCTCGAGCCCGAGGATGTAGCCCTGACCGCGCTTCGTGTGCAGGATCTTCGGGTGCCCGGGGCCTTCCAGCTTCGCGCGGAGGTACGACACGTAGACGTCGATGACGTTGCTCGCCGCGTTGGACCGGCCGTCGTAGAGGTGCTCGCGGATCTCCGCGCGGGAGACGACCTGGTCCTTGCGGAGGGCGAGGTACTCGAGGAGCGCGTACTCGCGGGCGGTGAGCTCCACGAGGGCGCCCGAGAGGCGGGCGCTCCGCGCGACGGTGTCCACGGCCAGGTTGCCGATCTCGATGATCGGGGTCTTGCGCTCGTAGCGCCGACGGACGAGCGCCCGCGTCCGGGCGAGGAGCTCATCCATGTCGAACGGCTTCACGAGGTAGTCGTCGGCTCCGGAGTCGAGGCCCCGGATCCGGTCCTGCACGGTGTCTTTCGCGGTGAGCAGGAGGACGTCGCTCTGGACCTTCTCCTCTCGCAACGTTCGAAGGACCTCGAGGCCGTCCATTCCCGGCAGCATGAGATCGAGCACGATCACGTCGTACTGCCCTCCCATCCCGAGTTCGAGGCCGCGGCTTCCATCGGCTGCGACGTCGACGGCGTGGCCTGCTTCGCGCAGGGCCTTGGCGGTCGCCATTCGCAGCGGCTCGTAGTCTTCAACGATCAGGACGCGCATAACGCGGAGTTTAATGGCTCTTGCGGGTCGATCGTGTGCACACAATTCGCCGCAGAATTCGGTTCTGCTTCGAACTGTTCGAAAGTCGCCAGCGGGCTCATCATCCTCCAATCAAACCGCTGCGTCTCGGGGCATCGCGGAGCGTGGAGCGGCACCGTGCCCTCGACTTTCCCCGGCCGCTGCAGCGGCGGAGATGCGCGCCCTTCCCACGGAGCAGTTGGTCGAGACGAGTCGTTCATCAGACACTCGATTCTGAGTGCGCGGCGCCACCCGAGTCGCGACACTGCGGCCATGGACAAGATGTGCTTCATCGACAAGGCGCGTCCCTGCGACCTGACGTGCAAGGCGGCCTTCCCGGTGGACGATCCAGTCGACCCCGTGGATTGCTACTTCGTGTGGCTCGCCGGCCACCTCGGCGAAGGCGCGATCGACTTCCGGCAGATGCTCGAGGGCAAGGCGCCCGGTGGGCCTGACGTCCCCGGGGACGGTGAGCCCGGAACGGGCCCGTCCGGGATGGACATCTCGCCGAACTGAGCCGGGAGGCTCTCCGGATCAGGGCGCGCTCGCGCTCGCTCCCAGCTCCAGCAGGCGAGGTCGGCCCGAGCCCCCGTCTGTCGGCCACTCCAGCGCCGTGAGGCCCCCCGGCTGCAGCCCGATCACCGGGGACCGCTCCATCGGGATCCCCAGGACGTGGCAGACCGCGGAGCGGACCACCCACATGTGCGCCACGATCAGGACCTGGCCCCCACGGTGGACGCCCGCGATTTCGCCGATCGCCGGGACGACCCGCGCCGCGACCTCGGCGGGCGATTCTCCTCCCGGGCCTGCCAGTGCCCCTCTTCGCTCGACCCAGCTGCGGTGGCTCTCTGGGTCCTTCCGTCGTAGCTCGGCCAGTGCGACGCCCGCCCACTCTCCGCGGTCCATCTCCACGAAGCGGGGGTCGTCGATCCGCGGTAGACCCCGCGGAGCGCGGACGAGGGCCGCCGCGGCTTCGGCGCGCCGGAGGCCCGAGCTGATCACCGCGTCCAGCCGGAGGCCCGCTAGCGAGTCCGCCAGCGCCTGCGACTGGCGCAAACCGGCCCGGGAGAGCTCGACGTCGAGGCGCCCGTAGACGGTCCCCCGATGTCGGGCGTCCACCTCCCCGTGTCGGGCGAGGAGGACTCTCGTGGAGTCGCAGCCAGGAACGGGATCAGCGGCCATGGGGCGACACCCTAGGCGCCCGGCTGACGCGGGTCGAGGGGCCCTGGAAGCCTCGCCGCGGTCATCGCGCGACATCCCACCGCGCGCGACTCGCCGCAGAGGGGTCTGGATTCGGCCTCATGGCCCATGGGAGTGGTCCCTCTGGTCGATAATATGCCCGCCCAGGAGCCGCCTGGACCCCGGCGCAGGTCGCCCGGTGGTCGAGGCAGTCCCTTCCCGGCGCGTCGCTGGCGTCGCGCACCTCGGTGGCTCCACGCCGCCGGATCTGAGAACTCCCCCATCCACGCTCATCGCTCGTCCTGCGGGCTCTGGGCGCGCGAGCCACCCCCCCACCCGCGCGGCGACGTGCCCTGGGGCGCCGGGCCCGACCCACTCCTCGGTCGTGTGCCCGCTGTCCAGGGCGATCCGACTCGCGCGGACCGGATCCCCACGAGGCGCCCTGCCGCGCCTCGCGCCGCAGCACTCCGATGAATCCCTTCGTCCGCTTCCTGACCTCGTCGATCGGCCGCAAGTACGTGATGGCCGTCACGGGCCTGTCGCTGACCTTGTTCCTGCTCGTCCACATGGCGGGCAACCTCACGATCTACGCGGGGAACGAGGCCTTCAACGAGTACGCCGACCTCATCGAGAGCAATCCGCTCCTCCCCCTCGCCGAGGGCGGCCTGGCTGGGCTCTTCCTGGTTCACGTCGCGTTCGCCGTGGCGTTGATCGCGCGGAACAAGACATCCCGCGAGGAGAGCTACAAGGCGGAGCTCGGCATGGGCCGCAAGACCGTGGCTTCGACGACGATGTGGATCACCGGGCCGCTGCTCCTGGTCTTCCTCCTGATCCACATCTGGGACTTCCGCATCGCGAAGGAGCTGGTCGAGGAATACGACCTCGCTCAGATGGTGGTGGATCGTCTGAAGTCCCCCGTGGGCTTCGGCATCTACGTGATCGCCATCGCGCTCGTGGGCCTGCACATGTGGCACGCCTTCCAGAGCGCCTTCCAGACGCTCGGCGTGGCCCACCCGCGCTATCGCGCGCTCATCAAGAACACCGGCCGCTTGATCACGGCTCTGCTCGTCGCCGGCTTCGGCGGCATTCCGTTCTACCTCTTCTTCCTCGGTTGAGGTGCTCTCGCAATGACGATCGCTGACTCTCCCGCTGGCTCCGCCAGACTCGACTCCAAGGTCCCCTCGGGCCCCATGTCCGAGCGCTGGTCGAAGCACAAGTTCGACCTCAAGCTCGTGAACCCCGCCAACCGGCGGAAGTTCGACGTGATCGTCGTTGGCACCGGCCTCGCCGGCGCCTCGGCGGCGGCGACGCTCGCGGAGATGGGCTACAAGGTCAAGGCCTTCTGCACCCACGACAGTCCGCGCCGCGCGCACTCGATCGCGGCCCAGGGCGGGATCAACGCGGCGAAGAACTACAAGGGCGATGGCGACAGCGTCCATCGGCTCTTCTACGACACGGTGAAAGGCGGTGACTACCGCAGCCGCGAGTCCAACGTGCACCGCCTGGCGGAGGTGTCCGTGGACATCATCGATCAGTGCGTCGCGCAGGGCGTGCCCTTCGCGCGGGAGTACGGCGGCCTCCTGGACAACCGCTCATTCGGCGGCGCGCAGGTGGCACGGACGTTCTATGCACGCGGGCAGACCGGGCAGCAGCTGCTGCTCGGCGCCTATGGAGCGATGAACCGCATGATCGAGGCCGGTCGTATCGAGATGCACACGCGCCGCGAGATGGTCGACCTCGTCAAGGTCGACGGAATCGCGCGCGGGATCATCACGCGGAACCTCTCGACCGGGGAGTACGAGCGCCACTCGGCCCACACCGTGCTCCTGTGCACCGGCGGCTACGGCAACGTCTTCTACCTCTCGACGAACGCCAAGAACTCCAACGTCACGGCCGCGTGGCGAGCGCACAAGCGCGGTGCGTTCATGGCCAATCCGTGCTACACGCAGATCCACCCGACGTGCATCCCGCGCTCGGGCGACTACCAGTCGAAGCTCACTCTGATGAGCGAGTCGCTGCGGAACGACGGGCGCGTCTGGGTCCCCGTGACCAAAGGGGATCAGCGTCCCGCGCAGGACATCCCCGAGGCCGAGCGGGACTACTACCTCGAGCGCAAGTACCCGAGCTTCGGCAACCTCGTCCCGAGGGACGTGGCGTCGCGGAACGCCAAGACCGTCTGCGACGACGGGCGCGGTGTCGGTCCGACGGGCGAAGCGGTGTACCTCGACTTCGGGGACGCGATTCGCCGGGACGGGCGCGCCGCGATCGAGGCGCGCTACGGCAACCTCTTCGAGATGTACGAGCGCATCACGGGCGACAATCCCTACGAGGTCCCGATGCGCATCTATCCCGCCGTTCACTACACGATGGGCGGTCTCTGGGTTGACTACAACCTCGAGAGCACTGTGCCGGGACTGTTCGTCCTCGGCGAGGCCAACTTCTCCGACCACGGCGCGAACCGCCTCGGCGCGAGCGCGCTGATGCAGGGCCTCGCCGACGGCTACTTCGTCATCCCGGCGACCATTGCCAGCCACCTGGCTGGCCGGGTCCTCGAGGACGTGAACACCGATCACGACGCTTTCGCGGAGGCCGAGGCCCACGCGCGCGGGCGTGCCGAGGCGCTCTTGGCCATCGACGGGACGCGAAGCGTGGACTCCATGCACCGCGAGCTCGGGAACATCGTCTGGAACTACTGCGGGATGGAGCGCACCGCCGAGGGCCTGACCGAAGGGATCGGCAAGATCCGCGACCTGCGTACGCAGTTCTGGGAGGACGTGCGGGTGCTCGGCGACCCCAACACGGTCAACCAGGACCTGGAGAAGGCCGGCCGAGTGGCGGACTTCATGGAGTTCGCCGAGGTCATGTTCAACGACGCCCTCACCCGCGACGAGTCCTGCGGCGGCCACTTCCGGGTCGAGCATCAGACCGAGGAGGGCGAGGCGAAGCGCGACGACGAGCACTTCGCTCACGCCTCCGCCTGGGAGTTCCAGGGCGAGGGCCAGCTCCCCACCGAACACCGCGAGCCGCTGACCTTCGAAGAGGTCAAGCTCACCACCCGTAGCTACAAGTGATCGACGCGCGACCCTGACCAGCGCGCAAAGAACCATGATCCAGAAGACAGGCCACGGCGACATGAAGCTGACCCTCGAGGTCTGGCGTCAGGCCGCCCCGGGAGCTCCCGGCGAGTTCGAGACCTACGAGGTCGACGCGAACGAGCACATGTCCTTCCTCGAGATGCTCGACGTGCTCAATCAGGAGCTCGTCGAGCGGGGCGAGGAGCCGGTCGTGTTCGAGCACGATTGTCGTGAGGGAATCTGCGGCTCCTGCAACCTCACCATCGACGGCAAGCCGCACGGTCCACGCGAGCGGACCACGGTCTGCCAGCTCCACATGCGGGAGTACCGCTCCGGCGATCGCATTCGCGTCGAGCCGTGGCGGGCCAACGCTTTCCCGATCGTGAAGGATCTGATGGTCGACCGAAGCGCCTTCGATCGGATCCAGCAGGCGGGCGGGTACGTCTCGGTGAACACGGGCGCCGCTCCGGACGCCCACGCGATCCCGGTCGCGAAACAGAGCGCCGACATGGCCTTCGATGCGGCTCAGTGCATCGGCTGCGGCGCGTGTGTCGCTGCGTGCCCGAACGCCTCGGCGATGCTGTTCACGTCGGCCAAGGTGAGTCAGTTCACGCTGCTGCCGCAGGGCCAGCCCGAGCGCGAGCGGCGCGTGCTCGCCATGGTGGAGAAGATGGACGACGAGGGCTTCGGCAACTGCACGAACCACTACGAGTGCGAGGCGGCGTGCCCCAAGGCGATCTCGGTGACGAACATCGCGCGCATGAACCGCGAGTACGCCCGCGCCAGCCTCAAGAGGCGCTGACCGGCGGCGCGCCTGTCGCCTTGCTCACCAGCGACGCCGACGCGTTCCCGAGGAGCGCGGCGGCGTCGTCGTTCGCGAGCCACCACGCCGCATTCGTACCTCCCGCTTCCCTGCATCGGCGCGGCCCTCGACGCAGGTCACGGTCGACGAAGATGTGCATCGGGGTGGTCGGGAGCTGGCGCAGGGCGACGTCGATGCGGGTTCCGCAGCCTGGCTGGCTCCGCACCTGGATGGGTAGGCCCGACTCCTCAAGTGCCACGGCGAGCGAGGCTGTACCCAGCCCTGTCGACGCGGGGCGCGTGGACCCATCGGGCGCGTGCGAATTCGCAGGGGGTGCGTCGAGGAATCGCTCCAGCCGCTCGGGTCCCATCCCGGCGCCGTCGTCCTCGACCGCGAGGGTCCAGGTGAAACCGGCGGCGAAGCGGCGGTCTCCCTCGGGGTGATCGGCTCCGGGCTCCCGTCTCTCCGCCCAGACGCTGACGGTGCCCCCTGCGCCTCGACGCCGCGCGGCGGCCTCGAGGGCATTGGTCACGAGGTTACGGATCGCGCGCTCGAAGCTCCCCGGGCGGACGAGCACCTTCAGGTTGGCCGGCGCCTTGAGGCGCAGTCGCGGTGACGCGCCGGGCACTACCCGGGCAGCTTCACGCGCCGCGCGGCATTCCTCCTCGAGGGTCGCCTTCAGCGGCAGGGGCTCCAGCGGGCGGGAGAACCGGGATCCGTCACCGCCGCGAAGGGCCTCCTGCGCGAGCTCTCGCGCCGCGAGCAGCGCGCGCTCCAGCTCCTCTCGCGCCTTGGCGGCGGGTCCATCCCCGCCGTCGTCCGCGTGCCGTGAGCGAGCTTCGAAGAGGAGCGCCCGGGTGAGTTCGTTTCGCAGGTCATGGGCGGCGGCGAGGGCGCGTCGGGCCCCACGGGCGCGTTCGCGGGCGAGTTCGAGGGCTGCCCGTTCCTGCCGCCGAGCCTGGAGCGCCGCCGCGAGGGCCGCGACCTCCTCGAGGGTGCGCCGGGCCGGGAGGCGGCCGCGCCGGGCCCCGGCGATGAGGCGCCCTCCGGAGCCCTGGACGACCGTCAGGTCCTCCGCCGCCCCCCCCGAGGCCGGGGCTCCCCCGGGCGCGGCCGCGTGACGCCAGCGCGCGATGGCTCTCAGCGTGGGGTGGACCAGGAGTTCCCCACCCCCATCGGCGTCTCCCCCGCCTGGGAGCCATCCGAGGCGGATGAGGCCCAGCCGGCCCGCGGTCTCCTCCCAGGCCTCCCGGAGCCGCCCGTCGGCGACCTCTCCAGGGGTGAGCAGGAGCTCGGTCAGGGAATGCCAGGGGTGGCCCACGGACGCCAGTGTGTCGTTCCAGGGGGGGGCGGTTCCAGCGCCTCCATCCACCTGAAACCGGCGGGGCATGACTCCGTCCCGGGTGCACCCATGTTCCGGGGGCGGAACATGCGCTCCGGCGCCGGGTCCGGGACCCAGCCCATGGGCCGGGGGCAGTGCGGACGCGACCGGGCGCCCGGGCCCCAGGAATCGCCATCCAGAGCCTGTAGCCCAGCCTCGCGCAGCCCCTATGATGAATGCTCGATGCGGCGCCGCTCCTGGCGCCGCGGAGCGCGCGGTTTCCTGCCCCCGTGGCATGGCCGTTGCACCCCGAGCGTCTCCAAGGCCGCGGGTCTCCTCCACCCCACGGCATCACCAATACGATGTCATACGGTCCGGCGGCGTCGGTCATCACGACCGACCCCCATGGACCCGGGTCGAGCGACCCGTCCGTTCCACGACCTTCAGAGTCATGAAGAAATCACTGCTCCTCGGAGCGTTCCTCGCCGCGGGCTCCATGGGCCTCGCCGATCTCTCCTTCGGCCACGGCGGAACCTATCGCGGTCCTGGCGACACGGTGCCCCCCGGCGGCGCTGCGCCTGGCCCCGGTGGCGCCGCGCCCCCGCCCGCAGGCCCCAGCGGTCCGTCCTCCCCTGGCCCGACGACTCCCGGCACGCCCGCGCCGGTGACCCCCGGTCAGACCCCTTCCACTCCGACCCCGACCGCGCCGGTCTCCCAGCGGGGCGGCGACACCGGGCCGGACCTCTCGATCTGGGACTTCTGGTGGGGCTTCAACAAGGAGCCGTACCTGAACCTGCGCAACAAGGTTCGCTCGATCGGCGTCCAGTCCGGCAGCGACGAGGCGTTCCTCGGCCTCGGCGAGCAGAAGAAGACCGCCGACTCGCTGCGCCCCGGTGAGGAGCTCATCCGCGCGACGGTGGTCCCCGCGCTCAAGAAGGCGCTCGAGACCGAGGAGCAGAACGACATCGTCACGGGCTGCCTCATCGCACTCGCCAAGATCGGCGACGTGAAGAACGAGGACGGCACCTCCGAGTTCGTCGACATCATCCAGAGCTTTCTCGCGGCCGAGGAGCAGGAGATCTCCGAGACCGCGGCGCTCGCCCTCGGGATCCTCGCCGACGACCGCTCGGTCCCGGGCCTCGTCGGGCTCATGCTCGACAACGACGTCGGCCGCACCCTGATCGGGAACGGCCGCTCGGTCCCCTTCCGGACCCAGTCGTTCGCCGCTTACGGCCTCGGGCTCGTGGGCTACCGCACCGAGACGAACGAGATGCGCCAGACGATCGTCGAGCACATCATCGACTTCGTCGAGCAGGGCAGCTTCGCCCAGCCCGATCAGCAGGTCGGTGCGCTCCAGGCGCTCGGACTCATCCCGCTCGACTGGGACGGCACGAGCGAGGCGGCTCAGGAAGCCTCGGGGAACGGCGCGATCGCGGCCAACCGCGTCGCCGTGCTCGATTACCTGATCGGCAAGCTGAGCCCCGACGCCAACCGCGGCGGCTTCGCCGACTATCGCGTCCGCGCCCAGGTCCCGATCGCCATCGCGCGACTGCTGGCGACCCACGAGGAGACCTTCCCCGTCGACACCCCTGGTGCCGTTGAGGTTCGCACGCGCTGCATCGAGGCTCTTCTCAAGGTCGTTGGCAAGAACGCCAAGGAGAAGCGCGTCGAGGTCCTGCAGTCCGGTGTGATCGCCCTCGGGATGATCGGCAACGCCGCGGACGGCAAGGACGATTTCACCAAGGACAACGCCCAGATCTTCAAGGACCTCCAGCGCATCGGGAAGACGGCGGCCGACAACCAGACCGAGTTCTTCGCGCTGATGGCGATGGCTCAGATGGGCAGCCGTCCGGGGCCCGGCGACAACCCCCGCGGGTTCCAGCCGAAGATCCAGAAGGAGCTCCTCGGCGCTCTCGCCAAGGGCAAGGGTCAGAAGCGCCCGTGGGCCGCTCTCGCGCTGGGCGTCTTCGGCAACGCGCTCAACGAGAACGACGGCGTTCTCGAGCCGGCCGTGACGCTCGCGCTCCGCGACCTCGCGAAGAAGGGCAAGAGCCCCGTCGAGTACGGCGCCTTCGCCATCGCGCTCGGCCTCCTCAAGGACCAGTCCTCCTCCACCATCCTCGTGGAGAAGCTCGACAAGATGGGCACCGGCCAGGAAGAGGTCCGCGGCAACATCTGCGTCGGCCTCGGCCTGATGGAGGCCAGTGAAGCTCAGGACATCCTGAACCAGACCGTCACCGAGTCGAAGTTCCGCCCGGCGGTCCTGAAGCAGGCGGCCGTCGGCCTCGGCCTGCTCGGCGACAAGTCGGCGGTGGGCCTGCTGCTCACGATGCTCGAGGACGCGAAGGGCCTCTCCTCCCAGGCCGCCATCGCGAGCGCCCTCGGCACGATCGGTGACGTGAGCGCGGTCGACGGCCTGGTGAAGATGCTCGCCGGCGAGACCGAGAAGAAGATGACCGACACCGCGCGCGGCTTTGCCGCGGTGGCCCTCGGCATCACCTGCGACAAGGAAGACTTCCCCTGGAACACGAAGATCGCGGTCAACGCGAACTACCGGGCGAACATCCAGACCCTGACCGACGCCGAGACCGGCAACGGCATCCTGGACATCCTCTGATCCCGCCTCGCGGCGTTCGGCCGGAGTGAAACCCGCTCCGAGCCGACCGAATTCGTACGGGCCCTGCACCCCACGGTGCGGGGCCCGTCTATATGTGTCCGAGGCCCGCGGCATCCCGTCCTGCTCTTCAGGGCGCCGGTCACCT
>CBFIJG010000001.1:284398-301730 GCA_965662915.1 Planctomycetota bacterium | reverse complement strand
ACGCCTCCGTCACGGATTCCGCGAGCTGGACGCGATGGTGGGCCTTCAACCGGGAGGCCTACCTCGTTGCCGTGCGGGGGATCGATCCGTCGGTCCTTCAGCCTGCTCCTCTCGAGCCCCATGGGGGCGTGCCCGCCTCACCCTGGCGGCCCGACGAGGGGCCGCTCTACGGTGATGCGGTGCCGGAGATCCTGTCGCGACTCGGACGCACCAGAGATCTCGACATCCAGCGGGCGGCTGTCATGGCCCTCGCGAAGATCGGCCCGCCGCCGAAGGGGCGCGAGATCGCGAAGAGCGGCGGCAGCCCCCTCGAGGCCATCATGGAGCACCTGGGCGCGCGCAACGAGGCCGTTCAGAACGTGTCCGTGCTGAGCCTCGGCGTCCATGGGGGCCTCACGGTGACGCCCCTGCTCGCCTCGATCGCCCTCGATGAGAAGCCAGGTCGCGCAGCGCTGGGGCGGACAGGCAGGATCGACAGGCGGACCCGCGCCTTCGCAGCCCACGCGCTCGGAATGGCCGGTCACGCCACGTCGCGCTCGGTGGAGCGACGCTTCGTGGCCAAGCGGCTGCTCGAGGTGCTCGCCGAGGAGGCCGATGACACCGATCTGGCCGCGGCGGCGGTGATCGGTCTGGGGCAGTGCCCCGTGCCCTTCGCTCCCCCGGAGAAGGAGGTGCTGGTGCATCGCCGGGCGGTCTTCGATGCGCTGGCGTCCTTCCTCGAGGGCAAGCGCTCCGACCTCCGCGCCCGGGCGCAGGCTCCGGTCGCGCTCGCCAGGCAGTCACTGTGGCCCGCGCAGGGGACGGCGGAGTCCATCGCGGCCCGGGGGGCGCTGAGGCGTATCACGCTCGATCGCCTCACTCCGCTGATCGGGTCCCGTGCCAGGACTCATCCCCTGGTGCGCGAGGGCGTCTGCCAGGCGCTCGGGCTGCTCGCCGGGCACGAACCAGGGGACGCGCGTCTGGCGGGGCGCGACGTCGCCGCGATCGCCGCGCTCCAGCGGATGGCGCGCGACGGGCAGGAGCGCGAGGCCGGCCTCTCCATGATCGCGCTGGCGCGCATCGCCGGGCGTGGTCCGGTCCCCGCCGACTCTCTCACCATCGAGCTACGTACGCAGCTCGGCACGTGGGCCGCAACGGCTCGTCCCAGCCGCCGCCCGTGGGCCGTCCTCGCCCTTGGGGTGCTCCTCCAGGAGCGGGCCCTGGTCGGGGATGCTCCGTCTCTGGGCTCTCTCGCCCTGCTCGAGCGGCGGCTTCAGGGAGCCTCTTCACCGGAGGAGGGTGCAGCTGCCGCGATCGCCCTCGGACTGGCGGGCGGCAGGGACGCGGTCGATGCCCTCACGGAGAGGCTCGATCGAGGCGACTTCCGTATCCGGGGCCTCCACGCGCTCGCCCTCGCGCTCCTCCCGGCCCCGGGGGCTGCCCCGGGCATGAGGACGATCGTGTCCAGCGGCCTCTACCGTCCGTACCTCGTTCGGGACGTCGCGACGGCCCTCGGTCTCCTGGGCGCCGAGGGGCTCGCACAGCTGCTCGTCGGAAAGCTCGTGAGCGCGCGCTTCATGCCGGAGAAGGTCGCCGTGCTCCAGGCCATGGCCTGGGTGGCGGAGCCGGGCGCCCTCGATGCCCTGCTCTCGGTGCTGAAGCGCAAGAGGATCGGAGCAAGCCGAGTCGACGACACCTCACGGGCCTTCGCGATCGCCGCCATCGGCGCCATCGGGAGCCAGCGTCCCGTCCCGTTCAACGCGGCCTGGGCCCAGGACATCGTCTGGAATGCAGCGCCGCCGTCCCTGCACGAAGCAGAGAACGGCGGAGGTGTCCTCGACCTGTTCTGATGCGGGCGTGGATCGAGTCACGTGCCCGCGAGGGCGCCGAGGCTCAGAAGGGCGCGCCCGCCAGGATCCAGTCGCGAACGACGTCCGTGTCGCCGGCGAACGTTCCGCCCTGCGGCATCTGCCCCCCGCAGGCCGGGTTGGTCAGCTTCTGGTAGAGCAGGCTGTTCGCCGGGTCGCCAGGGATGACATAGGTCTCGTTCGGGCAGCAGAAGTTCGAAGGCGCCGAGACGATGGCAGCGTACGCGCTCGCAGGGTCGTTCCCGATCGAGAAGCCGCACAGTCCACCGTGGCAGATGTTGCACGCAGCGGCACCGATGTTCGGCTGGGTCAGCATCGGGTAGATGTCCGACGCGAACGAGATGCTCGGAGGAGCCGCGTCGAACGCGATCTGGATGCCGGGACTGAAGTTGCTGAAACCGGGACCAGCGGTGTCGCGGTGCCAAAGCTGGAAATACACCGTGTCGCCGGGCGACACCGCGTAGAGCGCGTTCGAGTTCGGGATCCCCGTGAGGTCGAGCGCCAGGCTCACGTCTCCGGTTGCACCCGAGTTGACGAGCGTCGAGATGCGGCCGAGGCTGCCGCCGATGCAGAGGTCGCCGTTGGAGCCGCCCGGGTTCGGCGCCAGGATCGGAGTCTGGCTCGTGATGAACAGGCCGAACTGGTTCGCGGGAAGCCCGTCCACCGTCAGGGTCACGTCGTTCTGCGAGACGTCCGTGCTTCCGGAAGCCGACATGACGGAGGCGGTGCCGGTGCTGTTGGGTTGGCCAGCGCAGAAGATCGATCCGATCTGAGCCGAGGCGGTCGTGGCCAGGAGCGAACCCGCGAGAGCGAGGGCCGGGAGAGCGTTGCGGAACATCATCGATGCGACACGCCGGTGAGGGCGCTGGAGTTCGAAGTGGGAAGATCTCGGAGGAGCCGATGAACAGGCTCCGCCATGGGACGGATTCGGCGAAGGCGCGGTTCCTGGGAATGAACCAGTTCACCGCCGTCCTCAAGATTACTGTGTCCCTGCTGCCGGACCAGTGGCAGGTCGGCTCGTCAAGCTGTCGCGGGGAAAGACCTGCGCGAAACGGCCCAGATTGCGACACTCGTCACGAAGGCCGCGAGGAGAAGCGCGACGCGAGCACGATCGATGGCTCCGTCAGCGCCGATGGCCCCCGACCTCGCTTCACGATCGAATCGGGCGTATCGCTCCAGCGTCGGACCCCAGGCGGGCTCTCCATCCACGATCGAGGTGAGTCGAGCGAGGCGGGTGCGGGAGGCGGAGTCCGCGCCGACCGCGAAGCCGCAGTCGATCGCGAGGGCGAGGAGGCCGAGGTCGTCGGGCGCCTCGCGCAGCGCCGTCGTCGCGATCTCAAGCGCGGCGAGGGGTGATCCGGCGCGCCAATGCAGGTCGGCCAGCAGCCTCCCGCGTGCCCCGGGCTCGCCGATCTCCTCCGCGGCTGCGAGGGCGTCGGAGAACTCGCCGCGGCCGAGCGCGGCCCGTGCGTCCTCCGCCCGTGCGGCATCGGCGGGATCGACCGCTGCGCCGACCGATCGCTTCGGGGCGGGTTCGACGACGACGTCGAGCTCCAAGAGGCGCGCAGAGGCCGCGGCGATGGAACGCGCCTGGAGGGTCTCGGTGGAGCCGATGTCGTCGAGCAGTCTCTCGGGGCCGCCAGTCTGCCGGACCCAGGCGCCCGGGACCTCGAGGGGTGGGATCAGCCGGTCGAGTCCGTACGGGAGGGTCGCGCCCTGTGAGCCGAAGGCGCGCTCCCCGGGCTGCGGGACGCGCCCGTCGCGCCGCGCGAAGATCACCCAGTTCCGGGAGAGCGGCACCCGCCCGAGGAAGACCTCCCCCCCGAAGGCCGAGGCGGCGCTGGCTGCCAGCGCTCGCACGACCGGATCCTCCGCCCCGAAGCCCCCGACGTTGACGGTCAGCCAGCCCCCGTCCGAGAGGCGCTCCCGATAGGCCTCGAAGGCCTCCACCGTGGCCAGGTGGTGCGGGATCTCCATGTTGTTGGCGTAGGCGTCGAGGATGATCTGCTCGAAGGATCCCTCCAGGAAGGCCAGCGCCGCGCGCCCGTCGAGGTCTCCGACCACGACGCGGGCCGGGACGTTCCTGTCGAGCTCGAAGTGCTCCTCGGCGATGCGCAGGACCTCGCCGTCGACCTCGACGCCGACGGTTTCGAGGGAGGTGGTGGCCGGGACGACGCCCTCGAGGACCCGGACCGCGGTTCCCGCGCCCAGTCCCAGGACGAGGGTGCGCCAGCGCTCCGGATCAGCACCGCGCTCTCGCGCCGTCCAGCCGATCGGAAGCGCGAAGTGGTTGTAGTAGTGCCCGTCCGGGAGCAGGCCCGGGGTCGGAGCCCACACCGACTGGAAGGAGTCGAGCGCCTCGTTGACCCTCAAGACGCGCAGCGGGAGCCCGTCGGGCCCCTGCAGCTCCACGGCCCGGATCGATTGAATCGGCGACTCGGCCGCCGCCAGGAGCGTTCCATCGCCCGTGTGCGGCCGGCTCGCGGCATCGGTCCCGATGGCGAGCGCGCACAGCATGACGGTGACGGCGGACGTGGCGCTCCCCGCCGGCCCCGGCCGTCCCGAGCGAACGACGAGCAGGGCGCCGACGCCGAGCAGCGCGAGCGATGCGACGACGTAGGTCGCGGCGATCCCGAGGGTCGGGATCGCCCAGTGGGTGGTCCCGAACGTCCCGACGAGGCTGCCCAGGGTCGAGGCGGCCAGCACGCGTCCACCCGCGGCGCCCGCGGCGCCGCCACGGCGCCTCTGTAGGGACTCCACCGCCAGTGGCCCTGCGCAGCCGAGGGCCGTCGCGGCGGGGAGGAAGAGGACGGTGGCGCAGGCCAGGCTCCCCCACAGGAGCACGCCCGCCGCGCGGTGCAGGGGCACGCCGCTCGGCATGAGGAGATCGGCGACCGGGCGCGCGGCGAGAAGGAGGGCCGCGGAGAACAGGCTCGCGATCACGAGCACCGCTCCGAGCCTCCGCTGGGGCTGCGGGCCTGCTGCCAGTCGCGCGCCGAGGGCGTATCCGAGCGCGAGCGCCGCGAGCACGACGCCGATGACGTTGGTCCAGACGCTGCTGGAGGTGCCGAACCAGGGGGCCAGAACGCGAACGGCCCCCAGCTCCACCACCATGGTCGCCGCACCGGCGAGCCCGACGATCAGGAGCAGTGGGCCCTCCCCCACGCCGCCGCCCCGTTCCTCTCGGGGCGGTGCGGCGTCCGCGTGCGGATCGGTCACTTGGGCGCGCCCGAGTCGTCCGACTCGGCTCGCGCGACCGCGGGGAGGTGGAACTGCTTCGTCGCGACGAAGCTGCGGCCAGCGTCGTTCTTGCCCTGGGCGAGGAACTTCAGGAACGTGTTCACGCTTCGGGGGAAGGTGTTCTTCGAGGTTGCGCCGTTGGCGATGACCGTGACGGGCCTGGACATGTCCACGAGGTCGTCGCAGAAGAAGACCGAGACCTCACGGATGCCGCTGGACGTGAGCGTGATGGTGTTGGTCTCGCGATCCACCTCGGCATCGACGCGCACGCCCTCCGTGTCGGAGACCGGCGCGAACTGGATCCAGTGGGACCGGTACGGATACTGGCCCTGGGGGACCACCGTGATCTTCGACGGGTAGTTGGCCCGGGTCTTCTCGCCGATCCAGGCGATGAACTCCGCTTCGGCAGCATCGGGGTCCAGCACGATCACCTCTTCGAGGCCCGCCGCCTTGGCGCGGTCCGCGAAAGCCGTCGCGCGGCCACCGCCTCCGGAGATGAGGACCGGGGTGTGGCGGAGGTTCTCCGGCTCGAGGCCCTCTCCAGCGTCGCTGGCCCAGGCGAAGGCCCCGGCGAAGCGGTCGGGTGAGGAGTGGGCCATGGCGAGCGCGGCCTCGCCGCCACGACCTCGTCCGCCTATGAAGACGCGGTTGGCGTCGACGGCCCAGGTCTTGGTCACGAACCGCAGGGTGAGGAGGATCGCGCGGCGTCCCTCCGCTTCGGTCCACGTCTTGGAGTCGCCGGGCATCTTCGGCGAGGCGATCACCACCGTCTCCTTGAAGCCGCCGTCGATCCAGGTCTGCTGGATGTGCTCCTGAGGGTTCTTGCCCTCCGCCGGAATCGAGAGGATGAGGGTGACCGGTTCCTTGCCCTTGTACTTGGTGGGAGTCCAGACGGCGTATTCGATGTCGAAGTCCCCGAACTTCTCCGACTGCATCGTCACCTTGCCGTTCACGCGCTTCGGGGCCTTCCTCGAGTAGTTGTTCGCGAGGAAGACGGTCATCCCGAGATCCGACGGCGACGAGAGGAGATCTCCCCCGCGCAGGCGCTTCTCGTTCACCTTGGTGAGGGCGTCGCGGAAGTCCTGCTCCGACTCGAGGGTGTCCTTGCCGGCCTCGGCGTCCTCGAACCACGCCCCCAGTTTCTTCGCGAGGGGCCCGAGGTCTCGATCCTTGAGGAGGCGCTCCGTCTCCTGGCCCGTCGGCGTGACCGCGGGGGCGGCGTCGGCCATGCCGCTGGTCAGAAGGGTGGCGCCGCAGAGAGCGGAGCCGATCAGGAGTGCGAAGGTCGAACGTTGCATACGCATGGGTCGGGGTTGGCCCGTGGGCCGCGTCAGGGCTACGCGGGCGTCCTGCGGGTCGTAGGGTCGGGGTTGGCTGGCGTCACATCGTGGGCTCGAATTTGCCCCGCGACAAGTCGGCACGTGTCTGGTGGCGAGGAGATAGCTGCTCCCCCCGCCCTCGCGCGTTCGGATCGTGTGAGATGTTCGGGGTCGGAGGCTCGGGTCAATCCGATGCGCCGTCCAGCACGGCGAGGGCGTGCCCCCGGAGTGCCCATGGAGCGCCGACGCGCGCGGGATCGGTCGAATCCAGCAGCGCCGCGAACAACGTCGCCGCGGCGCGCGGGTCGCCGCCGTCCAGCAGCTGGAGACCGGTGATCTGCGCCCCGTCGATGCCGTGGAGAGCGAGCGCACCGCCAAGCGCAGCCCGTTCCGCGGCCGTGTCGCCGAACCCGGCCTCGAGGATCGCGAGGCGCTGAAGCAGCGCCTCTCGCTCCCGTGTCGTGGTCGTGGGGTCCTGGAGCCGTGCGGTGATCACAGCGCGGGCCTCTCCCAGGTGTTGCGCTCGATCAGGGCCCGCCTCGGGGGCGCTGCGTCTGAGTGCGCCTTCGAGGCAGAAGACGCTCCAGAGCACGTCGTATCCGGGGGTTCCCTCCCTGATCTCGAGCGCGCTGGAGTGCATCGCACGGGCGAGTTCGACGGCCGCGGGGCCATCGAATGCGTCCATCGCGGCCAGGAACGCCTCGAACGCTGGCCCGAGGGCAACGCCTGCGCGCGCTGGATCTGCCAGGGCCTCCAGCAGATCCGCCCGGGAGACCCTGGGCGTGGTCTCCTGCGCCGGGGCCGAGGCGCCAGTCGTCAAGAAGGCCGCCACGGAGAGCGTGAGCGACGCGCAAGCAGCTCCCGCGAGGCGGGGCGCGCAGATGCCGGCGCTCAGGCCCAGCGGACGACTCCCGATTCCGTGGCCGCGGGCTCGGTGTGCCCGATGACCACGAAATCCTCGCCTGCGGTCGTCAGATGGGACTCCACCGCTTCCCTGTCCGCGTCGTCGACGAAGAGGACCATTCCGATGCCCATGTTGAGGGCCTGGTAGGCCTCGTCGCGGTCGATCCCGGCGGCCTCCACGATCATCCGGAAGAGCGGGGGAACCTCCCAGGTGCTCGTGTCGATCACCGCGTCGCAGCTGCCGAGCACGCGCGGGACGTTGTCGACCAGTCCGCCGCCCGTGATGTGCGCCATGGCGCAGAGTCGATTCGCCTCGAGGAGGGGCCAGAGCAGTGAGAGGTAGCTCAGGTGCGGCGCGAGCAGCGCCTCGCCGACGGAGGCACCCCCGAGGGCGTCCGGGCGATCGTCGACGTCGAGGCCGAGGCGCTCGAAGAGAACCTTCCGCGCGAGGGAGTAGCCGTTCGTGTGGAGGCCGCTGGAGCGGAGGCCGATGAGGGTCTGGCCGGGTGCCACGCGCGAGCCGTCGAGGACCTTGTCACGAGCGACGGCGCCGACGATGAAGCCCACGAGGTCGAAGTCGCCATCACCGTAGAGACCAGGCATCTCCGCGGTCTCTCCGCCGAGGAGCGCCATCCCGGCGTCCTGACAGGCGTTGGCGCAGCCACGGATGAGGTCCGCCACCACGTCCGGCTCGAGTCGTCCCGTCCCGACGTAGTCCATGAAGAAGAGCGGCCGTGCGCCCTGCACGAGGATGTCGTTGATGCAGTGCTGGACGAGATCCCGGCCCACGGTGTCGTGGACGCCCATGCGCTTGGCGACCTCGAGCTTCGTCCCCACGCCGTCCGCGCTCGCCACGAGGACGTGGCCGTCGCAGCCGGCCTGCGCGAGGTCGAACAGGCCGCCGAAGAGCCCCATGTCCGAGAGGACTCCCGGCGTGAAGGTGGCGCGCACGGCGTCCTTGGCGGCGGAGAGAGCGGCGTCCTGGGCGGCGATGTCGACGCCCGCGTCGCGGTAGGTGATCGGTCCGGTCTCGGTCAAGGCGGTGCGGTGTGGCGTCAGGGCTGACGCCGGTAGGGGTCGCGGGGTGCGGATGTCGCTCTTCGGGCTGCCGTAGCAGGCCGGGCGCCGGCGGCTGCCTCCGAGGATGCGCGGCGGCGGGAACAGGATAGTGGAGGGAATGGGTCGCTCCTACAGCCGGGTCGGGTTCGCGACACGGAGGGTGCGGTGGCTACACTCCTGGGCCCAGGAGTGCCCATCCGGCCCCGGCGGCCCCTTGCGTCTCGTCGCGCAGGGGCCCGGGAGGGCTACAGGCCCTCTCGCTCGCCCGGAGAGGCGCAGCCACCCATCCCCTTGCCCAAGCGAGTCCTCGTCCTCGGGAGCACCGGCTCCATCGGTCAGCAGACCCTGCAGCTCGTTCGTGACGACCGTGAGGGACTGCTGGTCGTGGGCTTGGCGGCCCGAGGGTCCTGGGAGGCTGTGCGCGATCAGGTCGTCGAGTTCCGGCCGCAGGTGGTGAGTCTCGAGGACCCGGCGGCCGCGCGGGCGCTGGAGCCCCACTTGCCTCCGGGGACCCGCCTGCTTTCCGGACCAGGCGCTGCGACCAAGCTGGTGGACGAGGTGGACTTCGACGTCGCGATTCACGGCATCGTCGGCGCCGCCGGACTCGAGCCTTCCGCGGCGGTGCTGCGCCGGGGAAGGGACCTCGGGCTCGCGAACAAGGAGTCCATGGTGATCGCGGGCGAGCTGCTGATCGCAATCGCGGAGTCGAACGGAGCGCGGATCCTGCCCGTGGACTCCGAGCACTCCGCGGTCTTCCAGTGCATGCGCGGCGAGGATCCCGCGCGGGTCCGCTGCGTTCATCTCACCGCTAGTGGCGGCCCGTTCCGCAGCTCCACGGCCGAGGAGATCGCCGCGGCCACCCCGGAGCGGGCCCTCGCTCATCCCAACTGGGACATGGGGCCCCGCGTGACGATCGGCTCCGCCACCCTGATGAACAAGGCGCTCGAGGTGATCGAGCTCCACCATCTATTCGGCCTCGACGCGGAGCGGATCCACGTCGTCGTGCACCCCCAGTCGATCGTGCATTCGATGGTCGAGTTCGTCGATGGCTCGGTGATGGCGCAGCTCGGCCCGCCGGACATGAGGGGGCCGATCCATCATGCCCTGCATCACCCCGATCGCGGCGAGGCCTCGCTGGAGGGCTTCAGCTTCGAGCTCTTCCGCGAGCTGACCTTCGAAGAGCCCGACAGGGAGCGATTCCCGGCGCTCGAGCTCGGCTTCCGCTGCGTGCGAGAGGGCGGGACAGCGGGGGCGGTCCTCAACGCCGCCGACGAGGTGGCCGTCGCGGGCTTCCTGGAGGGCCAGATCACTCTCACCGAGATTCCCACGCTCTGCTGCGCCGCGCTCGATGCGCGCGGCGAACACCCGGGTGCCGGAGACTCGTCCAGCCTCGAAGGGCTCCTCGCCGCCGATGCGTGGGCCCGGGCCTTCACGAGCGAATTGCTGGTGACCCGCGCCTCCAGCCGCGAAGAGCCCCCGGCTCCTTCCGCTTCCGACTCATGACCCTCAACGATCTCCTCTCCGTCCTTCTGGTGCCGCTCGGCATCGGGCTCGTGATCTTCGTTCACGAGCTCGGCCACTTCATGGCAGCCAGATGGTGCGGCGCGCGTGTGGAGGTGTTCTCCCTCGGCTTCGGGGCCAAGCTATTCGGGTGGCGGCGCGGCGACACTCTGTTCCAGGTGGCCGCGATCCCGCTCGGCGGGTACGTCCGCGTGGCAGGGGAGTACCACGACGGCAAGGGCCCGATCGCGGAAGGGACCCTGGCGAGCCTCAACGTTCCCCAGCGGTTCCTCTACTACTCGGGCGGAGTGATCATGAACGTGATCTTCGCGCTGGTGGTGCTCCCCCTCGTGATGTTCGCAGGGCTTCCCGCGGAGTCGCCCATCATCGGGTCCCCCACGCCGGGCATGCCCGCGTGGGAGGCGGGGGTCCCGGCTGGCTCGCGGATCGTGTCGATCAATGGTGAGGAGATCGTCGACTTCCAGCACCTCGTCACGGCGGTCGCCGTCAACGGCAAGGATCCGATGGAGATCGTCGCCGAGGCGGACGGTGTCTCGCGCTCCTACTCGTTGACTCCCGTCTTCGACGAGGAGGACGGGATCTATCGCATCGGTGTCCCCTTCGGTTTCGATCCCGCCGCCCGGCTCCTGGTCCGCGAAGGTTCCCCCGCCGCGGAGGCCGGCCTCGCCGAGGGGGATCGGCTGCTGGAGATCGTGGGCGCCCCGCGCGGCCTGCCGCTCGATCGACAGCTCGTCGGGCCCATGACGCGCGGTGAGGACCTGACGGTGCGGGTGCAGGATCAGTCGGGCGCGGAGCGGACGCTCACCGTGGAGCCGTCGCGCTCCGAAGACGGCCCCAGGAGGATCGGCGTCGCGTCGACGCGCACGCTCGTCCGTTCGGTCAGGACCACCGGCCCCGCGGCGAGCGTTCTCGCCGAGCTCGGGCTTCGGGGCGGGGATGAACTCCGCTCGGTGCAGGGCGCCCTCGTCACGGACCTCCGCAGCCTGGAGGCCACGCTGTTGACCGTGCCCCCGGGGTCGAGGCTCTCCATCGAGGTCGAGCGTGACGGCGCCACGGTGGCTCTGGAGGTGACGCTCCCTGCGGGTCTCGAGCCCGTCCGGATCGCCGATGACGTCCATCTGGAGGGCGTCGACGGCTCGCTCGCGATCTCCGTGGTTCCCGGCACACCCGCCGAGCGCGCAGGGCTCCGAAGCGGGGACGAGGTCATCTCGATCGACGGCCGCGCGATGTCCTCATGGGCGGAGATCCTCGAAGCCATCCAATCCGTCACGGCGGAGGCCGGCACGGTGTCGATCCTCGCCTACCGCGGCGATCCGGATCCGGTGACGAGCAAGCGCGAGGAGATCCTCGTCGAGGTGGCGGGCGAGCCGGTGACCCTGCCGGACTACGGCTTCGCTCTCGGCGTGGCGCGATTCACCCTCAAGGCCGCGACCCTCGGCGAGGCGGTCAGCGCGGGCACTCGCGCGACCAGGCGCTTCCTGATCGACGTGTGGCGCCAGCTGAAGAAAATGCTCTTCACCGACGAGATCTCAAGCAAGAACCTGGGTGGGATCATCTCGATCAGCGTGATCTCCTTCGACACCGCGAGCCAGGGCCTTCCGAAGCTCTTCTTCTTCCTCGCGATCCTCAGCATCAACCTGGCGATCATCAACCTGCTGCCGATCCCGATCCTCGATGGCGGGCACCTGCTCTTCCTCCTCGTGGAGGCCATCAAGGGCAGCCCGGTCTCCGAGAGGACCTTCGGTTACAGCCAGGTGGTCGGCCTCGTGATGATCATGTCGCTGATGGTCTACGTGACCTATCAGGACATCGTTCGCTGGATCCTGAAGACCTGATGTCCACACCGTCTGCGTCGCAGCCCGCGCCGGATCCGGTCGTTGGTTTCGGCCAGCTCCTGCGGATCGCGCTGTTCCCATCGGCAATCGCCGACGTGCTGGTGGGGATCTCCGTCGCACACCTGGGCGGCGTACCGCTGGCCCCCGTGGTCTGGCTCCTGATCCCGGCCAGCCTCGGCATCTATCACGGAGCCATGGCCCTCAACGACTGGGCCGATCGGGAAGTCGACGCTCGGGAACGTCCCGAGCGCCCGATCCCATCCGGCGCCATTCCTTCCAGCATCGCACTTGGCGTCGCCATGCTCTTGATGCTGGGTGGCGTGATGTGGGCGGCCGCTGCTGGTCCGCGAGCGGGGATCTGGATGGCCGCGGTGGCGATCCTTGCGGCGCTCTACGACGTGGCGGGTCGTGGGGCCATTCGGGGCCCGCTGCTGCTCGGGCTGTGTCGCGCGGGCAACCTCGGGGCTGGGCTCCTCTCCCCCTGGCTCGTTGGCGCGGAGCCGCTCCTCTCGCCGCTGCTGGTGGGAGTGCTCGTCGGGGTCTACGGGCTCCACGTGGCCTCGCTGTCGAGCCTGGGCCGACTCGAGGACGGCGAGGACGACGAGGCACTCGGCAGTCGCCCCACGCGTTTCCTCATCGGCGCCGCACTGACGTCCTCCCTCCTCGGGCTGGCGTCGTTGATCGTGTTCCTCGTGGCGCCCGCTCATGGGCTGCCAGGTTCGCGGGATCCGGTGACGTCCATCGGTGCCGTCGTGATCGCGCTCTGGAACGGACAGGTCCTGCTCGTCGCCGCGCGTCAGATGGCGGCCAAGGGCTGGAGCCGACCTCTCGTCGGGGCTGCGACAGGTCTTTGCCTGCGTCGCCTCCCCTGGACCACGGCGGGGCTCGCTGTGATCGTCGCCCACGGAGGCTGGTTCGGTCTCGGCGCCTTCGCCTTCTGCATCGCCGGAGGCTTCATCTCCAAGGCCCTGCGCAAGCGCTTCCCGCTCACCTGAGCGCCGCCCGCGCCCAGGCCAGGGCACCGTCCCGGTCGTCGAAGGCCCCGCCGAGGGACGCGAGTCGAACCCGTCGCAGGCCCGCCCCCAGAGCCGGGCCGCGCTCCACCCCGAGGCTCATCAGGTCCGCGGCGCTCAGGTCGACCGGCGAATCGGGAGCGAGCCCGGCCCGCTCGCCGACCCGCGCCCAGCCCGTTCGCAGGGCGCTCGCCGCGGCCGGCGCCGCGAGACCCGTACGCGCTTCCTGCAGGATCGCCGCGTTCTGGGCGGCTTCAGACCGCCACAGCTCCACGAGGCCGCCGACCTCCTCCTCATCCAGAGCGTCGAGGTTCGCGCGCGCGGCCTCCTCGACGGCCGACTCGGCGACGACGATCGCGCGGACCGACTCCCGTAGCTCGTTGGACGCGCGCAGGGCGCGCAGCGCGGCGTCTGCGTCCGAGGAGTCCTCGGGCAGCATCGCCGCCAGCAGGAGCTCCGGCTCGGCTGCCGGAGCGGCTTCCTCCACGGCCCCGGCGAGTCGTACGCGTGCTTCGCCCTCCGCTCCGCTCGGCCATCCCGGCAGGCAGCGCTCCGCGATCCCGCAGAGCTGGAGGAGCTCGAGGGATCTCCGCGCGTTCCTGGTGGACGGAGCGCAGCGCACGATCTTGAGCAGTTCATCGAGGACACGCTCCGCGCTCACACCGTCAAGCGAGGCCGTCTCCGCGGTGGCGGCGGCGAGCAGCCCGGGCGCGGGCTCGAGCCCCAGGCTTGCGGAGAAGCGGGCCATGCGGAGGAGCCGGAGGCCGTCCTCTCGGAACCGGCTCGCTGGATCCCCCACGGTTCGCAGGAGTCCGATCTCCAGGTCCTTCGCGCCGCCCGTCGGGTCCAGCAGCCGGCCGTCGAGCGGATCGAGGAAGAGCGCGTTGCAGGTGAAGTCGCGACGCCGCGCGTCGACGGCGGGGTCCGCCGCGTAGCGGATCTCGTCGGGTCGGCGACGGTCGGAGTACCCTCGTTCCTCCCGGAAGGTCGCCACCTCGATCTGGACGTCTCCATCGAGGACGATCACGACGCCGAAGGAGATCCCCACTGTGATGGTGCGATCGAACAGGGCTGCGACCTCTTGCGGGAGCGCGTCCGTGACGAGGTCGACGTCCACGGGGACGCGATCGAGGAGCAGGTCCCGGACCGCGCCGCCCACGATCCAGGCCTGGCGCCCAGCCCTCCTCAGGGAGCTCGCAATCCG
Source organism: Planctomycetota bacterium (assembly GCA_965662915.1). Lineage (GTDB taxonomy): Bacteria > Planctomycetota > UBA1135 > UBA1135 > Saltatorellus. The sequence continues at coordinate 287,789 of CBFIJG010000001.1, read as the reverse complement.
CGCAGCCGATGCGGCGAGGGGTTCGGGCAGCCGAGCCAGTCGCTCCGCTCCTCCGCTGATCTCGGGAACCTCTTCCATCCCTTGTCATGGTAGGGCCCGGTTCCCCACACTCCGAACCCGGGGGGGCGTCCGTCGGGAGCGGGCGCCGATCCTCTGGAGGACGACCATGGGACAAACCGCGAACCCCGCTGCAGATCAGGCCGTCGGGGTCCCGACCGGAGTTCGTTCGGAGGGCGTTCCTGGCGCCCTGATCGTCGGCACGATCGCGATCCTCGTGGTGCTCGTCTCCTTGCCGCGATTCCGGGCTCACGTGCTCGATGCGAACCGCGACGACGCGCGTCTTGCCCTCGGGCTCCTCTCGGAGCGGATCTTCGCGCCCGATTGGCAGGCGGGGATGGCCGGGGGCGCCGCCCCCGACGATCTTCATGAAGTCATTCGCCGTGACGCGCGGCTCGATCATCGGTTCCCGGACGCCAGGAGCGTCGACGCGCCGGGTGGGCCCCACGACGTTCTCCTCCACCACGGCTACCTCTTCGACACCGGCCATGTCGTCGTCGATGGCCAGCGGCTCCCTGCTCTGGTGGCCTGGCCCGATGTCTACGGCCGAAGCGGAGACCTGGCCTACGCGCGAACCGGCGACGGAGCGGTGTATGCCCACGGAAACGAAGGCCTCTGGTCCGGCGTCACGGGAGCGCTGATGGACGCGGACCTCGCGGACGAAGGCTGGCGGCAACTGTCGCCTCCGCGGGCCGCCCCCGCCTCACGGGCTCGGTCGTCGCCGCGTTAGCGCGCCCGCAGGCCGGCCGCGACGTCCGTGAGGCCGCGCTCCTCCAGCCACTTCGCCATCGACTCGAGATCCCTGCGCGGCGCCGTTCCGGTCCAGCGTCCGCCCAGGAGGCCGGCTGTGCTGTTGGAGTCTTCCCGCCGGGCCACGGCGTCGGCGAGATCGGCCAGGGACGACGGGCTGGCATCCCCGACCTCGAGCCAGACGAGGTCTCCATCGGCGTCGAAGCCCAGGAGGATCGGCAGGGGGAGGTCCTCGTAGGGGCTGAGGGTGCGTGCCAGTGCGAGCTCGAGGACCGCACGCGTCGGGCGATCCGTCCGGCCGCCCGGGATCGCCGGCGCGAGCATGGCCCTGCGGGCTGCCGCTGCCTTCGCCTCCCTGGCCCCGTCGAGACTCAGCGCGAACAGCGAGATCCCGGCCGCCGCGAGATCCTCGCTCGCCCCTTGCAGTGCTGCGAGGGCCCCCTCGGAGGACTCATCGTCTCGACGCCAGACGAGGACGCCGAGTCCCGCCGGGCCCGCGCGCTCGGAGACCGAGATCGCCGGTCCGTCGCCTTCGGGAAGACGCCACGACCCGAGGGGGATCTCCTCGTGGAGGGTGACGAGGCTGTTCTCCGGGCCCGGGATGCCGCCCGGCGCAGGCGTCTCGACCGGGCGGCCCAGCGCGGGCATCGACGGCCCGCCCCGATGGCGAAGTCGGGCCTCCGGCGCTCCACGCGTCAGCGTCCACGCGCCACCGAGCCAGGGCCCCTCGGCTTCGAAGCGCTCGACCTCTCCGTCCGGCCACCGCACCGAGACCTCCTGGGGGGCCGAGTCCGGCTGGAAGCCGAGGTGGAGCTCGAGGGTCGATCCACTGAGGAAGCCGTCACCGGCGGTGACGCGCTTCTTCCGGACGATCTCACCGCTGCGCACGTGAAGCTCTGCCCCGATGGCGTCCAGGTTGGGCGCCTCCCCCTCGAGCCGGAAGCTGGCCCAGCGACCCATGGGACCCTTTCCCTGCAACACCCGGACGATCGGTGACGTGCGGTTGCGGACGATCAGATCCAGGCGGCCATCGCCGTCGATATCCGTCTCGACCATCGCGCGTCCGTCGTCCGGGAACCCGAGCCCCGTGAGGAGCGTGTCGTCCGAGAAGAAGAAGGCTCCGCGGTTTCGGTACGAAAAGGTCCGCTCGCGCGCGTTCCAGTCCTGGCGACCGAACTGCGAGAGGTAGGAGATCACGCCCCAGGCATCGAGGTAGGCGCGAAGCTCACCCTCGTCGTTCCCCCGCGGCGAAGCCGCGACCACGCGGCGCCAGAAGAAGCTCGCGAGGTCCGGTCCGTGGCGACCTGACAGGAAGCCGTTCGGCACGACGAGGTCCAGGAGCCCGTCACGATCCCAGTCCAGGAACCGCGATCCCCAAGCCCATCCACCAGGGGACGCCGTGGCCGTCGCCGAGACGTCCTCGTATCCACCGGCCTCGAGCCCGCGGTACAGCGTGTTGCCCCTCGCGTGCCGCGCGAAATCGGCGCGATCCTCCGGGCTCCGATCGCGCTGGAACCTCTCGGTGGCGGTGACGCGCATTCCCGCCGGCGAGTGCATGTTGCTGATCACGAGGTCGCGGATGCCGTCCATGTCGACGTCCCCGACGCTGACGCCCATGCCGGCCGCCTTGTCCACGAGCCCAAGCTCCTCGGCAGCCTGCCGGAAGCGCCCACCCTCCCAGAGGTAGAGCGTGTTGCGGCCGAAGTCGTTGGTGACGTAGAGATCGAGATCGCCGTCGCGGTCGAGGTCGTCGAAGATCGCCGCGAGGCTGAAGCGGTCGTTGTCGACGTCGAGTCCGATGGCGGCGGTCTCATCGCGGAACGACCGCGGTCTGCTCTCGCCGTCCGTCACGAGCAGGTTCCGCCAGAAGACGTTCCGCGCGCCGTTCACCGCGTCGTCGTAGGGCGTTGGAGCCTGGGCGCCGAAGCCCCCACCGCGGAAGTAGCGTGTGTCGTAGAGGTCGAGGTCGCCGTCTCCGTCGACGTCCGCGGCGCACAGCGAGTAGACACGGGCGCGAGCGGGAGCGCCGGGTGCATCCAGGGACGTGACCGACGAGAAGAAACCACCTCCGTCGTTCCAGGCCACGCACACGTCGGTTCCCCTCGCGAAGGCCACGTCGCGCGCCCCGTCGCCATCGAGGTCCACGATGAGCATGCCGCTCGAGCTCTCCAGTCCGCAGAAGCCGCGCGCGCGCCCGTCCTCCACGAGCCGGCCGCTTTCGTTCACGAAGAGCAGATCCGGCTGCCCTCCTGGGCGGCCCACGACCACGTCGTCGTCACCGTCCCCGTCCAGATCCCCCACCGCGAGGCCGTGCATGCCCAGGAGGATCTCGTTCACGCTCTCCAGGCGGTCGGTGCGCCCGGCGGCCTCGAGGGCGCCGAGGCCGAGGACGTTGTCGAGGGCCTCTCGGCCCGCCGTGCGCAGGACCTGGGAGGTGACGTCCCTGAAGGGCGGAATCCCGGTGCGTTGATCGTGACGATGCACCGTGATGCGTTGGATCCGCAGCCGCTTCATGATCCGCCACTCGACGGTGATCTCGAGATCGACCTGAGCCGCGAGGCCCTCCCCGACCGCCTCCGGAGCG
>CBFIJG010000001.1:281276-284180 GCA_965662915.1 Planctomycetota bacterium | reverse complement strand
CCCCTGGAGAGCCGCGGACTCGACGCCGGAAGCGAGCGAGGCGAGGAGATACTCGAGGGCCCGCTCTGCGCTCAGCGCGATCTGCTCGCTCGGCCAGGGATCGGAGGGGTGCTCGGGGTCGACGACCGCCGCGAGAGCGTCGTACTTCGGCCCACGAGGCACGCGTTGGGCGCTGAAGTTCCGCTGAGCCCTGGGATGGGCCCGGATGGGCTCGGGACGCGAGGCAACCACGGGCGAGGAGCCAGGGAGCGGCGGATCGACGGCTCCGGATGATTCGCCCTCGTCGGCGTCTCCGCCGCACGACGCGATCAGCAGCGCGAGCACGGGGACGATGTCACGCGGTGTCATCGACGAGATTCTATCAGCGCCGCAGGCTCCTTCCGGTTGGAGCGCCTGCGGCAAATCCCGCCAGGGCGGATCAGGTCACCGGCGGCCCGAACCAGGCCCAGAGGAGACACTGGAGGCCAGGGCGGAGGACGGGATCGTTCGTCCCGCGATAGATCCGCTTGAGGACCGGTAGGAGCTCGACGTTGTGCGCCATGCGGAGCGCGCGATCCGCAGCGTAGAGGCGCTCCTCCGGGGCTCGGGACTCGTCCTCGATGATGCCCCGGAGCACCTCGAAGGAATCGAGCTCGAAGTCCTGCCAGGCGAAGGAGATGAGATCGAGGCGTTTGAAGGGGTCGGTCTCGACGCCCAGTCGCTCGAGCAGGACGTCCCGAGCTGACGGGCCGGCGTTCCACGCCTGGCCGATCACCCAGCGGTACCCGCGCGTCGCCTTGGCGGGCATCTCCGCGATCTCGTCAGCACGGTCGATGATGAAGCGGCCGGTCGCGTCCCCGGGTACGGCCCCGAGCGCGACGAGCACGCTCTCGAGCACCGCGCTCCGTTGCGCTCCGTTGCGTTCCCGGTCCCAGACCGCGATCAGGTTGGCGCGAACCTGATCCGCGAGCTCGGGGCGTCCCTCGAAGTGGCCCCGCATGGCCCGCGCCGCCATCTCCCTCTCCGGCACCGTCCCGGCCAGGAGCGTCATGAGGGTGGCGCGGCCATCGTCGTCGCCCCATCGCAGGAGCGCGCCGAGGGAGAGCTCGCTGATCTGCGCATGCCCATCTGCGAGCGCCTCTCGCGCCCACTGCTGAACGTCGGCCTGCGCGACCTCATCACGCTCGGGCTCGTAGGTCTCCTCGAAGATGAGGCGCAGGACGTGAATGCGCTCTTGCGGGTCCGCAGTCGTGGCCGCGAGGACGTACGCGTCGTCGACGAAGCCGGCCTTGGCGAGGGCCTCGGCGGCGAAGAGGCGCGGCTTGGGCAGCTCGTGGGCGAGGTTGTCACGAAGGTCCTGGCGCGCCTGCGCATCGCCGGCCCGCGCAAGAGGCGCGAGGAGGAAGATCCGGTGCCGCGGCAGCAGCCCCTCCACGCCGTCGAGGATCTTGCGGACGTGCGGGAGGACCTCCGGATCAGCGCTCCCCGCCACGAGCGTCGCAGCGGTGTCCACGGGCGAGGAGACGACGTAGCCCCCGTCCGGCGCGCGATCCTCCAGCCAGCCCATGAGCTCCGAAGCGAATCGCCCCGGGTCGCAGGCGAACAGCGCCTCCAGGGCGTGGTCGCCCGTCGATGGCATGCTGAAGCTGCGGAGGATCGCCTTCACCGCGTCGAAGTGCTCGGGCGAGGGGTGTTTGCGCAGCACGAGGCACGCCTCCGCGCGGAGGTCCTCGCGCGTGCTCTGGAGAGCCTCCAGGGCGATCTCGACGCCGAAGGGGTCGTCGGAGATGGCGCAGACGGAAAGCACGCTGTGGGCCACGCGGACTCGCATCCGGTCCTTCGAGGCGTCCTGGAAGAGCCGGGTCAGGGTCTCCCGCGCGGGCGCTCCGATCGCTGCGAGCTCACGCATCGCGCGCTTCTTCGGTTCCAGCTGGCCGCCTGCGTCGAGCTTGCCGGCGAGGATGGCGATCGGGTCACTCGTATCGACCTCGAAGGTGGCGCCGAAGCTACATCCACCCGTGAGCAGTGAGATGCGATCCTCCTGTGCGTACTGCTGCTCGAGGCTCAGCGGCGCCGGCTCCGGGTGCGGTGCGTGCGCCGCGCAGAACGAAGAACGCGACGGAACCCACGAGGACGACGGCCACCGCTGCGTTGGAGAGGCCGGAGCCCCTCAGCGCCGACTCGGCATGGGAGTGGGTTCTGCTCATCGTCCTCATCTCATCTTTCGCGCGCGTGGCGCTCAGTTCGCTGCAGCCTCTCCCACGACGCCCTGCGCACGCTTCAGCCCCACGAGGGCCTTGGCGTACTCGACGCCAGCTCGGCTTCTGGTCGAAGCCGCCTCGATCAGCGTCTGCTGGAACTGCAGGACCTCGAACGTGGTCGTCAGGTCAGCGGCGAAGCGCTTCTCTTCGGCGTCGAGCTGGCTACGGGCGAGCGTGAGGCTCTGATCCGCGGCGGCGACGGCCTGGGCTCTGAAGTTCACGTCCCGGAGCGCCCGCCGCACATCGGCCAGCGCTGTGATCTCGGCCTCCTCGAGGGCGACCTGACTCCCGCGCATCCGCTCTCGCGCCGCCCGTTCGGCGAAGGTCGCCCTCCGGTTCTGGACCGGGACGTTGTAGTTCAGGGCAACGGTGTAGGTCGGGAAGCGAAACTCGAGGGCATCGCTCAGGGCACCGGGGTATTGCTCGTCCACCCCGTTCGATGACGCGATCAGCTCGAGATCGAGGCCGTGCAGCCGGTCGTTCGTGGCCCTCGTGAGCTGCACGCGCGAGATGTCGACGGAGAGTCGGGCGTTACGGATCTCGGCGCGGCGCGATAGGGCCACCTCGTAGGCGTTCTGCCAGTCGGGAAGGTCGGGCCGCTCCGCCGCATCCGGGAGGATCGAGCGGGGCTGTATGTCGCGGTCCCAGCGCTCCGGATCGCTGT
>CBFIJG010000001.1:280151-281267 GCA_965662915.1 Planctomycetota bacterium | reverse complement strand
GGCTGTATGTCGCGGTCCCAGCGCTCCGGATCGCTGTCAGCGAACATGAGACGCTTGAGGTCGTCCTCGCGCTGCTCGACGTCGTTCTCCGCCTGCAGAAGTGCTTCGGTTCGTGTGGCCACTTCGGTTCTGGCCTGGAGGACATCAACCTCCGTGCCATCCCCTGCCCTGACCCTGGCCTCCTCGCGGGTGACCTGTTCCTGCCCGAGTCCGAGGCCGGATCTGGCGACCTGGAGCTGCTGCAGCGCAGCGACGAGCTCCCAGTAGGCCACCTCCACGTCGTGGAGGAGGTTCTGCCGGGCCTGACGCCGATCCTCGCGGCGCTGCTGTTCGACGATCTCCGCCTCTCGCTGCTGCGCGGTCTGGACCTCGATGCCCCGCCCGCGGAACAGGGGCTGGGTGTACGAGACGCGGACGTTGTCCTGGATCAGCTCCGGGGCGTTGAAGAACGCGTTGTTCGTCCGGCTCTGCTGCGTGTCGAAGTGGAAGGCGAAGCTTCCGCCCCAGGTGAAGGGCTTCGTGAGGTCGACGTCGACCCGTGCGTCCTGCTGCTCGACGACGTCGGCGCCCGCGAGCGCGGTGTTCGCCTCGCTCTCGCTGTCCGTGTACGCGCCGCGCATGTCGAACACCCAGTCGAACGCGCCCCAGGAGGACATCGCGTCGAACTGAGCGATTTCGCTCTCGATCAGCGCGCGTTCGAGCCCGAGGTTGTTGGAGAGCGCCATGCCCAGGCACTGCTCGAGGGTCATGGGCGTCGCGTCCGCGCCCAGTGCGTCCGCCCCGTACGGGATGCGGTCCGCCTGCGGCTGCTCCTCGATTCCCGAGCGGGCCGAACCGGCCGCGGACTTCGGGCCTGGCGCGACCGCGTCGAGCCGCTCACCTGACTGGAACTGCGGCGAGGCCGGGAGGGCCGGGGTGGCCATGGCAGAGGCCGTGAGGAGCACAGCGGGGAGCGACACCATGGCGGAGAACATAGCGGGCGGGGCGAGCGCTTACGCGCCACCCGCCATGCTTCCCTGGTCAGCCCTGTAAAGGAATCCGTCAGGGGCTCCCCATCGCGGCGGTCGAGCCGAGCCCCGCTCAGCGCTCGAGCGCGCGTCGCCAGCGCTCCGCCAC
>CBFIJG010000001.1:265017-280136 GCA_965662915.1 Planctomycetota bacterium | reverse complement strand
CTCCAGGCAGCGCCCGAGGGCCCCTCGGAGGCTCGAGGTGTCAAGAGGTGCTGGAAGCTTCGCCACCGCGAGGTGCATCCCTGCGGCGCGCCTGAGTGCCGCGCTGATGAGCAGTCGCCCGTCGGTGTCCGCCTCCTCGGCTGCACCGCTCGCATCGTCGATCGCTCGGGCCAGCCCGCTCGAGCGACCGATGTCCTGCCAGAGGATCAAGCGGGCCTCGAGGTCGGCCCAGATCGCAAGGGGGCTCGCGCCGCCCCGCTCAACGAGAGAGGTTCCGCCCCTCAGGACCGCTTCCAGCGCGGCGAGCGCGGCGCCTTCCTCGGTCTCCGGCGCAGGAATTTCGGGGCCCGAGAGCCGATCGATCAGCTCTCCGAGGAGGTCCTCAGCGTCGAGCGGGTCGCGGATCGCGGCCATGCCCCCATCCACCTCGAGGTCCTCGTCCCGCTCGGGGAGGGAGTCGAAGACCTCCGGAGCCGGCTCGAGGCGGAATCGGAGTCCACGATCGCTCGAGTCGCTGGCGAGATGGAGCGCGACCAGCGGAACGAGCGTGAGCTGAACGAGCAGAAGCGCCGCTGCGACGCGAAGCAGCGCCGACTGGCGCAGACGCTCCCCCATGAAATCGAGGACGAGACCGAGGTCCGCGCGGCGGCGCAGATCCTCACGCGTGGAGCGAGCGAGCACGCGCTCCGTGACGCGGCGTTCCCGGAGAACCTGCGAGCCGCGCTCGCCGGATTCACCCGCGGGTCCACCGAGCTCCGGCGCGAGCGCGTCACGGCAGAGGTCCGCGAAGGCCGCTGCCTCCTGGCTCGCCCCGTCGCCGCCGAACTGCCGGTCCAGCGCGGATTCCAGAGCCTGGTCATCGAGCGCCATGAACTGCTCGAGGCCCTGGGGTCCGGATCGGTCTCGGTCGCTCATGAGGCCCTCCCGCGGGACGTCGTGCCCTGCCCGCCGCCGGTCGCGCGCCGCGCGTGAGCCACGTCCGCCCCTTCCAGCGCGGCCCGCACGCGCTTGACGGCGTTGAACATTCGCGACTTGACGGTCCCGACCGGGATCTCGAGGGCACTGGCGATCTCCCCGTACGGCAGCTCCTGGACGACGCCGAGCTCGAAGACGAGGCGGTGGGTCTCGGGCAGGGCCGAGACCGCCTGCCTCACCCGGTCGGACTCCTCCTCCAGCTCGAGCTGCGCTTCGGCCGTGGGCGGGGCTGCGGTCTCGCGGCGAGCGTCGGTCGCGATCGGCAGTTCGGTCGCGTCCTGGCCCGAGTGGGCGGGCTGTGCCGCCCTCCGGCGGCTCCGATCGATCCACACGTTCCGGGCCACGCGGAAGGCGTAAGCGTCGAAGCGGCCCTGGGCGGCGTAGTCAGCGCCGGCGGCGTGCTGGGAGGCGAGGCGGAACAACTTGAGGAATGTCTCTTGGACCAGGTCTTCGGCCTCGCTTCGCGTGGCGCCCAGTCGGCCGAAGAATCCCATGAAACGGCCGGTCTCCGAGGCGACGTAGGCCTCGAAGGGGCCCGGATCCCCCCCACGGAGGGCCACCAGCGGGTCGCCGGTGCCATGTCCAGGGTCCTTCAACGGGCCCTGGAACGCGGTCTCGCCACTCCGGTTCACCGAATCCGGCGGAGGATCGCCGCCATCACCCATGAGGACCCACGGACGGGAGGTCGAGGCGCTCCCGAACGAGACCGAGGAGGCGGCCGTGGGCGTCTCCGATGGCGACCAGGTGGGCTCGGCGACCCCCACCGGGCGCGTGGAGCAGCTCCAGGCCCAGGCGCTCCTCCGGAAGCCAGTCCTCGACCCGCTCCGCCCACTCGACGACGGCCACACCGTCCGCTGCCAGGAACTCATCAGCTCCTTCGGCGAGGTAGGCCTTCTCCCGACCCTCCATCCATGCGTCGAAGTGCGAGAGCGGGAGACGCCCCCCCTCGTGGAGCTGCATGAGCATGTAGGTGGGGCTCGACACGCTCCCCGGAACCTCGAGGCCCTCGGCGAGGCCTCTCACCAGGGTCGTCTTGCCGGCGCCGAGATCCCCCGAGAGGGTCAGGAGGGTCCCTGCGATCGCGGATGCCCCGATCGCGCGACCCAGCCGGAGGGTCGCGTCCTCGTCAGCCAGATCGAGCGTCAGGGAGTCCATGGCCATCGCGAGACCATATCGCCGCCGCGCCCCCGAGGGGACGCCCAACCCTCAAGGCGGGGTCTCACCGTGGATCCACGGCCTGCCCGCGCCTGGATCCCAACGGCCCTCGAGGCTGGCCGCCAGATCCCGCTCCGACGTGAGCACGAGCCCCCCGGCGGAGGTGACCTCTCCGACGCGAAGCCACGGCGGCGGAAGCGCAGCGTCGGCCGTGGCGAGGAGCTCGTGGTCCTCTCCATCGTGGAGTGCGGCCTCGAGGGCCTGCCCCGGTTCGCCCGGGTTGGCGGCCACGGCGTCTGGGTGAACGGGGAGGACATCGAGATCGATGCGGCCGCCGCAGCCCGACGCGCGGAGCAGGCGATGCAGATCCCACGCGAGGCCGTCGCTGACGTCCATCATCGCGCTGGCGCGCCGGGCTGATTCGATCAGGTCGAAGCGTGGTCTCGGCTCGAGATGGCGGCCACGAAACCCACTTCCGCCCAAGGGGCCCGAGAGGTAGATCCCCTGGCCGGGGCGCGCGCGGTCGCGACCCGGCGGAGCCTCCTCACCGTGGAGCTCGCCGAGGGCGCTCACGGAGATGACGAGGCTCCCGGGAGCGCAGGCGAGGTCCCCCGCAACCAGCTCCGCGCCGTGCTCGACCGCCGCGGCCCGCGCGCCTCCGAGCAAGGACTGGAGCTCACGCTCGTCGCGCGTCGCCTCCGCGCACAGGGTCAGGGTCACCGCCTTGGGGAGCGCGCGTGTCGCCGCAAGATCGGCGAGGCAACGGAGAACCGCCTTCCTGCCGGCGCGCGCCAGATCGACGTCCGGCTCGAAGTGGACCCCCTCGATGCACTGATCCGCGCAGAACGCCGCGCGGCCAGCGATGGGTGCCAGGACGGCCGCGTCGTGACCGCGGGATCCGGCGAGGCCCTCGGGCCACGGCTGGGCCGCGAGCCAGCGGTGCAGGGAATCCTCGTTCCAGCTCATGTCAGTGATCCGGTCAGGGGGACCAGCCCAGTAGAACCCTTCCCGCGACGGCCGAGGCGGGAATCCATCCCGAGGATTCGGAGCCGAGGCCCGGACAATCCACTCGGTCTCCCTCGCACCACACGGCGCCGTTCTCCGACCGGACGACCTTCACGAGCGTCAGCTGCAGCGTCCCGCTCCCCTCCCGGACGAGCACCGCATCGCCCGGGGCCAGCGGGCGGGGTCGCGAGTCGATGAGAAGGCGATCGCCAGGCGCGAAGCGGGAGACCGGTGAGCAGCCCTCCGCGGGCAGGGTGATGAGCGCGAAGCGCGAAGCCAGGTAGCCCGCGCCGAGGAGGACGGCGACGATGAGCGCGATTCGCGCTCGGCGCAGCATGCCTTCGGGATCCCTCACCGCGCCTGCTCCTCCCCGAAGCAGGACGCGGCGGCCCGGGAGAGCGCGGCGGTCCTCGCCGCGATCCCATCGAGATCCTGGAGCGGCGAGGGGCGGAGCCCATCGAGCGGCGCGGCGTCGGTGGCCCAGATGGCGCCGATCGCGGCGCAGCCGAGCGCTCCGGTCTCCCTCAGCTCGGGGAGCCTCTCCGCGTCCAGCCCACCGAGCGCGACGACCGGGACCTCGAAGGTGCTCTGGGCCTCGAGCAGTCCCTTCCGTCCGATCTCGTTCCCGGCGCTCTTCTTGCTGTGGGGGCAGAAGACGGGCGCGTGGAGCGCGAAGTCCACGAGCGCGGCGTCCGGAGTCGGATCCCCGGCGTGGGTCGACGTCGAGAGGCACAGCCCGGGGCCTACGACCTCGCGGGCCGCATGGGCCGGCAGCGATCTGCTCGTGAGATGCGCTCCCTGGGCCCCGACGACTCCCGCGAGGTGCGCGCGATCATGGATGCAGAGCCAGCCGTCGAAGGCCGCGCGGAGGGACCTCGCGAGCCTCAGGAAGGCTCGGTCCTCGAGGTGGGGCTCGCGGACCATCAGGGCGCTCAGCCCGCCGGTGGCCGCCGCCCTCACCGCCGCGACCAGGGAGCCCTCGACGCTCGGGAACCCGGCACCGTCGCGCAAGGTGCCAGGAGTCAACCCGATGAGAGCGGGCGGAAGCCGTCGATCCATGGGCTCCGAGGCCTCACTCCCCCTGAAGCTCGATCAGATAGCCCAGATCGCGGAGAAGCGTGCGATACCGCTGCCGGCTCGTCTTCGCCTTCAGCTTCACCCTGGTCGAGTCCAGCGTGGCCCGGACGAACGGCCTGACGCCGGCATCCCGGGCGAAGCGTGCCATCAGCTCGGGATCCTGGCCCCGAACCACGAGGTCTGCGTCCAGCAGAAGGAGCCCTGCTTGTTGGGCCCAGCCGCGGATGGACTGCAGAACGTTCCTGGGAACCGGCGTCCGTGCGTTGCCGGTCAGGATCTCCGACATCCGTGAGACGGTCAGGCCCTCGACGAGGCCACGATGCACGGAGTGGTCGTCGATCCGGAACTGGCGGGTGGCGCCCTCCTTCACCCTGTCCGTGAAGCGGTCGAGGTCGTGGACCAGGTCCGCGTCATCGCCGTCGCCGAAGAGGACCACCTCGAAGTCGGGCGTGACGATCAGGCGCCCGAGCCCGGTGAGCTCGGAGACCCCGGCGTCGATCCCGAGCACCCGCGCGCCGATGCGGGTCAGGCGCATCGCCACGGGGTGGCCGTGGCTGTCGTAGCCTAGGTCGACGATTCCGAGGAGGTAGAGGCGCTTGCGGACCCAGTTGACGAGGTTCCAGCTGAGGCGCTGCAGATCCTCGCTCGCGCCAACGGAGTCCCTGCCGAGCGCCTCCACCTGATCGGCCACGCCGAGACCATCCAGCTGGGCGAGATACGCGTTCCTCGCGAGGAACGGCAGGTACATGACGTCGTACCAGATGCCCACCTCGAGCCGCTTCATCATCTTCAGCAGCACCTGACGCATCGCGAGCTGATGCACGGATTCGAGGTCGAGGTCGAGGTCGGCGGTGACGTGATCGAAGAGGTGTCCAAGTTTGGCGTCGAGGCCCTGCGCCTCCCAGTCGCGGCCGGGCCCGGTGAGCTGGAAGGTGCGCTCGCCCGTCACCTCGACGAAGCCGGAGCGCCTCGCGAAGTCGAAGATGAACTGGAGGATCTCCGCCCGCTCCAGCTCACGGCCGGGGTTGGGGATGAGGTCCGTCAGGATGCGCTTCTCGGTCGTCTTGAAGATCTCACCCTTGACGGTGAAGCGCACGTTGTTGTCGATCAGGTAGGCGAAGAAACGGCTGATGTTCGAGACCGCGTCCACGCCGAGGGAGCAATCGTCGTGGGGCGCATCGGGGTCGCTGGGGACCGCGATCCGCTTGAACCAGGCGAGCGTGATCTCGTTGTGGACGATGAGGGTGTCGTCGTCGTGGTGGATGCCGTACGGGCTCAGCTCGAGCCGCTGGACGGTGCCCACGAGGGACTCGCCGAGGATCTTGGCCCATCGACGCTGGTTCCAGTGGGGCAGCTCCGTCTCCATCTTCTCGAAGAACCGCCGAGGGAGAAGGCCACCAAACTCGAGCACGACCTTCGCGATGAGATCCCGGAGTCCTTCAGGGAGTCGTTCGACGCGCGCGACGGCCTGCGCCTCGTTCGCGTACATCTTGAACATCTCGCGAATGCGCGATGCCTTCATCGGCCGTTCCGCTCCTGGCCCGCCGTAGCGCCACTCCATGGCTCCCTTGAGCGTCAACGCGCGGAAGATCTCGCTGTCCAGGCTCACGGCTTCCGTCGCGGGCCGTGCGGCCAGCGGCTTCGCCAGTGCGCGTGGAAGGAACCAGCCGGGCCCCTCGAGTTCGTGGTCGTCGAAGAGCAGCGCGAGCCGCTTGAGAGGTTCGACCGCCGACTCTGGAGTCGCTCCCGTGATCGGCGCTAGATCGGCCGCGGATCGCCGATGGCCCGGAACCTGCACGAACGCGTTCAGGAGGGCGCGCGATCGGTCGTCGAGGCTCCGGACGCGCTGTGATACGCGCTCCGTGTCGGACATCCACTGCGCGAGCTGGTCGCGCATGTCCCCCACCCTGGAGGGCGTGGGCGGGCCTCCCTCGCCCCTCCAGAAGCGGAACGGCTCGCGCAGCTCCGGCTTCTTCAATCGCGAGAGGAGCGCAGCCATCGGTGCATCGGGGCCCTGATCGCTCCGCGAGGCGGTGCGGGGCGAGGAGGGACGGCGGCTGCGTCGGGAAGGGCTCTGGCGGTCGGGATCAGGGGACGTCGGCGTCACTCTGTTCCTCCCGGAGCGGCTGCTCCGGTGTCACGGCGTGGAGCCTCGCCATCGAGCGTCAGCGGGGCATGGGAAGGGGCCCGCACCGGGCCGGTGCACGGTGACGACGGCTCGGGGCGATCGTCGTCGGGGGCTCCGGAAAGCCCCTCGCGGATCTCGTAGGCGTAGCCCTGCTCGGTGAGGAACAGCTGACGTTTGGTGGCGAAGTCCTGGTCCTTCGAGCCGAGCGTGACGATCGAGTAGAAGACGGCGCCGCGTCCATCCGACTTCGGGCGCAGGACGCGTCCCAGGCGCTGGGCCTCTTCCTGCCTCGAGCCGAAGGTCCCCGATATCTGGATCGCCACGGAGGCATCGGGGAGATCGACCGCGAAGTTGCCCACCTTCGAGAGGATGAGCACGTCGATCTTGCCGGACCTGAAGGCCTCGTAGAGCTCGGTGCGCTTGGCGTTGGCCGTGCGCCCGGTGAGGAGGGGGGCCGCGAGCTGCTTGGAAAGCCTGCGGAGCTGGTCCAGGTACTGCCCGATCACGAGGATGCGCTCTCCCGCGTGCCGCGCGCAGAGCTCAGCCACCACGTCGTCCTTGGCGGGGTTCTCCGACGCCAGGCGGAACTGAGATCTGGACGATGCGGCGGCGTAGCGTCGTCGATGCTCGCCGTCGAAGGGGACGCGGATCTCGACGCATCGCGCCTCCGCGATGAAGCCTCTCTGTTCGAGGACCTTCCACGGAACGTCGTACCGCTTCGGGCCGATGAGACAGAAGACCTCGTCCTCCTTGCCGTCCTCACGAACCAGCGTCGCGGTGAGTCCGAGTCGTCTGCGGGCCTGCAGCTCGGCGGTGACGCGGAAGATGGGCGCTGGCAGCAGGTGGACCTCGTCGTAGACCACCAGGCCCCAGTTCTCCTCCCGGAAGACCTCGAAGTGCTCGAATTCGCCGACCTTGGAGCGCCGCCACGTCAGCATCTGGTAGGTGCTGACGGTCACGGGCTTGAGCTCCTTGACGTCGCCCGTGTACTCCCCCACCTCGTCCTCGGTGAGCGTGGTCTTGTCGAGGAGCTCGTCGCGCCACTGCCTGACGGCGACGGTGTTGGTGGTCAGGATGAGGGTCTTCGCGCCGACCAGGCGCATCACCCCCATCGCCGTGACTGTCTTCCCGGCGCCGCACGGCAGAACGACGACCCCTGAGCCACCCAGGGCTGTCCCGGAGGCGTGGAATGCGTCGGCGGCGAGGGCCTGGTAGTCGCGCAGCTCGAACGTGGCTCCGCCGAGGGTCCGCTTCCGGAGCTGAATCTCGAGCGGGTCTCCGTCGACGTAACCGCCGCGATCGTCCACCGGGAAGCCGAGGCGGATGAGCCGCTGCTTCATCTCGCCCCTCGTCAGGTCGTCAAGGAAGACGCGGCGCCCCTCCGGCGAATTTCGACGATCTGACCGAGCTCGTTGATCGTGCGGTGCTCGAGCATCTCTTCGAGTGCATCGGGGTCGTCACTCACGAGCTCGAAGCGGGAGCTCGCGCCATCCACCCTCTCGATCCGCAGGAGTCCGTAGCGCGAGATCCAGCCCTCGATCTCCCCGATCAGGCTCTGCGGAACGGGGACACAGGCGAATCGGTGGAGGACCTCGGCGATCTGCTCGGCATCCACGCCCACCGCAGCCGCGTTCCAGACGGAAACCGGTGTGATCCGGTAGGTGTGAAGGTAGTCGGGGCTCTTCTCCAGCTCGCAGAAGCTCGCCAGCGCGTCACGGGCGGCCGCGAAGAGCGGATGCTCCTCGGTCTCGGGGTTGCCGTCGCTGTCGCGGACCGGCCGACCAGCTGCGTCGGTCCTTGCCTGGACGGTGTGGAGCATCAGCGTCCGGTCGCTCTGGACGATGAGCGGGTTCGTGGGGAGCGGCGCGGGGTGCTGCATCACGAGTTCGCGCCCCCGGTGCTGGCGGGTTTCCTACGAGTCCCAGCCTTCGACTTGCGTGTCTTGGGAAGGGTGGCCGCTCCGCGCGAGCGCTTCGTGCCGCGTCCCGACCGGCCGCGACCGCCGAAGAGCCATGGCCCGGTGACGGAGGCCCTGGTCGAGGCGAGCTCCCTGGGAGAGCCCTCGGCGATGATCTGACCGCCCGACTCTCCACCCTCAGGCCCGAGCTCCACGAGCCTGTCGCAGATCTCGAGGAGCTCCGTGTGGTGCTCGATGATCACGACGGCGTTGCCCTCGCGCGCGAGCCTTCCCAGAACCCGAGCGAGGTGCTCCACGTCCGTTGCAGCGAGCCCTGTGCTGGGCTCGTCGAGGACGATCACGCTTCGCTCGAGGCCGCCGGCGCGGGAGCCTGCACGCCACAGCTCGGACGCCAGCTTGATGCGCTGAGCCTCGCCGCCCGAGAGGGTCGTGGACGACTGGCCCAGGCTCATGTAGCCGAGGCCGACGTCGAGAAGGGTCTGCAGGATGCGCCGCACTGCCGGCTGTGCCTCGAAGAACGCGGCGGCTTCGGCGACGCTCATCTCCAGGACGTCGGCAATGGACCGGCCACGGAAGCGGACCTCGAGGACCTCGGGCTGATAGCGGCGTCCGTCACACTCCTCGCAGGTGAGCCAGAGGTCCGAGAGGAACTGCATCTCCACGAGCGTCGCGCCTCGGCCGTCACAGGCGCCGCAGCGCCCCTTGGTGGAGTTGAACGAGAAGTGCGACGAGGTGAATCCCTTCAGCCGCGATTCGGGGGCTCGTGCGAAGAGCTCACGGAGGTGAGGCATCAGCTCGACGTATGTCGCCGGGACGCTGTGGGGCGTCCGGCCGATCGGCGTCGCGTCCACCACGGAGAGCCGCGTTCCCTCCGGAGCACTGAACCCCTTCCAGCGTCCTTTGCTGGCCTCGCCGCGCAGCGCCGGGACGAGGGTGTCCAGTACGAGGGTGGACTTCCCGCTGCCCGACGGACCACAGACTCCGAGCAGCTCACCGAAGCTCAGATCCAGCTGGAGCCCGTGGAGGTTGTTCCCCATCGCGCCGCTCAGCGTCACACGGTCGCCGCGTCCAGCGTAGATCTCGGAGAGCTCCGCCCGTCGCTGCTCCGCGAGCTCGGCGGCCTCGTCCGTCGGAACGTCGTCGGCGAGCACTGCGGCCAGATCGATCTCCCCGCGGAGATAGCGGCCCGTCCCAGAGGTCGGATGGGCACGAACCTCGTCGGGGGTCCCGCTCACGACGACGGCGCCGCCTTCGACGCCCGCTCCCGGGCCCATGTCGACGATGTGATCGGCACGGGCCATCAACTCGGCGTCATGCTCGACGACGAGCACCGTGTTGCCAGCATCCCTCAAGGACTCCAGCGCGCCGCTGAGGCGGTCGATGTCCCGAGGATGGAGCCCGACCGTGGGCTCGTCGAGGACGTAGCAGACTCCCACGAGCTCGGAGCCCAGGCTCGCCGAGAGGCGGACGCGGCGCGCCTCACCGCCCGAGAGAGTGGCCGTCGCGCGGTCCAGCGTCAGGTAGCCCAGGCCCACGCGCTCGAGCAGCGCGAGCCGTGAACCGAGCTCGGCTGTCACCTGCCCGATCGCCTCCGCGACGGCCTTGCGCAGCCTGAGGCCGCTGGACCAGGCGAGCGCCTCGGTGACCGTCATGGAGAGGATCTGCGGGAGCCGCTTCCGCGAGACGTAAACGCTCCGGTAGGCAGGCTCCAATCGTTCCCCGGCGCAATCGGGACAGGTTTCGCGCGCCATCACCTTCTCCAGCATGGAGGCCCACTCGGGGTCGTCCGTGCGCTGGTGCCAGGCGTCGATGTGACCGCAGAGCCCGTTCCACTCCGACGAGTACTCCTGGTCGTAGTCGAAGTTGCGCATCTGCTTGGAGACTCGAACCTCGTAGGCGCCCTTCGAGCCCTCCCCCCGCATGAGCAGCGCCTGGTGCTTCGGCGACAGCTTTCCGAACGGACGATCCAGGTCGACCCGATGAGAGCGCGCGACCGTGCGCAGCAGCGTCTCGTAGTACCCCTTACCCTTCACGAGGTAGCGCCCGAGCTTCCCGCCGATGGCGCCGTCCGTGAGAGGCCGGGTGGGGTCGGTGACGAGGAGGGATGGATCGGCCCTGAAGACCTCACCGATCCCATCGCACCGCTTGCAGGCCCCCACGTGGGTGTTGAACGAGAAGTGGCGGGGCTCGAGCTTGCCGCTGAGCTGGAAGCCGCAGGTGGAGCAGGCGCCGAGAGTGCTGTACTCGAGCCGCGGCCCGCCCTTGACGAGCACGGAGACCCGTCCGTGGGCTGCTGCGGCCGCTTGCTCCACCGCGTCGGCGATCCTGGGGCGCGAAGCGGTCGCGAAGGAGACTCGGTCGACGACGAGATCCACCTCCACGGCCCCCTCGAAGGACAGGGCCTCGTCATCGAGTCGGCGCTCCTCCCCGTCGATCATGACGCGGACGAAGCCAGCGGCGGTCCAGCTGGGGACGAGCGCGGCCAGGCGGTCGGACAGGGACTCCTCCTTGGTGGTGGCGCGCCGCCCATGGCCGTGGATGGGTGCGAGGATCCAGCCTTTCGGCTTGCCACCCATCTCCTCGCTGGCCTTCAGGATCTTGCGAGTCACCTTCGCCGGGTCGGCCGGCTCGAGTGCCTCGCCGTGTTCCGGGCACCGCGGAGTGCCGGCTCGCGCGAAGAGGACGCGCAGCTGGTCGTGGATCTCCGTGGTCGTCGCGACCGTGGAGCGAGGGTGACCGCGAACCGTGCTCGCCTCCACGGCGACCGAGGGGCCGAGGCCCGAGATGGACTCGACGGGAGGCTTGTCCTTCGTGCCGAGGAACTGGCGCGCGTAGGTGGACAGGGACTCGACGAAGCGTCGCCGGCCCTCCGTGTAGATGGTGTCCAAGGCCAAGCTCGACTTCCCCGAGCCCGATGGGCCCGTCACCACGGTGAGCGAGCCCCGCGGGATGTCGACGTCCACTCCACGGAGATTGTGCGTCCGAGCGCCTCGGACGGAGAGGTGGGACGGCTTCTCGACGCCTTTCGAGCAAGGGAGCGGCTTCGAGCGAAGGGACCGCCCGCCGATGATCTCGCGCAGTGCGGCACCGGTCGGCGTGTCCAGGTCTCGAAGCTCCTCGGGGGTCCCGAATCCAAGGACCTGTCCGCCCCCGGCCCCGCCCTCGGGCCCGAGGTCGATCAGGTGGTCAGCGGCCTGGATGAGCTCGAGGTTGTGCTCGATCACCAGGACGGTGTGCCCCTTGTCGACCAGCCGTTGAAGGGCGCCGACGAGCCGCCCCACGTCCTCCATGTGCAGCCCCGTCGTGGGCTCGTCCAGCACGAAGAGTGTCTGCCCCTGGGGTCGTTTCGCCAGGTGGGTCACCAGCTTGATTCGCTGGGCCTCTCCCCCGGAGAGCGTCGGCGAGGGCTGCCCGAGCGTCAGGTAGCCGAGGCCGACGTCCATCATCAGCCGCAGCGGTCGGGCGATGAGGGGGTGATCGTCGAAGAGCTCGACCGCGTCCTCGACGGTCATCGCGAGCACGTCGGCGATGGAGCGCTCGCGGTAGCGCACGTCGAGGGTCTCCTCCTGGAAGCGCTTCCCGCCGCACTCCTCGCACGGAACGGTGACGGGGCTCAGGAACTGGAGCTCCATGACTTTCACGCCCGCGCCGAGGCACTCCTCGCACCGACCGCCCGCGACGTTGAAGCTGAAGCGCGACTTGGTGTAGCCGCGCATCTTGGCCTCGGGAAGGCTCGCGAAGAGGTCGCGAATCGGCCCGAAGACCTTCGTGTAGGTTGCCGGATTGGAGCGAGGGGTCCGGCCGATTGGCGCAGCGGTGATCGCCACGAGATCGTCGATCTGCTCGAGCCCGACGATGCTGTCGTGCGCCCCCGGATCCGGCGTCTCGCGCTCCAGGTGCCTCAGCAATGCACGCTTCAGGGTCCGGTCCACGAGCGTGGACTTCCCGGAGCCGGAGACACCGGTGACAGCGGTGAGTGTCCCGAGGGGGATCGTCGCGTCGACACCCTTCAGGTTGAAGGCCCGGGCCCCGTGGATCGAGATGACCTGGCCATTGCCGGGTCGACGCTCGTCGGGCGCCGGGATCTCGATGAGGCCGCGAAGGAGCCTGCCGGTCGGGGTGTCCACCTCGTCGGCTGCGATCGCAGCAGGTGGACCCGCCGCCACGATCTGGCCGCCGCGACTCCCGGCCGCCGGTCCGACGTCGATGAGCCAGTCGGCGCTCCGCAGGGTGGCCTCGTCGTGCTCCACCACGATCACGCTGTTACCGGCGTCACGGAGCTTCGCGAGAGCCCCGAGGAGCCTCCCGTGATCGCGCGCGTGCAGTCCGATGCTCGGCTCGTCCAGGACGTAGAGGACGCCTTGCAGTCCGGCGCCGAGCTGCGCCGCGAGGCGAATTCGCTGCGCCTCACCACCGGAGAGCGTGTCCGCACCCCGGTCGAGCGTGAGGTAGCCCAGGCCCACCTCCACGAGGAACTCCGCGCGCTGGGCGATCTCGGCGAGGAGATCCCTGGCGATCCGGGACTGGCGCTCGCTCACCTCCGCCCCGCGGAGCAGTGGGACCAGCTCTTCGACCGGTCGAGACGTGAGCTCGGGAAAGCGCAGGGTCCCGAACCGAACGAAGCGGGCGAACTCGTTGACGCGACTGCCTTGGCAATCGGGGCAGACTTGTTCGGAGCAGAAGCGCTCCACCATCTTCTTGCGGGATCCCTTCTCCCAGGCGCGCTGAAGTTCGCCCAGGACGCCACGGAACACCCGGTTCCAGCTGCCGCTCCCCTTCGAGCGCTTGCCGTTCCACTTGAAGGCGTCCCGATAGCGCTTGGCCCCGGTGCCGTGAAGGATCGCTCGCCGGGCGACGGCGCCGAGCTCGCCCCAGGGCGTATCGAGGTCGAAGCCGACGTCCTTGCCGACCCCTGCGAGGAAATCGAAGTCGACGTTCGGGAACAGCAGCCCGCTTCCGTTCGCCTTGGTGACCGCGAGCGCTCCTTCACGGAGCGAGAGCGACGCATCCCTCACCACCGCCGCTTCCGTCGGCGCGCGAAGGATGCCGAGCCCGCTGCAGGTGCCGCATGCGCCGTGGGGAGAGTTGAACGAGAAGAGGCGCGGTTCGAGCGGAGGCAGCTCGTTGCCGGTCTCCGGGCAAACGCGCTGGGTCGACCAGGTTCGAGACGTCCCGTCGGCGGCGATCGCGACCACCTCGCCATCGCCGAGCTCGAGGGCCTGATCGACGGCATCCCTCATCCGCGCGGGCTCGCTCGCGTCGGGCTTGAGGCGGTCCACGACCACCTCGATCGAGTGTCGCTTGTACCGCTCCAGCTCCGGCGCTTCTTCGAGCCGCACGATCTCGCCGTCGATCCGGGCGCGGACGAAACCGCGTCGCTGCAGGTCCTGGAACAGCGCGCGGAAGCTGCCCTTGCGGTCCTTCACCAGGGGCGCTGCGAGGACGAGGCGCTTCCCGTGGTGCGCGGCGAGGAGCTCCTGGACCACCGTCTCGGGTGTTCGGGACTCCACGGGCAGGTCGCACCATGGACTATGGGCGATGCCCGCTCGGGCGTAGAGCACCCTGAGGTGATCGACGATCTCCGTGAGCGTCCCGACCGTCGAGCGGTTGCCTCTGGCGATGCTCTTCTGGTCGACGGCGATCGCGGGCGAGAGCCCATCGATCGAGTCCACGTCGGGCTTCTGGAGCCCGCCCAGGAACTGGCGGGCGTAGGCGGAGAGCGTCTCCAAGAACCTCCGCTGTCCCTCACGGAAGAGGGTGTCGAAGGCCAACGAGGACTTGCCGGAGCCGGAGACCCCGGTGATCGCGACCAGCGCCCCCCGGGGGAGGCTCACATCTACGGAGCGAAGGTTGTTCTGACGCGCTCCGCGGATGCTGATCGACCCGTCACCCTCGTTGACTCGGCTCGCGCGCTGGCCGCCGGAAGAGGCGCGCTTCGTGCCCTTCTTCCGGGCCTTGGATCGGGGGGGTGTGGTCATCGCCGGCGCCAGCGCGACCGGGTCGAGGAACGTCTCGGGAGACTTCATCGAGCCCGGCGGCAACCCCCGAAGATACCAGCGCGCCGGGCCAGGGGGGAAGCGCCGGGATCATGGGTCCTGGCGGCGTACAAGCGACCTCGTGCCACGGCCTCTGGCTCCACATCGGGCATCCGGTGAGCACCGTCCTGCGGTCGATTGGTCGCCAGCGCTCCGGCCCCCAGGACGCTCTTCCCCTCCGAGCATCCGGACGCGAGGTCGCACACAACGACCGAGAGCCCCTCGCGGCGTGCGAGAGGCTCTCGGCAGTCCCGGTCTCACGCCTCGGCGGAGTCAGGGCTCGAGCGGGCGGCTCAGAGAGAGGAGGCGTGCTCCTTGAGGTAGGCGGCCACGCCCTCGGCGGTCGGCGCCATTGCGGCCTTGCCAGGCTGCCAGTTCGCCGGGCAGACCTCGCCGTGTTCCTCGTGGAACTGAAGAGCGTCGACCATGCGGATCAGCTCCTCCATGTTCCGGCCGAGGGGGAGGTTGTTGTGGACGGCGGACTGGACCGTGCCCTCGCGGTCGATCAAGAAGGTGGCCCGGTAGCTCAGCCCGGAGTCGGCGTGAACGACGTCATAGGCCTCGCTGAGCTTCTTGGCGTCGTCCGCGATCAGCGGGTAGGCCAGCTTGCCGATCCCACCGTCGTCGATGGCCGTCTCGCGCCACTTCGCGTGGGTCTCGGCGTCGTCCATGGAGACGCCCAGCACGACGCAGTTGCGCTGGTCGAGCTCGGCGACCTTGTGGTCGAGGGCGATCAGCTCGGACGGGCAGACGAAGGTGAAGTCCTTGGGGTAGAAGACGAGCGCGACGTACTTGCCGGCGTAGTCGGAGAGGCTCAGGTCCTTCG
>CBFIJG010000001.1:158770-264878 GCA_965662915.1 Planctomycetota bacterium | reverse complement strand
CGTGAGAGTCTCGTAGGCGCGATGGCACTTCTCAACCGTTCCCGTGGAAGGAGATCCATCAACCTGATCGCTGTGATAATCCCCGCGGCCTCGAGCGCCTCCAGGGGGTCAGGCCTCGATCCTGCCCCGCATCTGCGCGGCCAGCTCCCAGGGTCCAGCGACGATCGAGCCGCCCCGGAGCCACTCCTGCCCGCCTCGTGCATCCGTCACGACGCCGCCGGCCTCCAGCACGAGCGCCGCGCCAGCCGCGACGTCGAAGGGTGAGAGGTGCAGCTCCCAGAACCCGTCAAGCCGCCCGGCCGCCACGAAAGCGAGATCCAGCGCGGCGGAACCCATCCGGCGCATCCCGCGCACCTCGTGGAAGAAGCGGCAGAAGTTCTCGAGATTGGAGTGCTCCAGTTCACCGCGACGGTACGGGAAACCGGTCGCGAGCACCGCGTCCGCGAGGTCCCTTGTCTCGGACGCCACCGAGAGAGCCCCCTGTTCCCCCCTGGCCTCGCCGAGGTGATGGGCACCTGCGCCAGCAGCGGACACGAAGGTCTCCCCGAGCGCGGGAGCGTGCACGACGCCGAGGACGGGCACGGGGCCGCGGTAGAGGCCGATCGAGACGCAGAAGAGCGGGAGACCGTGGAAGAAATTGACGGTGCCGTCGAGCGGATCGACGAACCATCGAGGCCTCCCGTCCTCCTCGTCGTGCACCTCCTCCTCCGCCTCGATGGCGTGCGCGTGTGGTAACGCTCGCAATCGCGAGACGATGGCGCGCTCGGACGCGACGTCCACCGTCGTGACGAGGTCCCGTCGCGACGACTTGGAGTGGACGTCCGCCCGGCCGAGGTGCCCGAGGGCTTCTCGCTGGATCTGGCCGGCAGCGAGAGCGGCGTCGACCGCGCCCCGGACCGTGTCTTCGGTGATGAGTTCGTCCGTGGACTTCCCCAAAAGCGCCCAGACCGCATCGCCATCGACGCTCATCGCGGACCGAGGAGCGTGAGGCCCGAGGCGAAGAGCGCGCACAGGTCGTCCTGCATGGGCTTCCACGCCTTCGTGTTCAGTCCGGACACGCGCGGATAGCTCACGAGGATCGCGAACGCGAGGCGAGGCGAGTCGTCGTCATCGAGCACGACTCCGCTGAAGCTGCTCGCGCCTCCGATCCAGCCGGTCTTGGCCACGACCCGGCCTTCCGCAGCCGTTCCGACCATACGATCGGCAAGCTTCTTATCCAACGCCGCTGCGGAGGAGGGCCTCGACGTAGATGGGGGCCAGCTCAGGGCTGGATGCGACGGCCGCGTGCACGTCGCAGAGCGTCCGGGCCGTGACTCGATTCGCTCGGGAGAGCCCGGAGCCTTCCACCTGGACAAGTCCCGTCACATCGACGCCGTGGTCGACGAGAACGCTCCGGATCGCGGCTGCGCTTCCCTCCCGGGAGCCATCCCGGGCCAGGCGACCTCCAACCAGCGCGAAGAGCTGGTCGGTCACCGGGTTGTTGGAGTCTCCGAGAACCGCCTCGAGAATGGAGCGGACGGGGGACCGCATGACGTGGACGACCCTGCCCCGGTCCTCTCGCGCCGCGCTCGCGTCCCCCGGCATCAGGACGCGCCCGAAGCGGATCCCTCGGTCGGCCAGCGCCCCGCGCAGCGTCGACGCGAAGAGCCGATCGGGGTCCGGATGGCGGAACTCCTTGACGAACGGGCCGAAGCTCGCAGGCACCTTGCCACCCACGGTGACTCCCCCGGCGTTGGCGCCGACGCGGAGGTCGTTCGCCCTGCCGCCGACGTCCACGGTTCCTCTCCTGGAGAGGCCGTGGTTCCGCGGCCGAAGTACGACCCGAGCGCTCCTCGCGCTGCTCGAGACGGTGACGCGATAAGCACCGCCGTTCGCGCTGAATCCGGACGCCAGACCGCAGTACTGCTGCCAGTGCTGGCGGGAGTCCGGCCATTCTGGCCCGGTCCCCAGCGGCGCGAACGGTCCATGATCCAGGACGACGTCTCCGCTGATGGACTCGATCCCCGCCGCCCGCAGGCCGGCCGCCAGGTCATCGAACCAGGGTGTGAGACTTCCGTCCCCCTCCCGCCGGTGCATCGGGTCGGCCCCGGCACGAACCACGAGATCCCCCTCGAGGCGGCCCCCAGCGATCGTGCCGATCGCCTCGAAGACCGTCTCGAACTCTGCGTCAAGTCCGAGGCCAAGGAGCGCGGCACCAGCGGTGATCACCTTCAGATTCGACGCGGGCACCATGGGCTCTTCCGCCCGGCTGGAGACGAGGCGCAGGCCCGTGTTCAGGTCGACGCACTCGATCGCGATCTTCGCCTGATGTGGTGCACACCGCCCTTTGGAGGCGTCGAATGCGCGTTGGCGGGCCTCTTCGAGAATTCTCGCTACCGGACCATCCAGTGAGCCCATGGGCCGGACTTCGTGTTCCAGCGGGTCGACCCCTTTCGTGAGGGTCCTGGTCGGCCGAGGGCCCCTCGCCGCGGTGGAGCCGCTCGGGGTCGGTTCGCCCGAAACCCGGGTCGTCCGTCCAAGCGGTGGGAACTCCAGCTCCACGGACGGCCCTGCGGCCTCGCTCGGGTCCGAGGCCTCCACCTCGCCACCGCATCCCGCGAGAGCACCGAGAGCCAGAAGCAGCAGCGGGCCCGCTGCGGCGACGAGAGGGTCTTTGCGCGCCATGTGGACCATGATGCCGGACGAGGGGGGGTGATTCCCAGCGGCCTGGCACCTGCGCCGGCGCACGTTTCGTTCATTCCGCCCGAAGGTGCCCGTCGATCGCGGCGAGAGCCGCGCTACGGGCGTGGAGCGCGAAGGCCGCGCGCCAGGCCTCCAGGTCCCGCGTGGCGCCTCCCACCTCGACGTCCACCTCGAGCCCCCGTCCCTGGAAATGCGGGAGCGGAGCCACCATTCCGCCCCCGAGCCCGATGGACAGCACGGAGCCGTCCGGGGCCTGGAAATCACCGGTGCTGAACTCCGCGCCCGCGGTTCGCTCGCCCACGAGCACCGCGTCGATGGAGCCTCGAAGGAAGGCGGCCACGATCTCCCCTGCGCTCGCCGTGTCCTGATCCACGAGGACGTGGACGGTCTGCGGTCGCAGGTGCGGGACCTCGGCCCGGCGCAGGCGGTGAGTCTCCCGGACCCGGGACGAGGTGAAGAACGCGGCACGTTCACGGCTGGACCGGACCTCATGGGGAACGAAGTCGGCGTCCGGGGGCAGGAAGTAGCTCATGAAGAGTCCTGCCTCGGCCCATGCGCCCCCGGGGTTCCCCGTGAGGTCGATGATCCAGTGACGCTCATCGCGGAAGAGCTCGGCGATCTCGGCGAGCGGCTCTTCGAGGCTCCACCGGAAGCTCCCGAGGCGGAGGAACGCCACCTCGTGCCCGGCGGGCGTCACGAGCCGCCTGGCCTCCACACGGAACGTCTCGAGCGAGTCTCCCGACAGCAGGTCTGCTCCGATGGAGTCCCCTGGCCCGCGGCGGGCCTGCTGGTACCAGCGACGCTGAGCGCGCAGTGCCTGGATCGGAGCGCGCGCGGTCGGCACGCTCCCCTGGAGAATCGCGCCGGCGGGGTCGAGGCGCTCCGCGAGCTCGAGGGGGTGCAGTCGCTGCCTGAGTCCAGCCGTGGGCTCCAGACCCTCGAAGACGCCCGCGTTCCTGACCGCGCCGAACGGTCTGGATCCCCCGGAGGCGGTGGGAACCTCCAATCGGACGATGGAGCCGAGTGCTCCTCGGACGAGGAGCTCAGCATCGTGTGCTGACTCGACGCGGACACCGTCCACGGCGATCAGAGGCAGCCAGCTGAGCGGCTCGGCCAGTGCGTCGAGCCGCGCGTCCTCTCCGCCCGGGTGCCGCGCTCCGAAGGCTGCGCTCGATCGGAGGAACACGGCAGCTCCCTCTTGCGAGAGCTCCGAGATGTCCAAGACGCCGCAGTCCGCGAGCCAGCCTGCGCGCGCGACGACCGCCTCCTCGAAGCCGCGCACGTTGCGGCGTGGAAGACCGGCATGGACAACGCCTTCCAGCTCCACGAACTGGATCCACTCCGGCTCCGCCACCGGGCCGTTCCAGAAACGTGGCGAAACGGTGAGGCCAGCGTGCGGATCGTCGAGATCCGCGAGAAGCGCCCTCAGGACTGCGTAGAAGGCGGCTGGTGTGGCCGAGCCGACCGCAGCGGAGCGATAGCGAGCACGGAGCTCATCCACGCTGATCCCCGCGGGCTCCAGCCCTTCGAACTGCGTCTCGATCGTCTCCACGTATGCGTCGAAGGTCGCGCCCCGGAGGCGCTCGTCGAAGACAGCGCCGTCGAAGCTCTTGCAGCCCGCCGCGCAGAGGCTGCACGCCGCGGCGAGGCGGAGGAGGCGCCTCATCCGGGCTCAGGAGAGGCGATAGCCGCCAGGGTGAGTCGAGAGGAAGCCCCACGCGTCCCGGATCACATCGCGCACGTCACCGCGAGCCGGGACCCACCCCAGGACATCCCTGGCGCGAGAGCCGCCCGAGACCAGCCTCGCGGGATCCCCCTCACGTCGCGGCACGGTCTCGGCGGGGATCGGGTGGCCCGTGATCTCCCGCGCGGCCTCGATGATCTCCTTGACCGTGAAGCCCCTCCCCGTACCGAGATGGCAGCGGAGACTGCCGCGGTCGAGCTGGAGGTGTTTCAGGGCTCGCAGATGGGCATCCGCGAGATCCACGACGTGGATGTAGTCGCGGATGCAGGTGCCATCACGCGTGTCGTAGTCGTCGCCGAAGATCTTGATCCTCTCCCGCTGACCCAAGGCGACCTGGAGGATCAGGGGGATCAGGTGGGTCTCCGGATCGTGATCCTCCCCGATGCTACCGTCCAGCGAAGCGCCGGCGGCGTTGAAGTAGCGCAGGGCCGCGTAGCGCATGCCGTAGGCGCGACTGTAGTCGGACATCATGTGCTCCATGTGGAGCTTCGTCCGACC
The DNA here is from genome assembly GCA_965662915.1 of Planctomycetota bacterium. Lineage (GTDB taxonomy): Bacteria > Planctomycetota > UBA1135 > UBA1135 > Saltatorellus. The sequence continues at coordinate 259,954 of CBFIJG010000001.1, read as the reverse complement.
ATAGGGGTTGATCGGGTTCTGCGGGTGCCCGTCGGGGATCGGGACCTCCTGGGGCTCCCCGTAGGTCGCGCAAGTACTGGAGAACACGATGTCCCTGACCTCCGCGGCCCGCATCTCCTCGAGGAGGTTCCAGGTCGCATGGACGTTCTCCAGGTAGTACTTGGCCGGATCGGTGACCGATTCCCCCACGTAGCATTTCGCGGCGAAGTGAATGACCGCACGTGGCTCGTGTTCCTTCAGCGCCTCGCGAATGGCAGCGCGATCCTTCAGGTCGGCCTCCACCAACGGGGCGGTGATCGCCTCGCGATGGCCGGTCGACAGATCGTCGAGGACGACGACCTCCACACCGCGGGCCTGGAGCGCCGCGACGCAGTGGCTGCCGATGTAGCCAGCGCCCCCGCAGACGAGGACCGGGCCATCGGGTGCCTGGCTAGGGGAATCGGTCATGGGGACATTCTAGTGCCTTGTGAGGGCCGGGTCTCCGCGGCGTCACTCGCCTGCCGCCGAGAGGTCCCGCCAGAAGGTGGGCCAGGACTTCGAGACGCAATCTGGATCAATGATCCGAACGTGTGGCTCGAATAGCGACATCAGAGCGAACGCGAAGGCCATTCGGTGGTCTCCCCTGGGGTCGAGCTCAACCGGCCCGTCGGGGCGTCTCGTCCTGCGGAGGATCTTCAGCGAGCGATCGCTCGCCTCGGTCTCGAAGCCGATCTTGTTCAGCCCGGTCGCCAGCACGTCGATGCGCGAGCTCTCCTTCCCCGGCAGTGTCTCGAGGCCCGTGAGCTCGAGCGCTTCCCCGCGATCGGCGAGGAAGCCACCGACCGCCGCCAGGACAGGGGCCACGTCCGGAACGGCTGAGCAGTCGAGTGAACCGCCGCGAGTGGGCTGCCCCGAGAGCGCCAGCTGATCCACGCTCGACAGCGACGCGTCGCAGCCGAGCCGGGCCATCAGGGCGGGAAAGGCCGCGTCCGGCTGGGCCGAGGCCACGCCCACTCCACGGACGAACGTCGGCGCGCCACCGCTCAGCGCCCCCGCGGCGAGCGCAACGGCGGCGCTGCTCGCGTCCGCCTCGATGCGGATCGCCTCTGTCGGCGCGCGGAGCGGCCCGCGGACCCTGAAGCGTGTCGCTTCGCCGCCAGGTCCATCGCCGAGGACCGCGGATCGTGTGACCACGGCGCCGAAGCGCTCGAGGACCGCGTTGGTGATGTTCACGTAGCCCTCACTCGGAATCGGGCCCACCACTCGAAGTTCACGGTGGCCGTCATGGCTCGCGAGCGCGATGAGGAGCGAGGAGACCTCCTGGCTGGATCCCGGCTGCACGAGCTCGAGGCTGTCGGGCGGCGCCGTGGCGGTGAGGAGCGCGGGCCAGCCGTCGGCGACACCCCCATGCTCCACCCCGGCCCCTGCGACGCGGAGCGCGCGGAACAGCGCGGGGCTGCGACGCTTCGTGAGCGTCCCCGTTGGAACGACCTCCGCTCCGCTGCCCGCGGGCCTGCCGAGTGCACCGATCGCGGTGAACAGTCGCGCAGAGGTGCCTGACTCGCCCACCGGGAACTCGACCCAGGGGCGCTCCCCCTCGACCGAGCCGGGTGGCGCTCCGAGCAGAGCCCCCCGGCCGAGCCGCGGGATGAGGGCCGTGGCGAGGAGGTCGTCTTCCTTTCCCTTGGACGGGAATCGGGCGCCACCCTCCCTGGCGCAGCGCAGCGCATGGATCACGTCCTTGCCGGTTGGCAGGGCCTCGAAGCGCGTCTCCCCGTCGGCGAGAAGCGCGCAGGCGAGCACGCGCTGCGCGACCGACTTCGACGTGGGAACCCGGAGCTCGCCGTGCACGTGAAACGCGGGCCCGAAGCCCGGCACCGCGGTCTGGCGGGGCTTCGGTGCGCTGGAACCGTCGGATGAGGTCATGGTCGGGGGCGGTTCACGGAACCGCCACAATCGTAGCGCTGAGGGTGGTCCGGTCGCATCCTCTGGGAATGAGCGACGTCTACCTCGGCAAGAGCGACCGCCCGCCGGGCCTCGAGCAGGTTGCCTCCGGCAAGGTCCGCGACATCTACCGCCTGGATCGTGACCATCTGCTCTTCGTCACTTCGGATCGCATCTCGGCGTTCGACGTGGTGATGGATCAGGGGTTGCCTGGCAAGGGGCGCATCCTGACGAGCATCGCCGCCTACTGGCTGGAGGAGACGCGAGACATCGTCTCCAACCACCTCGTCTCCACATCCATCGACGAGGTGCAGGGGCTGGATTCGGACTGGCGCGAGCGGCTCCGCGGCCGGGTGATGATCGTGCGGGAGACGACCCCCGATCCGATCGAATGGGTTGTGCGCGGCTATCTAGCCGGTTCGGGCTGGAAGGAGTATCAGGATTCCAGCACCGTCTGCTCCCTCCCGCTGCCGGCGGGCCTCCGGCAAGCCTCGGAGCTCCCCCACCCGATCGTCACTCCAACGACCAAGCACGAAGCCAAGGATCGGCCCCTGTCCCCCTCCGAGGCCGAGGAGCTCGTTGGCTCTGATCGATGGGCGCACGGTCAGGACCTCTGCCTGAAGCTCTTCGGCCGGGGCAAGGAGGTGCTCGCCGGCCACGGGCTGATCCTCGCGGACACCAAGTTCGAGCTCGGCGTTCGCGACGGCGAGGTCCTGCTGATCGACGAGGCGCTCACGCCGGACTCGTCCCGGATGTGGGCCGAGGACGACTACGCGATCGGGATCAGCCCCCCGAGCTTCGACAAGCAGATCCTGCGCGATTGGCTCGAGACCCTCGATTGGAACAAGCAGTCTCCCCCGCCGCCGCTCGATCCGGCGGTGCTCGAGCGCGTCTCGGAGAGGTATCGGGAGGTCTGCAAGACCGTCACCGGCTCCGTCCCGATCGACTGAGAGAGGCCCTCCGGCGAGCCTCAGGGGCCGCGCCGGCTCCGCCTCTCGAGCTCAGGAGATGACGTCCTCGATCACGCGACCGTGGACGTCCGTGAGGCGAAAGTCGCGCCCTTGCAACCGGTAGGTCAGCCGTCGGTGATCCACTCCGAGAAGGTGGAGCATGGTGGCGTGAAGATCATGGACGTCCATCGCTCCGCTGACGGGAGCGAAGCCGATCTCGTCGGTCTCGCCGTGGGAGTGACCGGCCTTGACTCCCCCGCCTGCCATCCAGAGGGTGAAGGCCTCGACGTGGTGGTCGCGACCGAGCTCCTTGCGCACCTCGCCGAGGGGAGTGCGTCCGAACTCGCCGCCCCACACGACGAGGGTGTCCTCGAGCATTCCGAGTGATTCGAGGTCACGGACGAGCGCAGCCGAGGCGCGATCGACTTCCCGGCAGCGGGCTTCCAACGGCCCTCCGAGGTGGTTGTGCGGGTCGCCGTGGTGATCCCAGTCCGTGTGGTAGAGCTGGACGAAGCGGGAGCCGCGCTGGAGCAGCCGTCGGGCGAGCAGGCAGTTCCGGGCGAAGGACGGCACGGCTGGATCGACGCCGTAGAGATCGAGCGTCGCATTCGACTCGGAGGTGAGGTCGATCACGTCCGGCGTGCTCGACTGCATCCGGTGCGCGAGCTCGTACGTCCGGACGCGATCCTCGATGGCGCGCTCCCCCATCCAGCGCGCGCTCAGACGGTCGAGACGCTGGATCAGCTCGATCGTGTCTGCCTGCCCGGCATCGGAGATCCCCTCGGGAGTGCCGAGATCGAGGACAGGGTCCCCGCTGGCACGAAACGGAGTTCCGCTGCAAGTGGAGGGCAGGAAGGCGTTTCCCCAGAGCGGCGCTCCGCCCCGTGGGCCTCGCGGTCCGGACTGGAGAACCACGAACCCGGGGAGATCGTCGGCCTCCGAACCCAAACCGTAGAGACTCCAGGCTCCGCAGCTCGGCCTCCCGAAGAGGCCGTGCCCGGTGTTCATGAAGAGCTTCGCGGGACCGTGGTTGATCTCCTTACCCTGAACGCCGCGGAGGAAGCAGAGCTTGTCCGCGACCCCGCCGATGTGCGGAAGGAGCTCGGAGACGGGAGCTCCGGATTCGCCGTGTCGGTCGAACCGCCGACGCGTCCCGAGCAGCTTTGAGCGGGAGGGATCGATGAACGCGAAGCGGCGCCCCGCAGAGACGCTCGCCGGCAGCGGCTCCCCGTCGAGCTTCTGCAGCGTTGGCTTCGGCTCGAAGAGCTCCAGCTGGCTCGGGGCGCCAGCCATGAAGAGCCAGACGACGCGCTTCGCGCGCGGTGTGTGGTGGAGTCCGACCGCGCCCTGGACGCGGGGCGCGTGGCCCGCCGCGCCGTCACGGGCGAACGCATCACCGAGGGCCAGGGCGCCAAGGCCCGACGCGCCCGCCCGGAGCACCTCCCGGCGTGCGATCCGAAGCCGTCGCTGCTGCGTGGACTCGTGGCTGGGTCGACTCATGGCGCGTGCGTGAACTCCGCTTTGTTGAAGAGGGCGCGCGCCAGGCCGAGCCAGGCCGCTCGTTCCCCGTCTCGGCTGCGCACGGTTCCGAGGAAGTCGTGGACGAGCTCGGACTCCGACCTCGATGGGCCCCGCTGTAGCGTCCACTCGAATGCCGCCACGATCCGGTCGCCGTCCGGTCCGTGTCCATCCGGCCCGTACTCCCGATCGAGCCGGTCCACGAGCTCACGCGCCAGCTCCATGACCTGAGGATCGTTCACCAGTGCGAGCGCCTGGAGCGGTGTGCGCGAGCTGGTCCGCCGAACGCAGCTGGCGTCCCGGCCCGGCGCGTCGAAGGTTCCGAAGAACGGGTACGGAGAGGAGCGCCAGATCCGCGTGTAGATGGAGCGGCGGTAGCGCCCTTCGCCCGCAGGACTCTTCCAGCTCTTCTTCGTCTGCGTGAACGCGAAGACCCCTGGCGGCTGCGGTGGCTCCACCGGCGGGCCGAATGGCCGCGCGACCAGTCGACCGCTTGCGACGAGCATGGCGTCTCGAATGGCCTCGCCGCTCAGACGACGCGGCTCCCGACGACCAAGGAGGACGTTCTCAGGATCACGGTCCTGGAGAGCGGGATCGACGCGTCTCCCCTGGCGGTAGGTTCGGGACAGAACCATCTGCCGGATCATGTGACGACGCGAATCCCCTGACGCGAGCATCTCTCCGGCGAGCCACTCCAGCAGCCGCGGGTGAGAAGGGCGGGCGCCACGTACCCCGAAGTCGTCGATGGTCTCGACGATCCCGCGACCGAACAGGTAGCTCCACCACCGATTGACCGTGACCCGCCGCATCAGTGCGTTCTCCGGCGCGGCGATCCAGCGCGCGAAGCCGAGCCGGTCTCGAGGCGGAGCCTCGCCGCTACGGTCGAGCGCCGCAGGGACGTGGGGGGTGATCACTTCGCGTGGCTCGAGGAAAGAGCCTCGATCGAAGCGCCTCGTCACGCGCGGGGTCGTCCGCTCCTGAAGGACGAGAGTCGTCGGCACTCTCGGGCGCATACGCCGGTGGAAGTCGAGCGCCTGGGAGGCCGCGCGCCAGTCGTCGGGGACGAGCGAGGCGTCCGCATCGAAGCTGGCAGCCAGACCAAGGCGGAACGATCCGAGAGTGCGGTTTCCCCCGGCCTCCTGGACGAGCTCGAGTTTGAGCATCGTCCCGGGCCCGACGTCGTCCTCGAGCGTGAGGATCAGCACCTCGGGGTCACTCCACTCCTCCGGCAGCGACCAGCCGGTTTCGGGATCGCCGTCGAGGACGCCAGACATGTCCACGCCGCGACGATCCGGGCGCGGCGTGTCGGGTCCGACGGGACCCCCACCGCGCGAAGCCCTGGCAGACCGCACGGCAACCGGCCACCACTCGGCGTCGACCTCCTCCGCGGCGCGCTCGAGAATGCGGACCTCCTGGAGAAGGAAGGTGCGCTTTCGGCCCCTCCCCGGCCCGCCCTGGGGAAGGACTTCGAGCCGCAAGTGGCGCGCGCCTGACGAGGGAAGCAGCCCTTCGAAGGTGTACGTCGAGTACACGGCGTTCTGCCCCAGGACGCGGTATCCACCATCCTCCTCGGGCCGGAGCTCCGGTCCGTTGGATCCACGCGCGCTGGCGGGCTGCCAGGGTCGGAACGGCTCCTGGGCGGCGGCGCGACGGCGTGCCAGCTCGTCAACGAGGCGGGCCTCCTCGACCTCGAACGTGGCGACGGCTTCTCGCTCAGCGTTCTCCCTCGGGACCAGGAGCCGCGGGGCATCCGTCACGCCGCCGTCCGAGGTGGAATTCAGGTAGGCGAAGAGCCCGAAGTACTCGGTCTGCGTGATCGGATCGAACTTGTGCGTGTGGCACTGGGCACATCCGAGAGTGGCCCCAAGCCAGACCGTGCCCGTGGTCGCGACGCGGTCGATGACCGCGTTGACCCGGTTCTCCTCGTCCTTCGCGCCTCCTTCCTGGTTGATCTGCGTGTTGCGATGGAATCCGGTGGCGATTCGCTGCTCTCTCGTCGCCTCCGGCAGCAGGTCACCGGCGAGCTGCTCCACGGTGAAATCGCTGAACGGCTGGTCGGCATGGATCGACCGTATGACCCAGTCCCTCCACGGCCAGATCGAGCGGCCCCCGTCGATGGTGTAGCCGTGGCTGTCTGCGTAGCGGGCCGCGTCGAGCCAGTAGCGTGCCCAGTGCTCCGCGTGGGCGATGCTGCCGAGGAGCCGATCCACCTCGGCCGCGTAGGCTGCGTCGCTGGGGTCGCCATCGAATCGGGCCACGTCTGCGGCGCTCGGGGGCAGACCCGTCAGGTCGAGGTGCAGTCTCCGCAACAGCTCGTGTGGTGACGCAGACGCGCTGAGATCGAAGCCCTCCTCACGCAGCTGTGCCGCGACGAAGCGATCGATCGGGCCGAGCGCCTCATCCCCGGCGACGGCCGGGGGCGTCACGCTGCTCAGCGGACCGTAGGCCCAATGGGGCTCCCAGATCGCACCGGCAGCGAGCCAGCGGCGAACGACATCGACCTCCTCGTCCTCGAGCCCCGTACCCGTCTCCGGCGGCGGCATCCTCTCGATGTCGTCCTCCGATGTGACGCGAAAGAGGAGTTCGCTCAGATGGAACTCGGCCCGGTCCACTGCTCCGGGGCCGCCATCGCCTCCGAGCAGCCCCTCCTCGGTGTCGAGTCTCAGGCCCGCTCGTCGCGCCTCCTCGTCCGGGCCATGGCACTCGAAGCAGTGCTCCGCGAGGATCGGCCGGACGTCTCGTGACCAGCTCGGCGTCCCTTGCTGCGCGGCGGCGAGGAGGAGCGAAACGGCGATCGGCATCGCCTCAAGCTAACAGACGGCTGTCCGCACACATGCAGTGCGGCGCGGTCAGTCGGTGCGCAGATGCGGAGCGCGATGCTGCTCAGCCGGGTCGATCGTGCCAGGGCATCGCGTACGTCTCCGGCTTGATGTCCTGGATCAGCGTCGACCGGCCGAACTCGATGTCGCTTCCAACCTCGGCGACCACCCGCCGCAGGCGCTCCAAGCCGATCAGATCGGAGAGCAAGCGGATCGAGCGAAGTTTGTCGCGCAGTCGTCGGCACTGGAGATCCGCCACGCGCTGCTGGGTGATATCGGCCTTCCCCGCATGGTGGCAAAGCGCCAGGATCGAGGTCAGGTGCTCGAGCGTCTTCCCGATGCGCTGGAGAGGGATCTGGGCGCGGGTGAGCTCCAGCTGGAACCAGAGGTTGATGCCGAGGTTCTGCCAGCGGACGAAGCGCAGCCCGCGCTCCGCCCAGCGAGCGTGCCCCCGAAGACGACGGGGCAGGCGTCGGTAGCGCGGATGAAGCGCCGCCGGCACCAGTCGACCGGGAAGCCGCGCGAGATCGAGCGCCACGTTGAGGACGATCCAGGCGACGAGGCGATAGAAGCTCGCGTTGACCAGCAGCCTCAGTGTCGCCTTGGCGACGCGCGCCGGGTGCTTCAGGGTCTCCATCGGCCCGATGCGAAGGATCGCCTGATCAGGCCCCAGCGGGCGGCCGTCCGCGCCGACGTTGATGCTCTGGATGACGCCGAGCATCCCGGCCATGTAACGCTCCGTGAAGCGGCCCGTCACGTCCTTCACCATCCCCATCAGGATCAGGTCGTCCTCGCCCTCGACCACGCCGAACACGTGCATGTTGGCCCGGCTGTCGGAGACCCGCTGGGAGGTGTGGAACGTCCTGCCTCCGAGGACGTGTTCCGTGGCGGCCTGGGACTCCATGGCGGTCCCGGAGGCGGCGCTCTTGGTGAGATCGCGTAGACCCGCCAGGTCGACCCCATCGGCGTCCTGCTGGAGGGAGAGGTGGCTGAGTGCGCGGGACTGCAACGCGCCGCCGAGGACGGACCCGAGGTTGAGGCGCGGCAACTCGTGCTTGATCACCTTCCCTCCGACACCACTCCGCAGGCGTGCGAAGTACGCGGCGTCCGTCGCCATCATGCGCTGATAGCCCGAGGACATCGCCGCGAGCATGCAGCGCCCCATCCGCAGGCAGTAGAAGAGGACCTCGACGCCGTCGGCCTCGATCTGGTTCTGGCGCGGGATCGGGAAGTTGGTGAACTCCATGCGCGAGTTGTGGTTCGCGATGAAGGCGCTCACCTCCGTCGAATGGCAGCTGAAGCCCCAGTCGGTGGGCTCCCCGTCCTCGTCCACGTCCCCCACAGCGACGTCGCGCGCGGGTAGCTCGACGAGGAACAGACCGACCTTCTTCCCGTTCTTGCCGATGCGCGCGACGAGGCCAGCGAGCGCCCCATGGGTCGCGTTCGTGATGTACATCTTCGCGCGAGGTCCAGTGGCATGAAGGCGATAGCAGTCCCCCGTCTCGTCGAGCTCGACGTAGGCCTGGACCTTCTTCGCGTTCACGCCGACCCCGACCTCGGTCAGCGCGAAGGCCATCAGGCGCCCCTCGCTGAGCATCGGGAGGAACGTGCTCTTCTGAGCATCGGTCCCGTAGGCGAGCAGTGAGCCTGCCCCGATCGTGAGTTCGCCCGAGACCTCCACGGCGAGGGCGCCCAGCCCGTTGGCCGCCAGCTCCTCCTCGACGACCGCGAGCGCGCCGTAGTCCCCGGCCGCGCCCCCGTAGCTCTCGGGGACGGTGAAGCCGTAGCCGCGCTGCTCCGCGATGGTGCTCCGTAGCGCGGCGGAGAGCTTCGAGTCCGCCTCGAACGCCTCCCCCTTGGCGAGGCAGCGGAGTGCGGCGTCCACGACGGCCTTCCCTTCCCTGCTCAGCCTGGTGCCGATCTGCGTTCCGGAGCCCAGCTCGTCGGGATCCGGAGCGGGACCGTAGACCAGGCGCTCGACGAGGCCCCGCCGGGAGGCCCCGAGGCGGCGCTGCGCGGCGGCGGCGGAATCGTCGAGGGCCGCCACGTCCTGCGCTTGCTGGGTGTCTCCAGCGGCGGCGAGCGCCTGCGCTGCGGTGGAGCCTTCGGCCCCGGGGCTGGCCGGGCCCCCGGCCTGAGTGCTGTCGTCGAGGAGGTCTGTCATGGCTTCGGTCCCTTCAGATAACTCATCGGACGTGCAGGCGTATGCGACAAAGTTGGGTGCTTCGGAGTGATCCGACTCCGTATCACGAGGTGTCCCAGACCGATGAAGGGCGCGGCATTGAGGAGACGCGCCTGGTACTCGATCGCTACCCTCCGCCACATGAGCGCTCCCATCGAACTCCCCTTCGAGACCCTCTCCTGGCAGGGCGGGCTGGACGGCCACGTCCGCATGACCGAGCAGACCCTTCTCCCGCTGGAGGAGAAGCAGCTGGAGGTCCGGACCGTCCCCGAGATGGTTGATGCGATCTGGCGACTCGCGGTGCGCGGAGCGCCCGCGATCGGGGTCGCCGCAGGCTTCGGGATGGTCCTCGGCGTGCGGGAAGCCGGCGCGGGCGACGATGTGCTGGAGCTGGCGCGTGAGACCAAGAGGACACTCGACGCCGCGCGCCCCACCGCCGTCAACCTCATGTGGGCGACGGAGCGTATCCTCCGCCACCTCGAGAGGATCGATGGAGGCGTCGACGAGTTGAAGGCCGAGTGCCTCCGGGAGGCGATCGCCATCTACGACGGCGACCGGGAGACGTGTCGGGCCATGGGAGAGCTCGGCGCCGAGCTCATCGCCGACGGTGAGTGCATCCTCACGCACTGCAACGCCGGGGCCCTGGCAACCGCAGGCATGGGCACCGCACTCGCGCCGATGTACACCGCCCACGCCCAGGGGAAGCGAATCGCCGTCTTCGCGGACGAGACGCGGCCCTTGCTCCAGGGCGCTCGCATCACCGCGTGGGAGTTACAGCGCGCCGGGATCGACGTGACCCTTCTCACGGATGGAATGGCGGCTCGTGTCATGGACGAGGGGAAGATCGACAGGGTTTTCGTCGGGAGCGACCGGATCACCCGCAACGGGGACGTTTGCAACAAGATCGGGACCTTCCAGGTCGCGCTCGCCGCCCATCACTTCGGGGTCCCCTTCCACGTGGTGGCGCCGCTCTCCACGGTGGACCCGCAGCTCCTCTCCGGCCGGGACATCCCCATCGAGGAGCGCCCCGCCGAGGAGATTACCGAGGGGTTCGGGCGGCGCACCGCGCCGCCGGGGGTCAAGGTCTACGCGCCGGCGTTCGACGTCACGCCGGCGAGTCTCGTGACCTCCATCGTCACCGAGGTCGGGATCATCGAGGCTCCCGACACGTCGAAGATCGAGGATGCCCTGCGCCGGGGCGGAGTGACCCTCTGAGGGAGCGCCGCACCGCTTTCGAGACGCAAGGCGTATCGTCGCGCGCGCGCCCTCAAGTTCGGATGCCACGGACTCCGAGGTACATGGGAGCGAGGTCAACGCCACGCCGGCCTCCCCTCCGGCGATTCTCCCCATGAGTTCGAAGAAGTCGATCACCGAGAACGCCTCCGCCGACAAGGAAGCCGACTCCGCAGGCGCTGCGGAGGCGACGTCTCCGAAGCCCTTGGCAGCGACGAAGACGCACCCCATGCAGCCCGACGTCCTGGAGTTCATCCAGGCCATCGACGACTACAAGCGCCAGGCGGGACGGCCCTTCCCGTCGTGGTCGGAGGTCCTCGAGATCGTCAAGTGCCTCGGCTACGAACGCGGGGCGTAGATCGGCTTCGCTGCCGTCAGCGTTGCGACCTCGCCGCGCACCCGCTCCACGACCGCCTCGTCCTCGGGCGACCGTAGGACCTGCGCGATCCATCCTCCGAGCGAGCCCATGTCCGACTGATCAAGGCCCCGCGTGGTGATCGCTGCGGTGCCGAGGCGAATGCCGGATGCCTCCATGGGCGGGCGCTCGTCGAACGGGATCAGGTTCTTGTTGCAGGTGATCCCGACCCGGTGCAGCGCGTCCTCGGCTGCCGCACCGGAGAGGCCGATGCTGCCGACGTCCACCAGCATGACGTGGTTGTCCGTGCCGCCCGAGACGATGCGGACCCCCGATTCGCTGAGGGTGTCCGCGAGGACTCCGGCGTTCGCGACGACCTGCGCGGCGTATTGCTTGAAGGAGGGTTGCAGCGCCTCCCGGAAGGCGATGGCCTTCGCGGCGATGACGTGCATCAGCGGACCGCCCTGGCCGCCGGGGAAGAGCGCGCTGTTGACCCGGACGATCCGGTCCTTCGGGCAGAGGATCAGTCCACCGCGGGGGCCCCGCAACGTCTTGTGCGTGGTCATGGTGACGATGTCCGCGTGCGGGACCGGGCTCGCGTGGGCGCCGCCGGCGACGAGGCCGGCGATGTGAGCCATGTCGACCATGAAGAGCGCATCGATCTCCCTGGCGATGGCTGCGAACGCCTCGAAGTCCAGCGGGCGGGAGTACGCAGACGCGCCTGCAAGGAGCATCCTCGGGCGAAGCTGGAGCGCCTGGTCACGGACCTCGTCCATGTCGACCCGCTCCGTCTCACGGTCCACGCCGTAGCTGTGGAACTCGTAGAAGACTCCGCTGAAGTTCTTCACGTGTCCGTGGGAGAGGTGCCCGCCATGGTCCAGCGACATGGCGAGGACCTTGTCCCCCGGGTCGAGGACCGCCATGAAAGCGGCCATGTTCGCCTGGGTCCCGCTGTGGGGCTGAACGTTGGCGCGCTCCGACCCGAAGAGCTCCTTCGCGCGATCTCGGGCGAGGTCCTCGACCTCGTCGACGTGCTCGCACCCTCCGTAGTAGCGGCGGCCGGGGTAGCCCTCCGCGTACTTGTTCGTGAGGGCGGTGCCCATCGCCGCCATGACCTCCTCGGAGGCGTGGTTCTCTGAGGCGATCAGCTCGAGCTGTGCCTCCTGACGCTCCTCCTCGCGGTGGATGGAGGCCCAGACAGCGGCGTCGGAATGGAGGGCGGTGCTCGCCCCGGGAAGCGTATCGGTCATCGTTTCAGGAGCGCCACGCGGCGCAGGATGGGGAGCCTAGTGCCCGACCAACCCCGTCCGCAACGGCCCTGGGCCGCTCGTCGAAGAAGTCCCGTCGAAAGACCGAGGAGGATGCGACGATCAGCCCCTACGGAGCTCTCCGTTCAGGTCGTACTCCAGGAACGGGTCGGGCGACTCGCTCTCGACGGGAAGCGGCGTTGCCGCGCCCGCCAGCTCCGCGGCACGTGCGCGGGCCGCCTCGTCCAGCGGTCCGACCTTCCGCCCCTCCTCGTAGACCCCGCTCAGCTGCTCCATGAGCTGACCGGATTCGTCCCAGACGAAGCGCTCCCCCGTCAGCTGGTCGGCGACGAACGTGCCGACGCCCTTACGCAGGCCCGTCGGGTGCCACGTCTGCTGCAGCCCCGAGCGCTGCCCGCCGACGTAGTTCTCGACCGCGAGGATCTGGCCGTCCGGAGCCCAGTCCCGGGCGAGCCCGGTGCGGACGCCGGCCTCGTGCATCACCAGCGCCTGCAGGCTTCCGCTCGGATGCCAGGAGCGCAGGACGCCCTCCATGAGTCCGTTCGCGTAGTTCACCTCGATGTGGCGTTCGCCGTTCTCGTGGAAGGTCCGGTCGACACCCACGATCTTGCCAGCCTCCCAGGTGCGGCTGGCGCGAACCTGTCCCGACTCGAACCAGAAGGTCTCCGAGCCGTGGACGACGCCGTCCTTCGTCTCCTTGACGTGCCGTCGCTGGCCGCTCGGGTACCAGGACTCGAACGCGCTGACAGGAACGTCGGACTCGAACTCGACGCGCTGCAGGACGGTCCCGTCCTGAGCGAGGGACTCGAAGACGCCTTGCTTCTTGCCAGCGGCGAATCGTCCCCGCTGGCCGACTGCGCCGCTCTCCCAGTACTCGACGAATTCACCGTCCTCCTTCCCGTCGACGAACGTCCGCCTGGACTTGACCTCGCCGGAGGGGTAGAGCGAGGACCACTCCCCTACCTGTTTTCCCTGCTCGAATCGTCCGCGCTCGGCCTCTTCGCCGGTGGGGTGCCAGCGCACGAGCTTCCCCTCGAGGGCTCCGTCGACGTACGCGTAGCGCGCCGCCGGGCTGCCGATCTGGTGGTACTCCATCCACTCGCCGATCTCCCGGCCCTGGTTGTCGTACTGGCCCTTCTTCGCGAGGGTCTGATTCCGGTGGAACCACTCCCGCTCGCCGATGAACTGGCCGTAGAGGTCGGTGCCCCTCGACTTGATCAGCTGCTTGGTCTCGGGGTCCCAGTACTCCAGTCGCGGAGTTCCCGATGCGGACGACGCGGCGGGGTCATCCCCCCCTCCCGCGCAGGCGGGGAGGAGGAAGAGGCCCAGGAGGGCCATTGACGCGGCGCTGACGGCGGACGTGAGCGGTGCGGAGGAGATGGTGCGTGACTCCATGTCCGAATCGTAGCGGGGTCGTGGTCCGGACGCGCCGCCGATCCCAGGTGCGTTCTGTGGCCGCGCCGGTCCGCCTCGTCTCGGGCTGGGACAACGACACGGACCTCCAGGCACGCCTCCAGGCCCAACGGATGCCGCACGTGCCCAACCGGAGGCAACCGAACGCAGAAACCGACGAACGTCGCAGGTTCGGTTCGCCCAGAGGTCGATCCCGGGTCCACATGGAGCGCTCGCCGACCCACTGGTCCGGCGAGGGCGACCCTGGCAGGGCAGGCCGGGCGCTCCAGGAGCAAGCAAATGATGGACCTCAACAAATCGAACTGGACCACGGCCCTCGGCGCGTTGGCCTTGACCCTGGCGACGGCGCAGGCAGCCATCGCCCAGGACGGCCCCTTCATCGCCCAGGACGGCCTCCTGGTGATCGAGATGGAATCCGGCGATCCGACCGGATCCTGGGAGGCCGAGACGGCGCTCGGCGGACACACCGGCTCGAGCTACATCCGCTGGGACGGGCCGAACCTCTTCCACCAGCCCGGGAGCGACATCTTCGGGTTCGACTTCGAGCTCGAGGAGGCCGGGCGATACCACTTCCGCCTCCACAACCGCCACGACCATCCCGACAGCACCGAGGCCAACGACGTCTGGGTCCGCATGGACGGTGGCGCCTGGGTCAAGGTCTTCTCCTGGCAGCGTGGCCAGTGGACCTGGACGACCCAGCACGAGTTCGACCATCACACCAAGCCGCCCGCCGAGTACCAGCTGACAGCAGGCAGCCACAGGATCGAGTTCTCCGGCCGTAGCCACGACTTCATGATCGACAGGCTGCACCTCTACCGCGACCACGTGGGAAACGCCCTCTCGCTCTCTCACCCGGAATCTCCGCGCGAGGACGTCAACGACAGGCCCCTGGCCGGGATCCTCATCCAACCCTCGTCCGTGCCCGCGGGGGACAAGTTCCGGACCGCTGTTCGCGTCGACGGCGGTCGGAGCTTCGACCCCGACGGTGATTCCATCAGTCACCGGTGGACCGTCCGCGGCGTCCGCTTCAATGGAAGCAGCACCCCGAACCAGTCACGACTCGAGGTTCGAGTGAGCGGCGATTTCGCGGTTCCCGTGAAGCTCGAGGTCTCGGACGGAGAGGAAGCCGGCACCAAATGGGCCTTCATCAACATCGAGGGCCACGGGGCGACGCTCAGCGGCGGAGGTGCCGTCTGGCACCCCGTCACGCTCGACTTCGAAGGACCCGAGTCCTCGGAGACCGCCAACAATCCCAATCCGTTCCTCGACTTCCGCCTCAACGTCACCTTCACGGGACCCGATGGCTCCGAGGTCGTGGTTCCTGGCTTCTTCGCTGGCGACGGCCAGGGCGGCGGCGCCGGTGATGTCTGGCGCTGCCGGTTCAACCCGGACCAGCCCGGGATCTGGAGCTACAGCGCGAGCTTCCGGAGCGGCACGGGCGTGGCCGTCAGCGTCGCGCCTTCACCGGGGAGCGCCCACTCGTTCGACCAGGCTCACGGGTCCTTCGCGGTCCTTCCGCGCGATACGTCGGCGCCCGGTCTGCTCCGCGATGGGCGCCTGGAGTACGTCGGCGAGCACTACCTGAAGGCGCGCGATGGCGACTTCTTCGTGAAGACGGGGACGAACAGCCCCGAGAACTTCATGGCCTTCGCCGGCTTCGACGACGTGCAGGACAACGGTGGCGTCGGGATCATCCATGAATACGCACCGCATCGACGCGATTGGCGCGCCGGCGACCCGTACTTCAGCTCCGCCAGCACGGGGATCGATTCGAAGGGGATCATCGGCTCGCTGAACTACCTCGGGGAGCAGGGTGTCAACGCGATCTACTTCCTGCCGATGAACCTCGGCGGGGACGGTCAGGACACCTGCCCGTTCATCGGGTACACGAAGACCCGCTACAACAAGACCCACTACGACGTCAGTCGCCTCCACCAGTGGAACGCGGTTCTCAACCATGCCCAGGAGCGCGGAATCCTCGTGCACTTCGTGCTCGCGGAGACAGAGACCGGGAACGAGAACTGGCTCGACGACGGCGCGATGGGGATCGAGCGAAAACTCTTCTTCCGCGAGCTCTCGGCGCGGTTCGGCTATCTCAACGGGCTCAAGTGGAACCTCTCCGAGGAGAACGACTACTCCGTCGCAGTCCTTCGACAGATGGCCGCCTACCTGGACGCCGTCGATCCGTACGACCACATCACGGCCGTGCACACCCACCCCGATGACGTGGCGATCTACCAGCAGCTCTACGGGGACCCGCTCTTCGACGCGGCGTCCGTCCAGTACCTCCCCCAGTCCGTGGAGGGGATGACGCACCTTGTCCGTCAGGAGTCGCGGCAAGCGGACCGCAAGTGGATCATCGACATGGACGAGAACGGCATGTGGGACGTGGGGCTCTCCGGGAGCAACGCGACCGAGATGCGACAGCAGGTGCTCTACGACGTCCTGTTCTCCAACGGTGGCGTCGAGTGGTACTGCGGCTATCACCCGCTCCCCCTCGGCGGAGACGTGCGCCTCGAGGACTTCCGGACCAGGGAGGAGATGTGGCGCTACTCCCGCATCGCTCGCGAGTTCCTCGAGGATCACTTCGACCTCGACGAATCCGTCCCGGGGGACCACCTCGTCCAGATGGGGCCGTCCGAGTTCGGCGGCGCCGAGACCCTCCTTCAGCGCGATCGAAGGATGGCGATTTTCCTGCCCCACGCTCAGTCCGCACCTACCGTCGACCTCAGGAACCACGAGGGCCTCTATTCCGTCCGCTGGATCTCTCCCAGGACCGGCCAGGTCGTCGCCCAGGGCCCCTCCGTGGCGCAGACCGATGGAACCACGGCCGTCCTGCAGGTGGTCGCGCCCTTCCCCGATAGGGACTGGATCGTCCTGCTGGAACGCATCGACGGCTGACGATGAGGATCCCCTCCGGGGATTCGCGATGACCTCGGAGGGCTCGGCCGTTGCGGCCGAGCCCTCTCGTCGTTGACCCTCGCACGGTCACGCCCCTGCTCACGTTCCACGCTCTTCGCCGTATCACCGTTGGAGTCAGACTGGCGCCCGCCCTGAAGCGCTCGGTGTGGGCCCCAGGACGCGCTATCCTCCGCCCAACATGGCCACCCGCCCTTCGCTCCCCCTTGCCGGTCTCCTCCTGTCCGCCCTCGCAGCCTGCTCGGGGGGCGACGCAGATGGTCACCCCCATGTGATCCTCATCACGCTGGACACGGTCCGTGCGGATTACCTCTCATGCTACGGCGGTACGACGGGTGACACGCCCGCACTCGATGGGGTGGCCAGCGAGGGGGTCGTCTTCGACCGCGCGGTCGCAGCCTCCGGGCTGACGCCGACGTCCCATGCCACGATCCTCACGGGGAAGTTCCAGTACAGGCACGGCCTCCGGGTGCTGGCCGCGCCGAGTGGATATCGGCTGGGCGAGGGCCAGACGGGGCTCGCCACGGCGTTCAAGGAGGCGGGCTACACCACGGGAGCGATCCACAGTGCGTTCCCGGTCTCCGGCTACTTCGGCTTCGACAACGACTTCGACGAGTTCCAGTCGTTCGACGCGGCGATGACGTTCGACGAGGACGGGAACATGGCCCGCTGGGACATCGAACGCTATCAGCGCCGCTCCGACGAGACCACCGCGCGGGCTCTCGAGTGGTTCACCCAGGAAGCCGCGGAGGGCGATGCCCCGGTGTTTCTCTGGCTGCACTACTGGGACCCTCACGATCCGGTCCTCTTGCCCCCGGAGGACGAGCTCCAGGAGTTCTACGACAGCGGATCGGGACGGCTGCTCGGTGACTTCTCGCGCATGTACGCCGCCGAGTTGCGCTATCAGGACCGCAACCTGGGTCGCCTCTTCCGCGGCCTGAGCGAATCGGGCCTGCTCGACGACACTCTCCTCGCCGTGACGGCCGATCACGGCCAGGGGCTCGAAGATGGGAAGAAGCTTCACGGCTGGTCCAAGCACCGCGTGCTCTACCGGGAAGTCCTGCACGTTCCGTTGATTCTCAGGGGGCCCGGCGTCGCTCCCGGTCGCAGAGTCAAGGATCAGGTACGCACGGCGGACATCGCCCCGACGCTGATCGAGCTCGCGGGCCTCGAGAAGGGGCTCCTGGACGATGACGTCGACGGCGTTTCACTCGTGGAGCGTCTCGACGGCGAGCCCCGCGGTCACCTCACGGCGTACGGCGAGCAGATCAACGGGTACGACGACAACGCTGGGATGAGGCGCAATCGGCCGGAAGCAGCCTTCCTCCACATGGTTTCCGATGGCGAGTGGAAAGCCATCTACCGGCCGCACATGCCCGACCGAAGCGAGCTCTTCCACCTGGCCGTCGACCCTGACGAGGCGGCCGACGTCCGGGGCGATCACCCGGACGAGTACCTGAGGCTGATGGCGGATCTTGCAGAGCGTAATCCCTGGGTCCTGGCGCCGTTCCCGGCCACCGTGAACCAGTCGAGCGGAGCACCTGACCTGTCCAGTCTCGGCTACTCAGGCGCAGAGCAGGGCGAAGGCAGCTGGCACTGGACCTGCCCCGAGCACGGCGACTACCGCGCGGATGAGCGCGGCCGCCACGAAGAGGCCTGCGGTCGCATCCTCGTGCCTGCGGGCGAGTGGCGCGAGCCCCGCTGACGGGACCCTCTGCTGCAACCCTGCTGAGCCGCGGTGGGAGTGGCGCTCCTGCCTCACCGCGATGAGGCTCTCAAGGAGGGACCTTGGCGGAGGGCGATCCGGGCCACCATGGAGACCCGTCACTGGTCGTTCCCGCTGGCCCGGGACCCTGCCGGGAATCGCGGCTCGAAGTCGCAGCTTGCGCGCCCCTGAGCCACGGGCGACACTTGGACGCAGGCCACAGCGCAGCCCGCGCCCTCTCCTTCCCTTCCCCCTCCGACGCCGCAACACGTTGCAGTCGCGGCGCCATCGTCATGACCGACTCCCGTCTGGCGCCCTCGTCCGCGCTCGCGTTCCTGCTGCTTCCGGCTGCGGCTCTCACCGCTGGAACCGTGGCCACTCCAGCTGGTCCGATCCAGCAGACCCAGGTTCTGGCGACATTGAACGACTTCTTTCTGCCCGGGACGCAGCCGAACGAGCTCAGCCAGCCGATCTTCGAATCGTCCAGCTGCGTGGTCTGTCACGCGAACTACAACCCGGATCACGAGCCCTACGAACAGTGGGCGGCTTCGATGATGGGCCAGGCAGGCCGCGACCCCATCTTCTACGCGACGCTTGCCATCGCGAACCAGGACGTCGACTTCGGGGGTGAGGCCTGCCTCCGGTGCCACGCTCCCGGCGCTTGGCTCGATGGCCGCTCGACCCCCACTGACGGCTCGTCCCTGGACCCGCTCCTCGGTGACCTGGACGGGGTGAACTGCCACTTCTGCCACCGCATGGTCGACCCCGTGCCGGACGCGGCGAACCCTGCGGACGACTCCGCGATCCTCGCTGGCCTGGTGACCCCCGCTCTCGAGGAGCCGCACACCGGCTCGTTCGTCATCGATCCGGACGACAACCGTCGCGGCCCCTTCGAGCTGGTCAACTTCTTCTTCCACCAGTGGAGGGAGTCGCCGTTCCACCAGGAGTCGCTGATGTGCGCCACCTGCCACGACGTCTCGAACCCGCTCCTCGAGCAGCAGCAGGACGGCACCTTTCAGATCGGGAACCTGGACTCCCCCCACCCGACCGCACGGAAGCGGGACATGTTCCCCGTCGAGCGGACCTTCAGCGAGTGGGCGGCGAGCGTCTATTCGCAGGACGCGATCGAGACCGGCGGGAGATTCGGCGGGGACAAGACCGCGGTGTCCTCGTGTCAGGACTGCCACATGCCCGACGCGCTCGGGACCGGCTGCAACCCGAACTTCGCTCCCCCGGTGCGCCCCGACGTCCCTCGACACTCCTTCGCGGGCGCCAACTCCTGGGTGCTGCGGGCGATCCGCTCCCAGTACGCCGATGCCGACACGGGGCTCACCCAGCAGTCGGTCGACGACGCCGTCGCGCGAAATGCAGCGATGCTTGCCGCGGCGGCGAACCTCGAGGCCGTTGTGGACGGCGGTGACCTGCGCGTCCGGATCACGAACATGATGGGCCACAAGCTGCCCACCGGGTACGGCGAGGGTCGCCGCATGTGGCTGGACGTGCGCTTCTACGACGCCGGCGGCGCCCTCGTTCAACAACGCGGCGGCTACGACCCGCTCACCGCCGACCTCGATGAGCAGACGACCCGGGTCTACGAGATCCTTCACGGCATCGACGCGCAGATGTCGGCCGCGACCGGGTTGCCGCAGGGACCTAGCCTGCACTTCCTCCTCAACAACACGACGGACAAGGACAACCGGATCCCGGCGCGCGGCTTCCGCGATGCCGTCTACGACGCGATCGGTGCGAAGGTCATCGGTGCCGTGTACGAGGACGAACAGTACTGGTCGGAGACCCGCTTCGCGATCCCCGGCGCCGCCACGCGCGCCGAAGTACGCCTCTTCCACCAGACGACCTCGAAGGAGTACATCGAGTTCCTGCGTGACGAGAACGTGACCGACACGAAGGGGCAGGAGGCCTATCAGCTCTGGGAGATGTTCGGCAAGAGCGCCCCGGTCGAGATGGGCATGGTGAACCTCGAACTCTCCGCCGTGGGAACCCTCGACCCGCGCCCCCTCGCCCTCGGCAAGTTACGGTCGACCGGCGGCCGCGCAGAGATCAGCTTCGTGGGGTCGACGTCCGCGTCCGGCGGCGGGGGTGAGATCCACTTCACGGGCGGCGATCCGAACCAGATCATGGTCCTCTTCGGCGGCAACGGGCAGGGCAGCGTCGACCGAGCGAACGGAACCGTGAACATCGTCCTCGGTGCGCAGCGCTACGGGACGGTCGTGCTGGACTCCAACGGAGAGGCCACGATCCCCCTGAGCTTCGGGCCCTCGGACGTCGGTCAGGGCTTCACCTTCCAGGCGTTCTACCGGGACACCGCGGATGCCTTCGGACTGAGCATGTCCAACGGACTTCGGCTCGACATCACGCTCTAGCGCCCCGAGGACCAGGGCGCGCTGATTCGCGCCGTGAGTCCGAACCGATTCGCGCCGCGTTCCCTCGTCCGGGGACGCGGCGTTTTCCACTGCAGGCTGGTTGCGTACGCTCCACGGCATGCGACTGCCCCTGAAGATCGTGACCATCACGGCGATCGGAGCTGCTCTCCTGCTCGCCGCCGGGTCCTTCCTCGTCCCGCCCGCCGCCAGGAGCGCCCTCGCCCGGGGGTCGCGCGTGGCCTTCGGAGTCCCTTCCACCATCGGAGGCGTGGGCGCGTCACCTGGGATCTCCACGACGAGCATCGGCTTCGCGGACTACCGATTGGAATCGCCCGAGGGGTTCACGGATCCCGTCCTGACCATCGGACGTTTCGACCTCGGAATCGGGACCCGCTCCCTCCTCGGCGAGACCAAGGAGGTGGCGCACTTCGTCCTCGAGGACCTCGTCCTGACCCTCGAGCAGGACGGCCTGAGAACGAACATCGTGCCGATCCTGGAACACCTGAGCTCCTCGAGCACAGGAGCTGGAGCGCCGCAGAGCGGTGAGGAAGAGGGGCAAGTGGAGGGCGATGGAAGTCCCGAAGATGCGGGCCCTCGCCTGCGCGTCGGACAGGTCGCGATCAAGGGTCTCTCAGCGCGCCTGAAGTTCAACGGCGTCGCGGGGCTCGAGCCCTTCGATCGGACGTTCACCGTGCCGGACTTCTTCGCCGACTTCACCGGCAGCAGCGGCGAGGGCGGCGCGTCCATCCCGGAGATCGCAGCCAATCTCGTCGCGACCCTGAAGGGTAAGGCGCTCGAAGCCGCCGAAGGTGAGGTCCCCGCCGACATCCTGACCGCGCTCGCCGCAGCCATGGAAGGTGGCCTCGAAGGCGGCCTCAGCGGAGCTCTCGGTGAGATCGAGTCCCAGGTCGAGCAAGGCCTCGACGACGGACGTGCCCTGCTCGAGGACGCAGCCAAGAAGGCCCTCGGCGGTTCTGGCGAGGAAGCGAAGGCAGCGCTCGAGGACGGCGTCCGCGGACTCTTCGACGGGAAGAAGGACGGGCGTTGACCGTCCCGCGAGGCATGTCGTGGCTCCCCGGAGGCCGTCAGCGCTGCGACGTGTCCGGGATCTCCACCAGCACGTCGCCGGGTTCGCCCGCTGCGCTGAACTCGCCGAGCTTCCAGACGTGTCGCCGGTAATCACGGACGTCCACGAGGCTCAGGGTCTGGATGGCCCGCAGGGTGACGATCTGCTCCGTGATCCGCGCAGGGTGGCGTAGTGCGTCGGCGAGCCGCGACTCCACCGCCGAGCGCGCGGCGGCTCGCGCTGACCCGGGGAGTCGTGCGGCCTCGAAGGCAGCGCGTGCTCCGTCCTCGTTCGCGAGCAGCGCGCACCACGCGGCGCGCTTCACCCGGCGCCAGCGTGCCCGCTCGAGAGAGCCGTCCTTCCTGACGCTCCCCTCATCCCCGCCGTTCGTGGACGCGGGCAGCGCTCCGGCCAGCACCGCGGCGCTTGTCAGGTGCTCCCGCCCCCCACCGCGACGCCACCACCGTTCGAAGCGCACCCGCAGTCGGAGCGCCAAGAGGGGTCGCCGATGAGGCAGGCCGAAGGTCAGCGCATCGCAGGTCACTCCGGCGAGTACCTCTGGCCCGAAGAGCCCCGATCGGACCCCGTCGTCGTCTGCAACCATGATCAGCGCGAGCGCGCGGAGGGTCTCCTGGTCCCTGTGGATCGAGACGCCGAGCGCCGAGGAGAGCCTGTCGAGTAGCCCGGCTGCGCATTCACGCTCGAGTTGCGCGAGGCAGCGCGCCGACCGTGCACGGTGAGTCGCGAGGCGGTCACGCACGGCAGGGGTCGCCCGGAGGAAGTCGGCGTCGGCCCATGCCTTCGGCGCCGCGCTCCCGGCATCCCTCTCCAGCTCGACACCGGGAAGGGGGAGGCCGAAGTACTCGGGGTCGAGGATGGCGCGAAGCTCCAAGGCCACGAGGGCCCCGGGCCCGCGCATGCGATCGATTTTCCGCGCCGCCGCGTGGAAATCGGCCTCGGCCTCAGCCCCGGTCGACAGTGCGGCCTCAGGGCGACGAATCGTGGCCACGGCTCGCGCGAGGGCTCGAGCCGCGAGCGCGCTGGCCCGGACGCCGACCGCGGTGAGGCGGAGCGGCGCCAGCCAGACCTTGCCCCCCTCGATCCAGTCCGCGTACAGCAGCCGAAGATTGAGGATCCGGGACTCCAGAGGCTGTTCGTGGAGTGGGGACGTCCCGAAGACGCTTCTCACCAGAGCCTTTCGGTCTGCTCGGAGCCTGGAGAGGACCTCAGGACCGAACCGCGTCGCCACCTCCTCGTCCCTGGCCTCGGATCTGTCGAGGAAGTGGAGCGCGGTGAAGGCCGTCGTGAGCTGAGCCGCTCGGCCACGGGCGCTCTCGCGCACGGACTCCTCCTGGCCGTCGCGGTCGACCCCGTACGACTCCCTTGCCAGCCAGGCCTCGTATCGACGGCACTCCTCCGGCGCGGCGCGTTTCAGCTCGGACCGCGGAATAGCGTGCGCGTTGTAGTCCACGATCAGGCGGGCCGAACGGCTCGCGAGAGCGCGGGTGATCGAGTGGAACCACAGGTACGGCCCGCTCAGGAAGGTGCGCCTGCGTTCGAGGTCGAGGCCCCGAAGCGCCTGTCGCATCCCGGCGTCCACGCGCCCTGCGTGACTCATCATTCGCTGGAGCGCGAGGTTCCCCAGGAGCTGACTGGTCGCGCGAGTGTCCGAATGCACGAGAAGCGCACCATCGAGAAGATCGCGGTAGAGCATCACCGATCGCGCCACCGCGTCGAACCCGACGCCCTGCGACGGCGGGGAGACACCTGCAGTCATGAACCTCTCCAGTCCGCTCAGGAAGCGCGCCTCGTCGCGGTCCGATACCGTGTTGGCCCATGACGCCCCGCGCAGAGCCCGCTCCGGGCGGAAGACCCGCTCTTCGAGCAGCTCAGCGTCCCTCTTCTTCTCCCGCGCCTTGATGCTCTCGGTCAGGTGCAGGAACTGAGCGCGCGCGACCTGCTCGTGAAAGACGGTGGTGTCCCTCGCAAGCCGCTGGAGCCATGCACCGACCCCGAGAAAGGCCAGGCACACGGAGCCGAGAACGACCAGGACCACACCGGTCAGCCGATTGACGATGGCGAAGACCTCGAGCACGAATCCTCGCAAGCCGCCGAGATCCCTCGAGGCTCTCTCGCTCGCCGGGCCGCCCAACTCCTGGGCACCCTCCAGCTCTGAAGACGGGTAGCCCTCGGCGAGCATCACGGCGTCGTCCGGATCGTAGCCCAGGCCATGCAGCATGAGCCGCAGCAGGAGATAGGCGCCGCCGATCGCGAGCAGCCTCACAGCCGGCCGGGCCGATCTCGCAACGAGCGTGGATCCCACTCTGCCGACCAGCTCGCCCGGCGTCAGCGTCCCCTTCAGATCGGCCCACCAGAGGACCCTGTTCTCCAAGGTCGCTGCGGATCGAGCCACGCTCCTGATGACCCGAGCGGCGACTCGCCGGTCCGACAGGTCGCCAGCATCCACGGGCACCCAGCGGCGCAGGAACGGAAGCCGTCTGAGCGGTGATCGGGCGACGACACGTGCTCCCCGCGCGAGTCGCGCGAGGGCGTCCGGGCCCAGTCGACCCTCGACCTCATCGCTACTTATCCTGGAGAGCCGATCGAGCAGGTCCTCTGCGATGGGGAGCCCGGCTCGCCTGACCGCGTCGAGGTCCTGACCCGAATCGGTGGTGGGAACCTTCGCGGTGACCGCGCATTGGAAGCAAGCAAGCCGCGCCGAGGCGAGCGCGGCTCGTTCGCTGGCGCCCCTGGCTTCCAGGGATCGCGCGAAGAGCGTTTCCAGCGCGTTCCGAGCCGACCAGATCCGGGTTTCCAAGATCCTGGTCCCCGCGCGCGCCTGCCTCCGCTCGGCAGGCGTCGGGAAGACCAGAGTCTCCTTCATCAGGAAACGAGCGTTCTGTCGGACGATCCGATCGAGTCCACGGAGGACGAAGGTGGACGCCCGGTAGAGACGGATGATCGGAAGAAGAACCCGCAGGGACCGGGCGACCTTCTGGATCCGTAGCGCCTTGAGCAGCGGAGAGAGCTCCGCGGAGCCGGCGTTGATGACGATCAGGCCGAAGGGAATCGCAGGCAGGAGGTCCGTCAGCACATGGCGCCTCATCCAATGCCGATCGAAGTCGATGCGGAACGCCTTCACGAGGAAGTCGACGACGAGGAAGGCGCAGACGGCCGTGTCGGCCCAGAGCAGCCAGCGCGACCCGCCGTACCAGATCGATGCGACGAGAAGCCCGATCACGAACACGATCGCCAGAAGGACCGCGCGCTCCCAGAGGATCACCAGCCGTCGACTGAAGGTCCTCTCCAGGCGGACCTGAAGCTCGAGCTCCAACCGCTCGGCCTCGAGGCGCCTGACCCGGCGCCGCAATCGCCGCCCCGGACCACGTGAGCCACCGTCGCGAGCGGACTCCACGTGTTTCAAATGCCATTCGAGGGCGTCACGCGCTTCACCGAGGATTCGTGCGCCGACTCGTTCTTCGACCTCGAGAGCCGCGACCAGCGCTTCGTCCCCATGATCGACGAGACGACCGGCCCATTCGTCTCGCCGGGGGGCATCGGCCGGGGCGATTGTGAGGGCCTGAGCGAGCTCCTTTCGGAGTTGTGCCCTCACTCGCCGAGCTTCCTCCAGGACACTGCGGGTGTCCACGCCGCCTGCCGGCCCGATCCGCTCGGCCCTCCCCTTGACCCCGAGGCGCAGCTCCTCGGTCGCGAGGAGGGCATCGAAGAGCCGGTCCCGGAGCTGATCAGTTTGCACGTCCGATGCCTCCAGGGCGCTCCGGTCACGCGCCTCCTCGCAGCGCCGAAGACGCTGACGCAAGGAACGGCACTCGAGGTCCGAGGTCAGTGCCTCTGCTCGTCGCGCGTCCTCGGGCAGTCCGGTGGCCCGGAGGCGCTCCATCCACCCGCGCGCGACGGGAAGCACCGGGTGCTCCCTCGGCCGCCTCAAGAACTTCGCCGCCTCACACTCGGCCGCGAGAAGGCGCCGGTCGAGCTCGCAGAGACGCGCTGCGGCCTCCCTTCCGCCGAGATCCTGGCGCGTCCTCTCCAGCTGGGCCAGGTCGTCATGCAGCTCCGAGGTGGCCGCCTCGAGGGACGCGCGCGCCTGCTGCAGGGCTGGGTCTTCGGGATGGGGCTGGACCACGGCCAGCAGATCTTCCGTCTCCGAGGCCCGGTGAGCTTCCCATTCAACGGTTTCCTTCGACGATGGCCACGGCGGCACGCCGTCATGAGGCGCCCGATCGGCATCGAATGGGTCCCTCGCTCCAGCGTAGGGCGCTGCTAGGATCCCACCACGTGCCAAGGTGAGGGCCCCCCAGACGCCCGCACCGCTCACATCCGCTCGCACCACGCAGACGCCATGACCGAAACCCCGACCGGCCCGGACACGAGCCAGCCCAGCGCCTCCAAGCCCCCCAGGAAGGAGTCCGTCTGGGAGGTCTACTACCCCTTCAATGCTGATCAGGACAAGGACGCCGTGCCGGTGGCCTCGTTCCCGATGATCATCTACTTCTGGCCCTCGCTGATCGCCTTCCTCGTGTGCGGCGTGGTCCAGCTCATCAGCGGTGGACCCTTCGGTGACGACGGGAACTTCCTCGGCTCCACCCTAGGCTGGTGGGCGACTGGCTCACTCGCGTTCAACCTGATGATCATCGTCACGGACCTCGACCAGAAGAAGTTCGCGATCTTCATCCTCCTCCTGCTCCTCGGCGGACTCGGGCTGTACGTGGGCAAGCTCCAGGGCTGGGGCGTGATCGGAAGCGTCGGGCACTGGATCTCCGGGCTCGAGCTCTACTACAGCACGCACACTTACTTCCTCGTCGGCTTCTTCCTCGCGCTCTTCTTCGCGCTGGGTATGGCGACTCCCAGGTTCAACTACTGGAGATTGGAGCCGAACGAGTTCGTTCACTACATCCAGCCCTGGGGCCGAGACCAGAGCATCCCCCGCCTGGGGAGCACGGTGAGCCGTGAAGTGCCCGACGTCCTCGAGCTGATCCTCACGTTCGGCGGAGGCACGATCGTCATCAAGCGGGAGAACCAGGTCGTGGCACGGATCGAACACGTACCCTTCCTCGGCAAACGCATGAAATCGATCGAGCGCCTGCTGGGCGTCACCCGCGTCCAGCAGACCTGAGCGGCCCACCCCCACCACCAACCGACAATGTCCGATCTTCGCGCCGTCGCTCTGGGTCTCGCCGACTTCATCGACGCATCCCCGTCTCCGTATCACGCCTGCGCCAGCGCTGCGGCGCGCCTCGAGGCGGCCGGGTTCCAGCGCCTGGACGAGCGGACAGTATGGGCCTCGATCCCCGAGCGGGCCTACCTGCAGCGCGGTGGGTCCCTCATGGCCTGGGCGCTGCCGACCGCGGCTGAGCCCGCGGACGGTTTCCGGCTGGTCGGAGCTCACACGGACAGCCCGAACCTGCGCGTCAAGCCGCGCCCCGACACCGGCGGCGCCGGCTTCCGCCAGGTAGGCGTCGAGGTCTACGGCGGGGTTCTCCTCAACTCATGGCTCGATCGTGACCTCGGCCTCTCCGGTCGAGCCTGGATCGACGAGGGCGCGGGCCTCGAAGAGCGTCTCTTTCTCGTCCAGCGTCCAGTGATGCGGGTGCCCCAGCTGGCGATCCACCTCGACCGTGCGATCGGCCAGGAGGGCCTGAAGTTGGATCGACAGCAGCACATGGCCCCGATCAGCGCGGTGGGTGAACGGCACGAGGGCGCCTTCCGGGACCTCCTGGCAGCGGAGATCGGCTGCGCGGCGACGGCGATCAAGTCCTGGGACGCGATGCTCCACGACCTGACACCGTCCCGGCTGATCGGAGTCGACGAGGACATGCTCGCGGCGCCTCGCCTCGACAATCTCTGCAGCGCCTACCTCGGCCTCGAAGCCGTGATCGCGGCGGCGGACGCCGGCGCTCCCCGCGGAGTGGCCGTGACACTCTTCGACCACGAGGAGGTGGGCAGCGGAAGCCGCGGCGGCGCGGACGGGCCCATCCTCGGCGACGTGCTCGAGCGCCTCGTGCTCGCGCGCGGCGGCGCGCGGGAGGACTTCCTGAGGTGCCTCGCGGCCTCGATCTGCATCTCGGCCGACATGGCCCACGCGGTCCACCCGAACTACCGGGAACGCCATGAACCCGACCATCACGTGCATCTTGGCGCGGGACCGGTGATCAAGATCAACGCCAACCAGCGCTACGCCACGGAGGCGGAAACCGAGGCCTTCTTCCAGGCGGCCTGTGAGCGCGCCGGCGTGCCCCACCAGAAGTGGGTCATGCGCACCGACATGGCGTGTGGCTCAACCATCGGGCCCCTCACCGCGGCTCAGCACGGGATTCGCACCGTGGACGTCGGATGCGCGCAGCTCTCGATGCACAGCGCGCGGGAGCTGTGCAGCCGGGACGACCCCGGTTACATGCTCGCAGCTCTGGTGGAGAGTCTGAAGAGCTGAACCCGCCGGTCATGCGGGGTGTTCGAGACCCACCAGCGCCGGCGCGCAGAGGCCGAAGCTCTGCGTGTAGCGCGCGTTCACCTCGGAGACGGCGCGCAGGCGGACGGTGCCCTCGTGGTCGCGCCACGTGAACGCGTCGATCCCGACGGGCCCGAAGTAGCCCATGGCCATCAGCTCCTCGCCCACTCGCTCGAACGCTCGTCCGAGCGCGGTGGTGACATCAGGCGCCGCGGGCCCGAAGGACGGAGCGCGGGCCGCGGGACGGGCTGTGTCCGCGTAGCGAACGGGTCGCCCCGCCTGGAGCTCTCCATCGGCGCCGACGCGCCCGTGGATCGCGAACTCCTCGACGATCTCCACCATAGGTGCAACATCGATCGGGCCACCCGGCAGGCGCTCCCGCGCGAACGAGGCAGCGCGTTCGCAGGGTCCCTCCACGACGAGTCGATCCTGGCCAGCTGCGCAGAGTGATGCGCGGAGGATCCAGGCAGGTACCTTGCCCGACGGGCGCGCCGGCGCGCGCGATCCGATGGCAGCGAGCACCTCCTCCGTGGAGCGGCACGACACGCAGCCGGGCAGAGGGCTGAGATGGAGGAAGGACTCCCGCGCGTTCGCCGTGCTCAGTGATTGCCACGTGGGTGCGGGGGGCGGCGTCCATCCTCGGGCGCGAAGAAGATCGAGTGCGCGAGGCGTCGGGGCCCACGCGAAGCCACGGCCACTCTCCGGGCTGCCCGCGCGCGCCCCACCTTCGTCGAACGACGCGTCCGCGCCCAGGAGCGTGCGCGCGGCCCCGTGGCGCACAGCGTCGGGGACCCTGGCCGCCGCCCTCCAATCCCGTCCGGCTCTCAGCGCGGCCAGCTCCTCCTCTGCCTCGAGCCATAGGCACCAGCCACCTCTCCAGCGCGGACGAGTAGACCGCCAGATCATCCCTCGCCGCCGGGGCGGGGACTCCGGGGCGACGGAGCAGTCGTCGTCCCGTCAGCAGCAGCCAGCGCGTCCAGGAAGGACTCCGAGAGTCCGGCCCGTCGCCGCTCAGAGCGCTGAAGGGGCTTGCCCTTCATCAGCGAGGGGGTCAGTGGCGCCGGGAGGGCCGCGGCCCATCGATCGAATTCCGGTCCGACGGAGGGATCTCCGCCGTCGAAGTGCGTGAACCAGCGCGCAGCGAAGCGAACGTGTGCAATCTCCTCACGACCCACGCGCTCCACGACCCTCGCGGATTCCAGGTCCCCGGCGGCCTCGAGCTGGTCGGCGAAGCGCTCCGCGTGCTCGATGTTCGCCCCCTCGAACCCCAGCCCCATCAGCGCGACGAACATCCTGGGGTCCGTGCAGCCTCGCGCCTTCGCCCAGAACCAGTCACGCACTGGAAAGGACCCGTACTCCGCGCCGTGCGCAAGTGCGCGGGCCCTGTAGAGCCGCGCGTGCCGCAGTTCATCATCGACGAGGCGGAGCAGCCCACGCCGGAACTCGGACGGGGCGTCCGTGAACAGCAGGTACGCCCATGCGAAGAGCTCGGCGGCCTGGACCTCATGATGGATGAACAGGTGAAGCAGACGCGCGCGACCCTCGGCGCACCGGAGCGCACCAGCCCTCGGAATCCGTTCGGCCTTCTCGCCGAGTTTGATGCCGAGTGGCCGGCCGGGCACCATTCCGAGGACCCGATCGCGCGGGGGCGCGTTTCCGGGATCCTCGCGGTCGGGCCGCGGGCCCGGCCCGAGCTTGCCTTCGATGGTCACGGCGCCGATGAGCGCCACGCACCAGTCCTCCGCCGAGTGGATCATGAAGCTCCGCGGGTCACGCCGAGCCCACACACCGTCTCCAGGTGAAGTGCCACGCGGTCCACCTGGCGGCCCTGGATCACCAGCGAGTCATCCTCCACCCGAGCACCCGCTCCGAGGGCCTTGGCGCAGCCGCGAGCAAGACGCTCGAGGGTTTCCTCGTCAGGCCGCGCCGAGAGCCAGCGGGCCACTGTCACCTCCTTACCTCCCCGGCCCTTCCGTTCGAAGCGAACCTCCACCGTCCCCGGTCCGATGGCCTCGACCGTCGCGGGGCAATCGGAGGCGCCATCGGGCTTCGGTGAATGCTGCTTCGACTGCCCCAGCAAGGCGAAGGGATTGCTGCTCAGGCCGCCCGAGGGCCCGCCGAGGTCGATACGGCCCTTTCTGTCGCTCTTACGTCCCATGGCATTGCCCTGGCGCGGATTGTGCCCGGCTACCCGTCGCCTGCGAAACCATGAAGCCGGCGTGAAAGGCTCGCCTCCCTCGAATCGAGTGCCTCGGAGCGGGATGAGCTGTGGACAATTCGTCCCAATCAGTGGACGCTCGAACCCGTGTGTCGTCGCATCGAGACGGCCGCTAATTGGGGTGCGCCTCTCTCGCGCACTCGCCTGTCCCTGGTCAAAGCCACCTCGCCCTCGTCCGTGGCTCGTTCGCGACCACTTTCTGGAACCAGCACAACTGATCATGTCCCGACGCCTCGCTTCGCGCCGCATCATCGCTCTCGTCACGGCAGCGCTCCCCGCGCTCGCGCTCACGCAGGGAACTGCGACAGCACAGTTCACCTACATCGCTCAGAACAACCTGGTCGCGATTCAATTCGAGTCAGCCCCTATCGTCGATGACTGGACCCTGTCCACATCGACCCCCGGCTTCACCGAGGACGGATACCTCCGCTGGAACGGGCCGAACCTGTTCAACTCCCCGGGCGCGTCGGGCATCTTCGGGTTCGACTTCGAGGTCCAGCAGAACGGCAATTACCAGCTGCGCCTGAGGAATCGCCACGAGAACCCCGACCCGACCGAGGAGAACGACGTCTGGGTCCGGATGGATGGAGGTCAGTGGATCAAGACCTTCTCCAACATGGCGGGCAGCGTCGGCGCCTGGACCTGGGAATCCCGCTTCGACCTCGATCACAACAACCAGCCGAACGCCAACTTCAACCTGACGCCCGGCGTTCACCGGATCGAGTTCTCCGGGCGCTCCTTCGGATTCAAGATGGACCAGCTCCACCTGTACCTGCCGGGAGCACCGGGCGCCCTGGATACCAACACCCCTGAATCGCCGCGTCGCTTCGGGGAGAGCTACTGCTCCGCGAACGCGAACAGCATTGGCCAGCGCTCGACGATCAGGGCGTTCGGGAGCCCTGAGCTGGACGACAACTCGCTGACGCTCACCTGCCGCAATCTCCCTCCGAACCAGTTCGGTATCTGGATCGCCTCCGACCAGGCCGGGTTCATGCCGAACATCGGCGGCACGTCGGCGAACCTCTGCCTCAGCGGCCCGGGTCGGTACCTGTCGGTCGCCAACACCGGGCCCGGGGAGGCCTCCCTCGCCGTCGATCTCACGCGCTTGCCGCTTCCGGGGGGCTTCGTCTCCGCGCAGGTCGGAACCGAATGGCACTGGCAGTTTTGGCACCGGGACAACGGTGGTGCCGCCAACATGAGCAGGGGCATGCGGTTCACGATCCAGTGAGCTGAACGGACCCACTCCGTTGACTCTCGGACGGCGGTTCACCTCCCGGAGGTGGGACGCCGTCTGCGATTTCCAGGGCGTCTGGACGGGCCTCAGAGCGCCGCCTACGGGATAGTCTGTAGGGCGTGTCCGATGTGACAAGACTTCTCGACGCGCTTCGAGCTGGCGACGCCGAAGCGAACGATCAGCTGATCAGCGCGCTTTACGCGGAGTTGCGTCGAATCGCTGCCAGACAGCTTCGTCGTGAGCGCGGCCAGACCATGGATGCGACGGCTCTGGTCCACGAGGCGTGGATGCGCCTCGCTGGCTCCGAGGAAGTGTCCGGAGGCGCCATCCCGGGCTTCCGCAACCGGGCGCACTTCCTGGGTTCTGCGGCAGAGGCCATGCGCCGCATCCTGATCGAACGGGCGCGGCGACGCAGCAGCCTGAAACACGGGGGTAGCCACGCGAGGTCCACTGTCGAACCCGATGCCCTCGTGGCCCTGCCGCCGTCTGTAGACCTCCTTGCGCTCGACGACGCGCTGAATCGGCTGGCTGCCGAGGCTCCTGAGAAGGCGAAGCTCGTCGAGCTGCGCTTCTTCGCCGGGCTTTCGATCGTCGAGGCTGCTGAAATCCTGGGAGTCTCCCGCGCCACTGCGGATCGAAATTGGGCGCTCGCACGAGCGTGGCTCTTCAGGGTGCTCCATGACGAGAGCCACGCCAACGGGGTCGGAGACGAACGATGAGCTCCGACTCGGGGACGAGACCCGCGTCACGTCACGAAGACGGGGCGCCGCCGCTGCGCGCCGTGGAGGCGCTCTTCCACGGCGCTCTTGCGCGGCCCGAAGGCTCCAGGCGAGATGCATGGCTTCGCGCAGCGACCGGTAACGACGATCTGCTCCTCCAGCAGGTGCGTGATCTTCTCGAGGCGCATGCGTCCTCCAGCGACTTCCTCGAGCGTGGCCCGCTGCTCCCCATCGAGTTCCGGGCGGAGGCACACGACACGGCACCACTGGACGTGGATGTCGGCTCCAGCGTCGGTCCCTACCGCCTCGTGGAGCGCCTCGGCGAGGGAGGCTTCGGCGTGGTCTACCGCGCAAAGCAGAGCGAGCCCGTTCGTCGAGAGGTCGCCTTCAAGGTGATCAAGCTCGGAATGGACACCCGGCAGGTGATCGCGCGGTTCGAGGCGGAGCGCCAGGCGCTCGCGCGTCTGGATCATCCATCCATCGCGCGCGTGCTCGACGCCGGACAGACCGAGGGGGGGCGGCCCTACTTCGTGATGGATCTCGTCCCGGGCATCGACCTCACCAGCTATTGCGACGGCAAGGCTCTGAGCATTCGAGGCCGATGCGAGCTCTTCCTGGAGCTCTGCGGTGCCGTGCAGCACGCCCATCAGCGCGGGATCATCCACCGCGACCTGAAACCATCGAACGTCCTCGTCGCGGAGGGCGAGAGCCGCGCGCTGCCGAAGGTCATCGACTTCGGCATCGCGAAGGCCACCGCCGACGACCGCGATCCCGGGGAGCCGCTACGCACGGAGCTGGGCCAGGTCATCGGGACCCCGGTGTACATGAGTCCGGAGCAGGCCCTCGGGCAAGGGGACATCGACACGAGGTCGGACGTCTACTCGCTCGGCGTGATCTTCTACGAACTGCTCACGGGCGGGCCGCCGCTCGAGGCCCACGAGCTCCGGGAGCATGCCGTCGCCGGGGACCTCGCGTCCTTCCTCGCACATCACGAGCCGCCGCTCCCGTCATCCGCACTCTTGGCCCGAGCGGACCTCTCGAGCCTCGCCCTGAGTCGCGGAGGGTCCGCATCCGAACTGCGCGCCATGATCAGCGGCGACCTCGACTTCATCGCCCTTCAGGCCCTAGCGCACGAACGTGATCGCAGGTACGAGTCGGCGGCCAGCTTCGCGCGGGACATCCAGCACGCGCTCGCCGATCGTCCCATTCAGGCGCGGCCCCCCAGCACCACTTATCGCTTCCGGAAGTTCCTCCGCCGGCACCGGGTGGCGGCGGCCGCCGCCGGCGCGGCACTGACAGCGCTCCTGATCGGTCTGGTTGTCGCATTCGACGCGCAGCGAGCGAAGCAGGATCAGGCGGACGTGATCACCGCGGTCTTCACCGAGGCCATGGGGGTCGACTCCGGCCGGCGGACAGCCGATGAGGTGCAGCGCCAGGCCGAGGATGCGTTCGGTGCGGACCATCCCTTCGTGGTGGATGCCCTTTCGACGCATGCGGCCCGTCTCGCGCGGTCGGGCGATCTCGACGGCGCGCTCGAGGCACGCCGGCGGGCGCTTGAGGTCGCAGAGCGCGTCCATGGGCCCCGTTCGGTTGAGGTGAAGTTCGTTCGTAGCGCCCTGGGCATGCAGCTCGCGCGCATCGGCGATCCCGCGGCTGCGGAGGAACAGCTGACCGCCGCCATCGATCTGGACAGCGCACTCTCTCCCCCGGGGACCCCGTTCCTCAACCCGGCCCGCCTGGAGGTAGCCGCTCTGTCCTTGGACGAAGGCGACCTTCAGCGAGCGGAGGCGCTCGCCACATCCGCCGATGAGATCGCCCGAGCTTTGGCGCCCACCGATCGGCGCATGCGTGCAGACGTCCTCGAGATGCTGATCGACGTGCGCGTCCGAGCGGGCGCGGACGAACTCGCTCGAGAAGCGTGGAACGAGCTGTTCCGCGTCCTCGAGCGCCTCTCGACGCCGCAGAGCACTGCCCTCCCGCGAGAGCACATCCGCTGCGGACGCTGGCTGGCGAGCATCGGCAAGACCGGCGAGGCGGCGCTGGAGCTCCGGAGGGCGATGGACGGGCTGGCGATGATCGACAGAGCGCCTCGAGAACTGGAGTACGCCGCGGTCCGAGCCTTCAACGAGGTCGCCTCCAGCGCGCGCGTCCCGCGCGCCGTCCTCGACGATGCGATGAGCCGCGAGTTCGAGCTCGTGAGTCAGATCTTCGAACGGGAAACCGGGCCGTATCACGACGCCCTCCGCTCTCTCGCCGAGCGCCACAAGGAGCGCGGAGAGGCGGCGCTGGAGCTTTCCCGCCTGCTCGATCTGCACGCCTCGATGGCGAGCGTCAGAGGCGCCGAGAGCGCCCGCCGCCAGCTCGCCCGGCAGCTCGGAGAGCGGGCCGTGGCCCTTCGGATCGCGGATGGGCTCGGTGAGGACGACTATCGCGTGGGTTGCGACGCGGTCGCCGTCGCCCTCACGGTGGACCCGAACGACCCGGCGCTCGAGCTCGCGCAGATCGAGCTGCTCGCGCGCGCGGGCGACCGCCTGAAGGTCTTCGCACTCGTCGAGGAGATGGGCAGGAGGCCGTCGTTCGATGAGCGTCATCCCGTCTTCCTGGCGGTGAAGGCCGTGGCCTACACCTCCTCCCCCGTCCATGGCCGGAAGGCGAACACCTATCTGGAGGAGGCGCTGACTCGCTCTTTGCAGCCGGAGTTCATGGCGGTACCAGGCCTCCAGAAGACGCTCAGCTGGGCTCGGAGCATCGTCCTGGACGACTGACCGGTCACGGGGCGAGCGATGCTTTCCGCCATCAGGGGCGCAGACGGAAGCCCGCAGCTTCGAATCGCCCAACGAGATCCTTGCGCACCAGGAGATTGAACCAGCCCGCTGCCCCCGGGTGTAGATAGGAGGCGCAGACGTACTGCTCGGCAAGCCGCGCCGCCACGTCCCCCCCGAGCGGAGGAGGCCCGACGAATCGCAGGGCATGCATTTCGTCGGCGAGGACCTTCGGTGATTCGCCTGCGAGCGGGCTCGGCCGCGCGCGAAGGACGTCGAGGTGAAGGGCGCCGACTCGCTCGTCGATCGCGTATGCGATGGCATCGCGGCCGAACGTCACCCGGTGTGGCGCGGGGAGATCTCCGACCTCCTTCGAGGTCAGCCCGGTCAGATCGAGGATATGGAGGCCCGGAGAGAACCAGCGGAATCTCTGCGCATGCCTGTGCGCGAGCGTCTCTCGACCAAGCGCTTCCGCCGCTGCACGCAGCACTTCCTGATCGCCCTCGAAAGCCTCGAGCCCGCTCGGTCCGGCTCGCAGCCGATTCACGGTGCTCCGTGCGAGATTCAAGGATTCAAGCCCCTCTCGGCGCGGCTCCCCCACCGAGGGCTGCAGCCCGACGATTTGCAAACACAACGCGAGCCCGAGGCAGACACGCTGCACGGTCACGCCTGAGAAGGCTGGAACGGACGCTGCGATCCACACGGGGGCCGCGAGCGGCAACGCGAGTCGCGACCCCGCGTACCCGTCGCCACCCGACAGGACGAGGATCACGGCGGCGAGGCTCGTGATCGAGAGGAGACTGCAGCGCAGTCGATCGCTCGACCGCGGACCCCCCTGGGCCGCTCTCCCGACCCAGAGACTCCAGAGAACACCTGCGGCCAGCACGAGCAGAGCTGCTCCGGCGGGGGTCCGAAGCGACGCGTCGAGATAGCCGAGTCCGTCCTGGAACTCGAGCCATCGATCGTCGGAGGACTTGGCGCGATAGGACTGTGGAGCCCAGCTCCCGAAGGCGATGAGCCTCGCTCCAAGGACGGGAGCGGCCGATGAGACGCACCGGGCAACGACGATCGCGGAGGGGGAGCTCCGATGAGCGCACAGAGCCGCGGCCGGCCCAAGAACGAACCCTTCTGGCCTCACCGCGCAGAGCAGGACGGAAAGGACCAGAGCGGTGTTCCGCCGCTCCCTCGCAGCCGCGACGAGAAGAGCCCCCCAGACCGCGGCGAAGAGAGCGCCCTCGAGGCGATAGCTCGCCGCCTCGACGAGACCGAGCGAACACGCCCAGCCCGCGGCGACGGCAGCCGCCTGAAGGCGACCTGCCCCGAGGGCCACGGCACCATGGGCGATCACGAGCGCGCCCATCGCGAGCCATCCCAGACAGACCCAACCAGCCACCACGAGCGGATCCGCCGAGGGCGCGAGGACCATCGAGATCATCTTGACCACGACGTCCGCCGGACTCGTCGCCCCCTCCACGGTCGGCCTTCCAAGCCCCTCATCAGCCATGGTGTCCGGAAGGAGGCCGATGTGCGCTGCCCAGCCCCGCGCCTCGTGGAGCACCACGAAGACGTCATCCAAGCTGCCAGCCATCAAGCCTTCCCGGGTCACCGCCACGGCGAGCACGCTGAGGGCGAGGAGCCAGGCGGCGAGGATCGCGAGCGGCCGATTGACTGGAGCGGGCATCTTCGGAGTCTGACTGGAGTTGCGTCCCACTCGCAGGGAGTCTGCCGATTCGTGCAGTGGGCACGTCGGAGCTCGTCTCTCACTGGCGTGGGCCCCCAAGGAGCGCGGATGGGCCGATGGATTGAATGCCCAATGGACGGACCATCCGCAGAAACCCGCAGTGCGCGGCGCTGCGGGCAATCGATCCGGGATTCCGATCGCTCGGATTCCCGGACCTCACCGGGTCATGGCAGGGGCCCGTCCCGCCGCGCCGCGGCTCCGTTCATTCGGACAGATCGCCCGCCCGCCGGTCCTTGAATGTGCGCTACCGCACGATCGAACCTTGCCACCCTTCACCGCGCCCGAGGAGGGACATGGGAGCGACTCAATTCGTTGCCTCACAACATGCGCCCTTCTACCCTTGCGGTCCCAGCACAGGCCTCGGGAGCGCTCCCGCGGCCTTGGACTCGTCGGACCCCTAACATCGCCGAGTTCCAGCCCCCCCAGCTGCGGCACGGTGGAACACCGTTTGCACCATCCGCGGCATCCCGGGATCGCCTCTGGCCCGCCGCCACCGTCGGCCGCCCGGTCCCTCTCCAAAGTCTTTCGACACTCATGAGCGTCAAGAACTCCCGTCCCCGGCCTCTCCTCGAGAGCGGCCGCGTCGACTCCCCGGCCCGGATCGCGTGCAAGCGACCCGCCGCGGCGCTGGTCGCCGCCGCAGCGCTGCCCATCCTGGCCGCCACCGGGTGCAATTCGACCGAGTCGGCCGACAAGGTGGCGAACACGGTGGGCTCGTACGTCGAGGGCTCCGGATCGTCGTTCTTCGTCGACGAGAACTTCGGCGGGCTCGCGTCCTCGATGCGCATCGCGCAGCAGTACTACGGACGGCTGGTCCGCATCCAGGCGCAGGCTGGCCCCAACGCGACGGACGGGCGCGTGACCCTCCACACGGACTTCGTCGTCGACCCTCGCCCGGAGGATGCCTGGGACGAGAACAGCTACGCCCTCGAGACCAACCCGGTCACCGGCGAGCAGGTCCTCTTCATCAAGGCGGATTACAGCGACACGACCCTCGATCTCGGCGAGCCCGAGACGGGTCGTCAGCGCTACATCCGTCTCCTGCGCGCCGCCGATGCCGGCACTCGCGTCGTGTCCGACAACGGGTTCGGTCAGGCCGGCACCTACACGATGGTCCCGCGCAACGCCGCGTTCGTCGTCATCCTCGACGACCTCATCGACCCCGACACCCTCAACGCTGCCTCCGTTCGCGTGCAGGTCGGGGATCCCGCCGTGACGCCGTTCGAGGCCCGGGTGTTCTTGGACCCCAACCACGGGGACGCAGTCACCTTCGCGGGAGGGTCCGGCGCGCAGTTCTACTCGACGCGCCTCGTGATCGACCCCGCGATCTCGGAGCTCGACTCGTTCAACTCCTCCACCCCCATCAGCGTCAATCTGCTCGGCTTTCCCGGGAGCGTGGACTCGAACGAGGCGAACGTCGAGGTTCGCTTCCCGACCCGGCGGATCACCGGTCAGATCCAGCCGGTCCTCCAGAACCTCAGCGAAAGCCCGCTGACGACCTCCCAGAACGGAAGCTTCGACTTCAGCTCGCCCACTCGCGAGATCGTGCGCGCGTTTCGCGCGGGTGGACGAACCGACGTGACCGGGGACCCTGGGAACGGATTCCTCTTCGACGACACCGAGCCGCGCGTGGTCGGCTCCCGGGCCGCGGTCATCACCGCAGCGCCGGTGATCGAAGACGCTGCGAACCTGATCTTCACCCTGCCCGAGGTGCTGTTCGCCACCGCGATCTGCGACATCGATCCCCGCGCGGGCGACCTCATCGCGCAGGCGCCGTTCTTCGCGCGAGTCCTCGATGACTCGGCCCTCAGCGGCCTCGGCATCGCCAACAACCTGCGAGTCCAGCTCATCGTGACCCCCGAGGGCTTCACCGGGCCCGCTCAGTACCAGGCCTCCGGACAGGGCCCCATCGCGTACCGGACCGCCTACGACGAGGTGGAGGACGCGGCGCTCGCGTTCTGCTTCGTGGAGACCACCCCCCGGGCCCCGGACTCCGACAACCCCACGGTCAACCTCTCGACGGACGTGGAGTTCTCCGTGCGCTTCAACGAGGCGGTGGACCCGGGCCTGCTCGAGGCTTACGAGGGCATCACCCTGCTCCGGAAGGACCCCAGGCTCAGCGGAGCAGGGGGCTCAGCGACGATCCTTCCGACCGACTACGTCCCCGGCACGGTCACCAACGACGCCAGCCTGGAGACCTTCACCTTCCGTCCGTTCCAGGACCTGGCACACCTCTTCGGGAACGAGGAGAGCTACTTCTTCCAGCTCCAGGGCGGAGATCTTGGTCCCCGCGACCTCGCCGGCAACCCGGTCGTCGCGGTTCCCGACGTGGTCGAGTTCACGCTGGACATGAACAGGCCCGACCGCCTCACCGGCGGGCGAGTGATCAGGTTCTCCTCGCCGGACGAGGAGTGGCCCTTCGGCGATCCGGCCGGCACGTTCCTCGATGGCCTTCCGAGGAACGAGTGGTTCGGCAACGTCGACTACGACATCGTCCGCGGTCGCATTCGGCCGCGCTCGGTCGTGAGGAGCCAGGTCGTTGTCAGTCAGGACACTGAGAACACGCTGGTCTCGCAGATGTTCAACGGCACGGGGACCTCCCTCCCGCTGAACCCTCTCGGCGCGCGCGTGCAGTTCGTCTGGCGCTATCTGGACGTGAACCTTCCCCTGTACACCAACCGGGACATCCGGAGCCGCGTCGACATGACGACCCTGGACCTCGACGTCGAGCGGATCCTTCTCAATCCGCTGGGCTCGACGCCGGTCTTCGAGTCGTTCCCCGAGTTCTCCGTGTCGATGTCCCACTCGAGCAGGACGCCGAACGAGGCGGTCAACCCCCAGCAGGCTCTGACGGATCCGGGCTCGGGGCTCACCTCGAACTACGACGGCAACCAGCTCTCGCTCGTGGAGGACGTGCCCAAGCTCGTCAGCCCGCGACAGCG
Source organism: Planctomycetota bacterium (assembly GCA_965662915.1). Classification (GTDB taxonomy): domain Bacteria; phylum Planctomycetota; class UBA1135; order UBA1135; genus Saltatorellus. The sequence goes on along the minus strand of CBFIJG010000001.1, from coordinate 220,140 downwards.
GGGCTTCACGATCAACCCGGGCGACCGCACCGTCGCGGCGGACGGCACCGTGCTCCTCCCGCTCGCGATGAACCTCGGCCTCCCGGTCGAGCAATGGCTCACCTTCACATGGCGCAGCACGGGCGTCGACGCACGCGCGGGCTCATCCGCCGTTGGCGCTCCCGTCGGACGGTACGGGCAGCTCACCGGGCTTCAGGGATTCGATCCCACGCCGGACCCCATGGGCGGCCCGCCCGACTGCAACGTCCCGTCCACGCCGAACCCGATGTACGACACCGGCGAGGTGCGGACCGCAGCGCTGCCGCTGATGGTGGACGTGAAGTGCTACCCCACCAACGGCACGTCCTCGCAGAACCAGTTCGGCCACGCCTGGGCACACATCCAGCCGGGCTCCAACCCGGCCGTGACCACGAACCTCCCCGGTTTCCGCGCCTACTCCTCCGGCGGAACCAACCAGGGCGGCACGCAGTTCATCGTCAACCCGGACGCCGAGACGGTGGCCAGCGGCGGCTTCGATCCGACCTCGACGCCTCCTGGAGCGCCGCTTCCGCCCGTGGACAACATCGTCTACTACGGCGCGCTCGATCTCGTCACGCGGGTGAGCCGGATGCACTCGATCTTCTACCCGGCCCTCAACAGCTCCCTCGGTCCGGACACGACGCCGGAAGATCTGGCCGGTGATGCCACCTACAGCAACCCGAACTACCTCGCCCCGCTGACGGTCCCGTCCGTGCAGCCGCAAGGCACCGAACTGCAGTTCGAGTACCGCGTTTCGCGCGCGGTCGCTTTCCCCAACGAGGCCAGCGAAACCACCTGGGCGTCCCGTCAGGACCCCTACGGAGATTTCTACGACTCCACGCCCATCAACTTCACACCGCAGGAGGAGGAGCCCGGCGTGTCCGTGATCGGCGGCGCATCCTGCTTCGATGGGTCCTTCGACTACATCGTCGACAACGAGAACCCCAGCGTCTCCGGCGGCTTCATCAACGGCTCCGATGCGTGGACTCCCTTCCTGAGCGAGATCTCCGGTGTCGAGGGCGACTGGATCCAGGTTCGGGTGTCGTTCATCAACAACATCGCCACCGGGCAGTTCCCGGAGCTCTCGGCTCTGGGGCTCAGCTGGGCGCAGAACTGATCCCCTGGGGCGATCGAGCGCAGAGCCCCGGGGCCCTTGCGCGTGCGGCGAGGGCCGCGCTGGCGACGCCTGCCAGCGCGGCCCTCGCTGCTCACAGCGAGCCAGCGCCTGGCCCGATTCGAGCGCCATGGACTCCCGCTCTCGGTGAGACTTGCAACTCGCCGACCGCTTCCTCACCATTTGAGGAGTGGCCCTGGGACGCCGGGGCCGTTCTCCGGAGCCCTACCCCTGCACCACGTCACAGCAGGGGCGGGACAATCTTGAGCTAAGGAGGTGGTCAGATGATGAGTGACGGTAACCGGGGGATGCGTCGATAGACGAGCGCCCGACGGGTGCGCCCCTTGCGGGACGCATCCCCACACTCAAGAGGGTCCGCCGCGCTTCGGCCTGGTGGGCCCTCACCCATTGAGGCCCGTCCAATTCGCAACCTCCGGATCTCGATCGCCGGGAGTTTCCGCCGTTGCCACCGAACGGCGACGCAAGCGCTCTCCCCGAGAGCATGAGGCGGCCGAAGTCCGACCGCCTCAGCAGTCCAGGAGTCCCGACGGCGCTTCCGCTTCGCTCGCCTACAAACGGCCGAAGGCACAGCGCCTCGCGCCACCGGCGACCTGAGAAAGCCCGGAACCTTCAGGGATGCCTCGGAAGGCATGCAGCGGGCTGTACTGCCGAGCCGGTCAACCCCTGGCCGGGTCCCCCAGCCTGCAGCGGATGGCTGAAGCCCGAGCCCATCCAAGGGCGGTGAACGTTGCGGCTGGACGGGAGAACTCACGGAGCCGCCTGCCCCTCCGCCAGCGCATGCCGATCGACGCCAAAGCGAGGGACCGTGCGGGCTGGAAGCCCGCACGGTCTCGAACGCGGCGCTCTGGCCCCGTGGCCGTGGGCGGACTTCGTCAATCGCGCAGGGCGGACACCGCACTCAGTTCGCGCTCTGCGAGATCCTCGTAGCTCGCGGCCTCCACGCCTGCGGCGAGGCGATCGAGCTCCGCTTCCTGCTCGGTGCGCTTCCGCTCGAGGACGCCGGTGAGCTGGTCGAGGCTGCCGACCTTGAAGCGCTCGGCGCTCTCCAGAGTCCGCTGGCGTGCCTCGAGCATGGCGATCAGGCGCTCGTTCCGCGCGATCGACTCGACCTCGTTCTCCAGCTGGATCACCTGGGCCGAGAGCGTCGCCTGCTCCTCTTCCAGCTGCTCGAGCAGCCCGAGGAAGCGTGACTCCTGGGTCTGGAGGTACTTGAGGTTGTGCCCCGCGTCCGCCGCGCGAGCCGCGTGGGCCGTCCGCGTTCGCTCGATCTCCCGCGCCTTCGTGCGAGCCCGACGGAGACTCATGATCTCCCCGTCGAATTCGACGACTGCCTGTCGCGGCCCGTTGCTCGCGAGCTGCGCCTTCGCGTCCTCGAGAGCGGGCCCGATCAGCGCGAGGTCCTTGTCCACCATCTCCACGACACGCGCGGAGACCGCCCGCTCGTGCTCGAGCCGGCGCACCTCGTCCTGGAGGCTCGCGAGGTCCCGCCGCACAGTCTTGATTCGCTCGGGGTACTGTCGGCGAACCTTCTCCAGCTGACGCCGGAGGACGACCGGGTCGTCCAGGCTGTCGTCGAAGTGCGTCTCGATCTGGTTCGTCACCTGCTCGGCCATCGCGCCCACCCGCTCGGGGCCGACGATCATTGCGGTGCCGCCGAGGACGGCAGCGGAGAGCGCGGTGCCGATCACCGCGGTGCGGAAGAGGGTCTTGAAGATGAAGCGCATGGGTCTCGAGGGGGTTGGAGATCACCCCGCGCTTGCAGCCGTCCTTCGAGCGGGCCGAGCGGGGCTCACACCCTTCCTGGGAAGCAGATCCGGCGACTTTCAGCGTCACGGCGATTTCTGCCGCCAGAGCGTCGTTGTTCGCTCATGCCCTCGCCGGACGCACCGTGCCCTCGCCGGGATCCATGAGTGGTCCCGGGATCCGGATCTTCAGGGTGTCTGGTGAATGGTGGGGCCGCCGCCCCGTAGTGTAGGGAAGACCCGTAAACCTCTTCTCTCCCGCGCGATCGCTCCGCCCCACAGCTCGACGCCCAACCAGTGCACGACCTCACCACAGGCTTCATCGGCCGCCTGCGCGCCCGCGATGGCCAGGCGTGGTTCGAACTCTGGGAGACCTTCGGGCCCGTCCTGCGCTCTCAGCTCGCTCGCTGGGGCCGCGGCCGCATCGGCTTCGAGACGGTCCAGGACCTGAGTCAGGACACGATGATCGCACTCGCCGGCGCCATCGATCGGCACGACCCCTCCCGAGGGGCCCGCTTCTCGACATGGCTCCTCGCAATCGCGAAATACACCCTCGGAGACGAGATCGACCGACGAACCGCCCAGAAGCGCGGTGGCGGCGTCAAGCCGCTCCGGCTCGACGGACCCATGGAGATCGATCCTGATTCCGGGGCCGACGGTCCTGATGCGCATTACGAGCTGGAGGTCTTCGACGCCAAGGTCGAGGCTGCGCTCCGCGCGCTGGAGCGGGAGGTGGACCTGATCGACTTCGAGACCTTCCGCATGCGAGTCCTGGAGGGTGAGAGTGGACGCGTGGTCGCCCAGGCGCTCGGGACCTCCGAGCCCACAGTGAGTCGCCGACTGGGCCGAGCCCGCGCGCGACTTCAGGAGCTCCTGTTCGAGATCTTCGCCCGGTTCTCCTTCGCGGAGGACGAATGGGCGGAGCTCGAGCGAAATGGGCTCGGGAGGAATCCCACCAAGACCGCGGACGCCACCTTCGACGACGCCATCGCCGAGATCTACGCCCGACTCGCGCAGCGTCGGGCGGAGGATGTCAGGTCCCCCGGTGGCGCCTGAGATTCCGCCCGGATCGACCCGACCACGCCCCTTCAGCCACGCACCCAGCCGCCTGCAATGATACAGCCCCTGATCGGGTTCCTCGCCTTCGGCATCGGGATCGTCATCATCGCGATGGCCCCGGTCGTCGCGGTCTGGCTGATCCTGCAGGTCCTGAAGGTGCTGGGCTTCGCGATCGGCGGGACCTTGCAGGTGTTCGGTGGCATCCTTCGTCACGTCGCCCGATTCTTGATGGGAGTCGTGGTCGACTCGCTCCAGTTCGCCGGAAGCGTGCTCACGGCGAGCTTCGTGCTTCCCCTCGCAATCGCGAACCTCGCCCTCTTCAGATTCTCCGCGGCGAGCCATTACGGTGCGGCGGTCGAGGACGAGCTCATGAACGCCCTCGCCTGCGTCTACCGCGTAGGGATCGGGCATCCAGTGCGCTTCCTGGGCCTCGGGGCACTCACCGACGGGCTCGAGCGGAGACTCCCGGAGCTCCTGGAAGAGGAGCCCATGACCGGAGACGCTCGGCGTCGACGGGGGACCGGGCTCTTCTCCAGCCGCCGCTCCGGTTCGATCTCCTCGTCCAACGGGGACGCTCTTCGTCGCGGCGACATGCCCGGGTTCGAGGGTTACGACCTCCTCGATGAGCTGCGAGCCGGCGGCTCGGGCGCCCGCCTCTTCTCGGCCACTCCCACACCCCAAAAGGCGTCCGAGTGGATGAAGAAGGGAATCCAGGCTCCCGCCAAGGTCGTGATCAAAGCGTTCGACCTGGGCTACGGCTCCACGATTCCCCAGATCGTCCGGGAAAGCCGCTCCCTCGACGCCGCGAAGCGCCTCGGCCTCGTCCTCGACCACGCCCTCCAGGAGGACGCGTTCCACTACGTGATGCCGTTCGTCCCGGGTGACGATCTCGACACCGCGACGCGGGGACTCCACGCGCAGAGCCGCGGAGACGGACTGGACGCCGAGCAGCTGCGGACGGTCCTCGGGTACGCCCGCGATCTCTGCGACCACCTGCAGCGCTTCCACGACGAGGGCCTCTGGCACAAGGACATCAAGCCGTCCAACCTCATGGTCGCGGGCAAGCGCCTGCAGGTCGTGGACTTCGGGCTCGTCACCCCTCTGGAGTCCGCTCTGACCCTCACGACCCACGGGACCGAGTTCTTCCGCGACCCCGAGCTCGTACGCCTCGCGCTCGCCGGACGTCGTGTGAAGGACGTCGATGGCGTGAAGTTCGACCTGTACAGCGCCGGCGCGGTCATCTACGCGATGGTCGAGAACAGTTTCCCGGCCCACGGATCGCTGTCCTCCATCAGCAAGCCGGCGCCAGGCGCGCTCCGCTGGATCGTGCGTCGCGCCATGGCGGACATCGACAAGCGATACGCCTCCGCCGAGGAGCTCGGGCGCGACATCGACGTCCTCATCGCTGCACAGGACCCGGACGCCGTCGCGCCGGTGGACCTGCCGTCCATGAACGAAGACGCGCCAGGACCCAGGCGCACGGGCGAGTCGCGGACTGCCCATGACGCTGAGGATGTGGATGTCACGCGCTTCAGCGCCTTCGGTCTCTCTGCCGAGGTGAAGGGACTGGGACGCGTGAAGCGGTCGATGAGCGAGATCCGCGCCGAGCATCGGGCGCGACGTGAGCGCGTTCGAGCGGCGCGTGAGGACGCCAGGCAGGCCAGAATCGACGCGCGTCAACGCGCCAAGGCGCAGCGCCGCAAACGCGGCCGTGGCTTCATCAAGGCCCTCTTCGTCCTCGCGATCTTCGGAGGGATCGCAGGCGGGATGATCGAGTTCACGCGGAGTAGCGAGCGAAACGGGCTCGGCTCCCAGGAGAGTGCCCGTCAGGTGCGCCTGGACTCCATTGAGGCTGCCGTAGTCAGCGCGCAGACCACACCCGCCCAGTCGATCTTCCACAGTTCCGTCGCGGACGAGCTCCGTGCACTCACCCCCGGGACTCGCGTGCTCCTCGTCGCGGACCCCGCTGACTTCAAGCTCAGCCGTGAAGCCGAAAGGGCCGCCGCACGCATCCGGGAACTCGGGCTGGATCCGGTGGGATTCGCCGGGGACGACGATTCAACGGTGAACCTCGACAACGTGGCGCTCCTCAGCGATGCCATCATCGCGCTCGAACGACGCGCGCCGGGGCAATCCGTGAGGCAGTGCATCCATGAGTTCCTCCTGGAGACCCCCGACATCGACGCCTTGTTGCACCTGAGTCGCGGAGCCCGGGGGCGGGGACTCCGCACGATCCTCGAGACCACGAAGCATCGATCCCCGGTCTCTCGCACGAAGCAGGCGCGGGCCTCCGTCCACGACTCCGAGTACCGGGAGTGAGTGCGGGCACGGGCCCTGGGAAATCCTCGCGTGTCGATCCGCTCGGCAGCCCCGCATGATGCGATTTCAGGGCTCCCGTTCACGGGGCGCGTTTCGCCAGGGCAAGAAGGGACCCCGCGCGAAGTGACTCTCGTCGTCGCACGGGGTCCGATCCGAACGCCTGGCCGATCAACGGCTGCCAGCACAACGGGGCAGGCCAGAACCCCGATCGGCAGGGCCGAGCGGGGGACGGCGCCACATCATGGCGATGGCTGGCGTACGGGCGGCCGCTCGTTGCTGCGCAACCAAGCGACACTCGCTTCCTTCCGTCGAGGAGATCGGCACACCTCGGCGAATCTTGTCCGGTAACCCGGGATTCGGCGACGAGTGATCCGCAGCGCGCAGCACAGGTCGGCTGAGCACCGGTGATGAGACATCCCGAAGCTCGAATCCCGCCGACTCGCGCTGGTGCGACAGCCGGGACCGGGCCTCAGGCGATCTCAAGGCGCTGGCACGATCCGTGCGCCGCTGTCCAGCAGCAGCAGAACGCCGACGAGGCTTCCGTCCTCTCGGGCCAGAGCGGCCGCCCCGTGCCACTCCGCCGTCAGGGGGACGGAGGGGTCGACGGCCATGCCGTCCGCCTCGAGGGAGAGTCGGCTGTTCGCGATCGCGAGAGGGGCGCGTCCGCCGTCTCGAACGAGAATCAGATCCTCTGGCTCGAGCAGCACTCGGGATCCACGACCTGAGGCCCCGGCCCCTTCCGGCCGAAGGCTCGACCATGCGTCGCCGAGCGACGCCGAGGAGAGCGTCCGCAGCCCAGCGCCCGCATCGGCCACGTACCCCTCCGTCTCGAGCGTGGCAAGCTCGAAGGTCATCCCCGCCACCGCGAGCCGCGCCTGCCCATCGCGGGCCGACTCGGGAACGGTGAGCACGTCGGCGGGACCGACGAGCCCGTCGTGGGTCACGAGGAGCCAGCCAACGCGCTCGACCCCCTGCCGAAGGACGCGTCCCTCGGCCCACCAGAGCGTCGCGCGCGCGAGCCGAGGGAGCGTCGCGCCCGCGGGGAGCAGGTCGTTCCCCACCGGGAGAGCAGGAGCCCAGGTGACCCACTCGTCCTCGGGATCCGAGGCGAGCGCGAAACGCGTTCCGGCCGTGACGGCCACGCCACCGTCGAGTGGGGTCGCCATCGAGATCCCCCCGATCAAGGCGGTCCGCAGCGAATCGAGATCCATCTGGAAGCCGGAGGTGATCGAGAGACCGAGCTCCACGCCGCCGGTCTCCCAGAACACGGATCGCTCCCGGACCAGCTGGGCGTAGGCGCGCCGAATTCGCGCCCGGATCTCGACGGAGGCGGCGTCGCTGGCGAGCCCCACGGAGATCACGCTGCCGATCCTGACGCCGCGATAGGACACTCCCGCGCCGGCCTGGAGGCCGTAGCGAGCGGGCGCCTCGAGCACGATCTCCAGCCCCTGGCTCTCGCGCAACTCATCGACCAGCGGAGGCGCGGCCAGCGCGCTGAACTCGCGGTTCGGCGGGCCCTCGTCCGGCCCCGGGTGCAGCGCGATGTACTGTGCCCCGATGATCGTCTCGAGGCCCGAGACGGCATCGAGTGAGAGCTGCGGGCGAACGATCCAGAAGAGCGTGCCGGCTCTCGCCAGTGAAGCCGCGTCCTTCTCCAGCACGACCTCGATCTCGACGCCGTCTCCGTCCACCCCGTCCTCGATCCCCACACGACGCACCTCGCCCACCTGCGTCCCGAGGTATCGCACGGCATCGCCCCGCCCGATGCCGTGACCGTGGACAGCATGAATCAGCACGGTTGGGCCCAGCTGCTGATACGCGCGAGCGGCGAAGCCGATGGAGAGCCCGACCGCAGCGAGCGGAACCAGCCAGAGCAGTCCACTCAGGCCTCGCCGAACAGGTGCGTCCTCGACGATCGCGGCGGGAGCGTCGAATTCGCCCCGACCGTCCGACTGCGGTGCGTTTTCACTCATGGGTCTTCTGCGTCTGGATGGGAGTCTCGTCCCAGAGAGCGTGGGGGTCGAAGAGCGCCGTGGCGAGAAGGCTCAGGATCACGACGAGGGTGAAGGAGAACGCCGCGGGCCCGGGCTGGATGTCCACGAGGTCACCGACCTTGACCCAGGCAACCACGACCGCGACCAGGAGCACGTCGAGCATCCCCCAGCGCCCTGTGAGCTCCACCACGCGCCAGCTCACACGGCGCGCGCGCCGTCGAAGCCCGCGCCGCCCGGCGGTGATCGCGAGCAGCCCCCCGAGCTTGAGCAGCGGAAAGACGATGGAGCACAGGAACACCACGGAGCCCACGAAGAGGTCACCGCCACGAAGCAGCGCGAGGGCTCCCGACCAGATACTCGCCTCGCTGGAGTGCCCCATCTCCTCGATCCGCATGATCGGCAATGTCACCGCGGAAGGAAATAGAGCGAGGGCGGCAACAGAGACCGCGGTCACGTAAGCCGTCACGCGGCCGGCCCGACTCGGAGGAACTGGGCCGGGGAGGAGCGCTCGACAACGCGGGCAGCGCGCGCGCTGGTGAGGGCCGAGTCGCTCCAGCCGAGACACCAATCCACAGCACGGGCAGCAGCGAAGATGCACTCCCGAGCCCCTTGCGGCAAAACCCCTCGAGACGGTGTCCATGCCGCGATGATAGACGTCGTGGGTCCCAGGGCGAAGCGACGCCAGGCGGACCCCCGGCCCCCTCAGCCGCAGGGATCCAGGTCCATGGACGCGTCGCCTCCGGATCCGGAGACAGGGGCTCCGCGGGCGGCCCCGCGGCCGCGGCCTCTTCCGCCGCGCCGGCGGCCCCCGGCACCGCTCCGCCCTGCGCGGACTGCGGGGTGGGACTTGAATCGGGTGAGCAGGTCAGAACGCCCCGCTGACTCCAGCCCCTCCACCACGAATCGGTAGGACTCGGGCGCCTTCCAGCGCACCAGCGCCTTCTGGATCTTCCGCTCGCGCTCTTTCCTGGGAACGTAGGTCTCGGCGAGGGTGATCGGGTCGACGCCGCACACGTACTGGACGTTCGCCCGGGTCATCGGGAGCGGGATGAACTCCTGAACCTGCTCCGGTGAGTAGTTCCGGCTGAAGAGCTTCTCGAAGAGCTCGACGGCATCCTCGACCGTCGTACCAGGGTGGCCAACGATGAAGTAGTTCACGAGATGCTGATCGCGCCCCATGTCCTCGCACTTGGAGCGGTACTCGGCCTCGTACTCCTCGTAGACCTCGAATCGCGGCTTGTTCATCGCCTCCAGCACTCGGTCCGAAGCGTGCTCCGGCGCGAGTTTCATCCGACCGGGGACGTGGTGCTCCACGAGCTCGTGGTGCAGCGGAAGCATGGCGCCGTCCTTGCCACGCAGCATGTCGTATCGGATGCCCGACGAGACGAAAGCGTGCTTGACGCCCTTCTGCTCGCGAACGAGTGAAAGCAGGCGCCGGTAGCCCTCCGTCGTCTTGTCCAGTCGAAGCGCAGGGCACGGATCCGGCGTCAGGCAGTCACGGCCGAGGCACGCCTCCCCCTTCTCGAGGAGCTTGCAGCCAAGGCCGTACATGTTGGCCGTCGGGCCCCCGACGTCCGTGATCGTGCCACGGAAATCATGGTGACCAGCCAGCGCGGTCACCTCACGGAGGATCGACTCCTCCGAGCGCGATTGAATGCTCCGTCCCTGGTGGAACGTGATCGAACAGAAGGAGCAGTCCGCCATGCACCCGCGATGGGTGTTGACGCTCCAGCGGACCGGCTCGAGGGCCGCCACGCCACCGCGGTCCGTATGGTCGGGATGCCACTCGCGCTGATAGGGCAGATCGAACCAGCGATCCACCTCGTCCTGGGCCGCGGGAGGCGCGGGCGGGTACTGCAACACGAAGCGCCCCGCGTGCTCCTGCGCGAGGACGCGGGAAGAAGGGCTGTTCTCCTCACGAACGGCGTTGAAGAGCTCTATCAGGAGCGTATCGTCCGCCGCGAGGGACTCGAAACTCGGGACGAGGCGCGCGGTTTCAGGGATCTCCGCCTCCCCGACGACCTCACACGTTCCCGGGATCGCACCCAGCGGCGCCCCGTCCCGGATGCGCGCGGCGATCTCGACGATCTGCCGCTCCCCCATACCCCACACGAGCAGGTCGGCCTTCGAGTCGACGAGGATCGAGCGGCGAAATCGCTCGTCCCAGTAATCCCAGTAGGCGAGGCGACGGGGTCCGGCCTCGAGCCCTCCCACGATGATCGGAACGCCCCGAAAGTGATGGCGCGCCTTGGCCGTGTAGCCGATCGTGGCTCGATTCGGTCGCCCCGTCTCCCCGCCCGGCCGGTACACGTCCACGCGCCGCTTCTTCTTGGCGGCCGTGTAGCCGGTGACCATCGAATCGATGGTCCCTGCCGTGACGCCGACGAACAGCCGTGGCGCGGGCAGACGCTCCCAGCCGGAGGATCCGTCCGCATCATCGATCTCGGGGCAGTCGAGGATCCCGACCCTGTAGCCCTCGGCCTCGAGGACACGCCCGATCACGGCCCCGCCGAAGGACGGATGGTCGACGTAGCCATCACCCGTCACGAGGACGATATCGAGCTCGTCCCAGCCACGCAGCGCCATCTGAGCTCGCGTCCGGGGAAGGAAGCGCGCCAGGTGCTCGTCGTGGTTCTCGGGCTTTGCCATGAGCGTCCAGTCAGCAGTGCGCGACCCGGGGACGCGCGTCATGAGGAGTCAACGCAGCGAGGCGACCCACCAAGGAATCGCCTCGTGTAAAGAGGTCGGGCGGGGGCCCGACCGGGACGGTGGCGCGCCGCGCAGGGCGCGACTTGCGTCAGAAGCTGCCGTGCCGGCTGCGGTGGCGCTTGTTGACCTTGCGGCCACCGGAGGTGCGCTGACGTGTGAGGAAGCCCGTCTTCTTGGCCTTCTTGGACTTGCTGTTGCGAATCTTGAGCTTCATGGGGAGGTCTGGAGCGCTGTGCAGGGGGAACAGGATAGGCGCCAGGAGCCAGCCGGGGGAGCAGTGAAAGACTCAAAAAAAGCAATGACCCGACCGGCCACCGGGTGTCAGCGTCAAGCTCGCTCCGTCGACCTGAGAGCGGTGATTCGGCCCTCGAGGCGGCGTTCCGCCCCCCTCGCGCGCTCGAGAGGCATCCGCCCGGCGATGGAAGCAACAAGTTCCGAGAGCCCCTTCGCCACGTCCTCCGGGAGCAACGCCTCGTCCAGTGGCAGCGCTGGAGCCTCGTATCGATTCCGGAGATCGGAGAGCCGTCGATCTGGCGAGAGGACCTCGGTCATGCTGGGCCTGTCATCTCGGCGGGCACGACAGCCGCTTCGAACTCCTCCGCGGTCATCAGCCCGAGCGAGGTCACGGCCTCGACGAGCGTGGTCCCCTCGACGTAGGCCTTCTTGGCGACCTTCGCGGCGTTGTCGTAGCCGATGTGGCGATTCAGCGCCGTCACGAGCATCAGGGACTGCTTCATGAGGTGATCGATCCGGCCAGCGTCCACGTCGAGCCCACGGATGCAGTTCTCACGGAACGAGTCCGCCCCGTCGGCCAGGAGCCGGATCGACTCCAGCACGTTGTGGATCATCACCGGCTTGTAGACGTTGAGCTCGAAGTTGCCCTGGCTCCCGGCGACGCCGACCGCGGCGTCGTTCCCGATCACCTGCGCCGCCACCATCGTCAAGGCCTCGCACTGGGTGGGGTTCACCTTCCCCGGCATGATCGACGAGCCGGGCTCGTTCGCTGGAAGCTTCAGCTCGCCCAGTCCGGAACGCGGCCCGCTCCCGAGCCAGCGCACGTCGTTCGCGATCTTCATCAGTGCGCACGCGATCGTCTTGAGGGCGCCGTGACAGAAGACGAGGGCGTCGTGTCCCGCCAGGGCGCTGAACTTGTTCGGGGCCGTGACGAACGGCAGCCCGGTCTCCTCGGCCATCACGGCCGCGAATCGCCGCGCGTAGCCCGGACGGGTGTTGAGCCCGGTGCCCACGGCAGTCCCCCCTTGAGCGAGCTCGTAGAGGGCAGGAAGCGTGGACTCGATCGCACGAATCCCGTCGAGCACCTGCTGGCGCCAGCCGGAGACCTCTTGAGCGAGCATCAGCGGCGTTGCGTCCTGGAGGTGGGTCCTCCCGATCTTGACGATGTCCTTCCAGGCGGCCTCCTTGTCCTCAAACGCCTTCGCCAGCTCGTTCAGGGAGGGCACCAGGGTGTGGACGACCTCCTCTGCGGCGGCCACGTGCATGGCCGTCGGGAAGGTGTCGTTGGAGGACTGGGCGCGGTTGCAGTGGTCGTTCGGGTGGACTGGCTCCTTCGAGCCCATCTCGCCGCCGACCAGCTGGATCGCGCGATTCGAGATCACCTCGTTGGTGTTCATGTTCGACTGCGTCCCGGACCCGGTTTGCCAGACGACGAGCGGGAACTCGGCGTCGTGATCGCCTGCGATCACCTCGTCCGCCGCCTGGATCATCGCGTCGCGTACATGGGACTCGAGCATGTCCAGCTCGCCCAGCTCCGCGTTGACACGCGCCGCGCACTTCTTCACGAGCCCTAGGGCCCGGATCATCGGTCGCGTGAAGCGCTGACCACCGATCTTGAAGTTGCCCAGAGAGCGCTGGGTCTGAGCGCCCCAGAGGGCGTTGACGGGCACCTCGATGGGGCCCATGGAGTCGGTCTCGGTGCGTGTGGGGATGGACGACATCGCTGCGTTCCTGGGTGAACTCCTGAGGGCCCTAGCGCGGGCGTCCCGGGAGAGGCTCTGGCGCCCAGAGATGGGGCCGAACGGGGCGTGAGATTACCATCGGGCGATGCGAGACGCTCCCCGAGGAAGGCCCCGCAAGGGCGCGCGCGCCATGGTCAGCACCGCCTGCCTCACCATGGTCGCGATCAGTGGAGCCTGCGCGGTTCCGGCGGCGCCGGGCGGTTCGAGTCCACTGCTCCACGCGGGCGTCGAGTCCGGTCAGCCCTACGTGGTCGTCCTCGGCACGGCCCAGGACGGCGGCCTGCCACAGATCGGCTGCGGTCGTGAGTGCTGCGCCGCTGCTCGCCGCGACCCTCGCCTGCGTCGGCTGGTGACGAGCCTGCTGGCGGTCGACCCCGCCGCTGACGCGCGGCTCCTCATCGACGCCAGCCCGCACCTCCCGGAGCAGGTGGAACTCGCGCGACAGTTCGGCGTCCAGTCCGCGACCGACGGGCGGCCCGCCCTCTTCGACGGCATCTACGTCACCCACGCGCACCTGGGACACTATGCCGGCCTCGCCTACCTCGGGCGGGAGGCCTACGGGACCGCGGAGACGGCGCTGCATGGAACACCTCGCCTGATGGAGTTCCTCCGCTCCAACGGTCCCTGGAGCCTGCTCTTCGATGCGGGGCACCTGCGCGGCGCGCCGCTTCCGATGGAAGCCGCGACTCCGGGACCCCAGCCGCGAGTGCGACCCACGCGCCGGACGAGAGAAGAGACCCTGACGATCAGCGCTTTCCCCGTTCCCCACCGAGGCGAGTTCAGCGACACGGTCGGCTTCGTCGTCGAGGGGCCGTCCAGATCACTCCTCTACATCCCGGACATCGACAAATGGGATCGCTGGGACGTGGCCATCGAGGACTGGATCCGTGCCGTCGACTACGCCCTCCTCGACGGGACGTTCTTCGGTCCAGGCGAGCTCCCCGGGCGGAGCATGAGCGAGATCCCACACCCCTTCATCATCGAGTCGATCGAGCGCTTCCGGAGGCTCCCCGAGGCCGAGAGGGCGAAGATCTTCTTCACTCACCTCAACCACTCGAACCCGGCTGCCGACCCCAGCAGCATCGAAGCGGAGCTCGTGCGAAGGGCCGGCTTCACCGTCCTCGAGGAAGGGCGAATCTTCCCACTCTAGCGAGAGCCCCGGCTCAGAAGAGCCCGAGGTCGCGCATCGCGAGGACGTCCTCGTGGATCGCCCCGGCGGTCTTCTGGAGCAGCGCGCGTGACTCGGTGCGCAGGGGCAGCTCCACGATGCGCTCGACTCCGCTGGCGCCGAGCACCGCTGGCACGCCCATGTAGAGGTTCTCGATGCCGTACTCACCGTTGAGCAGGCATGCGCAGGGCAGCAGCCGCTTCTCGTCCCGGAGGATCGACGCGGCCATCGCCACGGAGGCGGAGGCTGGCGCGTACCAAGCGCTGCCGGTCTTCAGGAGCTTCACGATCTCACCGCCGCCCTTCTTCGTGCGCTCCCCCATCGCCTCCACCGCGTCACGATCGAGGAGATCGAGGACGCCGATCCCACTGACGGTGCACCGGTCGGCCATGGGCACCATCGAGTCACCGTGGGCGCCGAGCACCATCGCGTCCACGTCCTGCACGGCGGCGCCCGTTCCCTCGGCGATGAACCAGGAGTAGCGGGCCGAATCGAGGACGCCGGCCATGCCGATGACCCGCGAGGCCGGGAATCCCAGGTGGTGCCGCATGAGGGTCACCATCGAGTCGAGCGGGTTCGTCACCACGATCACGATCGCCTCTGGGGATCCGGCGCGGATGTACTCCGCGACGCTGCGCATCACCTGCCCGTTCACCTCGAGGAGGTCCGAGCGGCTCATCCCGGGTTTGCGCGGGAGCCCCGCCGTCACGATGAAGACGTCGCTGTCCTCGGTGCCAGCCGGGTCGTTCGTCCCGACGACGCGACTGCCGAACCCCTCGATCGCGGCGGACTGATTCATGTCCAGCGCGATGCCCTGGGGCCGGCCCTCGGCGATGTCGATCAGGCAAATCTCCGGAGCCAGGTTCTTGAGGGCGGCGAGATGGGCGCAGGTGGAGCCGACATAGCCAGCACCGACCACCGTCAGCTTCTTCGTGGGGATCGCGGGACTCATCGCAGGGGTTGGTCAGGGCACGGACCGGGTCGGGGAGGATAATCAGCCCTGGCCCCGCGCGCACGGCTTGAGCCACCGGCAGCGGCTGACGAGCTCCCTGCCGCTGGCCTCAGGGCTCCAGGATCTCTGCCGCAGCGCTCACTAGGAGGTCGAGATCTGCCTGCCCCACGTCGCAGTGCGTGACGAAGCGCAGCACCTGGGGGCCC
Organism: Planctomycetota bacterium; assembly: GCA_965662915.1. GTDB lineage: Bacteria > Planctomycetota > UBA1135 > UBA1135 > Saltatorellus. The sequence goes on along the minus strand of CBFIJG010000001.1, from coordinate 204,862 downwards.
ATGGGCATCACCTTCACGCCCCGCTCCCCTAGCTCGGCCGCGAGCGCGGCCGCGGTCAGACCCGCTCGAGTCACCTCCACCATCACGATGTTGGTCTCGACCTTTTCAGGATCGGAGGACAGTCCATCCAGCGCGTCGAGCCGCTCCGCCAGGTCTCTCGCCAGCGCATGATCGAGGGCCAGTCTCTGCACGTTCTCGGACAGCGCGACTCGCGCGGCGGCTGCGATGAGCCCGGCCTGTCGCATCCATCCGCCGAGCCTCTTGCGGACCCTCATCGCTCGCTCGATGAAATCAACGTCACCCGCAACGACCGACCCCACGGGCGCGCCGAGCCCCTTGGACAGGCACAGGGAGACGGAATCGACCATTCCGGTCCAGACGGGCGCGGCGCGGCCGGAGGCCACCACCGCGTTCGCGAGGCGAGCGCCGTCCAGATGCACAGGGATCCCGCGCGCCCTGGCCGCGTCGCTGATGGCTGAGAACTCGTCCATGGGGACGACGACGCCGCCCGCCACGTTGTGGGTCTGCTCGAGGCAGACGAGCGCCGTGCGCGGGCAGTGGATGAGGTCAGGCCGAACCACCTCCGCGACCTCCGCCGGGTCCATGCGGCCGTCCCGTCCGCCGAGGGTCATGCTCTGCACGCCGTGGAGGAAGCCCGCGGCGCCTCCCTCGAAGGTGGTCACGTGCGCCCACCGCTGGGAGATGATCTCGTCCCCGGGACGCGTCCACGAGCCGAGCGCCACCTGGTTCGCCATCGTCCCCGACGGCACGAAGAGGGCCCGAGGCTTCCCCAGCCACTCGGCCGCCTCCGCCTCGAGCGCCCGCACGGTCGGATCCCCGTCGAGGACGTCGTCCCCCACCTGCGCCTCGAGCATCGCGGCGCGCATGGAAGCCGTGGGGCGCGTGACTGTGTCGCTTCTGAAGTCGGCGGCCATCGTGTCGATCAGCTCCGGCGGCTCTCGATGTGCTCCCGCACGCGGCGGAGGCCCTCACGGATGTTCTCGGCGCTGTTCGCGTAGCTGAAGCGCATGTAGCCCTCTCCGAAGGCCCCGAAGCTGGTTCCGGAGAGGCACGCCACGCCAGCATCGTTCAGCAGCTCGTGCTCGAGGACACGGCTATCGATCCCGGTCCCCGAGGTGTTCGGGAAGGCGTAGAACGCCCCCTTGGGCATGACGCAGCTGAAGCCGGGGATCGCGTTCAGCTCCGCGTGGATGATCTTGCGGCGCACATCGAAGGCCTCGAGCATTCGATCCACCTCGCCCTGTGGACCGCGGAGGGCCTCGATAGCCGCCACCTGCGTGACGGCGTTCGCGCAGCTGGACGAGTTGATCTGGAGTCGCTCCGCGTGATCGATCAGGTGCTTCGGCCATACGCCGTAGCCGAGCCGCCAACCGGTCATCGCGTACGTCTTGCTCCAACCGTCCAGGACGATGGATCGCTCCTTCATGGAGTCGTACTGCAGGATCGAGACGTGCTCCTCGCCGTCGTAGAGCTGACGGCTGTAGATCTCGTCGCAGAGCACCGTGACGTGCGGATGCGCCTCGAGGCCGGACACCAGGGCGTCGAACTCGGAGCGCGGCACGATCCCGCCGGTGGGATTCGCCGGCGTGTTCACGATCAGGAGCGAGGTCTCCGGCGTGATCTGCGCCAGTACCTCCTCGGCGCTGAACGCGAAGCCCTTCTCCTCCGGAAGGGCGTACGGGACCGCCTTCGCCCCGGACCAGTGGATCACGCTCTCGTAGATCGGGAAGCCGGGGTTGGGATAGAGGACCTCCTTGCCAGCCTCCCCGAACATCATGATCGCGTAGAACATCGTCGGCTTCCCGCCCGGGACGATGAGCACCTGGTCCGGGTCCACCTCGGCTCCACGGAATTCGCGAATGTTGTCCACGACCGCCTCCCGGAGCTCGGGGATCCCCTTCGCAGGCGTGTACTTGTGCCAGCCGTCGGCGAGCGCCCTCTGCCCCGCCTCGACGATGTTGGCGGGCGTCTCGAAGTCCGGCGCGCCGATGTGCAAGTGAACGAGGTCCTTGCCAGTGGCCTCGAGGGCCTTGGCTCTGGCGAAGACCTCGAAGGCCGTTTCGGTCCCGAGGACGGACATACGGGCGCTGAGGCTCATCTTTCGAACGCTTCTGGTGGAACTTGGGCCGGGGGCTGACCCGACCGGACTGCGGTGTCCACGAACCCGGACCGGATTCGCGGCGCGTTGAGGATACTGCGCCGAGCAACTGTGGCCGAGCCACGCCGCCGGACTATCCTCCACCGCATGAGCCGTAAGCACCCTCTCCCCGGCCCCAGCAGCCGCTTCGCCCTCCTCGTGGCCCTCGGCGCCCTGACCGGGTGTGGGAAGGAGCCGGATCTCGTGGTGAGGGTCTCACTGGACCAGATCTTCTCCGAGGAGCTGATCCGCGAATTCGAGGCCGAGACCGGGCTGGAGGTGAAAGCCCAGTACGACATCGAGCAGACGAAGACGGTCGGCCATGTGCGTGCCATCATCGAGGAGGCACGCACACGGCCCCGCACGGACGTCTTCTGGAACAACGAGATCGCCCAGACGATCAGGCTCGCCGAGCTGGGGCTGCTCCAGCCGTACGACTCACCGGCGGCGGCCGACATCCCGGCCGCCTTCAAGGACCCGGCCTCCCTCTGGGTCGGCTTCGGCGCTCGCGCCCGCGTGCTCATCGTCAACGCGGACCTCGTCCCGACGGGAGAAGAGCCCGCGGGCACCCTGGACCTCTTCGACGAGCGCTGGCGCGGCAAGTGCGGCATCGCGCGCCCGCTGACGGGGACCACGCTGACCCATGCCACCGCGCTCTACCAGACGATGGGCGAGCAGTGGACGGCTGCCTTCATGGACGACCTCGTCCAGGCGAACGCCAAGGGCCACGTCCAGATCCTCGAGTCGAACGGCCAGGCTATGAAGCTCGTCGAGAGCGGAACCCTCGCGTGGGCGTTCACCGACACCGACGACTTCAACGTCTCCCGGATGGACGGGAGCCCGGTCAAACGCGTCTACCCCGACCAGGTCGACTCGCCGGGCTGCCTCCAGTGCGACGGAGGCCCCCTCGGCACGCTCCTGATCCCGAACACAGTGATGTTGCTCGCGGACGCGCCCCACCCGGACAACGCCAAGCGCTTCATCGACTGGGTCCTCTCGAAGCCGCTGGAGGAGCGACTCGCGTACTCCCGGTCGGCCCAGATCCCGGTCCGAGCGGACGTGCCCCGGCCCGATCACGTCGGCAAGATCGGCGATTTCCGGGCCATGACGGTCGATTACGCGGACCTGGGCCGCACCATCGGCGATCGCACCGAGGCGCTCAAGAAGACGTTCCTCCGCTGACGCTCGCCCGGTGTCCCCGACGTCCGCGCTGGCATGATCTCCCACCCCGGCCGTGACGCTCTGGCCGGGCTTCGCTAGAGATCGCCGATGGAGCCCCACGCCGCACGTCCGAGCCGGATCCTGAGCTGGCCCGCCGCCTGTGCCTTCGCGGTCGTGGGCCTGGCCCCGCTGGCCATCATGTTCCTCCGCCTCCAGGAGGATCCAGCGGCGATCAGCGCCCTGCTCGACGAGCGGACGCTCGGCCTCCTGGGCAGGACCACCATGCTCGGGAGCGGGGCCGCCCTCGTCGCGCTCACGATCGGCCTCCCCTTCGGATTCCTCGTCGCGCGCACGGACGTCCTCGGCGCCGGCGCCCTGCGCACTCTCGGCGTCGTCCCGATTCTCGTGCCGCCGATCATGCTGGCGATGACGTGGACGATGGTGCTCGAAACCAGAGGGCCGGTGATGTGCGCCCTCATCCTCGGGTTCGCCACGTTTCCGCTTGTGAGCCTGTTCACGAGTCGCGCCGCTGAACGGATCGATGCCCGGCGGGAGGAGGCTGCTCGCCTCGTGGGCGGGCTGCCCGCCGTCCTCGCGCTCGATCTCCAGCTCGTTCTCCCTGCGGCGCTGGGGGGTGCCCTCCTGAGCTTCATCATCGCCATCAACGACTTCGCACTCCCGGACTACGTCTCGGCGGTGGGAAGGAAGTTCAACGTCTACGCGGGAGAGGTCTTCAGCACCTGGCAGGTCGACGGGAAGGAAGCCCGCGCCGTGGCGACGGCTCTCCCGCTGGTGGCCCTGACCATTCTGGCCATCACACCGCTCCTCCTTGTGCGGCGACGTGATCAGCTCACCACCATCGACGGAGCCTTCGAGACACCCGCCCGCATCCAGCTCGGCACCTGGCGGTGGATGGCGACGCTCTTCTGCACCACCGTGATCGCAGTCGCGGCCATCCTCCCCATCGGCCGGCTCGCCTATGAAGCAGGCGGCGGGCCCCGGGTCTTCAGCGGCGTCTCGATCCGTCGAGTGGCATGGCTCCAGGGGGGAGGGGCAGGCGCCAACGCACCTCGCCCCAAAGACGCCGGTGCCGCCCAGCAGGATCTCCCCGCAGCGACGCGCGAGGCAACCGTGGAGAAGTCCCAGAACGCGGCCCTCCTCTCCGCTGGCCTCGAGCCACGTGATCAGCCGCCCCCGCAGGTCGCGCCAGGGGCGATGCGCAATCGAGCCGTCGACCTGGCCGCGCCGGAGGTCGCCGCTGCCATCGCAGCGCGCGAAGGGGACGACGTGTCGGACGCCGGTGGCGGGATCCCCGTGTTCCTCGCCAACATCCGATCAGCCTTCGCCCGTGCCTTCGAGCTCTCGCGGGAGAGCCTCGCCTCCAGCCTCCTCATCGCGTTCCTGACAGCGTCGATCTGCGCGCCGCTTGCGCTGATCCTTGGCCACTCAGCCCGTCGATCGCCACGTGGCGCGCTGCTCGAGGTCGCCTCCCTCCTTCCACTCGTGGTCCCGGCCACCCTCTTCGGGATCGGCACCATCGTCCTCTGGAACAGGGAGTTCAGCGCGCGCTTCTACGACAGCCAGGGGCTCGTGGTGCTCCTGTTCGTCGGGCGGTTCCTCGGGATCGCCGTGCTCATCGTCTCAGGAGCCATCGCCTCCTACAGTCCCCGGCTCGAGGAGGCCGCACGCCTCGCCGGCGCGGGGCCGATCTCCCGGCTCTTCAGGATCGTCGCACCCGGCATCTGGCCCACCCTCGTCGGTACCTGGATCGCGATCTTCGCTCTCTCGGTGCGCGAGCTCGACGCCGCGGTCCTCGTCCCGGCGGCGAACGACACCGCCATGTTCCGGGTCTTCAACGCCGTCCATTTCGGACGCGACGACTTCGTCTCGGCCCTCGCCCTCCTCGTGATCTTCGCCATCCTTCTCCCCGGGACCCTCTGGTCCCTGTTCGCCAGGGCTCGCCTGCGCTTCCTCCCGTGATCGATCAGCCCGAGACCGTCCCCGCGATCACCTGCACGGCCCTGAGCGTCTCGATTGGCGAGGCCAGGCTGCTCGATGGCGTCACCCTCGACGTCCAGCCGCGTGAGCACGTCCTGCTCGTCGGCCCGTCGGGGAGCGGCAAGACCACGCTGCTGCGTGCCATCGCGGGCCTCGTGACCCCCTCTTCGGGCGAGATCGCCCTCTTCGGTCGGACGGCCAGCACGCCGGGCTTCACGCCCATCCCCCCCGAGGACCGGAGCGCGCAGATGCTCTTCCAAGGGGGAGCGCTGTGGCCCCATCTGTCCGTCGCCGGGACCCTCGAATTCGTCCTGAAGCGCCGCACCTCGCTCGACGCGAGCGACCGCCGCGCGCGCATCGGCGAACTGCTGGAGATCGTCGACCTGGAGGGCTTCGAGAAGCGTCGCGCCCCGAGCCTCTCCGGCGGGGAGGCCCAGCGACTCGGCCTCGCCAGAGCGCTCGCCGCAGAGCCGAGAATCCTGCTTCTCGACGAGCCCCTCGGGCCCCTCGACGCGCCTCGACGTGAGGCCCTGCTGGATCGCCTCCAGGACCTCGGAGAGCGATTCGGTCTGACGATCGTCCACGTGACGCACGATCCCGCCGAGGCCGGTCGAATCGCCACCCGCACGATCTCCATCCAGGAGGGTGGCCGGATCGAGACCCCAGGCTGAGCCTGCCCGCGACCCGTCGCCGCGGAGATTTGCTTCCGCGCCGACGCGCTGGCGTGACCGCGCCCGGGAAGGTGAGCTATGAGGGCGCCATGCGAATCGCCCTGGGAATCATCGTCCTGCTCCTCGCGAGCTGGTTCCTCTCAGCGCTCCTCGGTACGCCGGAGGAGTCCGCGGCGGCGCAGACGCCCACCGAGTGGATCAGCTCCTCCCAGTGCGCGGAGTGCCACCAGCAGATCTACGACGAGTGGAAGAGCTCGCCCCACGCCAACGCGTGGAACAACGAGGACGTCCGCGCGCAGTCCGACGACTTCGCCAACAAGGACTGCATCGATTGCCACGCCCCGCGTCCTGTCTTCGAGACCGGGCTGGGGAAGCGAGTGCTCCCCCGCTCGGCGCGACGCTCCGAGGGCGTCGACTGCCTCACCTGCCACCTGCTGCCCGACGGCGGCATGGCGGCGACCATCACCAATCCACGGGCCGCTTGCCAGCCGACCACGCGTCGTGAGCTCCAGCGAGTGAGCCTCTGCGCCGGCTGTCACGACCAGCACAAGACCGTCCAGCAATGGAAGGCCACGCCCCATGCGGAGCACCGGGAGGGCTGCATGGAGTGCCACATGCCCTATCGCGACGGGACCCCGGAAAGCGGTCGTGTCCACGTCATGCCCGGCGGCCACTACATCGAGATGGTCCGCTCGGCCGTCGAGCTCAAAGGCGTTCGTGGAGCGGATGGGGTGGCGACGGTGACCCTCGAGAACACGAGCGGCCACGCCTATCCGACCGACGAGCGGAGCCGGGCGTCGGATGTCTGGTGGCGCACCCTCGCCGTGGACCCTGGCGATCAGCCCGGGACCTGGAATCACCTCCACCGCATCCGGGACCCCTACCGCCATGAGAAGGACCTCGCCAGCACCCTGCTCCACTGGGGTGCGACGCGGACGCTGACCGTGGCGGACCGCGACGGCAACGCGGTCGAGGGTCCCGTCGAGGTGGTTCTCGTCTACAAGCGCACGCCTTACTACCGGGACCCCGAGACCGGCCTCGCGATGCATCTCGCCGACGTGACGGATCCTTTCAAGGACTCCGACCTGGTGCACCGGGTCACCATCGAGCCTTGAGAGCGTCTGCGTGTCTCCTGATCACGCTGGCGCTGACTGCTTGCGCCGATGGACGGGAACCAGGCGAGGCCGGGCCTCCCGCACCAGCGCAGCGGCCGCTGCGTGACGTCCTCGACGCCGAGCTGAAGAGACGGGGCCTGCGCTTCCGTCGTGGCGTGGGCAACTCTCGCGAGCTCCGCGACGACACCGGGGTCCTGCCGCCCGGCGTGGATGTGGATCCTGGCCCGCCCGCCATCGCTGCAGACGCGCGCTCGGCCACGGTCGAGGAAGACCCCGTCGGCGCCCAGTCCCCGTCCCCTCTCGACCCAGGCCTCGTGGAGTTCCGCGAAGGCATGGTGGAGCTCCTGCTGTCGACACCAGACGCTCTGAAGCGAGCGCAGGGTGACATCGAGGGCATCGGAGCGGCTATGCTCCCGGTCCTCGTCCGCGGGCTCCAGGACGGCGAGCGGCCCGCCCTCGAGCGCAAGGCTCTGATCGACCTCGGCGCGACGCTACCCTCCGCGGAGATGGCCTCCGCGCTGTGCGACGTCGCCGCGGACGCGGAGGATGCGTGGCTCCGGCGCTATGCGGTCTGGGCCCTCGAGTTCCATCGGTCGGCGGAGGGCGCCGACGCCGTCGTGCCTCGCCTGCTTCTCCGACTGAAGTACGAGCCCGATGGCGAGGCCCTCGGTTGGATCCTCCGGGCCCTGTGGGGATTCGGATGCGACGCCGCCCTGGAGCGCGCCCGGGCGAGGGCGGTGTCCCTGAGCGATGCGGCTGGCCGTTCCAGCCTTCTGGCAAGCCTCGCTGGCTACGAAGGTCTCGGGCCGCCCGATGTGCCGACGCCCAGCCAGGCGCTCCTTGGCGAGACCTGGCTCTGGATCTCCGACCTCTCAGGCGCCCATTTCCAGCTCCGCGGCGTCGACGACGCTCGTTACGTGCTCTCGGCGCTGGGCCCCTGGGCGGGCGAGGTCCTCGCCGAGGCGCTCGAGGACGACGACGACCACGTCCGACTCCACACCGCCCAGGTCCTGGAGCGCATGGGCCGGCGCGGCCGCGCCGCTGCAGGATCTCTCGGCGCGGCCCTGGAGGATCCGAGCGGGGCCGTTCGCGGCGCCGCCGCCGAGGCCCTGGTGGCCGTGGCGGGGGACGAAGCCGCCCCGCGCTTGCTCGGGAGGCTCGGAGCAGCTCCACCCGTCCCCTACGAGGATCGCGTCGCGCTGGCCCGCGCGATCGCGAATCTGCCGACCCCACCGAGCAAACGCCTGCGCGAGGTCTTCGAGCGCGGCCCCGGCGATGATCTTCGCCTCGCCTGCGCTGGCGGGCTCCTGCGCACTGGAGACGACGCAGCGCTCGAGTGGCTACTCGATCGACTCCGATCCTCGAGCGGAGACCCTGCCGGCGCGGAGGCCACCCTCGGGCGCTGGCTCGCAGGGCCCGCGAACCACGTGGAGCCCCTGTTGGACCCCGCCGCAGCACTCGAGGCCTGGACCGCGCAGAACGCCAGTGGTGCCGTCATCCACAGCGCCGTGCAGGCTGCGGCCAGGCGAAAGGCGCGCGCGGCCTCGATCGAACGCCTTCGCGTCCGCCGCGCTCAGCCGGGCCCGGGCGACGAGCGGTGAGCCCCGATCGACGACGCGTCGCTCAAAGGAACAGGCAGCCGAGCACCATCGCTCCCCAGAGGGCTGCGTTGATCACGAAGATCACGTCACCGCCGAGAAGCACCCGCGTCGGGCTGCCGCCACCCTCCTGCCGCTGAACGATCAGGAGATACCGAAAGAGCCCGAAGACCACGAAGGGGACGGACCAGACGAGATGGTTCTCCTCGCCGAACTTGGCCGTGGTCTCCTCGTCGACCGTGTACATCGCGTAGGTGATGATCGCGCACCCGGAAAGAACGCTGGTCACCTGCTCGAGGAACTCAGGTGTGTACTGCCCGAGGTTCTTCCGGTGCTGCGAGGCGTCGTCACCGAGCAAATCCATCTCCGCCCGTCTCTTGCAGAAAGCGAGGAACAGGGCGAGGAAGAGGGTGGAGAGCAAGAGCCAGTGCGAGATCGGAGCGGCCGCCGCGTAGGCCCCCGCCACCACTCGAAGCATGAACCCGAGCGCGATCAGGAACGCGTCCACGATCGCGAACTGCTTCAGCTTCAGGGAGTAGAGCAGGTTCGAGACCATGTAGACCCCGACCACGAGCACCACGCTCCCCGCGCCGGCCTCCTCCACCGGGGGGGTGGCGGCGTGAGCCAGAGCAAGCGACGCAGCCACGCAGCCAACCGACGCGAACAGCGCGGCCGGGATCGACAGCTCGCCTGCAGCGATGGGTCGCCTGCGCTTCTTCGGGTGCTGCCGATCCGACTCGACGTCGACGACGTCGTTCACCAGGTAGATGGCACTGGCGCCCAGGCAAAAGGCCCCCGTGGCCAACAGGACGCGGATCAGTCGATCAGCGGTACTCGCTGTCTCCGGGCCCGCTTCCCCCAGCGCGAAGACGAGAGCCGCCAGAACGAACACGTTCTTGACCCACTGATGGGGCCGCATGGCGCGGAGGAGTGCGGCGGGGTTCATTGGCGCGCGAGAAGCGGTGGGCAGGGACTGGCGGCCCGACGCGCCGGATCCGAGCAAGTGCAAGGGGTCCGCAGGTACGCGCCGCCAACGGAGTGGATCGGCTGAGGCCCACCGCCGCCTGCGGGCCAACTTCGATTCCCTCGCGCCCTAGCGGTCGTTGGTCAGGGACTGCAGTCCCGAAATGGGAGAGTCGGCCCCCACCGGGATGTACGTCACGGTCTCATCGTCGGACAGGAGACCCTTCTCCTGCTCCTCGACCAGCTCGAGGGCTCGCACCTGGAGGTCGTCCCATAGGACGTTGGTGGTGGTGAAGTGATTCCCGCCCTCGCCCATCGGGTCATCGTTGTCATCGGCCATCAGAGCGGTCTTGCCGCTGCCCTGCCGACCCCGCAGTCGCGCCCGCTTCAGATCACGGCCGGCGTACGAGGACCAGCCAGGCCCGAACAACTCCTTGTTCGCAGGGGCATACCAGTCAGCGCGATCGATCTCCTCGATAGCGGGATCGAGGCTCTCCAGGTCCACCGCAGGACAGTTCAGTCGGCGCGTGTTCGCGACCGTCGGCATCCAGACCTTGTCGGAGACGATGGCTGCGAAGAACCCCACGCCGGAGTCCTTGGGCCAGCGCTTGTACTTGTTCTGGTACTCCAGGAATCCCGTCCGCACCTTGTCCAGGTTTTGAGCGCAGGCGGTCTCCTCGCTGGCCCGGATCGCGCTCATCACGTTCGGGACGACCGCGGCGGCCAGGAGACCGATGATGACGAAGACGGCGATGAGCTCGACCAGCGTGAAGCCGGCGCGGCGGAGCATGCGGGAGGGTCGCTTCATGGGCACGTGATGGGTCAGGGCACTCGATGGTGCCGGGGCAGCGAGCATACAGCCGCGGGGGCGCCGAGTAACGACCCGGCGCCCCCGCGGAGCATGGAGATGCGGGATCACCCGCGATCAAGGCTCAGACGGCAGCCGCCACCGCCTCCTTGAGAGCGTCCACCTTGCTGGTCTGCTCCCAGGAGAACTCCGGGCGGCCGAAGTGCCCGTGGGCCGCGGTGGCTCTGAAGATCGGCGCCTTGAGCCCCAGCGCATCGATGATCCCCTTGGGCGTCAGGTCGAACACCTGCTCGACCGCACGGGCAATGGCCGCCTCGTCCGCAGTGGCCGTCCCGAAGGTGTCCACTCGCACCGAGAGGGGCTTCGCCACGCCGATGGCGTAGGAGAGCTGGACCTCGCAGCGACTGGCCAGCCCGGCCGCGACGACGTTCTTCGCGACCCACCGTGACGCATACGCCGCGGAGCGGTCCACCTTGCTCGGATCCTTGCCGCTGAACGCGCCGCCCCCGTGGCGGCCCATGCCGCCGTAGGTGTCGACGATGATCTTGCGACCGGTGAGCCCGCAGTCGCCGTGGGGTCCCCCGATCACGAATTTCCCCGTCGGGTTCACGTGGTAGATCGTCTCGCCATCGAGCATCTCGGCCGGGATAACGGCCTTGATGACGTGCTCGACGATCTCCTTCTTGATCTCGGCGAGGACATCAGCCTCCTCGGACTTCCCGTTCACTTCGGGATCGTGCTGAGTGGAGATGACCACGGTGTGCACGCGGACGGGCTTGTCGCCCTCGTACTCGACGGTGACCTGGCTCTTGCTGTCCGGCCGCAGCCAGGGAAGAGTCTTGTTCTCGCGCATCGTCGCCATGCACTCGACCAGGCGGTGGGACAGATGGATCGGGAGCGGCATCAGCTCCTCGGTCTCGTCGCAGGCGTAGCCGAACATGAGGCCCTGGTCGCCGGCTCCCTGCTCCACGTGGAGGCCCTTGTCGTCGTCGACGCCCTGGGCGATGTCAGGGGACTGACGGTCCAGACTCACCATGACAGCGCAGGTGTCCGCGTTGATGCCGAAGGCATCGTCCGTGTATCCGATCCTTCGGATCGCGTCGCGAACGACGTCCTGGTAGTCGACGCGAGCCGTGGTCGTGATCTCGCCGGCGATGATGCAGATGCCGGTCGTGATCATGGTCTCGCAGGCGACACGGCTGTTGGGGTCCTGCGCCAGGAGGGCGTCGAGGACCGCGTCGGAGACCTGGTCGGCCACCTTGTCGGGGTGGCCCATGGAGACGGATTCGGACGTGAAGAGAGAACGGGCCATGGATCTGGGGTCCTGGTGCGCTGGAGGCCGCCGGAAGGGGACGCGGCGCGCGGTTCGAAGAATCGGGGGGGGCGCCCCATCCGGGGCAGGCGGAAGATGATACGGCGGCATGCCGCCGACGAACAGGAACGGGGGGCGCCATTGGACGTGGCCGCTCGCCGGGCCGAACGGGCGCGTTCATCCGCTCCTCATCGGCGCGCCGAGCCCGGGAGACTCAGGCGTGAAGGCCACAGCGCGCAGCGAGAGCCGCGAGAGTCGCCCCCGTCGCTCCCCGCTGCCCCAGGAGGGCTGCCCTCCCTGCCTGTCCCATCCGGCGGCGCGCCCCCTCGTCGTGGGCCAGGCGTGCGAGCTCGGCCGCCAGAACGCGGTTGTCCTCGACCCGGATGGCGGCGCCGGCCTGCTCCAGCAACGCGGTCTCCTCCGCGAAGTTCTGGACATGGGGACCGTAGATCACGGGACGGCCCTGCGCGGCCGGCTCCATCATGTTCTGTCCGCCGTGAGGGATCAGGCTCCCACCGATGAACACGAGGTCGGCCAGACCGTAGAGACGTTCCAGCTCACCGATCGTGTCGACAATCAGCGGACGGCCGATCGAGCCCTGCGCGCCGACGCGACGCAGCTGCGACAGCAGCTCGGGACCGGCTCCGGGCTGGAGCGAGCAGGCCAGGTTCGAGGCCACGTCAGCGCCCCGTTCGGGATGCCTCGGCACGATCACCAGGCGAGCGCGAGGGACTGCTTCCAGGCACGCAGCATGGAAGAGCGTCTCCTCCGGCTCGTGGGTGCTGCCCGCGACGATCACCAGCGGAGCTTCAGCGAGCCCGGACAGGCCTGCGGTCCAGCGGAGCGCCTCCAGGGCCGGGTCCTCCTCGCCGGCCTCGAGAGGACGAAGCCCGTCGATCTTCACGTTGCCCGTCACGACGACCCTTGCATCCGAGCCAGCGAGGGCACGGAAGCGCTCTGCGTACACCTCGTCCTGTGCGGCGAAGAGCGAGATCCTGCCGAACTCGGGCAGCGAGCCGAACATCTGATAGCGGCGGAAGGACTCCTCCGTGATCCTTCCGCTCACCACCGCGACCGGCGCGCCTCGTCGATTCGCCTCGCGGAGGAAACAGGGCCAGGCCTCGAGCTCCATCAGGAGGACGTGATCGGGCCGGATCCGCGACCAGAAGCGGCGCACGAGAGGCAGGAAGTCGAAGGGGTACCGCACGATGGTGACGCCCGAGAAGAGCTGCCCCGCGACCTCCAGGCCCGTGTCACTGAAGGCGCTGACGATCACCTCGTAGCGATCCTTCAGAGCCGCGACGATCGACTGCGCGGCCTTGATCTCACCCACCGAGACTCCGTGCACGAGCACCCGCGGCCGGTTCGGATCGGACGGCTCCAGCGCCGGCAGCCCCACGGTTGAGAGCGAGAGCGCTTTGCGAGCGAGGCGAGGACGCACCAGCCCCCCGAGCAGGAAGAGCGGGGAAATGCAGGCCCAGGTGACCCCGATCGCGATGTCGTAGACGCGCTGAAGCACCCACTGACCAACGCCAACCGAGGGGGAGGCCGTGATCGGCGGCGGAGGTGCTTCCCCGGCGCCGGAGGCCTCAGGGCGACTGGAGACGGTCATCCGCAGGGCTCACGCGAGGCAAGGCCCCACCGGCTCACTTGCCGTGGCACTTCTTGAACTTCTTCCCGCTCCCGCAGGGGCAGGTGTCGTTCCGACCGACGTTCCGGAACTCAGGACCCAGCTCGGCTGCGGCGGCTTTGGGGGCATGGACCCGTTCAGGCGCAGCCGCCGTCGTCCGGACCGCCTCGGATTCGGCGGCGCTGCCCTCCTCCTTGGTCTCGCCCCCGGTGTCCGCCTGCCGCTGTCGCTGCTCGAGGATCTGCCTGCGGCGCATCATGTCGAACGCGTTGGAGGCCGCGGTCCCTCTGGTCATCTGCTGACGCGCGGCCGCCTCGGCCTGCGCTTGCCGACGACGCGTCTCGATCTGCTTCTTGAAGTCCTCGTACTTCTCCTGGAGCTCCTCGTCGAGCTCCAGCAGAAGCTCGCCCTCGTTCTCCCCGGCCTGCATCACGGCCATGATCTTCTGCTCGGGCGGGAGCTGCGCCACGACGGTCTTCTGCTGCTCGAGGCTGAGCTCGTCGAAGCGAACCTTCCGCTCCGGCTGCGGCGCGCCGGCGCTCCCGGCGATCCCACGCGGCGCGAGGTTGTCACCGGCACCCTGCTCCTCGTCCGGACGGTTCACCTCGATCCGCAGGACCTTCGATGCCACGTCGCTCTCGATCGCTGGCAGGAGTTGCTGACCGAAGAGCTCCGTCGCCTCCTTCTTGTAGGCGATCTTCGGGTCCTGCTGGCCGTATCCACGCAGCCCGATCCCGGCCTTCAGCGCGTCCATCGCGTGCAGGTGGTCCTTCCACTTCTGGTCGATGGCGGTCAGGACGAGATAGGACTCGATCCGCTGGGTGAGCTCGGGACCCCAGGCCTCCCGCCGCCCGACGTAAGCCCGATCGATCTCATCGATGACGGGCCCCAGGTCCACCTCCTCGGCGTCCGTCGCGGCGGCCGCCGCGCCCTCGGAGACCTCCACACCGAACGTACGGAGAACCCAGTCCCGGAAACCACCGGGGTCCTGGTCGTACGCATCGGACGTCCGGTCGACCATGTTCCCGATCATGATCGAGACGCGATCCTTGAGATCCTCACCCTCGAGGACGGCCTGACGAGCCGAGTAGATCTCGGTCCGCTGATGGTCCATCACCTCGTCGTACTCGAGGAGGTTCTTGCGGATCTCGAAGTTGCGGTCCTCGACCTTCTTCTGCGCTCGCGCGACCTGCCGGGTGACCATCCCGGACTCGATCGGCTGCCCCTCGCTCATGCCCAGCCGCTCCATCGCGTTGACGACCCAGTCGCGATAGAAGATTCGCATGAGCGGATCCTGCAGGGACAGGTAGAAGCGACTGGCCCCTACGTTGCCCTGGCGGCCCGTGCGCCCACGCAGCTGGTTGTCGATGCGCCGCGCCTCATGGCGCTCCGTCCCGAGGACGTAGAGCCCGCCCAATCCCAGGATCTCCTCTTCAGCTGCGCTGGACTCGGCCTCGACGCGGGTTCGGATCGCGTCGATCTCGTCGAGCTTCTCGGGGTCACCGGCCTCCAGGCCCGCCTCGCTCAGGGCCTGAGCCAGCAGGTACTCGAAGTTGCCGCCCAGCTTGATGTCGGTGCCGCGGCCGGCCATGTTCGTGGAAACCGTCACGGCGCCTTTGGCGCCGGCCATGGCGACGATGTGCGCCTCCCGCTCGTGGTTCTTCGCGTTCAGGACCTCGTGCGTCAGGCGCCGCTCAGCGAGGAGCTTCGAGAGGGTTTCGGAGTTCTCGACCGACGCGGTCCCGACGAGGACCGGCTGACCGCTCTCCTGGACACGCTCGATCTCGTCGCAGATCGCCTCCCATTTCTCCGGGAGCGTCCGGTAGACGACATCGATGTGGTCCTCCCGCGCGATCGGCCTGTTCGTGGGGACCGAGATGACGTCAAGTTCATAGATCTTGTGGAACTCTCCCGCCTCGGTCATGGCCGTTCCCGTCATGCCCGCGAGCTTGTCGAACATCCGGAAGTAGTTCTGGAAGGTGATCGTCGCCAGGGTCTGGGTCTCCTGCTTCGGCTCCAGCCCCTCCTTCACCTCGACGGCCTGGTGGAGTCCATCCGACCAGCGACGGCCCGCCATCTTGCGCCCGGTGAACTCGTCGACGATGACGACCTCCTTGCGCAACTGGCCCGTCCTGGGGTCCTCGGCCTCCTCGACCACGTACTCCTTGTCCAGCTCGTAGAGCGAGTGGGCGCGCAGCGAGTTCTCGATGTAGTGCGGCCAGTCCTCGAAACCCGGCACGTAGAACGACTCGACACCGAGGATCTCCTGTGCCTTCACGATGCCGTCCTCGGTGAGCGACGCGATGCGCTCCTTCTCCTTCACCTCGAAGTGCTCGTCCCGCGTGAGCTGACGCGCGACCTTGTCCGCCTCGGCATAGCGACCGACGTGATCCTCCGCGGGCCCGGAGATGATCAGCGGAGTTCGAGCCTCGTCGATCAGGATCGAGTCCACCTCGTCGACGATCGCGAAATAGAGGTCCTTCTGAACCTGCTGGTCCAGAGTGGTCTTCATGTTGTCCCGCAGATAGTCGAAGCCCAGCTCGTTGTTCGTCGCGTAGACGATGTCCGAGGTGTAGATCGGCTTGCGAGTCGAGGGGTCGAGGCTCGACTGGATGGCGCCGACGGAGAGCCCCAGGTACTCGTAGATCGGGCGCATCCAATCCGCATCCCGCCGAGCCAGGTAGTCGTTCACCGTGACGAGATAGCAGGGCCGGCCAGAGAGCGCGTTGAGCGCGAGCGCGAGGGTCGCCATGAGGGTCTTGCCCTCGCCCGTCATCATCTCGGCGATCTTGCCCGAGTGGAGCACGTAGCCGCCCACGAGCTGGACGTCGTAATGCCGCAGGCCCAGGGTGCGCTTGGAGGCCTCGCGCGTCAGCGCGAACATCTTGGTCAGGACAGAGTCCAGCGACTCCTCGCCCGCCTGCACCTGTCGGCGCATCGCCTGCACCTCCCTCTGGACCGTCTCGCGGTCCAGGCCCTCGGCCCAGGTCTCGAGCCCGTTGATCTCCGCGATCAGCGGCGTGAGCTTGCGCACCTCCCGCTCGTTCTCCGATCCGAAGAGGCGCTTCGCGAAATTCCCGATCCCCTCGCCGACGGAGGAGAATTTGTCTGTGATGTCGTCCCAGCTCATGGCGGTCCCCCTTCGCTGAGCCCGGCTTCCAGGTGCTCCAGCGGGGCTCCTAGGCGCGTGTCGCACTCCCGGGCGGACGAAGGGACCGAGGAGTATCGGCCCGGCTCAGGCCGGTGCCAAGGGAGATCCCACACCCTTGAGCGAGGGAGCCGAGGGGCCTCGAGATCCAGGCCCACTCTCGTGCGCCCAGGGAGCCGGCGCTCACCGAGCCGGAGCGGCGTGCCCGGCGTCCGCCAGGGTGGCGCCGTCAGCCGGTCGCAGCGTCCGTGAGCAACCGCTCGATCATCCCGCAGAGGACCGAGCGCGGGTACGGCTTGCGGAGGAGCCCGCTCGCCCGCTGGATGGTCTCCAGGTCGATCTCACTCGCTGTGGCCAGGAGCAGCGGAATGCCCGCGGTCCGGCTGTCGGCCCGGAGACGGCGCATCACCTCCTCACCGTCGAACTCAGGCATGGCGAAGTCCAGGACCACGAGATCGGGAAGCGGATCCCGGGCCATGCGATCGAGCACCTGGCGGCCGTCGTAGGCGGTCTCCACCTGGTACCCGATGGCGCGGAGGACGGCCGCCTCGCCACGCGCGACGTCCTCGTCGTCGTCCACGACCAGCACGCGCTTGCCGCGGTGGGCGGTCGTGATCGCTCTGTCCGCCTCCAGCCGCTCGAGTCCCTCGCAGATCGCCCTCAACTCGCCGTGGGTCGGAAGCTGCGCAGCCGCCCACTCCAACTCGATCGCCTTCTTGAGGCCCCGGTTGTAGCGTTGCAGCTCGCACCAGGACTCGTAGTCCGGGGTCGCAGGATCGACCCGGAGCTCGTCATGGGTGTCGACCGAGAAGAAGAACTCTCCGTCCACGAGGTACTCCTGGATCACGAATTTCATCCAGGGGTAGCGGTCGTTGCCAAGCCGGAGACTGTAGCGGTGAGTACGGGGCCCCTTCCGGGTGGCGCCGGTCTCGAACACCCCCCTGAGCCCCCGGAGAGTCTCCTCCGCTTGAAGCTTCTCGAGCGCCGTGAGCGAAGCCCCCTTCGCCCCATCAGGCCAGGCGTGGTCCATGTAGATGGCCACTGCCTGTTTGACGTGGGCCGGAGTGAGCTTCTCGAGCTTCATCTCAGGCGCGTGCCTCGGCCGGGGGCGGCGCGACGAGCCTTGACGGCCGCAGGAACGGAAGGCCGCTCCAGAGGATCAGGGCTCGTTGCATCATCGGTCCGTGAATGGGCGCGCAGGATCGCGCGAGGGCTGGCCGCGGAGGCCGTTCAGGAGGTTGTGGGCAACCTCGCTGGATGTCACGCCTGCACCCCGGGAATCCGAGGGGAGCGAGGCCCGGTCTGAAACTACCCCGCTTCAGCTGCCTTGACTGTGGCCTTCGGCGCCTCCCCCCCGGAGCCGCCGAAGAAACCGGAGAGAAGAAGCAGCACTGCCCCCACGGTGATACACGAGTCAGCGACGTTGAAGGTCGGGAAGTGCCAGTCCCAGCCCGTGAAGTAGACGTCGATGAAGTCACGCACCGGCCCGAATCGTCGGCCGTCGGCGTACCCGCTCAGTCCGGGGTGCGGCTCGAAGAACAGGTTGTCGTAAAGGTTGCCCAGCGCGCCCGCGAGAATCAGGACGAGGGAGCTCAGGTAGACTCGCTGGCCCGCGGGCGTCCGCACGATGAGCACGGTCAGGAACAGCGCAGCGAGGCAGCGCCCGGCCACGAGCACCCCCTGGGCGCTCGAGCCCTGCCCGAAGGCCGCCCCGTAGTTCAGGTTGAGCATGAACCCCAGCCACTCGAACCCGAGGACCTGGTAGCGCGGCTGGCCGTTCTCGCTCCGGCCGACCTCCGCGGCGCCCTCGGCGCTGTCGAGCCAGGCGAAGACCGTCCCCTTCGACCACAGATCGAGCGCGACCAGGGCCGCGACGGTCGCGAGCAGTGACACGTGCCGCGCCCATCCCGGGCGCATGGGATCGGAAGAGGGCGGGACGGCAGGAGGCGCCCCGGGGGTGGGCTCGTGGCCCTCGCTGGAGGAGACCATGGGCCCAGAGGGTAGCGACGCGTTGCACTCGAACGGAATCCAACGCACGGGCCTTCGGGACCGGTCGATGCGGCTGTGTGGCCGGTTCCCATGGCTCGGCCTTGCTCG
The DNA here is from genome assembly GCA_965662915.1 of Planctomycetota bacterium. Lineage (GTDB taxonomy): Bacteria > Planctomycetota > UBA1135 > UBA1135 > Saltatorellus. The sequence goes on along the minus strand of CBFIJG010000001.1, from coordinate 186,203 downwards.
CAGCGACCTTCGGTCCCCCAATGAGGCCGTGCCGGACGATCAGCCAGCTCTGATTCCGCAGGGCCTCACCGCGCCTATCGGAGACTTCCTCGACGCGATGCGCGTGGAGGCTGGGCTCTCCCGAAATGCCCTGCGGGCCTACGGAACGGACCTGAGGTCGCTCTCGAAGCGCCTGGCCGGGGCCGGGCTGACGCACTGGCAGGAGCTCTGTGAAGACGACGTCTACGACTGGCTCGCAGACCGGCGCCGGGAGGGAGCAGCCGAGGCCACCGTCGCTCGAGGACTGGTCTCCCTGCGCATGCTCATCCGCTTCCTGGTCCAGGAGGGCGAACTCCGCTCCGACCCGACGGCCCGCGTCTCCGCGCCACGCCTCGCCCGCCTCCTCCCGACGACCCTGACGCCCGAGCAGGTGGACACGCTGCTTCGCGCGTTCCATTCCGTCGGGGATGCGCCCCCGTCCTGGCGCGAAGCGCGTGACACGGCACTGCTGGAGGTCCTCTACGCCGCCGGCGCCAGGATCTCCGAGGCGCTGGGCCTGACCACGGAGGACCTCCCGCCCGACTACTCTTCCGTGCGCCTCCATGGAAAGGGAGACAAGATGCGCATCGTGCCCCTCGGCAGACGAGCGCGGACGACCCTCAAGCACTGGATCGACGTCCATCGGCCGCAGCTTCTGAGGGGATCGTCCGGCGGCGGCCGCTCGAGGATCGCGATCTTCCTCTCGCGGACCGGGCGCCCCCTGGACCGCCCGAACGCCTGGCGGCGGGTGAAGGAAGCTGCGCGGATCGCAGGACTCCCACCCGGGATCTCGCCGCACGACCTGCGTCACTCATTCGCGTCCCACATGCTCGCCGGAGGAGCGGACTTGCGAGCCGTACAGGAGATGCTCGGCCACGCCTCCATCCGGACGACGGAGATCTACACCCACCTGGACGAGGAGCACGTGCGAACGGTCCACAAGATGCACCACCCGCGCGGCTGACGCCCGATCAGCGTAGCTCGAGCACGGGGTCCTTGAAGAGCGCCGTGCTCCCCGCGTGCGCGCCGATGCCGAACACGCCGGCCAACGGCCTGTCCGCCACGCGCACAGGGTCCAGCGCGACGCCGCCCACCGTCACGTTGATTCGATCCTCGTCCACGTCGATCCGAACCGCGAGGCGTTGACCGACGGGTACGCGGATGTCCTTGCGCTCCGAGAGGCCGTCGTATCCGCTCCCGTCCGCGCGACGGCGGAACAGGTAGATCCCCTCAAGCGAGTTGCACACGAGGAGGAACCGCTCCTCTCCCCGTCCTCCGAACGCGATGTCGGCCTGCGCCGGGAAGCGCATGTTGTTCGAGAGCACGAAGAACTCGGTCGAGATCGAGTACCGCTCGGACTCGACGGGCTCCGAACTCAGCATCAGGGCATCGTTCCAGCCGGTGCCGGTGGCACACCAGCCGAAGTCGTGGGTCGCGACCGCACCGGCCTGGACCACCCATCGGGGCACCAGGGACTCGGCCGAGCGCTGCAGCTCCGCCAGGGAGGCCTCGGGGAGCTGGCTCCAGAGCATCGCCGCTGCCTGAGCGGCCGTGGCGGCATGACGCGACTGCGGGGGAAGAACCGTGGGAGCGGACGCGTCCACGGCGGCCTCATCGAGGAGCCGCTCGAGGAGCGCTTCGGCATCGTCGGCCTCGCCGAGCAGGCGCTTGAGCTCGAAGAGCCCCGTGGAGATCCAGGGCTCCTCCTCGGACGGACGCGAAGCGCCCACCGCCTCGAGTCCCTGCTGTGCGACGACCAGCCGGCTTCCGACGACCTCCGTGGAGTCGCCGGGCAGGACCATCGACGCGGCCTGCAGCGCCAGTTGCCGGCGGGTCGCCGGTGGCAGCTGAACCCAGTAGAGCACCCGATCGTGGAGGAGCGGCCAGGCGACGACGGCGGGCAGCTCACGCCCCTCGAAGGGAGCGGCGGGGACCGAGAGCGCGTGCTGCGGAGCGGTGCCCAGCATCCGACGAAGACCGCGAGGGGAAGGAGCGATGCCGATCTCCAGAAGCGGGTCGCGACCCGCTGTCCCGGCGGCCGCGGCCACGGCTTCGCAGATCCCCAGACCCTCCTTCGCGTACGCGTCCAGCATCCGCTCGGACCGCCAGAGTGACCGCACGGCGAAGGTCTCCCCCTCCGCGTGAACGGTCTCCTCTCCGATCTGCGATGTCACTTCCTGGGGCATCCCACTGGCGAGAGGCAGGAAGCAGACCATCGCGGCGGCTGCGGGCGGCATCAGGAAGCTCATCACCGAAAGTCTAGCCCAACGCGCGAGCTCAGGCCCCTCCACGGAGCCTCTCGGAGATGACCCGCGCGAGCTCAGGAGAGATCCCGTCGACCGACCGCAGCTGCTCCACGCTGGCCGCAGCGACGCCTGCGACCGAACCGAAGGTACGGAGCAGTGCCTTGCGCTTCGCGGCCCCCACCCCGGGAATCGAGTCGAGCCGGCTCGTGATCCGTCCACGCTCCTTCCGATGGTAGGTGATGGCGAACCTGTGCGCCTCGTCACGGATCCGCTCGAGAAGGTGCCTCGCACCGCTGTGCGGGCCCAGCACGACGGGAGCCTCCGCGCCAGGCAGCCAGACGCGCTCCTCGACGGCGCCCTTGCGCCGCCCCTTCACGCTCCGCTCCGCTCGGGCCTTCGCGAGCCCGATCATCGGCACGTGGAAGGCCCCGGCTTCCTGCCTCGCCTGGAGCGCCCGCGCGAGCTGCGGCGGCCCCCCATCGATGATCACGAGATCGGGAAGGTCGTTCTCCCGCACCCCGCGCTCAAGACTTCGCCTCACAACTTCGTGCATGGAGGCGAAGTCGTCCTGCCCGTCCACGTCGCGGATCTTGTAGCGCCGGTATCCCGAGCGGTCCGAGTGACCCCGCCGGAATCGAACGCGGCTGGCCACCACGTGCGCCCCCTGCATGTTCGAGATGTCGAAGCAGTCCATCACCTCGGTCCCCGGATCCAGGTCGAGGAGATCGACGAGCTGGGAGACTCCCTGCTCCTCCCTAGCCTCGTCGTCCGATTGCCGACGAAGCGCGTTCTCCGCGTTCTCGAAGCCGAACTCGACCATCCTGCGGCGATCCCCGGTGGTCGGGACGAGCAGCTTCGCGTCGAGGAGTTCCCCGAGGACGTCCTGGTCCGCCGGCGGCGCCGGCAGGAGGATCTCCCCGGGAGCGTGGCGGCGACCAGGCGCGTAGAGCGCCGTCAGGACGTCATGGAGCAACTCCTCGTCAGGTAGCTCGCTCCGGAAGTGATGGGTCCGGGACTCGGCCATCCGCCCACCCCGCCAGGAGATCCGGTGGACCGCGGCGCGATCACCGCGTCGCGCGAGACCGAGGACGTCGCGGTCCACGCCGTCCGTCGGGCGAACGCCCTGACCCTCGAGGGTGCGTCGCAGGGCCGCCAGTCGATCACGCCAGACCGCGGCGCGTTCGTACTCGAGCTGCTCCGACGACTCCTGCATCCGGCGTTCGAGGTCATTCTGCAGCTCCTCGGCGTCACCCGAGAGGATCCGCGTCGCTCTTTGCACCAGGTCCGCGTAGTCGCCCTGCGTCACGAGCCCCACGCAGGGCGCGCTGCACAGTCCGATCTGGTGCTTGAGGCAAGGCCGGCTCCGGTTCTCCATCACGGAGTCAGGGCAGTCACGGAGTGGAACGACGCGGTGGAGATCGGCGACCGTCTTACGCAGCGCACTCGCGCTGGCGAAGGGGCCGAACAGACGACTTCGGCCACCCTCCTTGCCCACCTCGGGTGAGTGGGCCCGGACGTGCTTCAGCCGCGGAAACCGATCTGCGTAGTCGATCCTGAGCATCCTGAAGGACTTGTCGTCCTTGAGCCGGATGTTGTGCGGCGGCTTGTACTGCTTGATGAGGGTGTCCTCGAGCAGAAGCGCCTCCTGCTCGGTGCGAGTCACCAGCAGCTCGACGGACTCCGCCTCCTCGCCAAGGAAGCGGATCAGGATTCGCCCGTCACCGCCGGGCCGCCGATAGCTCGTCAGGCGGCTCCGAAGATTGCCGGCCTTCCCGACGTACAGGGCACGTCCGTCGTCCCCGCGGAACACGTACACGCCCGGCCGCTTCGGCACCTCCTTCGGCCACCACTTCGGATCCTCCAGCGCGCGTCCCATCGCTCATGGGGTATAGGCCGGGCGGACCCGCGACGCAATCGGCGGAGCCCCGAGGGGACTCACCCACCACCGCCCAGACGGCGTTCCATGTCGGCCACGAGCGCGAACTGCACGCGCGCCCGGTCGAGGTTCTGCTTCGGCCGAGAGATCTTGAAATATCGGTCCCCCGCGAGGTGGTCCGCGAGGAAGCGCATGCCGATGGTGAGCGTCACCAGCCGAGCGCTGAAGGCCATGTGTTCGCGCTCGAAGGCCGTCAGGAACCCTGCGGCATGCTCTAGATATCCCGACTGAAGGGCCTGGAAGGTGTCCTCGTCGATCCGGGCGCGTTCGAGATCCTGCTCGTCCTCGTCGCAGGTCGCCGCCGTGAAGCGCACCAGGTCGCCGAAGTCGTAGAGCGAGTACCCGGGCATGCAAGTGTCCAGGTCCACGACACAGCGAGGCTCACCGGATTCCCGGTCGAAGAGCACGTTGTTGAGTTTGGTGTCGCCGTGCACGACCCTCGCAGGCATACGGCCCGATCGGAGAGCGTCCTCCATGACGCTGCAGGAAGCACGGCGCTCGTCCACGAAGGCGAGCTCCGCCTCCACGCTGACGCGGCGCCCCGCCAGGTCGGCCGCGACCGAGGCGTCGAGCTGCCGGAGACGGGCCTCGGAGTTGAAGAAGTCCGGGATCGTGGTCCTGAGCTTCTTCGCGTCGAGCCCCGCGAGTCGAACCTGGAAGTCCCCGAACGCCGAGGCCGCGGTGTAAGCCATCCGGTCGTCCTTCGGGTGGTCGTAGGACACGGCGCCCTCGATGAATCGATAGGTCCGCCACGGCGCCTCGGGCGTCTCCGCGTAGTCCGCGCCCGTCACCGCGTGAGGAACGAGCTGCAACGCCTCCATCGCGCCCACCTCCGCGCCCGCCGCCAGGTGACGCGTGACGAGGCCGACGTTGTGCATCAGCGACGGGATGTCCCGGAACACCTCCGCGTTGAGTCGCTGGTGCAAATAGCGATTGGCACCGTCGGGGCCCGTCCAGGTGGAGATGTAGGTCGTGTGGATGTGTCCACGGCGCAGCTCCTCGGCCGACTTGAAACGACCCGGGATGTCGAAGAGCCGGACGGCGGCCTCGATTTCGGATTCGCTGAGCTGGGGACCGGGAGCCATGGTCGGCAGGTGCGATCAGCCCCGCAGGGGCTCGCCGCTGTTGACGTGGAAGTGGAGATGCTTCGAGTCCTGGTACGCCCCGAGGTTCGTGAGCACGCGAGCTGCTCCGTGACGACGCTCGACGTCCGCCGCCACCTCACGCACCACCGCGAGCAGGTCGGCGAGGAGGCCCTCCGGAGCGCCGCTGAGGTCCGTCAGGGATGGGACGTGCATCTTGGGGATCACGACGATGTGAACGGGCCAGAACGGCCGGGTGTGGTGGTAGGCGAGCACCCGATCGGTCTCGGTGACCACTTGCACCTCCGTCCTTCCGGAGAGCACCTCGTCGCAGTAGAAATCATCGGTCGAAGCCACCGCCGCATCATGCCCTCCCAGCGCGTGAAGATCCCGCAGGAGCCGTCGCGGTCAAATCAATCTGCACCGATCTGATCCCCGGGACCAATCCGGGGCGAGCCCATACCGAGCGCCATGGCACCGATTCCTCGGTGACAACTTCCGCGCCATCGTGATCACGCTCGCCCCCGGCGAAACCGTCCAGGCAGAGCAAGGGGCGCTCATGTTCATGGCCGAGGGCATCCAAATGGGGACTTCCACGCGGGGCGGTCTGCTCTCGGGCCTGAAGCGCAAGCTCGCCGGAGCGAGCTTCTTCGTGACGCGATTCGAGAACGAGGGAGAGGTTCGACGGAAGGTCGGCTTCTCCCCAGAGCAGCCGGCCAACGTCAAGGCCGTCGACCTCTCCCAGGGAACGGTCCTCTGCCAGCGAGACGCCTTCCTCTGCTGACGCGGGGTCGCGGTCTGGGTCGCGTCCACCAGGAGGCTCGGAGCCGGATTCTTCGGTGGTGAGGGGTTCGTCCTCCAGAAGCTCTCCGGGGATGGGCTCGCATCCATCCGCGCGAAGGGACACGTCCTCGAGCGGACGCGCGAGCCTGGACAGCGCCAGGGGATCGACAACGACTGTCTCGTCGGAATCGACGAGACCGTCCAATACACGATCAAGCTCGTCGGCGGAGTGGCCTCGAAGACCTTCGGGGGCGAGGGCCTGTTCCTCGCGCCACTGAGGGGACCCGGGCGCGTCTGGATGCAGACCAGCCACTTCGCCGACCGCGTCGCCGAGGCCACTCAGCACGCCCGGCGAGAGACATGCGACCGCTTCAACGCGAGAGCTCCAGCGCCTCCAGCTCCTTGAGGCGATCGCGGAGCGCCGTGGCCTCCTCGAACCGAAGCTCGCCCGCCGCCAGCAGCATGTCGGCACGAACGCGCGCGATCTCGCCCCGAAGGCGCTTCGTGGGCCAGGTGCGCGGATCGTCCTCCGACTCCGTGACCGGACCGGCGTCCGCGATGTCCGGGACGGCGGAGTAGTCCATCTCGTAGAGCGACTCGATCCCGTCCCGAACAGGTTTGAAGATCGTCCGCGGCTCGATCCCGTGCTCGGCGTTGTAGGCGGTCTGCACCTCGCGGCGCCGGGCCACCTCGTCCATCGCCGACCGCATGGAGGCAGTGACGTTCTCGGCGTAGAAGATCACCCGCCCGTCCGCGTTCCGGGCGGCCCGGCCGCACGTCTGGATGAGGCTCGTCTCGCCGCGAAGGAACCCCTCCTTGTCGGCATCGAGAATCGCCACCAACGCCACCTCGGGAAGGTCGAGGCCCTCGCGGAGGAGGTTGATCCCGACGAGCACGTCGAAGGTGCCGAGGCGCAGATCCCGCAGGATCGCGGATCGTTCCAGAGCATCGATCTCCGAGTGGAGATAGCGGACCTTGATCCCGATGTCGGCGTAGTAGTTCGTCAGGTCTTCCGCCATCCGCTTCGTGAGAGTCGTGACGAGCACCCGTGCCTTGGTGGCCACTGTCTTGCGGATCTCCGCGAGCAGATCGTCCACCTGGGTACGGGCGGGCCGCACCTCGATCTCCGGATCGAGCAGACCCGTGGGCCTCACGATCTGCTCGACGGTGTGGTCCTTGGAGACTTTCTTCTCGAACGGTCCCGGCGTCGCGGACACGTAGACAACCTGCTTCAGGAGGCGGTCGAACTCGTCCCACTTCAGCGGCCGGTTGTCGAGGGCGCTGGGAAGTCGGAAACCGTGATCGACGAGGGTCTCCTTGCGGCTCCGGTCCCCTTTGTACATCGCACCGACCTGTGGGACCGATACATGACTCTCGTCGATGTACATGACGAAGTCGTCAGGGAAGTAGTGCAGCAGCGTGAACGGAGGCTGCCCCTCTTCACGGCCATCCATGAACCGGCTGTAGTTCTCGATCCCACTGCAGACTCCAACCGTGCGGAGAAGCTCGAGGTCGTGACGGGTCCGCTGCTCTAGTCGCTGCGCTTCCAGCAGCCGCTTCTTGTCTTTCAACTCCGCGAGCCGACCCTCCAGTTCCGCCTCGATCTTCGGGATGGCGCTCGCGAGTCGATCCTGGGGAGCGACGTAGTGGTTCTGCGGGTAGACGTTGATCTCCTCGACGTCCCCGAGGATCTCACCGAGGAGCGGATTGACCCGGGTGATCGCCTCGATCTCGTCGCCGAAGAACTCGATACGAATGACCTCGTCGTCCTCGTACGACGGGAAGATCTCCACGACGTCCCCACGCACCCGGAAGGTCCCCCTGCGGAAGTCCAGGTTGTTCCGCGCATACTGCATCTGGGTGAGCTGCCTCAGCAGCGCATCGCGCTCGAGCTCCTGGCCCACCTCGAGGCGCACGGCCATCCGGCTGTAGTTCGAGGGGCTTCCGAGTCCGTAGATGCAGGACACCGAGGCCACGAGGATCACGTCACGACGGTCCAGGAGGGATCGAGTGGCGCTGTTCCGCAGCCGCTCGATGTTCTCGTTCCGGCTCGCGTCCTTCTCGATGAACGTGTCCGTCGAGGGGACGTACGCTTCCGGCTGGTAGTAGTCGTAATAGCTGACGAAGTACTCGACCGCGTTGTCGGGGAAGAGCTCCTTGAACTCCGAGTAGAGCTGCGCGGCCAGGGTCTTGTTCGGCGAGAGAACGAGCGCGGGCCGCCCGGATTGCGCGATGGCCTGGGCCATCGTGAAGGTCTTCCCGCTCCCCGTGATGCCGAGAAGGCACTGATGCCTCGCCCCCTCGTGAATGCCCCGCACGAGACCGTCGATCGCCTGAGGCTGATGCCCCATCGGTTCGAAAGGGCACCTCAGCTTGAAACCCGACTCGCTCATGGCCCCGATCCTCGACATCTGGCGGGCGCCGTGGGGCCCGACCTTCGGCATTTCAACCTTCGGTGAGGGTCGGTGAGAAACGTCGTTTCGGAGGTACTGCGTCGCGGTAGGGCCGTTGCCAGGGCACGAGACCCTCTGTAGCTTTCACCCCGCGGTGATCGGTCCCTGCCCTCGCCTGCCCGGAATGCACACCCAACTGCACTCCACGCCCCCGATTCCCCCGGCGAGCTTCCCCGCCCGCAGAGCCTCCACGCGCATGCTGATCCAGTGCACCTCCTGCGGTACGCAGGCCAAGATCCCCCAGAGCAAGGAGGGCGCCAAAGTCAAGTGCCCCAGCTGTGGCCATGTCTACGTGGCCAGGCCGGTCGGCGCGCGCGGGCGCCGTGACAAGAAAGAGGACCCCACCAGGTACGTGATCATCGGAGGAGCCGTCCTCGCAGCCGCCGTGGTGGGGATCATGGCATCCCGCTCCGGCGGCGATGCCCCTGCGCCCAAGCAGCAGGAGGAGGCCGCCGTCGAGCCCGAAACCCCCAGAGAGGACCTCACCTCCTGGGACGGAACGCTCCAGAAGCTCGTCCGCCAGCTCCACACGGCGGCGGGAGCAGGGAACCAGGGAAGGCTCCTCGCCGGCCTCGACGCACGCGGCGCCTACGAATTCTGGCCCTCCGCACCCAAGTCCCCCACCCCGCCCAAGCCCGCTTCCGACGCGGCGCAGGCCCCGGAGGCGGAGAACGCCGACGCCGCCCGCGCGGAATGGCTGGCACTCACCGAGATCCAGAGGGTGGAGTTCACCAACACGATGGTCGCGAGAGCCACCGGCCGCTCCGCCGACGACTCCGTCGCCCTCTGGCAGCCCTACGACGGCCGCGTCGAGGCGCTCGACGAGATCGAGGGCACTGCGACGGTCATCATGACCAGCCAGTGCTCGGACACCAGCCTCGGGCTTCCCGATCGCGCGACCGAGTGGCGCCTCCGCGGCAAAGTCCTGGGAGATCGCGTCACGGATTGGAAGTGGATCTGGGTGGGGCGCTGGTACACCGACGCGGAGCGCGACCGCCTCGGCCGTGGCCCGCGCAAGCGACCGGCGAAGAAGACGCTCAGCGACGGCTCGGTCGTCTACGAGAGCACCATCCGCGCCATCCCATTCGACGTCGAGGTGAGCGCCGAGGCGCGGGCCCGCATCACGGCGCTCGTCGAGGACCTCGCCGACCCGGATCTCACCGGGCGGGCGCTGACCAGGGCCCGCGACGGTGTGCTCTCCGAGGGCAAGAACGCGATCCCTGCTCTCCTCACGAAGATGTCCACCATCGTCACGCAGGGCGGTTCCCTCACGGAGTTCACGCCCGATGACGGCGCGTCACTCCAGCTGATCCACGAATCCCTCCGCGACATCACGGGCTTCGAGACGACCTTCGAGGCCAACGTCGCGCTCGGCGCCACCCGCGAGCGGATCGAGTCGGGCGTGAAGCAGTGGTTCGCCTGGTACGACAAGAAGTACAAGCGCTTCACGGCGCCCACCGCTCCGGACAGCCTGGACGCAGACAGCGTGTTCCTGGACGACCCGGACTTCGAACCTGCCAACGATCGCGAGCGCGCCCTCTACGAGAAAGCGAAGCGCGAGCGCGCCAAGCGCGACAGGAAGAACAACTGATCCGCGGCGCCGCCGCACCCCTCCCAAGCACGCAACAGGACTGCGATCCCCATGGCCGACGACAAGCCCGAACCGATTCCGCGCAAGAGCCCCAAGAAGGGGTCAGGCCCCTCGATGCGCGAGCAGATCGCTGCCCGGCGCCGCGCCGAGCAAGCTGCCGGAGCGGCTTCCGAGCCCGCCGCGGCGGCCGCACCCGCAGCCAAGCCGGCAGCCAAGTCCGCGCCCAAGTCCCGGGCTGCCTCGAGCAAGGCCGCAAAAGGTGAGCGCCCCGCTCGTCCCACCCGCAGTGGCGCCGCCCGCTCTGGAGCGACCGCCTCGCGGCGTAGCCGTGACGGCGCGGAAGGCGGCGCGAGGCGCAGCCGCCGCGAGAAGCCCGAGAAGAAGTCCTCCCCGATGCTGCTGATCGCAGGGGTCGTCGTCATCCTGGGCGGCGCCGGTGCCTACTTCGGCGGGCTCTTCGGCGGCGACCCCACCGAGGAGACCAGCTCCGAAGGCACGGACGCGGTGACCGCGAGCGGCGACCAGGAGGACGCGGGCGACACATCGGAATCAGCCGCGACTGACGACGCATCGGCGGAAGCAGCGGCCGCGGACGAGGCTGCGACTCCGGAGGGCGAAGCAACCTCCGAGGCGCCCAGCACTGAGCCGGCTGTGAAGCCCAAGCCAAGGAAGAAGACCGGCAAGCTGACCGACAACAGCACCGACGAACTCAAGGCGATGTTCGCGGCCCTCGAGCCGTTCACACGCCCCCAGGAGATCTCGGAGGCTGAGTGGAACGAGCTCGGCCAGAAGGCCAACCTCCTCTTCGTCGACGCCGGCCGCAAGAGCGCGGCCGCGGAGCGCGAGCTCAGCATCGACGGCAAGAAGGAGATCTATCCGCTGGTCATCAACAAGTACATCGCCATGGACTTCGAGAGCGAGGAGCAGGTCCTCGGCGGCAAGTCCGCGGCGCGGGTCCTCACCGCGGTCCGCGGCAGCAAGAACGACCGCTTCGACATCGGCTGGCGAACCGCAGGCGAGAGCGAAGACGGCACCTTCGGTGAGAAGGAACTGCGGCAGGACCTCATGATCGTCATCAATCTCCACAAGAGCTGGAGCAAGGTCGTCGCCGACCCCGCGCACTGGGAGCGGATCTACATCGGCGAGATGTACAAGGAGGCCGAGGAGATCATGCAGGAGAGCGCCGAGTCGAAGCTCGACGACCTCGATGACCTCGACCTCGACGATCTCGATCTCGACGACATCGACGGCTGAGCCCGAGTGGCCGCACCGCCGCGAGAAGGGGCGCCGCGACATCGATCGCGGCGCCCCTTCTTCGCGCTCGCCCCGTGAGTCGAGCGATCAGCGAGGAAGCAACGCGGGCCTGGCGGGGTCCTGCCCTTCGAGGCCAGCGGAGCCACCCCGGCGGGGATCGCTCACCGCTTCGACGCGCCCTTCGACGTCCACCTGGATGGCCTGGATGGATCCGAACACCGAGCTCGTCGGCTCGACGACGGGCTGACCGTGAAGCGCCTCGAGATCGCGCAGGAGTCGCGGATCCCAACCGCTCTCGAACCGCGTGGCCTCAGGACGCCACTGCTGATGGATTCGTGGCGCACGGACCGCCTCGAGGAGGGTCTGGTCGTATGCGAGCACGCGGAGGACGACCTGGGTCACGGCGGTGATGATGCGCGGGCCACCCGGAGCGCCCAGCACGAGGGCGACGTCCCCGCGCTCGTTTCGGACCACCACCGGGCACATCGAGGACAGCGGGCGCTTGCCGGGGGCGAGCTGGTTCGCAGCCGCGCCCACCAGCCCGTACATGTTCGGCGTCCCCGCCTGGATCGAGAAGTCGTCCAGCTCGTTGTTCAGGAAGAAGCCGCCCTGATCCACGTAGATGCCGCTGCCGAAGCTCCCGTTGAGCGTCGTCGTGAGCGAGACCGCGTTCCCGAACCGGTCCAGCACGGAGAGGTGCGTCGTCTCCTGCGACTCAGAGCCCGGTGCATCCGCCCACGCAGCCACCGATAGGTCGGCGCGCGCCCCGATCGACACACGGCGCTCGGCGATCCACTCGGAGCTGAGCAGGGAATCGACAGGCACCGGATGGTGATCCGGATCCCCGAGATGGACCGCGCGATCGGCGAACGCCCGTCGCATCGCCTCGATCCACCAATGGAGCTGGCGAGCGTCCAGGCCTTCCCAGCCGAGCTCCGGATCACCATCGATGTCCGACGCGAGCCTGCCCATGGCGCCGACCCTGGGAGAATCGAGGAGGCCCAGCGACACCTGTTCACGGACGTCACGGCGCGCGCTGTCCAACGGCAACCCTTTCAGGATCCCCAGGATCTGGAGGAGCGCCACCCCACCGGAGCTCGGCGGGCCCATTCCGATCAGTTCATGACCTCGGAAGACGCCCCTGAGCGGTGGGCGAACCCTGGCGACGTAATTCTCGAGATCGTCCGCCGTCATCAACGTCTCGCCTGCCACGACGCCGGCGCGATCGTCCGCGTCCTTCAGGTCGGCGAGCAGCGCGGCCGCGACCGGCCCCTCGTAGAAACCGCGCGGTCCGCGCAGTCCAAGGAACCCAAGGGTTCGAGCCAGTGCGGGCTGCACAAGGCGATCACCTTCGGAGAGCGCTTCTCCGTCCGGGTAGAAGAGCGCTCGAGCGCCCGGATCACGACTCAACAGCACCCGGATGTTCTCCCGTTGCAGCGTCCGGGCCAGCCACCCATCCACGGCGAAGCCCTCCTCCGCCAGCCGGATCGCCGGCTCACACAGCTTCAGGAACGAGAACCGTCCCGAGCCATGTCGCTTGTAGAGCTGATAGAGCCCCTGGGGGCTCCCTGGAACCCCGACCGCCAGGGGGGTCACCAGCGAGCGTTCAGCGACCACGGCTCCCGCATCGTCGAGGTAGCGCGCAACCTCGGTCCTGGAGGGCGCGGCCTCCCGGAATTCGATCGTCTCCGGCTCGCCTCGGCGGGGCACCCAAACGGCGAAGCCCCCGCCTCCGAGGTTCCCTGCCTGCGGATAGACCACCGCGAGGGCGAGCGCCGTGGCCACCGCGGCGTCGGCAGCGTTGCCGCCAGCTTCCAGGACCAGAAGCCCAGCCTTGGTCGCGAGCGAGTGTTCGGACACCACCGCGCCCGTGGACGGGCGGATCGGATCCAGGGCTTCCTCGAACGGGTCGGTGGCGAAGCAGCCCGACGCGAGGACCGTCGCGACCGAGAGGAGCGCACGGAGCGCTGCCATCAGAGCTTGGGCACGTCCTCGCCGTCAGCGATCTCCCGCACCTCTACACCCGCGTTCAGGAGGAAGGCGACTGAGTCGTCCACCGCTGCCACATCGCCCTCGATCTCCACGAAGACATGGGCCGCCGAATCGGAGATGCTCGCTGCGCGGATGTTCGGAACGACGCCGAACTTCACTCCCAGAGTGTGGGAGATCAACGGCTGGCTGATCAGCGACTGGGGGAAGGTGCAGAAGAAGCGGCGCACGGCTCGAAGGGATCGGGGAATGGAGTCAGCGACGCAAACGCGCCGCCAGCAGGCCAGCGCATCCCACCACAACGAGCATGGGGGCCGCAACTGCTCCAGACCAGGAGGATCGCAGCCCCGGGCCGATCCGATCGGTCCCCGCGCCCTCGTAGAGCGCCGAACCTCGCATCCAATCCACTCCGCCACACTCCAGCACGAAGCCGTAGGGGGACAGATCGAGCAGGCCAGCCGTGACCCGCGGACCGAATGCCGGAGACCCCCACATGACTCCCCAGCCCATCGCAGCCCCCTGCCCCAGGATCGCCAGAAGGAGTAGCCAGCCTGCGAGCGTGAGCGCGGAAAGGCCGAACCTCACCGCCCAGGCGCCCAGGGCGGCGCCTGCAAGCGCAAGGCCACCGAGCGCGACCTGGGCGCCCCAAGGACTTTGCAACGCGCTCATGAAATCGGGATCCAACGCGAAGGCGATCGGCCCGGCCAAGGCTGCGCACGATGAGACGGCGAATCCAGACCGCCCCTCGAAGGACCACGACCCCGCGCCGACGAGGGCGCCGAACGCCACCGACGCGACCGCGCTCCACAGCCCGGGGCTCGAAAATAACCCCGGCCGAGCCACGGAGGGCACCAACAGCAGGCCGAGCCCAAGCCCGAGCAGGGCCGCACCGCCACCTGATTCGTTACCGCGGGGCCGCTCCCCATTGCGCTGCTCGATGACCAAGGTCGCCGCAGCGTATAACGTCACACATGCCCGCGACACGCTGGACTTGCAACACCGCCTGGCCGATCGCGCTCGCCAGTGTCCTCGCTGCATGTGCATCGGGGCCGGGGCGCACGACGGCCGCACTGGACCCCGTCGATCGCGCCTTGGAGTACGAGCCGCTTCATCGACATCTCCCTGTCACGCTGGAAGCCAATACCCAGAACGAGGGCGTACTCCGGTCCCGTGTGATCTCCGACGGGGGCTCGTTCACGGAGGCGCTGCCATCGTGGAACGTCGCCACGGACTCCCCCTTCACGGTGGATCTTCGCGTACGCCCCCAGGGGTCGACCTGGTCTCCCTGGCTACGGATCGGCGATTGGAACGTTCCGAGGAGAACCGACGAGGTCACAACGACGTTCGATCGAGGTAGGGTCGCGGTCGACATCCTCAGACTCGTCTCCCCCATGGACGAGCTGCAGCTCGAATTCAGGACCGTGGGCAACGGCCCGCGCCTGACGCCCATGGAAGTCACCGCAACGGTCGTGCTCTCCAGCCTGGACGAGCTTCCGAGCGCCCTCGCATCGGCGTCCACTGAACCCTGGCCCGACCCCGTCCAACTCGATGTACCCGCGCGTTCCCAGCGGGAGGACGGCGGCGACATCGGACACCGTATCTGCAGCCCCACCTCGGTCGCGATGGCGCTCGACCACCACGGGGTCGACGTCGGGACCCGCACGATCGCCGCGACCCTGCGTGATCCTCACCACGACATCTACGGGAACTGGAACCGGGCGGTGCAGGGTGCACGGTCGCTCGGGGTCCAGGGGCGCCTCGTGCGGCTCTCGTCCTGGACCGCGACGGCCGCTCTACTGGCCGCGGGCACGCCGGTCGTCGCCAGCATTCGCGCCGACGAGGGGCAACTCGGCGGCGCGCCTTACAGCGCCACCGCCGGGCACCTTCTCGTCATCACCGGCCTCGGATCGGAGGGGCAAGTGCACGTCAACGACCCCGCGGCCCGCAACGCCGTGGACGTGCCGCGCGTGTACTCCCGCGCTGACATGACCAGCGTCTGGCTCGCGAACGGCGGGGTGGCCTATCTGTTCGACGGCCCCGCGGCCAGCCTCGGCGACGGTGCGGAGGGGCGGTGAATCGAGAACACCCCGCGATCGGAGCGACCACGGCCAGGACGGTCGAGATCGATGGCGTTGAACTGCTGGCGTTCCACGGATGCGGGTATCTGGGGCTCGCGCACGAATCATCGGTCACCGAGGCGGCGCGCGAAGCGCTCTCACGAAACGGAGCCTCCGCCCTCGCCTCCCGCCGCACCTCCGGGAACCTGGAGGTGCACGAGCGCCTCGAGAGCCGGCTCGCCGACTTCATGGGGACCGAGGCCGCCCTGGTCGTCGAGAACGGGTTCATCGCCGACCTCGCCGCCCTCCAGGGGCTCGTTTCCCGCGGTCACGACCTCGCGCTCCTCGACGCCGACGCGCACCCGAGCCTCGTAGCCGGCGCCTCCCTCGTCGGGCTGGAACGCTTCGACTACGGTTCGGGGGACGTCAATCGAATCGTCGCCCTGCTGGATCGACACGAGGCTCGCCGACCACTCGTCCTGACGGACGGGGTCTTCGGGATGCACGGGAGGATGGCGCCGGTTCCGGAGATCGTTCGTCACCTCCCCGATGGATCCGTCCTGCTGATCGACGACTGCCACGGCGTCGGCGTGCTCGGGGAGCAAGGGCGCGGGACGCTCGAGGCCTTCGGGGCTCCGCTGGAGAACGTCATGGTCACCTGCTCGATGGCCAAAGCTCTCGGCGCGTCTGGTGGCTTCATCGCCGGATCAGCGGCCGTCATCGAGAGCATCCGTCGTGGCGCGGAGGTGTTCACCACGACGACGGGCCTCGCGCCGCCGTCCGCGGCGGCCGCCCTGGCAGCGCTCGAGGTGCTCGACCGAGAGCCCCAACGCCTCGAACGGTTGCGCGCGAACACGGGTCATCTGCATCGCACTGCCCGTCGCGTCGGCTTACGTAGTCACGGGACCTTCCTCCCCATCCTCAGGATCGAGTTCGCCGACGCGCTCCAGGCGCGCCGGCTCTCCGCGGCGTTGCACGTCGAGGGGATCTTCGCGCCTTCGATGCGCTATCCCGGCATGCCCAGCGGCGGCATCCTCCGTGTCGCGGTGACAAGTGAGCACACAGCGCATGACCTCAAGCGGCTCGAGGAGGCCCTGACGCGTCATCTCCCCGAGCACGCGTCGTGAGCCAGCGGTTGCTATCCGACCAGGTGAGGCCCCCTTCGGCCCTGGCGTACGGAACGGCAGGAAGCGGACGCTGAATGAGCGCGGATCGCGCGCCTCGAATGCGCCGTTCCACGGACCAGCGCGCACCGTCACCGTCCACGCCAACGAGCTCGGGGGAGACGGGCAAGAAATACGGACCCGGCCTCGCCGAACGACCTCAGGAAAGGGTGGCCCGGGGATCGGCCGCAACCACTTCGCGAGATCGTCAGCGTCGAGGACGCCGGTTGGACAGGCGCTGACGGCTCGAGCGCGGCCACTGGAGGCCGCGCTGTCACCAACGACCGCCCAGCCCGACGGAAGGCCCAATCTCCAGCGGAGAGTCGCCGTACCCGTCGTGGACGCAATGCAAGCTCTGCACGGCCTCGCGCGCCGACGTCTCGTCGACGGCACGCACTGCTTCAGAGCGATCAGCACCACCGCGCGGCGAGTCAATTCATGTCCATTTCGCCGCCGTCACGAAAAACATCGAGACGCGTCGCGGAACATCGCGTGCCCTCGCAGGCCGGCCCCCCCCCTCCCCGCAAAGCGGCTTCCTAGGGCGAGCGGGGCACTCGACCAGCTCACGCTCGTCGGCGATGTGTGAGTCCTTGTTCAAGCGGACGTGGAGAGGTCCTCCTTCACCGCATCGCGAAGCACGAAGTTGCTTTCCGAGTGCCGTCAATGGAGGCGAGTTCGCGAACAAGCGCGGCTGGCATCGCCGCTTCGTTCTTCGGCAATCCGTGCGTCGTCGCCGCCGCGACCGACCATCACTCCTAGGGCTTACCTGTCAATGACGCGGGGGCAAACCTCTCCGATTCGAACGCGCAAAGTCGGCGCCCCTCATCTAGACGTGTGAGCAGACCTACGCCCTTTCTTTTGCACGCGCAGCGTGCTGCCTCGAACCTCCCCGAGCTCGGAGGAATCCCCGCCGGCGGGGCGCCCGGAACGAGTTTGCAACAAAGCCGCCCCTTCCCACCGGACCTCGAACTCTTCACTGCTCACCACGACTCGAGCAACACCTCTCACCGCACCAAACCGTGAAACCGCTTCCCATTGTCTTCCTCGTCGCCAGCGGGCTCTGTGTGGCGATCCCTCAGGTCTTCGGTCCGAACGGGCCCAAGGACGAGTCCGCCTGGCGCCGCTACGTCATCGCCGATGACCCCACCGACGGCCCCTCCTCGATGTACTCGCCGGCGATCGAGGGCGGGCCGACCGGCACTCGTGACGACCTCACGATCGGTAATTACGTGACGGGGGAGCCAGGTGGCCCTGTCCCCTCGGGGGGACCGCCGAGTCCGCTCTTCGGCGCCGGCAAGTTCGAGTTCGCATTGATCAGGACCGAGGAGCTCGCACTCGATCCCTACGAAGTCGGATCACGGGCCAACGCCAAGTTCCCCATGCCCTCGAGCCCCAGCGAGAACCTCGGTGGGTACGTCGAGGCGACGGGAACGAACGCCGTGCTGGACGACTTCATCCAGCAGCCTCTCTGGCCCGAGCCGACCTTCGAGGCCAACGACGTCGACCAGAACCCGTGGAAGCCGCTGGTCGAGCAGTACCTGGGCCGGACCCTGTCCGCCGCGCCTGCGGAGGGCCGCCCCCCCGGGCAGGGCTGGGCCCATCAGCGCTGGGACGAGTTCTTCCCGGAGGAGATGATCACGACGGTCACCACCGGCGTCCGTGAGAACACCGGGCTGCGAGACGGTGCACAGAGGCACGGATACTCCCACGGGACCGGCGGCTTCAGCGAGTTCGGCCCCGGCGGGCTCTACCACGAGATCGGTAAGAACGACCTGGGACTCCCTTCGCTCCAGGGCACGACACAGGGTCTGCAGCCGCGCATCCACCCCCGGATGCCGGTCCAGGGACCCGACGCTGTCTGGACCTTCGACGGGACGTTCCCGCTCAAGATGGTCCAGGCGCGAGTCGGGAAGCCGATCCTGCTTCGGCATTACAACGGGCTGCCTGTCGACGTGACGGCGAACAGGGGCTTCGGGATGCATTGCATCTCGACCCACGAACACAACGGGCACAACGCAGCCGAGAGCGATGGTTACGCGGGCGCCTTCTACTTCCCCGGCCAGTTCTACGACTACCACTGGTCGATGGTCGTCCCCGGGCACGACACCATCAACACCGACGCTTCGGACCCTCGCGCCGGCTACCCCACCGACGACGGCGGGATCATGAACGTGCGCGGTGACTGGCGCGAGGTGGCCAGCAGCCACTGGTTCCACGATCACATGCTCGACTTCACCGCGCACAACGTCTTCAAGGGCATGGCCGCGGTGATGAACTACTACAGCTCGATCGATCGCGGCAACGAGGCGATCGATGACGGCGTCAACCTCCGACTCCCCAGCGGCTCGGCGCTCACGTGGGGTAACCGGGACTACGACGTCAACCTCATGGTCAGTGACAAGTGCTGGGACGACGAAGGACAGCTCTGGTACAACCCGTTCCAGAAGGACGGCATGCTGGGCGATCGGGTGCTCGTCAACTTCGGGTACTCCCCATTCCTCGACGTCAGAGCGCGGAAGTACCGCTTCCGGGTTCTCTGCTCGAGCCTCGCCCGTTACTGGAAGTTCGCGCTGGTCGTGGAGCGCGCAGAAGGCGCCGGGCAGTACGCCGGTCCTCCGGGCTCCGGGGTCAGCTACGACACGGTCCCGTTCCACATGATCGCGAACGACGGGAACCTGATGGAGCACGCCATCCCCTTCGATGGCCGCTTCGGCACGACCCGTGGCATCCTGCCGGCGCAGAGCCCGGGTGAGCGATACGACATCGTCGTCGACTTCGCGCAGTTCCAACCAGGTGATCGCCTCCTCATGGTCAACCTGATCGAGCACAAGACTGGGCGCAAGCCCAAGGGCTGGATCCCGCTGGAAGAGGTCCTCGATGGCTCGTACAGCGCCGAGGAGGTCGACGATAACGGCGACGGGCTTGCGGACGAGTACGACGGTGGTGACCCCGCGGTCGGGAGCTTCCTCCAGTTCCGCGTCCACGAGCTTGGTGATGCGGAACCCGACCAAAGCACCGATCTCTCCGCCTTCGAGCCGGGGATGTCGAAGCTGGTCGAGCACAACCGCCCGACCCCCGAGGAGCTGAAGGGGGCACGCACGCGGTGGCTGAAGTTCGGCCGCTCCGGCGGCACCGACCAGGCACCGTGGACCGTGAAAACGAAGGACGGGGCGTACACAGCGGACACTCGTCGCCAGACGACCGCGATCGGAGCAGGCGACCTGGAGGTCTGGACCGTGGTGGGCAAGAACGGATGGTCCCATCCCATCCACATCCACTTCGAGGAAGGCTTCATCCTCTCCAAGGACGAGGAACCGCCCCCCTCCTGGGAGCAGTGGGCTCGCAAGGATCTCCTGCGCCTCGGACCACTCGACGAGTCGGCCAACGAGATCATCGTCGCCATCCGGTTCAGGGAGTTCTGTGGCACCTACGTGGAGCACTGTCACGTCACGACACACGAGGACAACGCGATGCTGTCGCGCTGGGACATCGAGCAGCCCGGGCAGATCAAGCTGATGCCTGCACCGCTCCCCTCCTGGGAAGGAGTGACGTACGTCTCCAGCGTCGCGCTCGAGTCCGCCCGACGAGGTGACGGGCTCGACGTCGCGATCGATTTTGGCGGCGGCAACGGCGGCGGCGGCAACGGCGGCGGCGGCAACGGCGGCGGCGGCAATGACGACGACGACGACGACGACGATGATGACGATGATGACGATGATGACGGCGATTGAGGTCTAGATGACGGGCGCGATCTCGGACAAAGCCGAGGTCGCGCCCTTCACACCGCCGCGACCGCCCCGAATCCACCCAAGCACCATGCACGCCGCGATCCCGATCCTCCTCGCCCTGCTCCCCGCTCTACCCGAACAGGACGCCCCCAAGATTCGTCCCCGGAGGCGAGCCACGGATGCGCTCCCGAACGTCGAGTTGATCCGGCACGACGGCGAGCGCGTGCGGTTCCACGACGACCTGATCGAGGACAAGGTTGTTGTGCTCAACTTCATGTACACGACATGCGCCGACGTGTGCCCGCTGGAGACCGCCAAGCTCTGCGAGGTTCAGGAGATCCTCGGTCCCCGTGTCGGCTCCACCGTCCACATGATCTCGATCACAGTGGACCCGGCGCGCGACACCCCTGACGTCTTGTCGGCATACCGAGAGCAGTACGGAGTCGAAGCCGGCTGGGACTTCTTCACCGGCGATGAGCGAGACATCCTCAGCCTGCGTCAATCTCTTGGGCTGTTCTTCGAAGACGCTGAGGACCTGCAGGACCACAACATCAGCCTCGTCATCGGCAACGCGAAGACCGGTCAGTGGCTGAAGCGCTCTCCGTTCGACAACCCTTACGTCCTCGCGACCCAGATCGACAGCTCGGTCAGGGACTTCAACGGCCTTGGCGTGAACACCTCGAGCTACTCCGAGGCCCCCTTGGAGCTCCCCCGTCTATCGGAAGGGCAGCTGCTGTTCCGTTCACGATGCTCGGTCTGCCACCGGATCGGGCTCGGTGACGGCAAAGACAGGGTTGGGCCCAACCTCGCTGGAGTCACGGACCGCCGATCCCGCGACTGGCTGCGGCGCTTCATCATGGAGCCCGACAAGATGCTGGCGGCGAAGGATCCAACAGCGATCCAGCTCTTTCACGAGTACGACCGCATCCCGATGCCGAACCTGGGGATTCCTGAGCGAGAAGCCAACGCCCTCATCGACTACCTCGAGGTCGAAGGTCGTCGCGCAGCCCGGATCGAAGGCAACGAGGAGCTGCGAAAGCGCGTGAACGATGTGGCTCCGGAGTGCTGCCAGAAGAACGATGTGACCGTGGTCTCCCGCGGGGACGAGTCCAGCGCCCAGGGCTCCCCGAGGAGCCCGCTCGATCCAGGCTCCTGGAACATCTGGGCCGCCGGCGTCCTGGCGGTGTGCGGCCTGGTGACCGCGCGAGGAGGCCGTCGGAAGTCCGCCTGAGAGAGCTGGCGAGCCGACCCGAGCATCGGCGCCTCGGGTCGGTCCCTCCACAATCTGACTCTGCACTCGCGTCGCGGAAGCGCAACGGACGAGATCCCTCCCCCAGCCATGGAGGAAGTGCGGCTTGGGCGCACGGCAAGACGATGGCGACGCGTGCGCCGAGGCGAAGAACCTCATCGCCTCGACGCCGTGCAGATCCGACGCCGCGAACCGGGGTCCGCCCCGCCTCGTCCAGCCTGAGCCGGCTCCGGGTGAGCCCGTCAGTGCCGCCCACCGCGGCTTGGGCCACTTGAGTCCATCAAGGCGCTGGACGCGCGCGGCAACTCGAACCGAGGGCGATGCCCGACCGAAGCCTCGAGCTCCGGACCCGCCCGGCCCCGACGTGATGTCCGAGCAGTCAGGGAGCTGATCCGCCACGCCGGCCGTGGCCGCAACGTGTTTCGAGCGCGGCCTGCTCCCGTCCTCACCACCTCGAAGACGAGTTCACTTCCTAAGCTGAAGCCGCCTCCCGCGAGGCTCCAGCTCGATCATGATCCCCATCCGCCAGCCCTCACGCCGTGATGTCATCGTGGCGGCGGGGGCCGCGACGGCCTCGAGAGCGTTCCTGCAACCAACTCGGCCCGCGGTTGCGCGAGATCACCAGGAAGGGGCATCGCACCCCGGCAAGCTCCTGATCCTCGGTGGCACGCGCTTCCTCGGCCCCGTGATCGTCCGCGCGGCACTGAAGGCTGGCTGGGAGGTGACACTCTTCAATCGAGGTCGATCGAACCCGGATCTCTTCTCCGATCTCGATCTCCGCGTTGGCGACAGGAACACGTCGGACTACAGATCCCTCGCCACGGGGCGCTGGGACCTGGTGATCGACACGTCCTGCTACATTCCCGGACACGTCACCGCCGCGATCGCCGCACTCGGCGACCGCGCACGGCACTACCTCGTCGTCTCCACGCTCTCGGTGTATTCCGAGCCGAAGGAGGGGAGCGGGCCGCGAGAGCTCGACGAGTCCAGCGCCGTTGCGCGCCTCGAACCCGCCCTCCTGGCCGAGTTCAAGGAGATCAATGACGTCGGGAAGTACGGCTCCCGGTACTACGGCGCGCTCAAGGCGCTCTGCGAGCAGGCTGCAGAAGCAGCGATGCCCAGCCGGGTGACCGTGGTGCGCCCAGGCCTCATCGTGGGCCCGGAGGACGGCTCCGGTCGCTTCACCTACTGGCCCGTGCGTATCGCGGAGGGTGGTCGCATCCTGGCACCGGGAGACCCGGAGGCGCTCGTGCAGTACGTGGACGTCAGGGACCTCGGAGCCTTCACCTTCGACGTGGGCGCCCGCAGGGTGGGCCGCGTCATCAACGCGGTGGGGTTCGACGGGCCGGTGACCACGCGTGAGATGCTCGTGAGCTGCGTCGTGGAGGGGGATGGCCCTCGAAGCCCGCGCACTTCGTCTGGGTGGACGACGACTTCCTCCTGGACCAGGGGGTGGCCCCTTGGATGGGACTCCCTCTCTGGATCCCGGGAAGCCGAAGCGCCTATTCGAACGCGCTGGCCCGGAAAGAAGGTCTACGGTTCCGGCCACTGGCCGAGACAGCATCCGCGACGCTGGCGTGGCACAGGGAGACACACGATGCCGACCACCGGTGGAGAGCGGGAATCACGCGCGAGAAGGAGGCCGAGGTTCTCGCGGCATGGGACGCGCGTTGAACGACCTCTGAGCCCGCCTCACCGAGAATGGGCCATGGCAGCCATCACTCCGGCCAGGAGCAGAAGGCAGGCGACCACGGCGAGGGAGATCTTCACCCACGAGTAGGGGGCGCGACCCGCGAGTTCGCCGGACTGGCCGTTGATCAGAACGGCGTAGCTCTTTCCCCGGAAGTCGTAGGTCACGCTCCACATCGGCAGGAGGATGTGTTTCCAGCGGACGTCTCGAAACGTGTTCCGCACGCGCAGGCCGCGGTGCGTGTCGCCGGGGACGTCGGCGGCGCAGCGAGATCGCTGCATGTCGCGCATGAGCCCCCGTCCGCGCACCCAGCCTCGCTCCAGGTCGACCTGGTACTCCTCCGCGCGCCAACCCGCGAGGTAGCTCGGCGCGTACGGGACCAGGCCATCGGTCGAGAAGCTCCCGAGCGCACCAGCCAGCTCCTCGTCGATCCCGCGCGAGGCGATCACAAGCACGTCATCGTGAACATCGTCACGCTGCCCCCACGACGGCCACCAGCGCACCTTGCGCACCTGGCGAGTCCGGACCTGTGTCTTGCCGTTCACCTGCACGGTGTAGGTCTCTGTCACCCAGTAGTACGTCCCCGACTGCGCTGACCAGTCGGAGTGCACGGCCGCGTCGAAGGTCCATGCGGGGATGTACACACCGACCGCCTCGATCTTCCTCGTCCGCTTGATGGCGTTCGGCCTGAACCAGAGCGAGCCGATCCAGGTCCTGAAGGTCTCCTCGACGATCCCACGCCCGATCTCCAGTGGGATCAGCGACTCCGGCCGGATCGCGTTCCGGTTGGCCTCCTGGGCGAGAACCTCGGCCGAACCGCAGAAGGGGCATGCCTCGGAGGTCGACGAGCCCTCGAAGGCCACGCGCGCCCCACACGTCTCGCACTCGGTGACCCGCACCTCGGTGCCCAGCCCGGTGGCCCCAGCCCCCGCCTCCGACAGAGGCCGCTCGAGGATCACCTCGTCGCGGACGGCCACCACCTTGACGGCATTGCAGTGCTCGCAGTGAAGAGCCCCTTCGTCCGGACTCCAGCGCAGCGGAGCTCCGCACTCGTCGCAGTCCAGATCAACCTCGGCCGTCGGGGATTCCGTCGGCCGGAAGGCCTCCCTGGGAAGCGGAGTGGAAGTGCATTGGGGATCATCCGCCATGATGAATGAAAATCGGGGGCCCGCGTAAGCAGGGATGAAGCCGCGGGATGATCCAGAGGCTACCTTGTCCGCGCGCTGGCTCATGGTCCGACCCGTCCCTACACCGGGGCGCCGGATCGATTCAGCGTTCACCTTCAGCCAACAGAAACTAGAACGAAGAGGTCCCCATGGGTGTGATGGATTGGTTCAAGCGCGGCGTCCAGGAGATGATGGTCGCCCGTCCCGACGGGACGAAGGCCCAGATCGTCTGGAAGCACCCCGACGAGACGATCCCGATGAAGTCCCAGCTCACCGTCGACTCCGACGAGGTGGCGGTCTTCTTCCGGGACGGCAAGATCGTGGAGACCATGGGGCCCGGCCGCTACACCCTCGACTCCTCGAACCTCCCCTTCCTCTCGAACCTCGTCGACTCCTTCACCGGTGGAGACGTCTTCAAGGCCGAGGTGTTCTTCGTCAACACCCGCGAGCACCCCGGGATCAAGTTCGGCGGCCGCATCGGCCACGTGGAGGACCCCAAGTCCGGCGTTCCGGTCGAGACGATGGTGCACGGTGAATTCAGCTTCAAGGTCACCGACGCAGAGCGTCTCATCACCGAGCTCGTCGGGATGGGGCGAGCGGATTCCTTCATGGTCAAGGGCTGGATGAAGGAGCAGGTCCTGAAGGTCCTGCGCGACAACATCGCGGAGCTGCTGGTCAAGGAGAAGTGGCCCCTCCTCGACGTCACCTCGGGCGCGTACACGGAGGAGATCGAGGCCTCGGCCCTCGGCCGCATGGACGTCCACGTGGCCGACTACGGGATCGACGTGGTTCGGTTCGGCAACTTCGTCATCGGGATCGACGACGAGGACGCGGACAACCTCAAGGGTCTCTACCGGGACGCGGCCTACCTGCGAACGGTCGGCGGAGTCGAGGGCTACCAGAAGTTCGCTGCCGGCAAGGCCATGATGGGCGCCGGCGAAGGCATGGCGAAGGGGGCCGGCGGCGGCGCCGGCGGAGGAGGAGGTGAAGGCGGCCTCCTCGGCGGAGCTGGCCTCGGCGTCGGCTTCGGGCTCGCCCAGATGCTCGTTCGTGACAACCAGGGCGGGGAAACGCTCGCACCCGCGGCCGCCGGCGTCACCTGCGGCGCGTGCGGCGCGAGCGTCGCCGCCGGCAAGTTCTGCAGCGCCTGCGGCGCCGAGATGAAGACGGCCAACGCACCGGCCGGCACGAAGTTCTGCACGGGCTGCGGTGAGGCGATCGCCCCGGACGCGCGGTTCTGCGGAGCCTGCGGCGCGAAACAGGAGGATGCCGACGGATCCTCCTGATCGGAGGAATCGACGATCGCGCGGCGCTCGACCGGAACACCGGGCGGGCGCCGCGTCGTTCGCGGCGCGATCATCCGTAGGGGTTGGGGGCCGGCTGATCGATGGAGGCCGCGACTGCTGGCACGGCGCAGCAGCCCACAACCAGCGCAAGCCGGATGACGGCTCCGCGCAACCCGGCGCCAGGAAGCAGCGTGGCGGCCGGAGCGAGCACGAGGACGGCCGCGCTCCAGAGAGGCGTCTCGGCGTAGAGCGCGCCGGTGGCGAGCGCTCCCATGAGCGCGACGATCTGCGTCGTGCCTGCGGCGACCCCCACGGGCCCCAGGCTTGATCGCAGGGGCGCGATCGCCACCGTCGCGAGACCGAAGGTACCGGCAGCGCCGGCGAGCGCTCCGGCGAGAGCGGCGCTCACCCCAGTTCCGGTCAGGCCGAGCGTGGGCGCCGCTGCGAGCGCGGCGAGGGCGAAGGCGAGCATGCCCTCGGGCACCCGGCCACGCGCCGACTGCCCCCATCGAACCAGGACCGCGACGAGGCCGACCAGGCTCATCCCACCGACGTGCTCTGCGACGCGCCCGTCCCAGTAACGCTCATGGAGCGTCTCCGTGGGGATGGCGAACAGGGCTGCCAGCAGAGCCGCGAGGACCGCGATCGCGCCACACGCTTGCCAGCGCCCGCGGGATGCGATCCACGCGAGGGGAACCGAGCTCAACAGCGCGAGAGCCGCCCAGTCGCGAAAGGCCACGGGAGGGAACGAGGGCCGAATCCCCGAGAGCCACGTGGCCAGTAGGACGGCCGCGACCGCGGAAGCGCTGGCCAGTGCGGCCGCCGAGGCAGAGCGCCCACTCGAGGCCCTGCACAGCGCGCTCCCGACGAGGAGGACGAAGCCGAGGGCCGCTCCTGCGCTCGGAGGGATCGGATCCATGACCGATGTCCGGGCTCAGCCCTTCACGCCCTCGATCGCGAAGTGCATGTGCACGTCATGACCGAGCATCTCACCGTAGGCACTGATTCCATAGTCCATGCGATCGATCACGAAGGACCCTTCGAAGCCGGCGCGATCACCCATCCGGGTCGAGGCCTCGCCAACCTTCTCCACATCGAACTCGATGGACCGCGTCACGCCATGCAGCGTCAGATCACCGGTGATCGCGAAGACGCCCTCACCCTTGACCGCGACCTTCGTCGACTTGAAGACCATCTCGGGGAACTGCTTCGAGTCGAAGAAGTCGGCGGATCGCAGATGCTGGTCTCGCTTCTCGTCGTTGGAGTTCACGCTCGAAGCGTCGACGGTGATCTCCACGCTGGACTTCGCGGCGTCCTCGGAGAGCGTGAACGCTCCCTCGAACCTGTCGAACCGGCCCCACTGGTAGGACACGTCCAGATGCTTGCACTTGAAGAGGATGTTGCTGTGGCCGAGGTCGACCCCGTACGTCGCTTCCGCGACGAGATCAGGAGTACCGCCCGACGCGGGGGAGGACGAGGCCAGGGCGAAGGCGGCCAGGAGGCTGGCGCCCCCGAGGGCGACAGCGAGGGAAGCGAGGTCTCTCATGGGGCGAGGGAAGTCATGACCCGTGTGGGCCTGGAGGTGGACGAACGATCGAGGGGTGACGGTTTGGGCTGCCGGGCCCCCGAAGGGCCGGTCCCGCCACCACCGCGAAGATTCGATGCGACCGCGACATCCGGACGCGCAAAAACCACTGTCGCGTGCTGGGGTTGGGCGCAGCGCCGCGGGAGACTCTGCGGGG
>CBFIJG010000001.1:149949-158422 GCA_965662915.1 Planctomycetota bacterium | reverse complement strand
CGCCTCCTCACCATCGGCGTCCTCCTCACCTGGGGCCTGGCGACCGTCCTCGCCATCGAGGTGGCCGGACTCCCATGGCAAACGGCCCTGGTCCTCGGCGCCATCCTCACGGTCACCGGTCCGACAGTCATCGGCCCCCTCCTCAGGCAGATCCGCCCACAGGGCCCCGTCGAGGCGATCGCCAAGTGGGAAGGGATCGTGGTCGACGTGGTCGGCGCCACACTCGCTGTGCTCGTCCTCCAGACCATGACCGAGGGGCACGCCGGGGAAGGCGCTGTCATCTCGGCCAGCGGCGCACTCCTGACCCTCCTCAAGACCGGCTTCGTGGGCGCAGCAATGGGGATCGCTGGCACCTACACGATCGCGATTCCTCTTCGCCGCCATCTCGTCCCGGACGACCTCGAGAACGCCGTCTCCCTTGCCGTGGTCCTCACGGTCTTCGTCCTCAGCGATCACCTCGCGCACGAGTCCGGACTGCTGGCCGTGACGCTGATGGGCTTCCTGCTGGCCAACCGCAGCGACGTCTCGGTGCATCACATCATCGAGTTCAAGGAGAACCTTCGCGTGCTGCTGATCTCGACGCTGTTCATCGTCCTCGCATCGACGATCGATCTCGACGCACTCCTCCGCACCGGGCTCCGCGGGCTCGCCTTCGTGGCGCTCCTGATCCTCGTGGTGCGCCCCGCGTCAGTGATGCTCTCCATGATCGGCACTCGCATCGCGATGAGGGAACGCACGTTCCTGGCGGCGCTCGCTCCCCGGGGCATCGTGGCGGCCGCCGTCTCCTCCCTCTTCGCGCTGCGGCTCGAGGAGGCGAATGTCCCCGGCGCGGACCAGCTCGCCCCGCTCGCATTCCTCGTCATCGTCGTGACGGTGGCCGTCTACGGCCTCGGAGCAGGCCACCTCGCGCGCCGTCTCGGACTGTCGAATCCAGACGCCCAGGGCGCCCTGATCGCCGGCGCCGGCCCGTTCGCCCTCGCACTGGGAGACACCCTCCAGAAGCTCGGATTCGCGGTGGTCCACGTCGACTCCAATCGCGACTCCATCGCGCACGCGCGCCTCGGCGGACTCCCCGCACACTACGGATCCATCCTCTCGTCCAAGGTGGTCGATGGCCTCCCTCTTGGCGGGACCGGTCGTTTCCTCGGCCTGACGCCCAACGACGAGGTCAACGCACTGGCCGCGGCGCACTTCGCCGCGCTCTACGGTCGGGCAGAGGTGTACCAGGCCGCCGCCGAGGCCGCTGCCGGGGATGAGGTCCGAAGGGATCTACGTGGGCGTGTTCTGTTCGATCCCACGAGGACCGTCGCTCACCTCGACACCCTCGCGAGAAGGAACTGGAGCGTGAAGGCGACTCCGCTGACCGAGGAATTCCACTTCGAGGATTTCCGCACGCTTCACGCGGACGGCGTCGTTCCCCTGGGCCTGGTGACGGACCATCGCCTCGAGTTCTTCACCGCTGCCGCCGAGGCCACGGCAGAACCAGGTCAGGTGCTCATCAGCCTCGTCCCGCCGGAGAACGAGGCCAGCGCGACGCCGCTCGACGCGTGAGTGACAAGGCAGGCGGACAGCGGGCCGCCACGCAGGGATTTTCGCGAGGTCGATTGAAGCGGGCCCCGGAGCGGCGCGTAGAGCCTCCTGCTCCCCCAACACACGGCGCGCTCCAGCACACGAAACGCAGACATGAACTCCACCGCAGCCCTGCTCGTCTCCACGTTCTCCGTCGGATTCGGTGCCGTTGCCGCGTACTTCGCGCTCCAACAGGACCCCTTGGCTCCCGTCGCCCATGGGCAGAGCAGGATCGAGAGCTCGGCCGATCCCGCAGGCGAGCTCCAGCTCGCGATCGAGGGCCTCCGTTCGAGCCTCGAGGCGCTCGAGGCCGAGGTCGGCCTCATGAGGTCCAGCGGCAGCCGCACGACGGCCTCCATCGACCAGGCCGCGCTGGCTCGCGCCGTCTCCGAATACCTCGAGGAGCGTGGCCTAGCGGCCGAGAACGGCGACGGGGTGGCCGAAGACGCGCCACTGGGTTCGGCCGAGGAGATCGCGGCTCTTCTCGCGAGCGCTGATCAGGTTGCCAGCACGGAGCTGTGGGCCCGGCTCGTTGCCGAGGGCCGAGACAAGGAGCTCCTCGATCACCTCAAGGCGCTCGCGGAGGCCAACCCGAACGATCCCGAAGCGCAGCTGGCGCTCGGCGCGGCCTACCTCGGGCGCACCCAGCAGTCCGCCGGCCCGATGGCTGGTCTATACGCCACTCTCGCTGACGAGGCCCTCGACCGCGCCCTCGAGGCGGATCCAGGGCACTGGGAGGCCCGATTCACCAAGGCGATGGCCCTGAGCTTCTGGCCCGCGAACTTCGGGAAGCAACCGGAGTCGATCCAGCAGTTCGAGACTCTGATCCAGCAGCAGCAGCACCTTCCAGCCTCCGCCGACCACGCCCAGAGCCACTTCTTCCTGGGCAACCTCTACCAGCAGACCGGCCGGCCGGACATGGCGCTCGCCGCGTGGAAGCGCGGTCTCGATCTCTTCCCCGGTAACGAACAGCTCGCCGCGCAGATCGCGCTGATGGAGGGACAGTGAGCGCACGCGCGACGTGGTAGGCCCACCGATCAGGCCTCGCAAGCTGACGAATCCACCTCAGCCCGCGCGGGCCGCATCTTCCCCGACCGACCCAGGCTCAGCGTCCGAGCCTCGCGAGCCGCGACCGGACGTCTTCGACCACCACGGGCGGGCAGAAGTCCGCGCGCGCGAGCACCTGCGCATAGGCGTCACGGGCCTCGTCCAGCCGCCCAAGCTGCTCCAGAAGCTGACCGGAACCGTAGTGCGGCTCGGGATTACGGGGCTCATCCCTGGCCAGCTGCCGGAGGGAGTGGAGGGCCTCGTCGACGCGACCCGAAGCTGCCAGGGCATTCGCTCGCAGAAAGCGAAGAGAGGACGTCCCGGGGTACCGATCAAGCAGCGCGTCGACACGCGGCAGCGCGGCCCCCGGCCCCTCGGTCTGCAGGATCACCTCGAGCTCGAGGGTGGCGAGATCCAGGGCCGCGGGCGTTCGCTCGAAACCCGGAAGCACCTGGCACAGGCCCCGGATCCGCTCGGGAGACCCGCCGCACTCCCTCAGCGCGTAGGCCAGCTGGAAGCGCACCTGGGCGCTCGTCGGACTGAGCGCGTATGCCTCCTCCAGGTGCAAGCGCGCCGCTTCGGGGTTCCCCCGACGCAGCTCGGCGATGCCGAGTCCGAGCAGGCCAGCGGCATCGCTGCGCTCGAGGTTGCCGGGAAGGACGTTCGAGGCCCCGGCGATGGCGAGCGCCGGCAGAAGAAGCATCGCGACGGATCGTCCATCCCGCGTCTTGACCGCACTTGCCAAGGCGCTGACGGCGTGACCGGCTCCGATCGCCAGAATCGGCACCAGGGGCACCCGAAAGCGCGCACTCACGAAGAAGACCACGATCGAGGAGGCGTAAACGCCGAGATACAGCGCGAGAGCACCGGCACCGCGCTGACCCTTCCGAACCCCGAGCACCAGGCCCACCAGGCCGAGACCCAGCAAGACGTCCCAGCGGGACGGGGTGTAACGGAGCGGCGGCATCGTTCGGACGGCCGTGAATTCAACGTCCGAGTTGTTCGCCAGCTCCACGTTCGACAGCAGGAGCCGGGTCTTCCAGAGCATGTGCGCGGCCCACGCACCCGGCTCCTCCATCGCCCAGTCGAGGGCCCGCCGCGTGAAGTGCGACGACACCTCGGATGCCCGGAGCTCGCGCCCCTCGGCCGCCTCGGCCTGTGCGATCGCGCCGTAGTAGCCCTCCCACCAGCCGTCCGGCGTTCCAGGAACGATGGCCGAGCTGCCGTCACTCGATGGGTTGTTGCCGATCCAGAGATTCACGCCGGCTTGCGTCGCGACGAGGGCCGGGTCACCCTCCGCGGCGTTGTGAATGGTCACGGGCGCGACGGCCAAACAGGTCCCGAGCGTCAGGGCCAGCGGCCCCTTCCAGCCACGTGCCCGCACCACCGCGAGGAGGAAGGCCACCGGCATGAAGAGCAAGACGTTCGGGCGCGCGATCGCGGCCACGCCGAACGCGAGCCCCGCGATCAGAGCAGGCACCGCTCGGTCGTCGAATCCCCAGGCAAGCGCGCGATCGAGCGCAAGAAGAGTCAGGGGAACGAACAACGTCGGGATCAGCAACTCCGCGTCGAAGGCGATCAGCACCCACGAGGTCGCCACGAGCGAGGCCGCGATCAAGCCGGCGCTCCGGCCGTGCACGCGCGCACCGATCCTGAAGGTCAGAAACGTGCTCAGCCCGCCGAGCAGCGCCTGGACGAGGCGCGGCCCCAGAGTTCCGCTCCCGGGGAGCCAGGTCATCGCTGCCAGCGTCAACGGGTAGAGCGGCGCTCTGAAGAAGGGGCCGTCCTGGAACTCCTCGCCGCCGGCGAACGCCCGCGCCCAGGCCAGGTGGTACCCAGCGTCCATGTTCGGGGACTCGAACAGCGGATGATCGCGCAGAAGGAGCACGTAGATCACGCGCAGCACCACCGCGAGGAGCGCGATGACGACGGGAGCGAACCAGGCGGGCCGGGTCATGCCGGCAAAGATAGCCACTGGAAGCGCGCGACGCCGCGACCCTCTCGGGACACGGCGTCGCGGAGTCGAGGGATCATCCCGGCTCAGCGCGGCGAGAGCACCTCGGACACGTCGGAGAATCCGAAGCCCGCAGCCAGACCGCCACCGAACACGAAGATCCGTCCCTCGAAGAGGACCGGGTGAATCCCGTGCCGGGCCGTGGGCAGAGGGCGATCCATCCTCCAGGAGTCGTCGACCGGGTCGTACGCCTGCACCTCAGCGAACGCGTCGACATCGTCTTCGCCCCCGATCACGTAGAACTCGCCCTGCGCGAACACAGCGCGGCCGGTGCCGCCCCGGGGGAGAGGCATCGGAGCGAGGTCGCCGGCTGCGCTGGTCTCCCAGGAGCCCGCAACGGGATCGTACACCTGAACATCACTGAATCCAGCCTGAGGCACGTTCACCCCCTGACGACCCCCGAACACGAAGAGCTTCGCGCCGTCGGTACCGGAGGCCGCATGATTCACACCGAGCGGCATCGACCCGAGAGAGGTCCAGGAGTCCGCCACCGGGTCGTAGACCGCGAAGTTGGACGCAGTCCCGGCGCTCTGGAGGTTCCCGCCTCCGACGTAGATGAGGCCGTCGATCAGCGCCGTCACGCAGGAGCCGGCGCTCCACGGCATCGGGGCACCCAGCGACCAGCTGTCGGCGACCACGTCGTAGATCTGCACCTGGCCAGTGGAGCCGGCATCCAGTCCACCCAGGAGATAGACCTTGTCGCCAAGAACCTCGACACCGTGATGATTCCCGGGGAAAGGGCGCTGGGCGCGGGTGGTGCTCCAGGTCCCCTGCAGGGGATCGAACCCGAGCGTCCGCGAGTCGCCCTGGCCGAAGACGAGGATCTCTCCGCCAGCGACGACGCTCGCGACCTCACCGAGCTGGGACGGAAGGGGAACACCCGGGCGCCATACGCCTCGGCCCATGCCGGGGAGCGCGGGCAGATATCGCATCGCGTCCTCGATGGTCCGCTGCGACATCCCCACCGTCACGACAACGTCGAGGAGCTCACTTGCCAGCCCCGTGCTGCTCGGGGGAAGGATGCCCGAGATCCTCTTTTCGGACACCGACGTGACCGTCGCCGGCACGCCACCGATCGTCACGGAGACCTGGGACGGAGTCGTGCCGAAGCCGGCCCCTCCGATCACGAAGGGCTGACCCCCGGTCGCCGGAGCGCGCCACGGAAAGATGTCGTACGGGGTCAGGCCGAGCGCGGCGATGTCGTCGGGCACCTGGACGCGCACCTTGCCCAGCGAGTAGTCCACAGCCACGATCGCCCCACCCGGCCCCGCCAGGACGTCGAGCCCCCGGTTGGGCAGATGGCTCTGATTGCTGCTGCTGGAGTAGAGCGTCTTGTTCGTGACCTCGCGCCCATCGCTCGAGAGCTCGACTCTGTAGACGCCCGAGTTCCACTTCATCGCGATCAGGTCCCCCCGCATCGCGGAGTTGAACGCCGCCGCGCGGTACTCGTCGATCCCGTTCGTCGATGAATCGAGGAGAGTCATGGGACGCCTGTACACCCCGGGAATAGACGCATCACCGGGCGGACGGTAGATCAGCTGGCGAGCGTCGTGGCGCCCACGCGCACGGTTCGCCGATCCGTAGTACATCCCGGGCTCCACGAGGTTCAGCTCGTCGTCCTCGTGAGGGTGCACCGGCCCTCCATCCGTGGTCAGCCCGCTGGATGCCGGCCCATAGCCGCTGTTCGGGCCATTGTCCGTCGAGTAGACGTAACCGTTGGTGTGCAGCACCAGGTCGTAGGCGTGCCGCATGCCGCTCGCGAGAACCTCGACGTCGACACCGTCCACGACGTCCACCTCCGATCCGAGCACCTGATCGTCGACGAGAACCTGGGTCACGGAGTCCACGTACGCGATGGCGCCGTTGAACCCGGCCCGGGAGATTCTCGCGCGGAGCACCGCGCCGGAGAGCGGCGACTCGGGGACATCACCGAGCAGAGGCCACTTCACGCCGGCGTTGGTGTTCCCGCCGACGCTCACGAGCAGGTCGCCGTTCTCGTCGAACGTCATGCCGTCGATCGAGTGGTCGTGGTTGGAGACCGGAAGCTGCGTGATGAGCGGCGCGGGAACATCGAAGTCCGGTCCAGTGAGGACCGAGATCTGCCCCGTGAAGTAAGACGGCCCGGTGAACGCGCCTCCACCGTTCTGGAACTGCTCGCCGTGCCCGACGTAGAGCTTCAGCGACGTCGGGTCCTGGGGATCGAAAACGTCGAACGGGTTGAAGGCGAGCGAGAGCGTGTCGTGATTGGTCAGCCCGCTGACGCCGACCATGGTCTCCACCGAAATCGCGTTGTAGCTCTCGTCGAACGTGATCACGTGGATCTCGCCGGTGAGCTTGGAGACGTAGAGCTTCCCGTCCGGTCCGAACGCGCCTGACGTGACAGATGGGAGAGACAGCTCGCGATCGGTCAGGAGATCGAAGCGAACGGGGATCGGCCCCGATGGTGAATAGGAGAAATCGATCGTGTTGCTGAGGCCGTTCGGAGTCTCGACGGTCACCTGGATCGTCCCCGTTCCCGGAGGCGTCGTGAGCGTGATCGACTCGCCGCGCCACTCATCGAACTGCGCGGAGGTGATGTCCGTGGCGCCCCAGTGCACGACAGTGCCACTCTCGGGGAAGAAGCCGAAGCCCTCGATGACCACCCGATTGCCGCCGAGATCGGTCCCGATCGTCGGCATGGCGTGGATGATCGGCTCGACGGCACGCTCGTCGTGCACGAGGGAATCCTCGATGTCCACCGCAGGCGCGCCGTTCTCGATGACGCCGACGCTGACGGGTAGATCACCGAGTGAGGTGACGGCGAAGCGAGCCTCAACGGCGTGGACGCCCGCGCCCAAGCTCACCGTCCCGGTGACGGCCTGGCCGTCGAGGAAGAGGCGGTGGCCGTTGCCACCGGTGGGGAGAAGCTCGACGTCGCGCGACGATTGAAGCTCGAACTGACCCGTCATCGTGAGCATGACGTGATCCGTGAACGGGGAACCTCCGACGGTTCCCTCACCTGGCTGCACGGCCAGCTGGGCGCTGCGATCGACGTGCGCTGCGTTCGCCGGGACGGCGTCCAGCAAGGACAACTCGCCCGCAGTGGCCCCGTCGTAGTAACGCACCAGGACACCCGGCACCCGATCCACGGGGTGCACGGTGATGGAGCGGCTGTCCGTGGCGAACGCCTGTGGAGCGTTGTCGTCGCCGATCGTCAGCGCGACGAGACTCTCCCCCAGACCAAGCGACTGCGTGGTGTCCACGGTCGTGGCCACCGGGAGGCCATCAACCGACCACTCGTAGGAGATCAATGTCTGCCCGGGCTCGTGGGTGTGGGATTCCCCCCCGAGGAGATTCACGAGTTCGACGCCGTCCTGGTCGTAGTCGACGACGAATCGCGGGTCGAAGTCGGGGACCGGATGGAGGAATCCCCAGCCGGCCTGCGCGCCACCAGTCCCGAGCGCGGCGACCTCGAAGATCTCGCCGGTCGCCGTGGCCTCGAACTCCAGCGTGATCTCGTGGTCCTCGTGGACGGTCGGATTGAAGGTCACCGGCACCATCGTCGAGCCCGGGAGGAGCTCGATGTTCGGGAACCGGACCACCGTCTGGGAGTTGCCCGCGTGGGAAACGCCGTTCCAGTCCACCCGGAAGTCCGAACCGTCACCCAGCGGACCGACGCGGAACGTCAAGCGGTCGAGTGTGGCACTGTGAAGACCGTCGTTCTGGAACTCGACGTCGAGCGTGAGGCTGCTGCCCTGGTCGACCGTCCCGAACTGCAGCGAGGCCGTAGGGCTCGAGAGCACCGCGACCGAGCGCACCTCCAGCGCACTGACGAGCGCGTGCGCCACGACGCTGTCGAACTGA
>CBFIJG010000001.1:146970-149749 GCA_965662915.1 Planctomycetota bacterium | reverse complement strand
CAGCGAGTACGAGAAGCCTGGACCGAATCGGACCGACTGGAACAGCCCGTCGTCCACGGTTCCGTCGATGTCGTAGTCGAAGGCCACCGTCGAGCCATCCGTCGAGCCGTACTCGGCTGACCATTGGATCTGTGCCGGCGAGACCCAACCGGACGGGGATGCGTCCATCAGGACCTCCGCGCCGGTCGGACCGATGGCGATCCCCGTCAGATCGATCAGCGGGGGCGATGCCCCCTGCTGCGCCTGCCTCGAGCGAACACGCGCCGTGCGCTCGCCGCGCTCCTGCGGCCTGAAGGTCACCTCGGCGCCCGCGCTCTGGCCGGGAGCGATCGTCGCGGGCAAGCCACCGGGGAAGACGATCTCGAAGTCACCCAGGTTCGGGCCGAGCGAATCGAGATCCACCAGGGTCACCGGCGAAGAGGACAGGTTCGAGAAGAAGATGGTCTCCGGCGCGGTCTCGTCACCGACACGCGTCAGCGGGAACCCCAGCGATCGGACGGACGCCCTGAGCGGCGGTGCGAGCGCACCGAGACCGCCCTCCTGGACGTCCTCGACACCGACGAGGTAGGTCGAAATCGGCCCGAGGGTCGCGTTGACCGGAGCCTCCAATGTGAACAGAACGCGATCCCCGATCTCGACGACCTGATCCACGACGAGGGTCACCGGCAGGTCGACGAACGTCTCCCCCGCGGGGATCACCATCGGCCGCGACGGATAGGAGAGGTCGTCAATGCCAGCCGCGTTTCCGCTGACGGAGAAGGGCAGAGTCACGTCGAGGCCCGAGACCGCGTCGAGCTCCACGCGAACGTCGAAGCCTCCGCTCTGCTCGGCGACGACGGTGCGGAACGCCGTGAACTGCGCCGCTGGCGGAGCGTCGTCGTCCTGGATCGTCAGAACGTGGGAGCCCTGGCTCCCGGCAACGGCGCCCACGAGCACGCCGAGATCGAGCTGAAGGCTCTCGTCCGCCTCGTGGAGTTCGTCGGGTTCGATCGCGATCGTGAACTGGCCCGAGCTCGCGCCGATGGGGATCACGAGGGGATCCGGCGTCACCGAGACATCGACACCCCCAGGCTCCGCAGTCCCCGAGAGGATCACAGGCACGACGACCTCCGCCGTGGCCGCTGAGCTGAGCTGCACCTCGACCACAACCGGTCCAGCCGCCTCCGCGACGCTGGAAGCGGGGAGCACGAAATCCAGGACGGGCGGAGCATCGTCGTCCTCGATCGTCAGGACGTGGGACACGTTCGTGCCTGCCGTTGCGCCCGAGACCGACCCGATGTCCAGGGTGAGCACCTCATCGCCCTCATCAGCCTGGTCGTCGACGATGGTGACCAGAGCGGCCCCCTGCAGGCTCCCGACCGGAATTGCGATGGTGGCGGACTGGAGCGAATAGTCGTCACCCGGTGACGCTGTCCCGCCCGTGACGAGATCGACCGTCACGATCTGCGCCGCGTAGTCGGAGAGGACGAGCTCCACGCTCACTGCGTCGGCGGCCTCCTCGTGGCTCGAGGCCGCCACGGAGAAGTCGATCAGGGGATCCGCGGCGTCATCGTCGATCACGACGACCTCGTGAGTGATCGATGCCCCTGGCACGGCATTCACCGGGGGCCCGAGGCTCAGCGTGAACGACTCCGTTCCCTCGACATCGGTGTCGTTCACCGCCGTGATGTTCACCAGGCCATCCAGCTGCCCGGCGGGGATCACGAGCGAGCTGGGCGTGAAGGTGAAGTCGTCACCCTCGTTCGCGGTCCCGGAGACTGTGATCGGAACGGTGACATCCAGCGCCGACGACGATCCGAGACGCACGACCTGCGCGACCGTGCCGTCCGTCTCCACCACGCTCGAGGTGGGCGTCACGAAGCCCACCGTCGGAGGATCGTCCTCGTCGTTGATCGTCAGGGTATGCACCACGATCGCGCCGAGGTCGCAATTGTCTCCGCTCAGAAGGGTGACCACCGCGTCCTCGTCCGGCTCGTCGATGCCGTCCACGACGATCGACACGTCCATGCTGGCGCTCGTCGCTCCCGCCGGGATCACGAGCGGCGATGCCTGCGGAATGCCGAAATCCACGCCACCGGCCGCAGCGGTCCCCCCGATCCCGAATGCGACGCTCGAGTCCTCGGTTCGCGACGAGGAGAGGGTCAGTGCGATCGATACGATCCCTGCGGACTCCGCTGCGGTCTGCGTTGCCACATCGAACGAGACGGCCGCCGCGGGCTCGTCATCGTCGATGATCAGTTCGTGGACAGTGACCGCGCCGAGCTGAGCCCCGGTGGGCGTCCCCAGCGAGAGAATCACTCGCTCCCTGCCTTCCGGCGTGACGTCGTCGACGACCGTGACGCCGATCTGGCCGCTCGTCTGCCCGGCGGGAATCACCAGCGAGGTGCTGGGGACCGAGGCGTCCATGACGCTCGCGCTACCGCCCACGCTGAACGGAATCGTCACGTCCGCCGCCCCAGCAGCGGAGAGCACCACGTCGACGCCAACGAAGCCGACGCTCTCGTCCACGGACGAGCCCGCGAACGCAAAGCTGACTTGCGGATCGACTCCCGCAACCAATCCGGCTCCTGATGCCGGGGCGCCGGCGAGGAGAATGGCTGATAGAAGCAAATTGAGAGCTCTGTCCATGGCCGGGACGGAGAGGCGAAGGCTATCGCTGCGGACAGCGTGTTGGCGAGTTGGTTTTGAGACGAAGGCGTCCCTGGTGTGGCTCCACACCGAGACACAGACCGTACCGCGCTGGGAACAGGTGTCTCGTTAGAAATACATCCTGATCCCG
>CBFIJG010000001.1:142316-146917 GCA_965662915.1 Planctomycetota bacterium | reverse complement strand
CGACAACACCAAGTTCCTGTGCAGGAGCGGCCGATCTAGGTCCGCGCTTCGGCCCTCCGCGGCATCGCGTCGCCCTCTCAGAGTGAGCCGACAGCCCCAAAGCGGGACGTTCGAAATCGCATGGGCCTTGCTGCGACTCGGACCGAGAGCGAGCTCACTTCGCAGGTTTCAGACCGAGCATCCGGACCTTCCGGAATCGCGCAGGTGAGGCACCGTGGCTCATCTCCGCGATCTGCATTGGGTTTCCCTTGCCGCAGTTCACGATCCCGTGAAGATCCCACTCGGAATCACCGGTCACAGCGTCGCAGCTTCGCCAGAAAGGCAACGAGGATCCCTGATAGGTCGGGAGACGAAGAAGACGTGCGCGCCGTCCGCCCCTGATCTCCCACGCGATCTCGCAGGTGAACTGGAAGTTCCGACGCTCCTGATCGATGGACCAGGACTTCACCGTGTCGGCGTAGATGGCGCCGTCCTCGGTGTCGGCGAGCAGATCGTCGAGGGTGCCATGGCCCGGGGCGAGGGAGACGTTGGTGATCCGATCGATCGGCGGCGCGTACCAGCCCTCCGCCCGGGAGGAGGAGGTCGACGGCCCGAGCCCGGCGCGGCCGGCGCTCGCCCGGCCGGACTGAACGCCGACCAGCCGCCCTTCCCGCACGAGGTCGAACCTGCCCGAGGGTGTGCCATCATCGTCCCACCCCCGGCTGTCCAGGCCGCCCGGCACGGTCGAGTCCGCCACGAAGGTGACCTCCTTCGACCCGTACTGAAGGTCACCGAGCTGCTCGGTCGTGGCGAAGGACCCGCCTGCCAGATCACGCTCGCAGCCGAGAAGCCGATCGAGTTCCAGCGGATGCCCGACCGACTCGTGGATCTGCAGCGCGAGCTGGGCTCCACCAAGGATGAGCGTTCGTAGCCCATCCGGGCACAGATCGGCGTGACACAGAGCGATCGCTTCATCGCGCACCCGCTCGGCCTGCGCCTCGAGTTCGAGACCGCGGACCACCTCGTAGCCGCCAGCCCTGAACTGCCCGCCGAGACCGTTCGGATGACTGCGCCGCTCGACGACGCCCCGCGCGTTCGCGATGGCCTCGGCGTGGCCGCCGGAACGCACGAGGACCTGATGGGTCACGCCCCCGTCCGACGTCACCATCCACTGCTCCTCCCGGCGCAGGGCGATCCCTGCTGACCGGGAGACGATCTCACGGCGCCCGGACAGCGCGGCATCGGTCCGCATCAGCAGATCGATCTTCTCCTCGAGCGGCACGAGGAAGGGATCCTCGTGGATCTCCGTGTGGTACTCCCCGCTCGCGGACGAGTCGCCCGCCAGCTGGACGGGAACGCGCCGCAGAGGCGCCACGTCCCGCGCGACCGCAAGCGCTCGGCGCGCGACCCCCTGGGCGACGTCCGCGATGGAGTCGAATCCCCCTGGGGCGGCCGCGAAGCCCACCGCACCGTCCTTCAACACCCGCACAGCGAGACCGAAGTCCTCCGGGGCGTCGGCCTCACGGATCCGTCCGTCCTGAACCGTGAGCTGCTCCTGAGCCAGACGAACCACGCGAGCATCAGCGGCGGTCGCACCTCGAGCCATGCAGAGCTCGACCGCCTCCTTGGCGACGGCGACCGGATCGGCCGCGCGGACGTGAGGGCCGCTCATCGCTCCACTCCCGACGTGAACTTGAAGCCTCGAATCGCGAGCGCGGGAGCCACGACCTCGCCGCCCATCAACGACCCGCAGCGCTCCACGTCAGCGCCAACGGCGACGACGCGCTGAAGGGCACTCACCAGCGACTCGGTGAATCGAAGGTTGCGCACCGGACCGCCGAGCTCTCCGCCCGAGATCCGGAAGAGGCCGCCACGGGTCATCCCCGTCAGGACGAGTTCGCGTGGCTCGACCAGATTGACGTAGTGGAGCTGTCGCACGTAGAGGCCGTCACGG
This sequence comes from Planctomycetota bacterium, assembly GCA_965662915.1. GTDB lineage: Bacteria > Planctomycetota > UBA1135 > UBA1135 > Saltatorellus. Next base: position 144,984 of record CBFIJG010000001.1, on the reverse strand, counting down.
ATACGCGCCACGAGCTCGGCCGTCGACGCATCGCCACCTCGGAGGACGAGGTGGCGAGGCTTCGGTCCCGCAGCGCTCGGCTGAGGGAGCGCGTGACCACTGTCCTTGACCCCCATCCGCTGCGCCCACCGAGCATCCGTCACGGGATCCAGGAGACGCCCGCCGTCCACCAGCGGCGTCCGGTGCGTGCGGGTCCCCTCGCCGTCGAAGAGCCAGCCCCGGTGCTCCGGATGGCCCGGATCGTCGGAGATGGAGATCAGGTCGCTCAGGGCAGCGTCCCCGATCCGACCCGCCAAGAAGGACTGACCCAGCGCGACTTCTCGGGCGCCGAAGCCGACGTGTCCCGCGAAAGTCAGGAGCGAGGCCACGGCCTGGGGCGAGAGGACCACGTCGATCTCGCCCGGCTTCACATCGCCGGGCTCCCGACCGAGCGAGGCCGCCTCGACGGCCTCAGCAGCCACAGCGGCGGCGTCCACCTGGTCCGCGAAGGAGCGCGACGTCCGCGCCGCGGCAGCCCCACCAACGGTCTCCGCGTCGGCCCCTTGGCTCACGCATGTCACTTCGAAGCTCGCGCCCGAGGTCGCGCCGTGCACTCGCCTGCCCGCGCTGTTCACGAGGCTCCGCGATGCGACTCTCGTGAGCGCGAGGCCCGAGGCCTCCAGATCCGCTGACTCGGCAGCTCGAAGCGCCTCCGCGACCCAGGCGGCCTTCTCACGCGTCGAGTGATCCTGCGTGGGCCGCGACGGCGCCGTCCCCGGGACCGAGCCCTCCCCCACCCCGTCGCCCTGCAGCGGCGTCGCCTCGGGGTCGTCTGCGGTCACTCGCGCGAGCGTGCGGGCGCGTCCTAACGCCCCGAGGATGCTCGCCTCGTCGAGGCCCCCCGTCGTCGCCCGCGCTTCACGGAAGCCCCCGCCGGCCCCGCGGTACCGTGCGCGCACGGCGACGAGGTACTTCTCCCGGTCCGCAGATTGCGTGGGGCCCTCATGGGCGAAGCGAACGAACCGCTCCTCCACGCACGCGACGGAAACTTCGGTCTCGTCGGCGTCGCTCGCTGCGATGACGACGTCCGCGATCTCGAACGCGTGATCCTCTTCCAGTAGCGCCAAGGCTGATCCTCCCTTCGAGCAGCAGACACGTGAACGCCACGGCCTCTCCTGCCCGGGGTGCAGTGTCGCCGGGAAGCCCCTGGCAATCAACGGGGCAGCGCTCCGACGGACCCTCCGCGGGGCGCGGCCCAGCAGCACGCCGCCCCGGGATTCACTTCGCCACGAAGTTCACGAGCCGGCCCGGTACGACGATGGTCTTCACCACCGTCTTCCCCTCCAACTTGTCGCTGACGGCGCTGAGCGCAGCGGCCTCCATCTGCTCCTTCGTCGCCGAGCGCGGGACCATCACCTTGGCCCTGACCTTCCCGAGGATCTGCACCGGCATCTCGAACTCGTCCGCCTCCAGATACGCCTCGTCGACCGCGGGCCATTCCGCATGGGCGACCGAGCCCTCACGCCCCATACGGGACCATAGTTCCTCGGCGATGTGGGGAGCGAACGGTGCGATGGCCCTGACGAGACGATCGGCCTGCGAGCCGTTGAGGCCACGCCTGGACGCGACGTTGACGAACTCCATGAAGCCCGCGACCGCCGTGTTGAACTTGAAACCCTGGAAGGCGTCATTGACCCGCTTCAGGCACTGATTCAGCGCACGCTCAACTGCGAGTGAGTCGCCCTCGGGCGTCACCGGCGCGGCGGAATCAAGCCCGTGGCGCAGCGCAGCTTCACCATCCGGATCGACGAAGAGGCGCCAGAAGCGGTCGAGGAAGCGCCGAGAACCCGGCACGTCCCTCGGGTTCCAGGGCTTGGAATCGGAAAGAGGCCCCATGAACATCTCGTAGAGCCGGAACGCGTCGACGCCGTACTCGGCGCACACGTCGTCGGGGTTCACGACGTTCTTCAGGGACTTGCTCATCTTGGCGATGACCTCCTCGAGCTCCTCACCGGAGCTCTTGTAGCGCGGCTTCTCCCCGCCCAGTTCGACCTCGTCCGCGGGCACGAGGCGGCCGGTTGAGTCCTTGTACGCGAACGCGGTCAGCATGCCCTGGTTGAAGAGCCGCTGGAACGGCTCCTTCGTCTGCACGACCCCCTCGTCGAAGAGCACCTTGTGCCAGAACCGCGCGTACAGGAGGTGCAACACGGCGTGCTCGGTCCCGCCGATGTACAGATCCACGTTGCCCCAGTAGTCCTCCGCCTCCGGGGAAAGCGGAGCGGTGGAGCACTTCGGGTCCATGAAGCGCAGGTAGTACCAGCACGAGCCGGCCCATCCTGGCATCGTGTCCGTGTCACGAATGGCCGCGCCGCCACTCGCAGGGTCGACCGCGTGGAGCCACTCGGTCGCCCGCGCCAGGGGCGCCGAGCCGTCCTCGGAGGGCTTGAAGTCCTCCATGTCGGGCAACGCCACCGGCAGAGCGTCATCGGGGACGCGGACGTGGCTGCCGTCCTCGAGATGCAGAACGGGGAAGGGCTCCCCCCAGTACCGCTGCCTGGAGAAGAGCCAGTCGCGCAGGCGGTAATTCACCTTCCGCACCCCCGCGCCGCGCTCCTCCAGCAGCTCGATCGCGCGAGCCTTCGCCTCGGGCACCGGCAGCCCGTCCCAGAGTGGCGAGTTGCAGGCGAAG
>CBFIJG010000001.1:0-142310 GCA_965662915.1 Planctomycetota bacterium | reverse complement strand
CGCTCCTCCAGCAGCTCGATCGCGCGAGCCTTCGCCTCGGGCACCGGCAGCCCGTCCCAGAGTGGCGAGTTGCAGGCGAAGCCCTCACCGGCGCGACACTCGTCCGGCGTCACATCGGCCGCAGGCACCGGTGCGCCCTCCGCGCGAACCACCGCCACGATCGGAAGGTCGAAGGCCTTCGCGAAATCCCAGTCGCGCTCATCGTGCCCCGGGACGCACATGATCGCGCCGGTCCCGTAGCTCATGAGAACGTAGTCCCCGACGAAGATGGGCACGCGTCGCCGAGGATCGCCCTCGTCGTAGATGGGATTGATCGCACACGCCCCGGTGTCGACCCCCGTCTTGTCCTTGGCGAGCTCGGAGCGCTGCAGGTCGGACTTCGCCGCCGCGGCTTTCGCGTAGGCGGCGACCGCGTCTCGCTGCCCTTCGCTCGCGATCTTCTCCACGAGCGGGTGCTCGGGCGCGATGACCATGAAGGTGGCGCCGTAGAGGGTGTCCGGCCGCGTGGTGTACACCCGCAGCGCCTCTCCGTCGTGGCCCTCGATCCCGAAGTCGATCTCCGCGCCCTCCGAGCGGCCGATCCACTCGCGCTGCATCGTCTTGACGGACTCGGGCCAGTCCACGAGATCCAGATCCTCGATCAACCGGTCGGCGTATGCGGTGATCTTGAGCATCCACTGCCGGAGAGGCCGACGCACGCAGGGGTGACCACCTCGCTCGGACTTCCCGTCGATGACCTCTTCGTTCGCGAGGACCGTCTTCAGGTCCTCGCACCACCAGACGGGGACCTCGGTCTGGTACGCGAGCCCGCGGTCGTAGAGTCGCGCGAAGATCCACTGGGTCCAGCGGTAGTAGTCCACGTCGCAGGTCGCGAGCTCACGATCCCAGTCGTAGCTCAGCCCGATCGACTGCAGCTGGCGCCGGTAGGTCTCGATGTTCTCCCGCGTCGTCTCCTCCGGATGCCTCCCGGTGGTGATGGCGTACTGCTCGGCCGGGAGCCCGAACGCGTCGTACCCCATGGGATGAAGCACGTTGTAGCCCTCCATCCGCTTGCGCCGCGTGACGATGTCCGACCCGATGTAACCCATCGGGTGCCCGACGTGCAGGCCGGACCCGGAGGGGTAGGGGAACATGTCGAGGACGTAGAACTTCGGCTTGGAGGCGTCGAAGTCGGGGTCGCCCGGATTCGGAGTCCGGAAGGTCTTCTCCTGGGCCCAGCGAGCCTGCCACCTGGCCTCGATCGCGCTCGGGTCGTAAGCGTTCATGCGCGCAGGATGCCCGCACGGGACCCACGGGTGAAGCAGGGAACACGGAGAGCGCGCCCGGAGGGCAGGGCCGTCAGAGGTCCGGCAGCGCGACTGACCTCCCCGGGAACGACACCACCCCCCAGGGGCCGCGTTGCGACCCCTGGGGGGTGGTGGAGGATAGGGGACTTGAACCCCTGACCTCCTGCATGCCATGCAGGCGCTCTACCAGCTGAGCTAATCCCCCGGGTTGTTGGACGCGGCAGGCCGGTCACTCCGCGCCAGATCCCGGACCGAGGTCCGATCTCCGGCAGCTCGAGTAGGGGGGCACCGGCCGCGCCCCCGCGCTCTCGCGCGGTGAGGCGAAGAGAATGGGAACCGCACATCAGGAGGTCAAGCGTCCACCGGGAGCAAATCGCCGTGGGAAGCCCCCGCCTCTCCCCCCCCTACTTCCTGCCCGGAGCCCCTTCCCTTCCGCATCACAAACAAGGAACCTCACCGCCATGACCGATCTCGCTCACCCCGACCGCCTGAGCAAGGTGGAGGCCATGCGCGCCGAGGGCGTCGATCCGTACCCGCCCAGGGGCGTCCAGGCGCAGCCGATCGAAGCCGTCCTCGCGGGCGCAGGGACGCCGGAGGAACCCGGCCCGACGATCGGCCAGACCGTCACCATCGCCGGACGACTCCTGGGACTCCGGGACTTCGGCAAGCTCATCTTCGCCCCGGTGCTTGACCGCACGGGACGCCTTCAGGTCGGGCTTCAGAAGGGCCGTCTCGGCGAGTGGTGGCCGCGCCGCAAGTGGCTCGACGCCGCTGACCTCGTCGGCGTGACCGGAGAGCTCGCCTTCACCCAGAAGGGGGAGCCCACCATCTGGGCCGACGAGATCCAGTTGCTCTCCAAGGCGGTCGCACCGCCTCCCGAGAAGTGGCACGGCCTCACCGACGTGGAGGCCAGGTACCGCCGCCGCTACGTCGATCTCTGGGCCTCCGAGGACGTGGCCCAGGTCTTCGTCAAACGAAGCAAGGCTCTCTCGACGATCCGTCAGTACCTCGAGGCCGAGGGCTACCTGGAGGTGGAGACCCCCACGCTCCACCCGATCATGGGGGGCGCAGCTGCGCGCCCGTTCATCACCCACCACAACGCGCTCGACGCTGATTTCTTCCTCAGGATCGCGCCCGAGCTGTACCTCAAGCGGCTGATCGTCGGAGGCCTCGAGCGAGTCTTCGAGGTGAGCCGCAACTTCCGCAACGAGGGTCTCTCCACCCGCCACAACCCCGAGTTCACCATGCTGGAGCTCTACGAGGCGCAGGCGGACTACCGGCGGATGATGGAGGTCACCGAGACGATCTTCGAGCGCTGCGCGGTCGCGCTGAACGGCGGCACCGAGATCGAGTTCCGCGGCGGCAGCTTCGACCTCAAGGCCCCCTTCCCGCGTAAACGCTACACGGACCTCTTCCAGGACCATGCGGGGTGCGCGTTCGACGACGAGGACGCGGTGCGCGCCAAGGCCGAGGAGCTCGGTCTGAACCATGGGTCGGACGACTACTGGAAGGTGATGAGCGACGTCTTCGACGAGACCGTCGAGCCGCACCTCTCCGGACCGATCTTCGTCACTCACTACCCGGTCCAGATCTCCCCCCTCGCCAAGCAGGACCCCGAGGATCCGCGCCTCACGGAGCGCTTCGAGGTCTTCGTCTCCTCGATGGAGCTGGGGAACGCCTTCACGGAGCTCAACGACCCCGCGGAGCAGCAGCGCCGGTTCGAGGAGCAGGTCGCCTCGAAGGACCCGGAGACCCCCGGGGAGGTGGACATCGACTACGTCCAGGCCCTGGAAGTGGGCATGCCCCCCACCGGAGGCCTGGGCATCGGCATCGACCGGCTGGTGATGCTGCTGACCGGCCAGGACTCCATCCGCGACGTGCTGCTCTTCCCGGCCATGCGCCGAGTCGAGGAGCCCGCTCCGGCGCAGGAGCCCGAGCCCACCGGCGCCTGAGCGCGGCACTCCCCCGCCCACACTGCCTTGTTCCGCACCTTCCTCAGCCTGCGCTACCTGCGCGCCCGCAAGACGAGCTGGATCGGCATCGCCGGCATCTTCGTCGCAGTGGCCGCGCTCGTCATGATCCTATCGATCATGGCTGGCTTCCTGGCCGAGAGCCGGCGTTCCCTGCGGGGGAACCTCGCGGATCTTGTGATCCAGCCGGGGCGCAGCGAGCGCGTCATCTCCGCAGAAGGCGCGTACTTGAAGCGGCAGACCGACGTGGATGAACTGGTGGAGCTGGTGAGACAGCACCCGCGCGTGCTCGGGGCCACTCCGCAGCTCCAATGGTACGGACTCTTCATGCCCTCCGGACGGGAGCGCGCTTTCCAGCGGCCCCTCCAGGATCAGATCCAGCTCGTGGAGATGGTTGGCGTGGACCCTGCGACCGAGGCGAGCGCCTCCACCTTCGCCGAGTCGCTCGTCGCCGACTACGCCAACAAGCCGGAGGTGGGCGAGGACTGCACGGTCGGCCGCGTCGACGATCCGGGAGACCCCTTCGCGCGGTTGCCGAGGCGGGATCGCGGCCGCTCGCGCCCGCCGATCCCGATCCTCGTCGGGGAGCAGCTGGCCTACCTCTGGCAGCTCGGCCGAGGCGAGGAGGTCACCCTGTTCTCGGTGACCCTGGACGAGCGCGGCGAGCCCAACGAGGAGCCCGCGAAGGCCGTTTTCCAGGTCGTCGGGAGCTTCCGGACGGGGGACAACGAGATGGACAGCCGCAGGATCTATCTCGACCGCCGCGACCTCGCGGACTTTCTCCAGCTCTACGACCCCTCCTGGTCCGCGGTCCTGGTGAAACTCGAGGACTACGAACGCGACAAGAACGACGTCCGAGCGGAGCTCTGGACGACCCTCAACGAGGAGGCCTACCTGAACCCGCCGGGCGAGAGACTCAGCGAGATCCGCACCTGGGAGGACTTCCGCGCACAGCTGCTACGAGCCATTCAGAACGAGAAGATGCTCATGGCGATCATGCTGAGCCTCGTCCTCGTCGTGGCCTGCTTCACGGTCTTCGCGCTTCTCTCGATGATGGTCACGGAGAAGCGGCGCGACATCGGCATCCTCTGCGCGCTCGGCGCCACCTCTCGTGGAGTCATGGCGCTCTTCCTGATGATCGGGATGTGGGAGGCGGCCCTCGGCAGCGCGGCCGGCGCGCTGGTCGGTGTCCTCGGGGCGCTGAACATCGACGGCATCGAGGTCTGGCTCTCGGAGACCTTCGGGTTCGAGATCTTCGACCGCGACGTCTACCTCTTCGACCACATCCCGAGTGAGGTGACGGCGGACGGCGTTGCCATGATCGTCGCAGGCGCGGTGCTCTTCACGCTCCTCTTCGCCGCGATCCCCGCCTGGCGGGCGTCGCGCCTCGACCCGGTGGAGGCCCTCAGGCACGAATGAGCCACCACGCGCCTACCCAGCCCGCCCCCTCGCAGAGCCTCCCGCTCGCGTGCGAGGGGATCCGTCGCTCGTTCAGGATCGGGGATCGCCGCATGGAGATCCTCCACGGGGTCAGCCTCGAGCTCGGGCGCGCCGAGCGCCTCGCGCTCATGGGCACCTCCGGAGCAGGCAAGACCACTCTCCTGAACATCCTGGGGCTCCTCGACACCCCCACCGAGGGCGCGGTTCGCGTCGACGGCGAGGAGGCGGGTCAGCTCGGACCCAAGGACCGCGCGCTCCTCAGGAATCGGAAGATCGGGTTCATCTTCCAGTTCTATCACCTTCTTCCCGAGCTCTCCTCGCTCGAGAACGCGCTCCTACCCGCCATGATCCTCCACGGGCGTGGGGAGTTCCGTTCACGCCGGCAGGAGTACGAGGAGAAGGCCAAGGCGATGCTGCAGCGCTTCGGCCTGGCCGCGCGCCTCGAACACAGACCGTCCCAGCTCTCGGGCGGGGAACAGCAGCGGGTCGCGATCGCGCGCGCCCTGCTCCTCGACCCCCCGATCCTGATCGCCGACGAGCCCACGGGCAACCTGGATCGCGGCACGGGGGAGAAGGTGCTGGAGCTCCTCCTCGACGAGCAGAAGGAACGCGGCGTCTCACTCCTTCTCGTGACGCACGACGAGCGACTCGCCCGGCGCTGCGATCGCGTCCTCTACATGGAGGACGGCCTCATCCAGGGCGACTCCTCGGCGCCGATCCCGACCTGAGCGTCGATCCGCCCGGACTCAGCGCTCAGCCGAAATTCCCGGCCCAGCCGAGCCGATCCCGGAGCCGCTGCCAGGGATCGAGCTGTCGGGTCGTCAGCAGCGGGTAGGGAACCTCACTGGGCTCGAGGAGTACGCGATCCCCGGGGCCGAGCTCCGTCACCATCCGACCGTCGACGTCCAGCGTCACTGCGCCCCCGGTGTTCACGACCCGGGCCTCCAGGGAAGCCTTCGGGCCGAGCACGAGCGGGCGATGGGAGAGCGAATGGGCCGAGATCGGCGTCAGCACGATCCCGCGCAGCGCCGGATCGAGGATGGGCCCGCCAGCGGCCAGGGAGTACGCCGTCGAGCCCGAAGGCGTGGCGAAGATCAGCCCATCGGCCCGGTAGCTCGTCACGCTGCGGCCGGCCGAGAGCAGCTCGAACTCCGCCATCGAGGGGGTGCCGCCGCGTGAGATCACGACGTCGTTCATGGAGAGCACCGCGGGGAGGACCTCGCCGCCCTCACGAACCACGGAGGCCCCGAGGCGCATCCGCTCCTCCACGAGGGCGCGCCCCGCGAAGACGTCGTCCAGACCCTCGCGCCAGCCGCTGACCTCGAGCGAGGCGAGGAAGCCCACCCGCCCGAAGTTGATCCCGATGGTCGGGACTGGGCATACGTCGAAGAGCCCGGCAGCCGTCAGCACGCTCCCGTCACCTCCCAGGACCACCACGAGGTCGTGCTGTCCGTCGGGCTCCAGCCGGCCTTCGTCCGTGTGCAGAGAACGCACGTCCGCGTGGGTCTCCACGGCGGCGCCGAGCGACTCGAGATGACGTGACACCTCTCCGACGGCCTCGGACACATCCCCCTTGTGGCCATCGGCGAGCAGGAGGACGGACCGAACCTGCCCGCCGGGCGGACTCCAGGGCCGCGTTCCCGGGGGATGCCCCGGACCGTCGATCCCCGTCATTGTTCCTCGACCCGGGAGGCCCCGAGCAGCTGGGAGCCGAGGCGTACCACAGCCGGCGCATCGAGCCCGGCCGCTGTGAGCTGTTCCTCCCGCGTGGTCATGTGATCCACGTAACGATCCGGGATGCCGAGGATTCGCACCTGAGCCCTGCGTCCGGGGACGTGGATCCTGGCGGCGGCCTCGAGCACGGCGGAGCCGAAGCCACCGGCGCGCTGGTGATCCTCCAGCGTGAGCACGTGGCGGTAGCGGGCCAGGTGGGCCCCGAGGAGCTGCTCGTCGAGGGGCTTCACGAACCGAGCGTCCACGACGCCCACATCGAGGCCGCGCTCCGCCAGCTGCATCGCTGCGATCAGCGCGGTCTCCACCATGACGCCGTAGGCCCAGATGCAGAGGCCGCCATCATCTCCATCGCGCAGCACCTCGGCCTTGCCGGGCACCATCGGCTCTCGCTCGGAGGCGTGGATCTCCTCCCGAGAGGGGGCGTTGCCCCGCGGGAAACGAATCGCCACCGGGCTGTCCGCTTTGAGCGCCGCGCCGAGCATGCGGTCGAGGTCCGTCGCGTCGCGCGGCGCGCCCAGGATCATGTTGGGCAGCGTCCGCATGTACGCGATGTCGAAGACGCCGTTGTGGGTCGGGCCGTCCTGGCCCACGGGCCCCGCGCGGTCCAGGGCGAAGATCACAGGCAGATCCTGGAGCGCCACCTCCTGGAACACCTGGTCGTAGCCGCGCTGGAGGAACGTCGAATAGATCGCACAGACCGGCCGGAGCCCGGCTTTCGCCATCCCCGCCGCCATGGCGACGGCGTGCTGCTCGCAGATGCCTGCGTCATGGAAGCGCGAGGGGTGAGCCTCCTCGAACTTGTCGAGGCCGGTCCCCGAGGGCATCGCCGCGGTGATCGCGTGCACGCGAACGTCCCGGGTCGCCGCGTCCACGAGGGAGTTCGCAAACGCCTTGGTGAAGGCAACGGGAGCCGCCGCAGCTGGCGACGGCGCGGCCTTGGGCTCGAGCTTCCCGGGTCGCCCCTTCACAGCATGGACACGCTCGGGGTGATTCGGCCCCTCGGGGTGCCCCCTCCCCTTCTCGGTGAGAACGTGGAGCATCACGACACCGTCGAGCGTTCGCACGCGCTCCAGGACTCGCTGAAGCCCGATGACGTCGTGGCCGTCCACGGGCCCGACGTAACGAACGCCGAGCTCCTCGAAGACGTGGCCGGGTACGAATGCGTGACGGAGCACCTCACCGACGTCGTCGAGCGCCTTGTCGACCCGCGAACCGATGAGCGGGATCGCCTGGACGAGGCTCTTGGTCTCCTGACCCGCCCGCTGGACGAGGCGGCTCCCCCGGATCTTCGTCAGATACCTGGAGAGCGAACCGACCGACTTGGAGATCGACCACTCGTTGTCGTTCAGGATCACCAGGAGCTTCTGCCCCGTCGCGCCGGCGTGGTTGAGCGCCTCGAAGGCGACGCCGGCGCCGAGCGAGGCATCGCCGATCACGCTGACAGCGTGTGGAGCGTCCTTCTCGTGAGCCATCCCCATGGCGAGCCCGAGGCCGAGGCTGACGCTCGTGCCGGCGTGTCCGGTGTGGAACAGGTCGTAGAGCGACTCCTCGGGGTGCGTGAAGCCACAGAGACCGTCCGTCTGGCGGAGCGTGCCGAATCGGTCCTTGCGGCCCGTCAGCACCTTGTGCGGGTACGCCTGGTGGGAGACGTCCCAGACGAGCTTGTCGCGCTCGAAATCGAAGACGCGGTGCAGAGCCACCGTCAGCTCCACCACCCCCAGGTTCGACCCGAGGTGCCCTCCGGTCTCCTGGACCGTATCGAGCAGGAAGTCGCGCACCTCGCCGCAGAGCTGCGGCAGATCAGCGCTCTTCAGGGCCTTCACATCGGCCGGGCCGTCGATGCCGTCGAGCAGACGTGCTCGCGCGGTCTCTTCCGTCTTCGCCATGGGTCGCGTCGCAGGGGATGACGGGGACCTGGTCGGACCAGATGGCCCGACCCCGCCCCGATCGTTGAGAATAGGCCCCCGAGGGCAGTGTCGGCAGTGCCGATCAGGAGTTCCGGGAGAGCAGGACCCCCACGAATCCCGCCCCGAGAGGGCCGAGCCCGAGGCCATCCGCGAGCCCCATCGCCCGATCCGCGTGACGTTTCGCCGCATCCCGCGCCCCATCGAGACCCAGGGCAGCCACCAGGGTCCCCTTCGCCGCGCCGGCGTCCTTCCCCGGCGTCTTGCCGAGGGTCGCCGCGTCGCCGGTGACGTCGAGGACGTCGTCCATCGCCTGGAAGCACATGCCGAGCGCCTCGCCGAGGGCCCGGGCCTCGCCCGCGCGCTCCGACCGGTGCGGCTCGGCCGCGGACAGTGCGCCGAGCTCGGCCGCTGCCCCGAGGAGGGCCGCGGTCTTCGCCCCATGGATCGCCTCCACCTCCACCGCCGAGAGCGATCGCCCCTCACCCGCCAGGTCCAGGAGCTGACCGCCCACCATCCCCGCGGAGCCTGCGGCGCGAGCGAGCGCACACACGCGGAGGGCGGCGCCCTCCCCGCTCCCTGCGAGAGCCTCGAACGCGAGCGCCTGAAGGGCATCCCCAACGAGGACCGCGGTCGCCTCGTCGAACCGGCGGTGCACGGTGGGACGTCCACGCCTGAGGTCGTCGTCGTCCATGGACGGGAGGTCGTCGTGGACCAGGCTGTAGGTGTGGATGCACTCCACGGCGAACGCCCCCGCCTCGATCGCCTTCTCCGCGCCCCCCATCGCTTCACCCACCAGCGCGCAGAGCACTGGCCTGACCCGCTTTCCGCCCCCCGTCATCGCGTAGCGGAGCGCCTCCTCGAGCCGGGGCGGACCGAGGTCCATCTCGTCGAGACGACGCGCGATCAGCGCGTCGGCGCGGTCACGGGACGCTGCAAACCAATCCGCAGCGCCGGCATCGGCCCGGTCACTCAATTCAGAAGGGGGCGTCGATCCCTTCCCCGGGCCCGCCATCGAGGTCAGGGTCGGCCATCGGTGCGGTGCCTCCATCGGGACGAAGCTCCTCGACCTGCGCACGGAACGAGGCGAGGGTGCTTCGGCACCCCTCGAGCAGCGACACGCCCTCCTTGTAACGGGCCAGGGATTCCTCGAGGCCCAGCCCGCCGCCTTCGAGCTCGGAGACGATCTCCTCCAGGCGACCGAGACTCTCGTCGAACGCCGGCGCCTGCTCGCTGCCCTTGGTCTTTCCCTTGGTGCTCATCGCCCAGAGTCTACTCGCGGCCAGGTGGGATCGACGACGCCGAAGGCGCGCGCCTCCGCGTCGAATCCGCCGAGGAGAGCGGCCTTCTCCTCGGGCGTCAACGCGATCGCCCGTGCGGCCATGGCCCGGCGGACCGCTCCGGGCCGGAGGACGAGCTCCGGGCCCCAGTAGGGCTGCATGACGGCCGTGCGGAAGACGCGCGCCCCGACCCCGCGCAGGTAGGCCCCCGCCTTCAGCGCCCCACGCGCGACGCCCATCTCCCCGGACAGGTCGGTCGCCCCGTACCAGCCGAGTCCGAAGCGGCCCATCGCCTCGGCGTCGATCTCGGGGAGCGAATCGTCCTCCAGCGCCTCCCTGAGCCGACCGGGGTAGCGGTAGTGGAAGAGCGGGGATCCAAGGCCGCGGCGCGCCGACTCGACCCCGCCGGGAATCGCAGAGAGGAGTGGCACCATCTCACCCTCGAGCGCTTCGGCCCGCGCCTCGGTGGCCTGTGTGACCGCCGCGACCACGTCGGTGATCAGACCGGGGTCGACGCCCTCGGTGAGGAACCGCCCGAGGACCTCCGCCTCCACCGCGCCATCGCTCGTGTCCCGCCCCTCCTCGAGACGCGGACCTATCTTCGCGAGCGCACCGCGCGGATCGTCCCCGCGCAGCTGCGCGAGGTGACGCAGGTTGTCCCCCGCCCGGCCGAGGCTTCCCTCGTCGACAATGCGCGCCGTGTGGATGAGACCGATCCCGACCAGCGCCGCCGTCGTGCTCCGCGCCACCTTCGCCGCGGGTCCCACTCGAGCCAGTCCCTCCAGAGCAAGAGCCGGCCCGGCCAGCAGCCCGACAAGCATGAGCATGGCCCAGACGAGAGGGGCAGCGCGCAGCAGCGGGAACCAGTGCGCGTCGGAGGATGTGATCGCGAAGAGTCCTGTGGCCGCCGCCGCGGCGCACCACACCCCGGAGAAGACGAGGAGCGTCACCGCAGCGATACGCCGATCCGCCCCCGGCGGGCAGGCGGCGGCCCCGGCGATCGCCGCGCCTGCGCCGAGCAGCGCCGCTCCGAGTGCGAGCGGGGCCGAGAGCCCCGCGCGCAGGCTCTGGAGAAAACCGGGACCGGCGGCGCCGATCGCCTCACCGTGGATGTCGAGCACCTCACGTCCCGTGGCCAGCGCCATCAGGCCGAGCGGCGAGAGCCCGAGCAGCGTCGCCCCGACGAGCCAGGGCGAGACCATCGAGCGGGGCGACCTTACGATCAGGAGCCCCGCCACCACCAGGACGGCGAGCGCCACCTGGTAACTGAAGTAGGTCCCGAAGCCCGACGCGAGCCCGAGGATCAGGAGGTCTCGACGCCGCGGAGCCGCATCGGCCTCGACTGCGGCCACGCGCAGGCCCTGGTCGAGGACCAGAGCCACGAAGAGCAGAGCCTCGAAGTGGATCCCCAGATGGAGGAGCGATTCGCGCTGGAAGTGAGCCGGCCCGAGCGCGAGCAGCACACCGCCGAGCGCTGAAGCGCTGTCAGACGCGCGCGCATCACCGCCGTGACGGTGGAGAAGTCGCACGGAAGCCGCGACCACGAGAAGCCCCCAGGAGAGCGCGCAGACCTTGTGCGCGAGGATCGAGCTGCCCATGAGCGAGAAGGCCAGAGCCTTCACGTGACTCGCCACGAACCCGCCGCCCTCGTAAGCGTGATAGGGGAGCCGCGCATAGGGCACGTCCACGTCGCCGAGCAGGCAGACGGCGACGAAGCCCTTCTCGAGCTCTTCACCGTAGAGGAAGACATCGCCCATCGCGGCCACGAAGAGCAGCCGGGTGACGGCGAAGACGACCAGGGAGAGCAGAAGCGGTCTCAGCACGCGCGCAGCCTACGGAGCGCCGACCTCCCCCGCGAGGGCCGCTCGCTGATGTGTGCTCGACCTGCCGTGATCGCTACGATGCGGCGATGGAGGCTGCCAGCACGGAGGGACGGGAGTCGCTGGAGCGGCGACGATGGCAAGCCCACCTTCAGCGCCGCGCCCCCCTCGTTCTTGCGGCGGTCGCCTTCCTCGTCTGGTCGATCCCGCTCCTCAGCCCGGTTGCCTTCTCCTACGACGACAAGGAGGCGATCGTCACCAATCCGGTGGTCACCGGCGCGCTCCCGTTCGATTCCGCGTTCGACCGAGACTACTGGCACCACCTGGAGGATGCGGGCCACTACCGCCCGCTCGCCACCCTCCTCCTGCGGATGGATCACGCGCGCGCGGGCGCACCACACCCGGCCACCTTCCGCTGGACCAACGTTCTGCTCCACGCGCTGATCGTCGGGCTCCTGGCGGCCGCATGGCAGCGACTCTCCCGCACGCACCGGCTGCCCTATCCCTGGTTCGGGCTCGCCGTGCTCGCGGTGCACCCGGCCTGCGCCGATGTCGTGGCCTGGATCTCTGGCCGGACCTCGCTCGTCTCGGGCCTGGGCGCAGCGGCAGGGATGCTCGGGATCGCGGTGGCGGCGCGAGCCCAGGCGGTCATGGGTGTGTGCTTCCTCGCATCCGCACTGAGCCTGTTCGGGAAGGAGGACGGCATGGTCGTCGCGGCCCTGCTCCCGATCAGTGCGGCGGCACTGATGGCCGCGCCGGCGCGCGGCCGTGATCGCGCCGTTCGACTTCTCTGGGGAAGCGCGGGGTCGGCCGCAGCGATCGGCGTCTACGCCGCCGCGCGCGCGTGGGCTCTGGGCGATGCGTTCCCTTCGTCCCCCTCGGCGCCCCTCGCGCACCTCGGACTCCTCGAGCGGATCTGGATCGGGCTGGAGGCCTGGACGCACGGCTTCATCGAGTTCGTCTTCTTCTGGAGCCCGGCTCCCCCGACGCTGCCCGCCAGCGCACTCGAAACCGCAGCGCCCCTCGTCTACGGCCTTCTGGGGGCCGGTGTCCTCCTCGCCGCGACGCTCACCATCTCGACGGATCGCTCCGCGATCGTCGCGCTCCTCGGACTCTTCTCAACCCTCGTATGCGTCGCGCCGCTGGTCCAGATCATCCCGGCCGGTGAACTCTTCGCACCGCGCTTCCTCTATCAGCCCATGATCTTCGGGGCCTTCCTGCTCCATTGGCTGATGTGCGCCTGCCGGCCCAAGCTCGGGAAGTCGGCCCCCTGGGTTCAGGGGGGATTGTTCGTCGGGATGTACACCGTCAGCATCCTCCAGGCTGCCCCGAGGTACGCAGATCGCCTGTCGTACTGGGAGAGCCACCTCGCGGCCGAGACGGGAGACCCACGGATCTGGAACGCCGCCGGTCAGGCCCGGCAAGAGATCGGGGACGTGGAGGGAGCCTTGAAGGCCTACACCGAGGCCGCTCGCCTCGACCCCGACTACGGCGCGCCCTGGGGGAAGGTGGGCGAGCTTCGAGCCGGCGACGGTGACCTGGATGGGGCCGCGGACGCGTTCCGCGAAGCGATCATGCGTGATCCGGCGGCCGTCATCGCGCGCGCCAACCTCGGCGCGGTGCTCCTGCGGCTCGATCGACCGGCCGAGGCGCTGCGCGCCTACGAACAGGCGATCGCGCTGTCCCCCGGGCTGGCGCCCCTCCATCGCGGAGCCGCGCGCGCCCTGTTCCAGCTGGGCCTCGACGAGGAGGCCGACGCCGCCGCCCGCGAGGCCCTCCGGCTCGACCCCTTGGACGAGTCAGCGCTCCGCCTCCTTCGCCGCATCGAGGGCCGCTGAACAGCGCTTGCACGAGCGCTCGGCTCGACCTAATGAGTCCGCAGATGAAGGGCTCCCTCCTCGCTGTAGCCGCCGTCGCCATCGTGGGCATCGGGACGATCTGGTCCGTCCTCCGGTTCGCCGGGGGCCGCTCTCTCCACTACCAGGATATGGACGGGGCGGCGATCTACGACCGGCTCTGCAGTCAATGCCACGGACCGGACGGCCGCGCCGTCGGCAGAGCGGGTGCCAGCTACCGCGGCAAACGCCGGTTCTGGACCGAGGAGAGCCTCCTCGAATACGTGGCGGATCCCGCCGCGTTCCAGCGCAAGGACTCCCGTCTCAAGGGCCAGTACATGCCGCCCATCGACGCGACCATGCCCGCGGAAGCGCGCCTCAGACTGGTCCGGTACGTCCTGAGCGTCATGGACGAGCTCGAACGCTCCGGCGGCTGAGAGCCTCTCAGCGGCAAGCCTTCGAGCGCCCCCCAGCGAGGGAACCGGCCGAGCCCAGCTGACGCAAACCCGCGGCAGGGTCGTCACGAGGGAAGAGATGAGCATCGCACCGCCCTGTGACGAGACCCGCCGTTCGACCCTCATGAGAGGCCCGCCTGCGCGTCAGACCCGCCGCTCCTCGTCCACGTAGGCGAGGCGCACGAACGGCCCCTCCAGGAACTCCGACGTCGGGACCTGGCTCTGCAGCAGCGGGCCCGTCAGCCCGCGCTCCAGCGCGATCAGCAGCACCTCGGCGATGCCCGCCGCGGTGGTGGACTGGATCGCTCGCAACCGGCGCCCAGCCACGTCGATCGACGGGCAGAAGAACGCGGCGCGATCGGCCCGCAGGGTGCCCTTGCTGTCCTTCCCCTCGACCGAGGCGTAGATGATGACGATGTCGTCTTCGACGTGCGGGATGGCCGCCTCCATGGCAGCCTGCAGAGCCGCGGGACGTCCGTCACCCTCCGGGATGTCCTCCAGCAGGGACTCCACCCATGCGTAGTGGCCGGGGTAGCGCAGCGTCTTGTAGTCGAGATCCCGCACCTTGCCCGCCAGGGCCTCGGGAAGGTCGGCTGCGCCGCCCGACGTCAGCGCCTCCTCGTACTCCAGACCATGCATCCGGAGGGTGCGTCGCTCACCGAGCGAAGGGAGGGTGACGGTCTCGTAGTCACGGACCGCGATCGCGTCCTTGACGTACTCGGTGGCCACGCCGACAGGGCTCCAGGTCCAGCCGTAGTGGTGCGGCTCGGTGGCGTGCCGCGTGAGGGCGCCCACGCGCATCTCCAGCTTGTCCACCTTGTCGACGCCCCACGCCTCGGTCGCCTTGAGGAAGAGATCGTGGCCGAGGATGTTGATGAAGCCGGGCGCGAGCCCGCACTGCAGCGCGAAGCACGTGTCCGCGCCGTCCGCGATCCCGAGGACCTCATCGGTCTCCGCGACGTACTCGGTGAGATTCAGGTAGTGGCAACCGTGCTGCTTCGCGAGGCGCGCCATCCGAGGGGCCTGGCTCCCCGGAAGACAGTCTAGGATCGCGTCCGCCGAGGCGAGGACCTCGTCCAGCTCGGCGCTCGTGCCCCCGGACGGCATCACCATGCCACGGGCCGGCGGCGCGTCGGTGGGGACATCCACGTTGGCGAACTGCAGCGCGGACTCCACGGCCTCCCCATGGATGTCCCCCAGCACGGTCGCCGCGGCGGTGCGGGGCTCGTTGCGGAGGAGGAGGGAGAGGGCGCGGCCGATGCCGCCGGAGCCAGCGATGAAGATCGTGGGGCGCTTCGCCATGGGTCGAGTCGAGGAGCAGTGAGAGGGGCCGCGGCGCCCACCGGGCCGCGCTTCGGGCCGAACAGGCTAACGGGCCTCTCACCCGAGGGCCTCAATCCTCCCAGACGAAGCTCACGGGCATCTCGACTCGGTCGCCCAGGGTCGCATGAACGGGACACCCCATGGCTGCCCGCTCCAGGGCGCGACGGGCCTTCTCGTCGTGCTCGCCGGGGATCCGGAGGGTCACCGCGAGCCGCGCGACCCGTCGCACCGGGTCCGCCGCCATGACCTTCTCGACCTCGCACGAAGCACCCTCCAGCGGCCACCCGTGGCGTTCGGCCACGATGCCCATGATCGTCAACATGCAGGAGCCCAGCGCGGTCGCCACGAGATCGGTCGGGGAGAAGGACTCGCCCTGACCCTGGTTGTCGACGGGGGCGTCCGTGATCAGGGTCGTTCCCGATCGGAGATGCGCGGCCGCGGTCCGCAGCCCTCCTTCGTATCGAATTCGGATGGTGGGGTCGCTCATGATGGAGGGCATCTGAACCCGCCCGCACCGCGGCTTCAAGGGGCCTTGGCGGCCCCGTCCTCGGTGATCACCCTCACCTGGAGGCCCGGCGCGATCGCCCGGCCGTCGGTACACTGCCGGCTCATGTCCTCCCCCACCAGCCCCCTCGCCACGCGGCACGCCCTCATCACCGGGGCGTCTGCAGGAATCGGCGCCGCGACGGCCCGTGCACTCGCAGAGCGTGGGGCGCACGTCACCCTCACTGCGCGGCGCGCGGAACGCCTCGAGGCGCTCGCCGCCGAGCTCGGGGACAGCGCGAGCGTGGCGACCGTGGACGTCCGTGACGCGGCGTCCGTTGCGCGACTCTTCGACGGACAGGCGTACGACCTCGTGATCGCCAACGCCGGGCTCGGTCTCGGCGTGGCCCCTCTTCATGAGGGAGACCCCGACGACTGGTCTACGATGATCGACACGAACGTGAAAGGCGTCCTCCACACGGTCCGAGCCGCGCTTCCGCAGCTCCGCGCCCGCGGCGGTGGTGATCTCGTCGTCATCGGCAGCGTCGCGGGCCGTCAGGTCTATCCGGGCGGGAACGTCTACAACGCGACCAAGCACGCCGTGAAGGCGATCTACGACGCCCTCAGGCTCGACGAGGCTGGCAGCGGCATTCGCTTCACGACCGTCGACCCGGGGATGGTCGAGACCGAGTTCAGCCTCGTGCGCCTCGGTGACCAGGCCGCCGCGGACGCCGTCTACGACGGCATGACCCCCCTCAGACCCGAGGATGTGGCGGACGCCATCGCCTTCGCGGTCACTAGACCTCCCCACGTCAACATCGGTGAGATCGTGCTCTGGCCCACGGATCAGGCGAGCACACGCGACGTCCACCGAAGCAACTGAGCTCCAGCAACGCCAAGCAAGCGACATGCCCAGCGACTCCTCCGGCGGAAACTCCCTCGATCGCGAGATCGAAACCGCGCTCGATGGCATCGACCTCCAGGCACTCGGGAAGACCGAGGCCGAGGACTCCCCCGCCGCCCGCGGCGGCAAGCGAGGTGGCGGTGATCAGCTCATGCCGGGCACGGTCGCCGGCATCAGCGGCGATGACGTGATCGTCGAACTCGGGCCTCGTATGCAGGGCGTCTGCGGCATCAGCGAGTTCGAGGGCGAGCCGAAGATCGGGGACTCCCATCGATTCATGCTCAGGGGCCGCGAGGACGACCTGTGGATTCTGTCCCTCCGCGGCGCGAAGGAGCTCGAGGCCTGGGAGCAGCTCGAGGTCGGCTCCCACACCAAGGCCCGGGTCACAGGGCAGAACCAGGGCGGTCTGACCCTCAAGATCGGCTCACACGAGGCCTTCATGCCCATGAGCCAGGTCTCCACCGATCGAGACCTCGAGGTCTCGACCCTCCTCGGGCAGACCGTCGTCTGCGAGGTCCTCGAGATCGATCGAGGCCGAAATCGAGTCCTGCTCTCCCGGCGCCGCATCGAGGAACGCGAGCGCCTCGAGGCGCTCTCGGCCGCCGTTGGCGCGCTCGAGCCCGGGACGAAGGTCAAGGGTAAGGTCACCCGCATCGAGCCGTTCGGCGCCTTCGTCAACATCGGGAACGGGGTCGAAGGCCTCGTCCACGTGAGCCAGATCTCTCGCCAGCGCGTCGACAAGGTCGACGAGGTCCTGAAGGTCGGCCAGGACGTCGACGCGATGGTCCTGGAGCTCAAGGACGGCGGCAAGCGCATCGCGCTCGGTATGAAGCAGCTCGAGCCCGACCCCTGGGACGAGGTTCCGCACCAGCTTCACGTGGATGGCCAGGTCACCGGCAAGGTGACCCGGATCGCGGACTACGGCGCCTTCGTCGAGGTGCTGCCCGGCATCGAAGGCCTGCTCCACGTCAGCCAGGTCTCCTCCGAGCGCATCCAGAACCTGGGCCGCGTGCTCAGCGTCGGCCAGGAGCTCGCAGTCCGCGTCACCAGCGTGGACGCCGACTCCCGTCGGATCTCGCTCTCCCGCCTCGACCCGCGGGGAGCCGTCATCGGCTCCGAGGACGCCGTCGAGACGGAGACGATCCAGAAGGCCATGAAGGACAGCTCCACGGGGTCCATCGGGACCAACCTGGGCGACCTCTTCAAGAAAGCCCTCGACAAGAAGTGAAGGCCGTGCGCACCACCGCGGCTGCGCTGCCCAGACACACCGCCACCGTCGGATGAACCCCTTGCAACTCCTGCTCAGGGAGCCGCGAGGAGATAGTCCTCGCGGGGCAGCATGATCAGGCACTCCACAGGCGGTTGGCCTGCGATGGACACCATCGCGCGCAACGTGGAGAGCGGCGCACCCTCCTCGTACTCGAGTCGGGGAGGAACGTCGGCGCGGACCCCCTGACATCCCTCGAAGACGACCGTGTCGCAGGCCACGCCCGCCGTGCGCAGCGCCGCGTCCCCTGCCGCAGCGACGAAGGCACCCACCTCGACGAGCGCCTTCTTCACGGCGATGTCCACCTCGCCGGACTCCCGCATCGCGACCACCCGGTCCTCCGGCACCATCATGACGTAGCCGGCCACCGAGATCGCCTCGGGCAGGGGGACGAGCAGCGCGCCGTGATGCACGCCTCCCCCGGCCGCCCGCACTCCGAAGCGGAAGGCGATGTGAACGACCGAGGATCCCGCCGCCCGGTCCTCGCGCTCCTCGTACGCGATGGAGCGCACCTCGATGTCACGATCGGCGATCATCGAGAGGTCGCTGGCGACCCGCTCGAACACGTTCTGGAGCACCTTCGCGGCGACGTTGGTCTTGGGATCCATGGTGCACGGGGCATCGGCAGGATCCCCCGCGAGGTCGGAGCCGATCACCAGGCAGTGGAGGTCCGGTGTCTCATTCGCGCACCGGCGCGGCCTCACACCGCCCCTAATAGCTCTCGGCGGGCGACGGGAACTCCCGGGCCCGCACGTCACCTGCATAGCGCTCGAACGCTCGCTGCATGTCCTCTCCGAGGTCCGCGTAGCGGCGGACGAAGCGAGGATTGAACCGGGTGCAGATTCCGAGCATGTCCTGACTGACCAGGATCTGCCCGTCGCAGCCGCCGCCCGCGCCGATCCCGACGACCGGCACCGAGACGCTCTCCGTCACCTCCGCGGCCAGGCTCGCCGGCACCTTCTCGAGAACGATCGAGAAGACCCCGGCCTCCTCCAGGAGTTTCGCGTCGCGACGCAGCTCGTCAGCCTCCGCCTCCTCGCGTGCGCGCACCTGGTAGGTGCCGAACTTGTGGATCGACTGCGGGGTGAGACCGAGGTGACCCATCACCGGGATCCCGACGTCGACGATGCGCTTCACCGTGTCGGCGATGACCTGGCCGCCCTCGAGCTTCACGGCCTCGGCGCCGGCCTCCTTGACCATGCGACCGGCGTTTCGCAGCGCCTCGTCAGCCCTCACCTGGTACGACATGAAGGGCAGATCGGCGACGACGAGGGCGCGCTCCACGCCCCGACGAACGAGCGTCGTGTGATAGAGCATGTGCTCCATCGTCACCGTCACCGTTGTCTCCAGTCCCTGCATGACCGTCGAGACGGAATCCCCGACGAGGATGACGTCGACTCCGGCCGCGTCCACGAGCTGCGCCATCGTGTAGTCGTAGGCGGTCAGCGCGACGATCGGCACGCCGGCCTTCTTCATCTCGTTCAGCCTGTTGGTGGTGACCTTGCGGCCTTCGAAGGAGCCGGGGCTGTCGTCGGGGTGCTGGGACATGGGCGAATTTGTAGCAAGTCAGGGCCGGGCCAGGGTGGCGCCGCACTGGCCAGCGCGCGCTCCGTCGATCGCGGCGCTCATGATCCCGCCCGCGTAGCCGGCGCCCTCGCCCGCCGGCAGGAGGTTCGTCCAGCCGGCAGCGAGTCGTGTCTCTCGATCACGGACCATGCGGACCGGACCGGAGCTACGGGTCTCGACGCCGACCAGCAGCCCCTCATCACCGCTGAATCCCGGGATGGTGCGTTCGAAACGAACGAGCGCGGCGGCGATCGCCTCTCGAACACGGGGAGGCAGCAGCTGATCCACGCGACCCGGAACGGCGCCGAATCCGTAGCTCGTCGAGAGATCTCCCGTCGATGGACGGCCCTCCAGAAAATCCCCGGCGCGCTGCGCGGGCGCGGCGTAGGTGCTTCCACCGGCCACGAAGAACCGTTCCTCGAGCGCCCTCTGAAGCGCCACGCCAGCCAGTGGACCGTGGAACCCGTGGGCCTCGAAGTCCTCGGGGGTGAAGGTGGTCACGATAGCCGCGTTCGCCCAGCGAGAGCTGTGCTTGGAGTTGCTCATACCGTTCGTGCAGAGCCGGCCCCCCTCGTTGACGCTCGCCACGATGCGGCCGCCGGGACACATGCAGAACGAGTGGGCCGGAGGAACGGCCTTGCTCTGCAGGTTGTACGACGCCGGCCCGAGCCTCGACGCTCCCGACCCCTCGCCGTAGCGCCCCCGGGTCACGAGTTGCTGCGGGTGCTCGATGCGAACACCCAGCTGGAACGGCTTCGCCTCCAGCTGGACGCCGCAGGCCATGAGCTCCTCCCAGGTGTCCCGCGACGAGTGACCGATCGCCAGCACGAGCGCGTCCAGACCAAGCTCGCCCTCGCTCGTACGAACGGCCCGGAGCCGCCGACCCGCCGGGCCGTCGATCGCATCGAGACCGACCACCCGGGTGCCGTACTCGAACCGGACGCCGCAGGCCTCGAGGCGAGCGCGGAGGCGGGGGAGCATCCTGTGCAGGCGGTCGGTACCGATGTGGGCCCGAGCGTCGAAGGCGATCTCCGGCGGCGCGCCTGCAGCCACGAGCTCCTGGAGGATGGCGGGCTCCAACCGATCACTGGTTCGCGTGTACAGCTTGCCGTCCGAATAGGTCCCCGCGCCCCCGTCACCGAAGAGGAGGTTGGTCTCGGGATCGGGCTCGGCCCCGCGGTGGAACGCGACGACCTTGCGTCCTCGGGTCTCGATGGGGTCGCCTCGCTCGATCAGGGTCACCCGGGCGCCCGAGAGCGCCGCGGCGAGCGCCGCGAAGAGCCCACCGGGGCCAGCCCCGACCACGACGACGTGACCCCCGGCGCCCTCCGCAGCCCCCAGCTCCTCCGCGACGGGCGCCTCCCGAACCGCGCCGCTGCCCAGATCGCGGGCGAGCGCCCTGGATGGCCGACGGAGCTCACAGGCCACATCGACCTGGCAAACGAGATGAAGGTCCGCGCCGCGGCCCCGCGCATCCACGGACCGCTTGGCGAAGCGCGCGACCGCATCGTCCGGGGCCCGTATCCTGCGACGCGCGCGGGCCAGCACGGCCTCGTCCGGCTCGTCGAGGTCCTGGCGGAGCCCCGTCACCCGCCAGACCGGGAGCCCCGCGGCGGGATCTGCAGCGTCCGTGCCCATGGAGGGCGGACTCTACCCGCCGGGAGGCGGGGAGGCGCGAACACGCCGGGAATCAGGTCCGGAGGCCTCCGCCGGGAGCCGATCCTCCAGCCAGGCGGAGCACGGAGCCCGCCATCCGCTCACCGATCCGGACTGATCATGCGTCTCTCGCCCCTCCACCTGTCCGCCCTCGCGGTCGCCCTCGTCACCGGCGGCTGCGCGACGGTCTCGACCTCTGCCCTCGTTCCCCAGACGCTGACCCTCGAGCGAACCGTCGGAGGTACGGTCTCGATCCAGGCAGCGGGCTCCCCCAAGCGCGCCTACCTGATGCGGCCGCTGGTGTCCTCGGAGGCGATCCAGGACGCGCTCACGGCGGCCGTGGAAGAGGCAGGGCTCTTCGACGGGATCGTCCCCGGGGGAGCTGATCGGAACCTCGTCGTGACCATCGAGCGCATCGACGAGCCCGAGATCGGCCTCGACCAGACGTGCACGGTGACCCTTCGCTGGCGCCTGACGTCGGGCGACGGCTCGCGGACCATCTGGGAGGACCGCATCACGACGGAGCGCACGCTCGATTTCCTCGACGAGATCGACTCGGAGGCTCGTGGTCAACTCGCGATCGAAGGGGCACTCCGGAGCAACCTGCGTGAAGGCCTCGAGCGGCTGTCCCGCGAGGGATGAGCGGCGCTGATGACGGCCTCGACGGGCCGGAGATCCAGGACCCGGCACCGGATGGTCTTCTCGCCGAGCTCCTCGGGGCTCCCGATCGCGACCGCTGCCCTGGCGCTCGCCCGGTGGTCGCGGTCTCCGAGGACGATCCAGCAACGTACATCGCAGAGGTCCAGGAACGCTGCGTCGCCGCGCCCCGGCTCCACCGCCGTGGTCAGCACCACGGAGACTGGGCGGAGCTCGCCGACCCCCTCGCGTTCTTCCCGACGGAACCGCTTCCGCTCCTCGCCAGACGCTGGGAGGACGCGCGGCCCATCGTCCTTCACGATGCCCTCTCCGACGAGGTGATGGAGCTCGTCCGGACCGACTCCAGGCTCCCGGCCCTCTCGAGCCCGGGCGGCCTCGCCGCGTGGGCTGGGGAGCGGGAGGCCCACCTCACCCCGGACTTCCAGCTCCTCGAAGCTGGCGCCGCGGCGCCCCTCGAGGACGAACGGGACGTGGAGCGCGTGGCGTTCGCCTGGGCGGGCGATGGCGGACCGTCGGTCAGCGACCTCTGGATGAAGTCGCAGGCTCTCTCCACGCATCCAGAGGACGCCTCGCTGCGGATCAGGTTCTCCGCCGGCGAGGAGATCCGGGACGACGCCTCCCGGGACGCCCACCGGCATCGGCTCGTCGCCAGGCTGGCGGAGCGCTTCGTGCCGGAGCTCGCGGCCCTCCATCGGGACGGTGAACTGAGGTCACTCCTCGGGGAGTGGCTGAGAGCGCGCCCTCTGCTCACCCAGGCCATCTGCTACTGGAACGCTCCCGGCGGCGGCGCCCTGTTCCACCACGACGCCTTCGACGAGCCGGCCTCTGGCCGGCAGCGTGGAGTCCTCTACGCACAGCTCTCCGGAGCCACGGCCTGGCTCGCGCTCAGCCTGAACGACCTCGTCGCACGCGTACGGGAGTTCACGGCCCCCCTCGAGGCGGCCGAGCTCGGGGAGATGTGCGGCGCGCGAGGAGAGGGTGACGCGATGAAGGCGCTCCTCGCGAGCGACGGGCCCCTGAAGCGCGAGCTCGCGGCGCCCGGCTGCGGGCGCCTCGCCTCACTGGTGAATCTCGGGCCACAGTTCACCGGCTTCCTCGCCGACGCCGGCCACGGCTTCATCGTCTCGGAAGGAGACGTCATCGTCCTCCCCAACCACGGACTCGAGCGTACCTGCATGCACTCGGTCTTCTGCGCGTCGGACAGCCCCGCTTTCTCTCTCTCGATGGCCATCCGGGACGCAGGGGCCTCCGACCAGGGGCCCCGGTCCCGGAATCGCCGAGGTCGGCGAAGGGCGGGACGCGGCGGAGGCCGAAGAGCGGGGGGGCGTGGACGCCGCGGCCGCGGGGGCCCCACCCGCGGCGGTCCCCGTACGAGGCGGGGCCGTCCCTGATTCGCGCAGAGGCGCCGGTCGACCCGGGACGCAGGACGCTTTCCGCTGTATCGTCGATCTTCCCCACGCTCGCCCGTTTCCACCTCCGCGCCCCGTGGACTCAGCCGCCCTAACAATCCCCCCGCGCGGCCCGCACTCGCCTCAAGGCCCGCGGGCGACCGCAGCCGAACTCGCACCGGCCTTCGCTGCCTTCGGCCTGGCGCCGGAGGCCGTGTTGGAGCTCGGCAGCGCCGGACCGCGGGGAGCGCGGTTCCACGTCATCGGCCCGGACGAGATTCTCGTGGGCAGGCGATTCGCGACGGTCGAGGACGAGCTCGGGGAGAGCGCTCCGCTGCTCCTCGCGATCGAAGGGCGACCGGACGACGCCCGACTCGCGATGTGGAGGAACGCGCTGTGGCCGCTCGTGCACGTCGGCGCCATCCTGCGCGTGGAGGGGGGGGTTGCGCGCCGGATCACCCTCTCGGGAACGGAGAAGCTCGACGACACCTGCGACTTCGAGGGGGCCATCCTCTTCGGTCGCCGTACGAAGCACGTGATGTCCCCGGACGCCACCGTGGAGAAGTTCGACAAGAACGCGCCCAGCTGGGACGGACGACCGGGCGGCGCTGGCTACCCGCACTTCCGTTGGATGCGCCGGCTCGTCGGTCGATTCGCGAAGGCCCCCGGCGGCCACGCGGCTCCTCTCCGCATCCTTGACTTCGGCTGCGGGGCGGGATGGGTCGGGATCGAGGCCGCCAAGAACGTGGGAGAGGTGGAGCTCAGCGCCTTCGACCCAAGCCCCGAGATGGTCCGCATCGCTGCCTCCAACGCGGAGAAGGAGGGCGGGATCCAGTTCGATGGCCGCACAGGATTCGGCGAAGCCCCCCCCTTCGGCGGACAACACGGCCCGGCGTTCCCGCTGGTGATCAGCTCTGGTGTGGTGAGCTTCTCACCGGATGTCGAGCGCTGGCTCGATGGCCTGGCGAGCACCGTGGAGCCCGGCGGAACCCTGATCGTGGGCGACATCCACCCGGGCTCCAGCGGGTTCCGCCGCCGTCGTCGACGCAAACCGCTTCTGCCGGTCCGGGAGATGAACGCCCGCAGCCGCGAATCGATCCGGGCGGGGCTCGAACAGCGAGGATTCGTCCATCTGCGCAGCGGCGCCTATCAGCTCACCCGGCCCGTGCCGGAGGCGATGTACGTCAACGAGCGTTTTCTCAAGGGCACCTTGACGCGTCCACTCCTCTGGGCGAACCGTCTCGCGACCTGGCTGGACGGAGCCTTCGGCTCCCCCCTCCAGGACCGCTTCGACTCCTGGGTGATGCACCTGGAGCGCCGCGCCGATTGAGGCCGAAGCTCACTCCTCGGGCTCGGGCTCCGCGCGCTTCTCGGACTCGGAGCCGGGGAGCGAGATGCGGGTGTTGCCGAGCGGCTCGACCCACGCGTACGTGCCGTAGTCGATG
Organism: Planctomycetota bacterium; assembly: GCA_965662915.1. Classification (GTDB taxonomy): domain Bacteria; phylum Planctomycetota; class UBA1135; order UBA1135; genus Saltatorellus. Next base: position 117,897 of record CBFIJG010000001.1, on the reverse strand, counting down.
AGATTGGCGAGGCGGTCCCTCATCTCGTGCCGGTCGACGAGGAGGTCGAGCTGCCCCTTCTCCAGCAGGAACTCGGATCGCTGGAACCCCTCGGGGAGCTCCTGCTTGATCGTGCTCGCGATGACCCGCGGACCGGCGAAGCCGATCAGCGCACCGGGCTCGGCCACGGTCAAGTCGCAGACCATGGCGAAGGACGCCGTCACGCCACCGGTCGTCGGATGCGTGAGGACGCAGATGGAAAAACCGCCGTCCTCCTGAAGCCGGGAGAGCGCCGAGCAGGTCTTGGCCATCTGCATCAAGGAGAGCATCCCCTCATGCATCCGGGCACCACCCGACGCCGTGAACATCACGAGCGGACGGTTCTCCTTCCGCGCGACGTCGCACGCGAGCGCGATCTTCTCGCCGACGACCTCACCCATGGAGCCGCCGAGGAACTTGAAGTCCAGCACCGCCAGCACGACCTTGCGACCGAGAATCTCACCGCGGCCCGCGATCAGCGCCTCGTTCTGCCCGGTCCGCTTCACCGTCCGATCGATCTTCTCGCCGTAGGGCCCTGAATCCACGAAGTCGAGGCGGTCCATGGCAGAGAGCTCACCGAAGAGCTCCTCCCAGGTGCCGCTGTCGAGGGTGTGCTGCACCCGGTTCCGGCCCGGCATCGTGAAGTGGAAGCCGCAGCTCGGGCAGGTGTGCGCCTTCTCCTCGACCTCCTTCCTGAAGATCGTCGAACCGCAGCTCTCGCACTTCAGCCAGAGCCCGCCAGGCATCTCCTTCTTGCGGAACCGAAGCCTGCCGATGCGCGCCTCCCCGCCCGCGGGGACTTCATCGTCCTTCTTCGCCATGGTCTCCGCTGCTCCTGCGTTGGTCTCACCGGACTCCGTCACGACACACCTCCTTCGAACCGCCGCGAGGCAGCCGCGGCCCTCTGGCGGAACTCCGCGATGGTGGCGCGCCTGTCCGGTGCGCCGAAGATGGCCGACCCGGCCACGAAGACGTCCGTCCCCGCGGCCGCGCAACGACCGATGGTCTCACCGTTGATCCCGCCGTCCATCTCGACGTGACCCTGGTAGCCCTGATCACGGAGCCAGGTGACCTTGCTCAGCACCTCGTCCATGAAGCGCTGCCCCCCGAACCCGGGGAACACGCTCATCACGAGGACCAGGTCCACCTCGTCCAGGATGTCTCCGAGAGGCTCGACGGGCGTGTTCGGGTTGATGGAGACGCCGACCTTCCTGACACCCGCATCGCGAAAGGCGCGGTTGGTGACGCGGGCACCCGCGGCGCTCCCCCCGCCCACGGTCTCCCAGTGGTAGGTCAGGACGTCCGCGCCCGCGGCGACGTAGTTGGGCGCGTACTCGATGGGATTCGTGACCATGAGGTGCACGTCCAGGGGCCGGCTCCCCGCAGCCCCGATGGCCTTAACAAGGGGCGGGCCGAAGGTCATGTTCGGAACGAAATGGCCGTCCATCACGTCGATGTGCAACCAGTCGGCACCCTCCTCCTCGATCGCCTTCACCTCTTCGGCGATACGACCGAAGTCGCAGGAGAGGAGCGACGGAGCGATGATCGGCGCTCCCGCGGCGCGAGACGGAGCCATGTGGGTGTCCGCGGACTGGGTCGGGGCCATGCTCCCAGTCTAGCGACTGAGGGCCGCGATCCCCGGGAGGACCTTGCCCTCGAGGAGTTCGAGGGAGGCTCCGCCGCCCGTGGAGACGTGATCTACGGCCTCCGAGAGGCCCAACAGGTGGATCGCAGCCACGGAATCGCCGCCGCCCACGACGGTGGTGCCCTCGCAAGCGGCGAGCGCGCGCCCGACGGCCTCGGTCCCTTTTCGGAACGCATCCATCTCGAACACCCCCATCGGGCCGTTCCAGACCACGGTGCGGGCCCCATGAATTCGCTCCGCGTAGAGCGCCGCGGTCTCCGGGCCGATGTCCAGACCCATCCAGCCGGCATCGATGTCCACCCCGGAGACCATCGCGTCCGCGTCAGCGGCGAAGCGGTCGGCGACGACGTGGTCCACCGGGAGGAGCAGCTCGACCCCGCGCTCCTTCGCCTTGGCGAGGGCGGCCTCGCAAAGCTCGAAGCGATCCTCCTCCACGAGGCTGGAGCCGATCCCGTGCCCTTGCACGGCGAGGAACGTGTACGCCATCCCGCCGCCCACGAGGATCGAATCGCACCGCTCGAGCAGCGCGTCGATCACCTTGAGCTTGTCGCTCACCTTCGCGCCACCGAGGATCGCAACGAGCGGACGCTCGGGCGCCGTGAGCACCTTCGCGAAGGCACGGCACTCCGCCTCGAGCAGGAGTCCGGCGGCGGAGGGCAAGAGACGCGCCGCGCCCGAGACCGAGGCGTGATCGCGGTGCGCAGCGCCGAACGCGTCGCCGACGAACACGTCCCCGAGGCGCGCGAAAGCAGCGCCCAGCTCGGGGTCCCCCTTGGTCTCGCCCGGGTGGAACCGGACGTTCTCGCACAGGATCACGGTCCCGGCCGGCGCCTCCGCCACGGCGCGCTCCACGTCCGGCCCGATGCTCTCGCGAAGCGCCGAGACCGAAGCGCCGAGAAGCTCCGCGAGCCGCTCACCGATGACGCCGACGCGCATGGACTCGACGACCTGCCCCTTGGGGCGCCCGAAGTGAACGAGCACCACCGGCCGGCCGCCCTTCTCCAGGATGGCGCGGAGGGTCGGGAGCGCCGCGCGGATACGGGTGTCGTCGGTGATGACACCGGCGTCGTCGGTCGGGACGTTGAAGTCCGCCCGCACGAGGACGCGCTTGCCGGAGAGGTCACCGAGAGTGCCCATGCCAGGGACGGAGAGTTCCATGTCGATGGAGGCGGCGCGCCGCTCAGGCCTTCTTGCGGACCTTCTTCTTCGCTGCAGCCTTGTTGCGCGTCGGCTTGAGTCGGTGGGCGACCTTCATCAGCTGCACGACGCGGCTGGAGTAACCCCACTCGTTGTCGTACCAGGAGACGACCTTCACGGTCTTGTCACCCATCACCATCGTGGAGCCACCATCGATGACGGAGCTGTGGGAGTTCCCGATGATGTCGCTGCTCACGAGCGGTGCTTCGCTGTACTCGAGGACGCCCTTGAGCGGCGCCTTCTTGGCCGCCGCCTTGAAGGCCGCGTTCACCTGCTCGACCGTTGCCTTGTTCTTGAGCGTCGCCACGAGATCGACGACGGAGCCATCCGGGACCGGGACTCGCATCGCCATGCCGTCGAGCTTCCCGTTGAGGCGCGGCAGGACCTTGCCGACAGCGCGAGCAGCGCCCGTCGAGGTCGGGATGATGTTCTGAGCGGCTGCACGAGCGCGACGGAGGTCCTTGTGCGGCAAGTCCAGGATCCGCTGGTCGTTGGTGTAGGCGTGGACCGTGGTCATCAGTCCGTGCTGGATGCCGAACGCCTCGTCGAGCACCTTGGCCATCGGCGCAAGGCAGTTCGTGGTGCAGGAGGCGTTGGAGATGATCCGGTCGTCGCCCTTGAGCGTGTGCTCGTTCACGCCGAGGACGATCATCGCGTCGATCTCGTCCTTCGGCGGGACGGTGAGAAGCACCTTCTTGGCGCCTGCTTCGAGGTGCTTGGAGCAGGCCTCACGAGTCGCGAACACCCCGGTGGCCTCGACCACGAAGTCGATCTTGTTGGCCGCGTGGGGCAGCGCCGCCGGATCACGCTCCGCCGTGATGGCGATCTTGCGTCCGTTGACGCTGATCGCGCCTTTCATCGCCTTGACCTTGCCCTGGAAGCGGCCGTGGACGGTGTCGTACTCGAGAAGGTGCGCCAGGGTGGCCGCGTCGGTCAGGTCGTTGATCGCGACCACCTCCACGCCCGGGGTGTTCTCGACGATGCGGAAGACGTTGCGGCCGATGCGGCCGAAGCCGTTGATGGCGATGCGCATGTGTTTCTTTGCGACGCCGGGAGGTCCGGCGCGCTCCGGCGCGTCCGCGCCGGCTCAGGGAGTCAATGAGGAGTAAAACGGGGGGCGGCGGGAACGCCCGGCCCCGGACTCGGCCCCCTGCGCCAACCCACCTGGAGCCCCGTGAAAAGGGACTGCCGGGAGCGCCGGGGCGGCCGCCGGCGGATTCGCCGGAGGAGGGAATTGACGAGACGGGGAACCGGAGGCCGAATTCCTCCGTTAATGCGGCCAGAGGGTATAGAGGCCCGCCGAAGGGATCAACGAGGGGCGTACCCCCTCCGCACGCTCCCGGCCCCCCCCACCGAGAACGCGCGGAGCCCCCCGGATCGAGCCTCCCTGCCAGGCTCATCACGCTTTCATCTCCTCGATTGGCCCCACTCACCCCGAGGCGGCTCGGGCCGCCCTTGATCGTGCGCCACTCCGAATCTCAGTCCCATTCCGGCGACCCCGGCCCCGGCCCCACTCCGGGCCATGCTGGCACCGACCCGTGGTCGGCACGCTGGTCACGCCTCGCTCGGCCCCTGGACCTTCTGCCGTCGACGCCCGTGGCGGTCGCCCTCAGCGGAGGCGCGGACAGCGTCTTCCTCCTCCACCTCCTGGCGCGCTCCAACCCCCGTCCGAAGATCCTCGCGATTCACGTGGATCACGGGCTCCGCGGCGAAGAGTCGCGGCTTGACGCGGAGTTCTGCGCGAGGCTCTGCGCGCGGCTGGCGATCCCCTTCGCCCGGCGCGTCGTTGATCTCGACCCCGAGAGCAGCGATCTCGAGCGGCGCGGCCGCGAGGCGCGCTACCGCGCGCTCGCCGAGGAGACGAGCGCCGCCGGCCTCCGTGTACTCCTCACCGGGCACCACGAGGACGACGCCGTCGAGACCCTCCTGATGCGCTGGATGCGCGGCACCGAGCTTCCGGGGCTCGCCGGTCTGCGTCGTGAGACGGTCCTCGGGAGGTCCCACGCCCAGCCCGAGGCGGACGTCCCGCTCCGGGTTCTCCGCCCGCTCACCGCGCTGCGGCGTGAAGAGGTGCGCAGCGCCCTCCGCGCCGAAGGCCTCGAGTGGCGCGAGGATTCGACCAACGCGACCGACCGCTTCACTCGCGGCCGTGTCCGGCACCAGGTCCTCCCGGAGATCGAAGCCCATTGCGGCTCCGAGGGAGTGGAGCATTTCTTCGAGTTCGCCCGCGCCGTGGGGTCCCTCGAGGACGAGCTGGCCGACCGCACGGCCCACATCCAGTGGGAGCCCGTCGCCCACGAGCCGGCGCGGCGATCCAGCGAGATGCCCGACCTCGGCGGACGGATCTCCCGGGAGAGCCTCGATTCGCTGAGCGCCCCCCTCGTGCGGCGCGCCCTCGGGCGGCTGATCGGTGAGGGCACGGGCCAGCGCCCGTCGAAGGACGTCCTCCAGGGCCTCGCAGAGGACCTCGGGGAAGGGCGCAACGGCCGCCGCGAACTGCACCAGGGATGGTCGGTGCAGCTGCAATCTGACGCTCTGCACCTGACTCCACCTGCGTCTCTCCTCGCCGGTGGACCGGCAGCGGCCACCATCACGGCCGCTCCCGCCGTCGTCGAGGTGCGGCAAGAGACCGTCGCTCGAACCGAGCCCCGGGGTGATTCGGCGACCCGAACCAGCGACAGGACCATCGCCAGCGAGGGCCTGGTGCTTGGTCTCCCCGGAACCGCCCAGCTGCCCGACGGACGATCCGTCATCGCCTCTTTCGTCCCCGACGGCACCCCCGTGTCGGCCTCGGCCACGGTCGTTGATCTGGACGCCAGCGGAATCGACGGGCTCCGGGTGCGCTTCGAGCGGCCCGGCGACAGGTTCCACGGGCTCGGTGCGCCCGGTCACAAGCCTCTGCGGCGGTTCCTCGCCGACGCGGGCGTGCCCCGTGAAGAGCGCGGACTCGTTCCGGTGGTGGCCGTCGGCGAGGAGATCGTCTGGGTGGTCGGGATCCGACCGTCCGAGACGCGCAAAGTGACCTCCCGGACGACCCGCCGCCTCCGGCTGACGCTCGAAGGGGCTCGCGGCGCCTGACCGAGATCTCGACGTACGAGACGAGGCGGCCCGTCCGCGGGATCGCCTCTGGAACCCGAGCAATCGGCCCCCGCGGTGACTGCGCGTCCCCCGGGGGCTATTCTCTTGGCCCCGTGTCCAGCGACCCGAGCACCTCCGATCGCCTCCGTACTCCCACGGATCTCCCTCCGAGCCTCGGTGTGCACCGAGCGAGCGAGGCCGGCAGCAGCGTCTCCATGAACGACCGGGACCTGCTGCGCCGTAACCTGGCGAGGGTGCGGGAGCGGATCGATTCCGCCGCCGCGGGCGTGGGCGGGCCGGCCCCCACGCTGATCGCGGTCTCCAAGACCGTGGACGCCGTCGCGTCCAGGGCGCTGATCGAGGAAGGCGTCAAGGACCTTGGAGAGAACAGAGCCGCGCCCTTCACCGAGAAGGCGGACACGCTTCGGGACTCGTTCGACGATCCGGAGACCGAGGGGCCGCGCTGGCACTTCATCGGTCATCTGCAGCGGAACAAGGCACGCCGGGTCATCGAGCGCGCCCACGTGATCCACTCCGTCGACAGCACACGGCTCGCGGAGGCCATCACACGCATCTGCGGAGAGCTCGGCCGCGCCGTCGAAGTGTTCGTCGAGGTCAACCTCACCGGGGAGGAGCGGAAGCTCGGTCACGCGCCGGAAGGCGTCGGCCCCACGCTCGACGTCCTCGCCGCCTCGCCGTGGGTCCGCGTTCTCGGTCTGATGGCCATGGGGCCGCTCGACGAGCGCGAGGGCATCACCACGGATTCGGTGTTCGAGAAAGCCAGGATCCTGGCCTCGAACCTCGCGCTCGAGCGCGGTGAGGGCACCTTCCACGAGGGTCGCTGCCAGCTCTCCATGGGAATGAGCGGCGACCTCGAGGCCGCCATCCGCAATGGGGCGACCCATGTGCGAGTCGGCTCGGCGCTCTTCGAAGGTCTCGACGACAACCATCGACGATGAGCGCCCTCGCTGACAGCACGCTGTTCCTGACCCTGCTCGACGCCACGGGTCAGTCCGACGCCGCAAGGCCTCCGGCCGAGCTTCCGCGCAAGGGCAAGCTGATCGTCGGAAGCTCGCAGGAGCGCGCCGATTTCGTCGTGACGGGCCAGGGGATCGCGGAGGTTCACTGCGCCATCGGTCGCCTGAAGACCGGCGGCTGGGCATTGAAGGACCTCGGCTCGGACTTCGGCACGCTGCTGAACGGCGAGCGAGTCGAGACCGCGCGACTGCAGGCAGGAGACGAGCTCTTGATCGGCTCCAGGAAGCTCCGGGTCGTCGCGGACGCCCTCGCCGAACGCGTCGCCGCCACCCCCGCCGCCGCAGCGACCAAGACCGCCGCCGTTCCCCGGGAAACGCCGCGGCGCGACGCGCCGCCGAGCGCCTCCGTGAGCATCGCCGGCTACAGCATCGAAGGGGAGCTGGGTCGCGGTGCGATGGGCCGCGTCCTCCGCGCCACCCAGACGAGTCTCGACCGCAAGGTCGCCGTCAAGGTGCTCGCGCCGAAGCTCGCCGGCAACGCGACCTTCGTCGATCGCTTCCGCAAGGAGGCCCGCGCCGCCGCCCAGCTCAATCACCCGAACGTCGTCACGGTGTACGACGTCGGAGAGGACGGAGGCCAGCACTTCCTGTCCATGGAGTTCATGGACGGAGGCTCCGTCGAAGCTCATCTCTCCACGAAGGGTCGTTTCCACTGGCGCGAAGCCCTCGGGATCCTACGCGACGCCGCTGCTGGCCTCGTCTACGCCGAGTCCCGCGGGATCGTCCACCGGGACATCAAGCCCGACAACCTGATGCGCAACGCGGACGGCGCCACGAAGATCGCCGACCTCGGCCTCGCTGTTCAGGTGGAGCAGGCACACGTGGACGGTGAGCGCGGCAAGGTGTTCGGGACGCCGCACTTCCTGGCGCCCGAGCTGGCGCGTGGCGCGACGCCGGACGCGCGGTCCGACATCTACTCCCTCGGCGCCACGGCGTATCGGATGATCTCGGGCCGCACGCCCCACGAGGGGAACGACCCCCGGAGCATCCTGCGGTGCGTCCTGAACGACGAGCCCCCGCGCCTCGGCGAGCTCGTCCAAGGGCTACCGCCCGAGGTGGAAGAGCTCGTCCACGGGATGCTCGCGAAGGACCCTGGTGAGCGCACGGCGTCCGCGGGCTTCGTCGTCCGTCAGATCGACGGGATCATCACCGGCGCGCCGGCGGTCGAGGCCAGCGGCTCCAGAGGCCGACTGGTCGCCCTCGCGGCCCTGATCGTGGTCGCCGGAGGAGCCTACGCGGTTCTCGGCGGGGGAGACTCCTCACCACCCGCCGGGACGCCGAGTGGCGGCGGCGAGGAGGTCACGGCCCGCGGTGAAGGCAACGAAACGCCCAGCGCACCGGCGGCGGGCCTGCCCGAGCCGGACCCGATCCCGGCTCCTGCTGGAGACGCTCCCCTGGCTCCGTCGGACGACGGAGGCAGCGAGGCCGCCGTCGAGGACCTCGCGAAGGCGGCCCTCCTCGCCCTCGAGGGCGAGGCGTTGTCCGCCTCCGAACGCTCCGACCGACTCAAGGACCTCGCCCGCAAGTTCGCTGGCACGGACACCGCCAACGACGCCCTCGCGCGGGCCGAGACGCTCGACAGCGGCGCCGCCGAGGAGCGCGGCGCGGCCGAGGCGTACGCGGCCCTCCGCAGCGGCGCGCTCGACGCGCTTCGCGCCATCGCGGATCCACGGGACGAGGAAGTCAGGCCCGGCGAGGCGCTCGCCCGCGTGGCAGCCTTCGAGACCCCGGCCGAGCTCCTCGACGACGCGGTGTACCGGGGCGCCCGGACGGAGCTCCTCGACGCTCTGCTCGCGCGAGTCCCCGAGATCGCCACCGAGGCCGGGAAGCTCGCGGACGAAGCCGAATCCCGCGGCGAGTTCGATGCGACGGTGAAGCCCCTCACCGCGGCACTGGACCGTTGCAGCCTCGACGAGGCCACGGAAGCGGTTCTCGCGGTCGCCGACAGGCCGGGTCTCGAGGTGGCGCGTGAGGAGATCGCTGGCCTTCGCTCGCGACTCGCGGCGCTCGGGGGGCGAGAGGCCGAGTTCGCCGCCGTCAGGCAGCAGCGCGAGCGAGCCATGGTGGGCGAGGCTCTCGGGCAGAGCTTCCGCGAGCAGCTCGGTGCTCTCCAGCTCTCCGAAGCGGCGGACGGGTCCAGGCGAGCGGCCGGACTGATCCGCGACGCGTCCCTCCGCGAATCGGTCGAGGAGACCGCTGAGCACCTGAACTCGGCTGCGAGAGCGCTCGAAGCACTCGTCGGCGCGTGGGACGAGGGCACGTGGCGTCGACGCGCCGTCATCGACCCCCGAGCCGAGGATCCGGACTTCACCGACGTGGTCGGGGTCGCGCGCCCCGGCGCTCTGCTCCTCCCCGGCAGCGGCGGCTCCCCCGACCGTGTTCCCCTCGGAGCATGGGCGTCCGATCCGGGGAACATGGAGAACCTCTTCCTCCGCCGCCTTGATCGGGGCTGGTCCGAGGACGAGACCGTGGGCATCGTGACGCTGCTCTGCGTCAGCGGAACGATCGCAGGCCTCGAAGCGATCCAGCCCGCCATCGCGGGAGATGGGAAGCGGCTGCGCCCCTCCCAGATCGCCGCGGCGCAGAACGCATTCGACGAGGCGCGCACGTGGGCGGACGGCCGGCCCGCGCTGCTGCAACTGGTCGAGCGCCACGCGGCGCCCATGCGCATGCTGGCAGACGCCGTGGTCGCCCGTGAGCGTGGAGACTGGCTCGTCAGCTCTGAGCTCCTCGATCGCCTCCTCGAGGAGGAACGCGACTCCTTCGTGGTCATGATCCTCTCGGACGGTGGCGCTCGATGAACACGGAGCTGACGGTTTCGCTCGACGCTGCGGTCACACACGCCGTCTCCGACGCCGCAAAGCTGAAGCTGGAGGCGCCCGCCGCGCTCTTCCTGCTCGCCACGGGCGCTGAACGGTTCGCGGCTGGACTCGACGGAACCCGCCAGGTTTCCCTAAAGGCCATCGAGGGAGTCCCCGGCTGCTGGAGCGGGCTCGACCTCTTCGCGGCCCGTGTGAACGGCTCCGTGATCTGGTGCATCGAGGACGCGCCGGCGCCGACGCGCGACTCGGGAAGCTCCGCCTGGGCGCGCGCCTTCCCCGTCTGGTGGGCTGCAGCCTGTGGCGCGGATGCGCTGATTCACTCGTCCGCAGGCACAGTCCTCCAGGGCGACGCGGGCGGCCTCGCCCATCTCACTGACCACATCAACCTCTCGGGCTCCACGCCTCTCGAGGGGCTGGGCGAGAGTCGACTCGGCCCGCTCTTCCCGGACCAGACGCGCGTCCACGACGAGCGCCTCGCCGCGCTCGCGCTCGAGCTCGCAGAGACCGCCGGGGACCAGCTCGTCGGAGCCGTCGCGGCGTGCGTACACGGCCCGTCCGTGGCGACTCCGGCCGAACTCCGGTGGCAGCGCGCTTCGGGAGCGACCCTCTCGGTCCAGGACATCGCAGCGCCGCTCGTCGCGGCTGCCCATGCAGGCATTCCGACGCTCGCAGTCTGCGCGATGACGGACACCCTCGACGCTCAGCGGGATCTGGCGACCCTCGTGGCTGCCACCGCCGCGCAGGCCCCATCCCTCGACCGCCTCCTCCACGGGCTCGCTCGTGAGCTGCACCGGCTCGACACCCGATGAGCTCCCGTCCGTCTCACAAGATCGCCGTCCTCGTTTCAGGCACGGGACGCCACCTGGAGAACCTCTGCCGCCTCGCAGTGGATGGCGCCCTGGACGGAGCCGTGTCCATTTGCGTCTCCAGCCGGCCCGGAGTCCTCGCCCTGAAGCGCGCCGCGGATGCAGGCGTCCCCGCTGTGGTCCGGGAGAAGGCCGGGGCCGAGGATGACCGGGCGTACGGTGACCGCATCTTCGAGGACATCAGAAAGGCCGGCGCGGACACCGTGGTCCTGGCAGGCTTCTTGAAGAAGCTCTGGATCCCCGAGGACTATCGCGGGCGGGTGATCAACATCCACCCGTCACTGCTCCCAGCGTTCGGAGGGAAGGGCTTCTACGGCCAACGGGTCCACAGCGCTGTGCTCTCGCGCGGCTGCCAGGTCTCGGGCTGCACCGTCCATCTCGTGGACGAGATCTACGACAACGGCCCCATCCTCGTGCAGCGCTGGTGCCCGGTCGAGCGCGACGACTCCGCGGAAACCCTCGCAGCCCGCGTCTTCGAACAGGAGCTGGAGGCCCTCCCCGAGGGCCTCAGGCGCTTCTGGTCGTCGACCTCCTGAATCAGCCCTTGCTCGCGCGGGAGAGCCTGTCGACCCGACGCTCGATCTCGGCGAGCGCGGACCGCGGACGGCTCAGCTCTGCGGCGAGCCGATGCGCGCGCTCGGCCATCGCCAGGGAGTTCACCGGATCCCCGAGCGAGCGCTCCAGGAGCATGGACGCGCCGACGAACAGCTCCACGGCGGCGAGGTCGTCCGACGTGTCCTCGAGGGCTTCTCGATAGGCCGCCCTCGCCTGCTCCACTCGCCCGAGGCGCCTCAGAAGATGCGCTCGCACCACGAGCGCCCGGCGACGGTCCTCCCCGTCGATCCCCCGAGCGAGCGCCGCCTCGGCCCAGCCGAGCTCCTCCTCCCGCGAGCTCGATGTCTCCATGAGCGCGCGAGCGCGCTGAGCCGACGGACCAGGGAGCGCCTCGCCATCTGCCCGACGCTCCACCTCCGCCCGACCCAGGTAGGCCGCGAGTACCGTCAGGGTCAAGACGTCCTCGCGGTTGTGCTCGAAGACGCCTTCGAGAAGATGCGGGCGGTCCGCGAGATAGTCGAACCACGCCGCCGGTGCGAGGCTCCCGGGGAGGTCGCGAGCGCGCTGGAATCCCAGGAGCTCACGCTCCATCGTCTGCAGCCTCCCGTCCTTCAGCGCGCCACGCGTCAGCCTCCGCATCGGGTGGTAAAGATCGAGGTGCGGGCGGCCGTCGAACGGTGGCTCCACCCCGACGATCCGCATCTTGTCCTCGAGCCGATGACGATCGAAGGACTTCCCGAAGAAGGAGACGAGGTGGTCCGACGCCCCGACGATGTCGGCGACGGCCTGGAGCATCGCCGCCTCCTCCCCGGGGCTCCTCAGGAAGCCCTGCCAGGAGACGTATCGATCCCCCTCGAACCACCCGAGGCCGACCATGTAGACGAAGACACCGGCGCCGCCCGAGAGGCCCGTCGTCTCCGTGTCGAGGAACACGGCGCGACGAAGATCGATCGAGCTCAGTCCGGGATCGCGCGCGAGTCGAGCGATCGAGCGCGGGTCGACATGGTCCACCTCCGCGAGGTGGAAGGCACCGTGAGCGAGTCCGGCCGCCGCCACCTCCTCCCGCCGGACGGTGTAAGGGCCGAGGCGGCTCGATTCGACGGAGAGCCCCGCCGGATCACCGCAGGTGCGCAGCCAGCCATGATCCGAGGAGGCAGCGGGACCATCCAAGGGCGGTGCGGATCGCGACGCCGCGCGCCGATCGAGGTGCCCCGTGAGCCACGCAGGGACGCTGCGGCGCGCCGCCTTGGGCGGGTCCGCCGAGGCTCCAGCTCCCTCTCGGCGTAGTCGCGCCAGCTTCCCGCGCGGTGACTCCTGGCCCGAACCCATTGAGCGGTGAGGTCAGAGCCCCTCCGTCGCGGCCCCCCGAGGAGCCTGGGCGTAGCTGTCCTCCTGAGAGACCCAGCCGACCGCATCGGCATCCGCCAGCCCCTCCTCGGGGTTCCGCTCGACGGGCATCGCGCCGCCGGCGAAATGGAGCAGCAGCTTCATCGCCACGGCCTTTCCGTCCGGTCCGACCTCCGCCACGGGACCGACGCAGGCCGGACACCCGATCTCGCAGGAGCAGCGCGAGACCACGTCCAGCGCAGCGCCGAACAGATCCCGATGAGCCTCGAACAGAAGCTCGGAGAGCCCGACGCCGCCCTGCACACGGTCGTAGAGGAAGATGGTCGGGCACCCGAAGTGCGGCGACTTCACCTGGCTCGACAGCCCGAGGTCCGAAGGCTGGCAGCGCACGAAGAGCGGCGCGACTCGACGAAGAAGCTCCCCCACGGCGCGCCACGCCGATCCCCGATCGCCGCCCTCCAACCCCACTTCGTCGGCGGCCTCCTCGGAGAGCGTCAACACGAATGACTCCGTGTCGAGCTCCTCCGGAGGCAGGTGGATGTCCCCGGCTCCGACGTTCTCTCTGGTGTAGAAGCGGATCTTCTTGAAGATCGTCGCCACGGTCGTGACGTGGACCTCCCCACGCCAGGCGTCGTAGTCCGGCGCGGACGGCGCGGCGTCCAGCGGCGCGAGATCCCGCCCGACTCGCTCCTCCAGCCTGAGGACGCGCACCTCGGTGTCGGTCTGCGCGTCCGTGTAGTAGTCCGACTCGACCTCCGTGACGTAGGCGCGACGGTTCTTGTAGTCGAAACGCTCCACCCGCCAGGTCACTCCCTGCACCTGGTAGATCGCGCCCTCGTGGACCGTCGTGATCGACGATTCCCTGTCGGTCTCCCCGATGGCTCGCTCCGTGTCCTGTTCGAGGATCAGAACGTTGTCGATATCGCCGCCGGCCAGGGACACGTCCTGCGCGGGGTAGGCGTCCGCCATCCAGTACCACGCGTGGTCTCGCCGGTGGAGGAACCCGGACTCCTCCGCGAGGTAATCCAGGATCTCGGGGACGTGAGGCGCCTCGGCGAACTCCGCCTCGCCCCGCAGGACGACCTCGCCCGTTGCCGCCTCCTCACCGTGGAAGGGAAGCTCGAACGCCGCACACTTCACGTGCTCCGACAGGAGCACCAGGTTGTCGGGATCCACGCCCAGCTTCTCCCTGGGAGCCTCGAAGAGGTACTCCGGGTGATGAACGAGGAACTGGTCCACCGGCTCACTCCTCGCGATCTGCAGCACCAGGCTAGCCCGGCCCCGGCGGCCCACGCGCCCCGCGCGCTGCCAGAAGCTTGCTTGACTGCCCGGATAGCCGACCAGCACGGCGACATCGAGGGCCCCGATGTCCACGCCCAGCTCCAGCGCGTTCGTCGAGACGACCACCTTCACCTCGCCGCACTTGAGGCCCGCCTCGATCTCCCTGCGCATGTCCGGCAGGTAACCGCCGCGATAACCGCGGATCTCGCTCGGCTTGAGGCCCAGGCGAGACGCCGACTCCTTCAGGTACCGGGTGAGCACCTCGACCGCTGTCCTCCGCCCGCAGAAGAAGATCGTCTGGTGGCCGGGGCCGACGACCTCCTGCGCCAGATCGCGGGCCAGCTCGAGCGCGTTGGCCCGCAGCCCTGCCACCGGATTCACGACCGGGGGCTCGACGACGCCGAAGATCCTCTTCCCCGAAGGAGAGGCGTCCTCGTCGACGATGGATACATCACGGCCGAACAGGCGCGCCGCATGGGCGGCCGGATCCGCCACCGTGGCCGATGACGCCAGGAAGCGCGGATCGGCGCCGTAGTGCCGCGCGATACGCACCAGACGGCGGAGCACGTTCGCCACGCTGGACCCGAAGACCCCGGAGAGCGTGTGGACCTCGTCCACGACGATGTACCGGAGCTCCCGGAACAGCTCGGCCCACTTGGCGTGGTTCGGGAGGATCCCCTGATGCAGCATGTAGGGGTTCGTCAGAACCATGTGACCTCGGTCACGAAGGGTTCGCCTGACGCTCGGGGGCGTGTCGCCGTCGTAGGTGAATGCATGCCAATCCCGCGCGCCCGTGCTCTCCCCGTGGTGCTCGACCAGCTCCTCAACGAGAGCGGTGAGCCCGACCGTCTGGTCCTGACTCAGGGCCTTCGTCGGGTACAGGAAGAGCGATCGCGCGGAGCCCTCCGATTCCAGCAATGACTGGAGGACGGGCGCCGTGTAGCAGACGGTCTTCCCGCTCGCCGTCGGGGTCGCGACCAGGACGTCCTCCCCTGCGAGGGCGCGCTCGATGGCCTCCGCTTGGTGAGCGTAGGGCTCCGCCACGCCCCTACGCTGCAGCACGTCCACGAGGCGCGGATCGAGGCCGTCGGGCCACGATCTGGTGCGGCCGGGGCGCGCCGCGGCCGTTCGCCAGTGCACCACGCGCCCCTTCCAGGGCTGGGTCGAGCGCAGCCGCTCCGCGATGCCCTCCGGCCCGAGCCGGCTCCTGCTACGACGCGCACCGCCCGTGCGCGCGCCCATCGCCCCGGCGCCGCCGGGACCCTGCTGTTCGCTCTCCCCCTGCATGTTAGGGGGATGGTAGGGAATGGAGCGGCCTCGCGGAAGGCCCCCCAGAGGCCTCAGGAGCGGGAGAGGATCTCCAGCAAGGCGGCGTGCAGCGACGCAGGGCGCAACCTCGCCCTGAGCTCCCCGACCTCCACGAGGACCTCGTCTCCCCGACGGCCGATCCGCGCGACGTGGTCCCGCCGCTCGGCGTCCGTGAAGGTCACCAGGACCGGCTTCTCCAGGTCGAGGATCGGCCCGCCAGGCGCCAGGTGCTCCTCCGCCTTGAGGAAGAGAAGTTGCTCGAGGACCGGGTCGAGGGTCCGCGCGGGCTCCTCGGTGACGGCGACCCTCCAGTCGAAGGAGTCTCCCCGCTCGAACCGCGCCGAACGGCCGCCCCCTTCGATGGTGAGCGAACGCAGCCAGGTGTTCGTCTGCGACCAGAGCGACCTCGCGAGATAGGCCTCCAACGGCCGGTCGAGGAGCGCACCGAAGTCGGTCGGGAACGCCTGGCCGAGGCCGGACTGGAACCGCAGGAAGGGGGTCACCTCCGTGCCATCGGCGAGCGCTCGCTCCGCGCCGAATCGCCCGCCGTAGCGTTCCCCCCCAAGACCTTCGACCCAGAAGAGGGTCTCGTCACCGTCCTCGGGGAAGAACGCCTCTGCGTCGAGATCGATGAAGGTCCGCGTGACCTCGGCCTCCTCAGCCGCAGCGAGCAGATCCTTGATGGCGAGCGGGTCCACTTCGTACGCGGGTCCCCACTCACCGTCTTCCAGCGCGGAGGCGATCGACCAACCACTCCCGCCGGGCATCAAGCGCAGATCGCCGGCCCTCCCCTGGATCCTCACGGCAGCGATCTGGCTCCGGGCGAGGCGCATGAACCGCAGCTCGATGAAGTTCTCCAGGGACTCGCACACGAACGGTACCGTCTCGTCGTCCAGCTCGAAGATGGTCGGTTGCTCGTCGCGACGGGCGTAGACCTTGCCGCCCTCCGCCGCCACGTGGAGCGCTTGCGTCAGGCCCCTGAGGTTGGTGACGCGCAGCGTCACCCAGGGCTGGTCGAGGCCGAACCGGGCCAGGTCGGGTTCAGGCGCGTCGCTCGCGAACCTCCTCGCCCTCATCCCGGAGAGGTACGAGGTCCAGGCGGTGAAAACGACCGGATCCCCCGCGCAGCGAACAGGGGAGGAGATCTCCCAGCGAGCTCCAGTCCCCTGGGCGGACATCTCGAGATCCTGGTACTCACCTCCGTGGTCCCAACCGCCAACCCTCTCGACTCGCGCGACGCTCCCGCGCTGGAGGCCGAAGAGCCGCTTCGACCGGTAGTCCGCGACGATGAAGTCGAAGAGGTTCTCGATGTTGCGGATCGTCCGGAAGACCCGGCCGTCCCGCCGGACGAAGATGCGCATCCCATCGATGTCGAGCTGCCCTACCTCGACCCGCACTTTGCGATCCGATCCATCGTCGAGTCTCTCGGTGGTCTCGATGAACCCGAGGGGCGGCGAGAACGATCCGGCCGCCTGCTCGGCGAGCGCATCCGACACCGGATCCGCCCCGTTGCGGGCGATGACGCCGAGGAACTTGTCCAGGACACCGCGATCCACGGGCCAGGCCATCGGATCGGTGAGGAACCACCTCCCGGCGTCTCGCTCCATCCGGACATGCCGCGAGCCCTTGATGTACTCGAGGCGGATGGACGTCAGCCGGCTCTCCTCCACACCGCCGAAGAGCCGCTCCACCTCGAGGGCCTTCGCGTCCACGGCCTCCTTGCGCGACTGCTGGAGCGCGAGGTAGCCGAGGCCCACGACGACGATCAGGAGGAGCAGGGGGGTGAGTCGGTTCATGCCGATGAGTGCTTCTTCGACGCCACCGCGCGCCTCCGACTCCCGCGGGTTCGCTGGAACCAGACGAGGAGCCCGAGCAAGGCGACCGCGCCAGGCAGCTGGAATAGCGCGAAGCGCGTCACGCGAACCATCGCCGAGGGATCGTCCCGTGGCATCAGGCGGAGATCGGGGTCTCTGGGAGGCACCGCGATCCGGTGTTCCCGATCGGCCACCCAGTTCATGGAAGCGGGAAGCACGGTCGCCCCCTGGAGCGCGGCGTTCGTGAAGGAGTAGAGCGAGCCGAACCCGACCACGCGAACCTCGTCGATCGCCTCCAGCCCGGCCGACTCGCCGCCGCCCTCGAGCGGAGGCCGCTGGAGCGTGGCGGCGATCGGGATTCGCCCCGTTGCGCCGTCCACCGCGCCGTCGTAACGCAGGTCCCCGACCAGATCGGGGCCAACGGGCGCGTCGACCCACAGATCGTTCCGCGTGGTCGTGATCAGATTCTGCGCCACCCCTTGCCTGGGCTGGGTCCGCACCCCGAGGCGATGAGCCTGGTAGAACCGCAGATTGCGACCCGCCTCGCGGAAGGGCGCGACGATCGGGTGGGTCGAGAGAGACTGCGGGAGCACGTCGACGACCTCGCACTGCGGAATCCCGTCCAGCATCTGTCCGGTCCGCGGGTCGACGCAAAGACCGGCAACGCGCCCTTCCGACACCTCGAGACCGAAATGTTCCAAGAGGTCGGGAACGTCGCTCCTCCGCAGCGCGGACGCCGCAGGAGCCGGCACGATCACGAGCCGGCCCCCCCGCTCCGCATAGTCGAGGACGGCGTCGTACTGGCGATCGGGCCATGCCGCATCGGGTGCGAGGACCACGAGGACCTGGCAGTCCGAGGGGACCTCGTCCGACTCCAGGACGCTCCATGGAGCCAGCTCGAAGCCCTCGCGGAGAAGCCCGTCCGCGAACTGGCCGTACCCCTCCGGGGACTCGGCGTCGGCCTGTGCGAGATCGGGTTCGCCGCTGCCGCTGGTGAAGTAGACGCGCAACACGTCTCCACGCGTCACGTCGAGGATGCCCTCGACGATGGATTCCTCGGCGGTGAAGGCGACGACCGATGGCGGAACGTAGCCCTCCACGGCGTTGCGGCCCTCGCGGAACTGGGCGAGGTCCCCGTCCAGATCGAGCACGACACGGCGCCCGCCGCTCGAGACGACCAGCCCGTTCCCGAAGCCTTGAACGCGGAGCTCCAGCGCCCGCTGCGCCCAGGCCTGCCCGTCGTTGACGTCGACGACCTCAACCGTCACGCGCCCTCCGGATTGGTTCTGAACGAGCTGCAACAGCCGCATCGTCCGCTGCATCACGTCGGCCTCGAGCACGACCTTGCTCCCTCTCTCCTGTCGGTAGAGGACCTCGACCAGCACGTCGCGGTCCAGTCTCTCGAGGAGTCCGAGAGTCGCGGTCGAGAGCGTGTTCTCGGAGGTGCTGGTCAGATCGAAGCGCTGACGCACACCTGGCCGCGCGGCCAGCCAGTTCACGAGCAGCACCGCGGCAACGGCAAGCACGACGGTGACAGCGACATGGAACCCCGTACCCACCCTGGAGAGTCGGCTCACCCGGCCAGATCGGGCTCCCTTCCCCTCGCTCATCCGCGCCACCGCCTCGCTTCCAGGGATCGCGCCGTGAGGAAGAGGAAGAGCGCCGTCCAGGTCAGGAAGAAGATCACCTCCGAGGAATCGAACAGGCCGATCCGGAAGGAGCGCTGGAAGTGCCCGAAGGCATCCATGTTGGCCGTGATGCCCCGGATCGCCGCCAGGATCGACGCGCGCGCCTCCGCGGTCTCCCCGAGGAAGGGAAGGACGTAACCCAGGGCCTGCTCCGCGAGGAGCGGGACGAGAAGCCAGGACACGCAGGCGACCATGCTGAGGAACGCGGCGAGCAGCGGCGTCGAGGTGAACGTCGACGCGAGCATCCCGATCGAGACGAAGAGCGCGGACACGAGAATCGTCCCGATCCAGGTCCCCATGACGGACGGCCAATCCGGTCGTCCGCCAACCGCGTCGATCATCCCGGCGTAGGAGAGCGAAGACGCTCCGACCACGGCGAGGAAGGCGGTCGCGGCGAGCCACTTGCCGATCACCACGGCGAGGTCGCTCACGGGCGCGGTCAACAGGTACTCGAGGGTCCCGGTCCGCGACTCCTCGGCGACGAGACGCATGGCGAGGAGTGCTGGAAGAAACACCATCCAGACCCAGAAGCTGAACCCCGTCATCGCGCCATCGAGCGCCCCGCTCACGTTCCCCGACGCCGTCAGGTAACCGTTGAACAGCAGCCCGTTCAGGAGCAGCACCACGAGGAGTACGACCCAGGTGAAGGGCGCGCGGAACAGGCCGGCGAACTCGCGCTGGAAGACGACAGCGGCGCCGCTCATCCGCCTGCCTCCCCCCCGTCCTCGGGCGGCGGCGCCGGCGCGTCGATCGAGACCGGCTTGGAGAGGTCGCGACTCGCCCCGCGATCGAAGGGATTGAGGCTGTAGATCGTCTTCTGGGCCGCGGTTCCCGGCGTGCCGAGCGGCAGTTCCCCCCCGGCCATGGGGAGCTCCATCGCCGGGGCCGACTCCGCGGGGGACTCGGGCGCGGCCACGACACGCTGCGGCTCCTCCGCGTCGAGGGTCCCGATCACGAGCCGGGTGAAGAGCTCCTCCAGCGAGGGACGCTTCCAGCTCAGTTCACGCAGGGCCCACCCCTGGGTCATCGCGAGCGCCCCCACGTCCTCCCGGAGGTCTCCCTCTCCGAAGACCGCGAAGCTGTGATGGATGCCGAGCCGCTCGCCGACGTCGACCCGTTCGACGCCAGGGAGGGACTGGAGCAGTTCCGACATCTGCCCCGCCTCCGCAGGGGCCGCGGCCTCCAGCAGGACGTGTCCGGCGCCGCCATCGCTGAGCGACTCGATGATCGACGCCTGGTCTCCGTCGGCCACCTTGCGCCCTTCATGGACGATGACGACCCGCGGCGCCATCGTCTCGATCTCCGCCAGGATGTGGGAGCTGAGCAGCACCGTGTGCTGGTCGGAGAGCTCGGCGACCAGCCGGCGCACCTCGCGGCGCTGGATCGGGTCGAGGCCGCTCGTTGGCTCGTCCAGGATCAGGACCTCGGGGTCCGGCAGGAGCGCCACGGCCAGGCCGACGCGCTGCTTCAGTCCCCGAGAGAGCGTCCCCACGAGCTGCTTCGATCGATCGAGGACGCCCACCCGCTCGAGGACCTCGTCGATCCTCGATCGCAGCGCGCGGCGCTCCATCCGATGCAGCTTCCCCTGGAAGCGCATCATCTCGTCGACGCGGAGCTCGGGATAGAGCGGGACGGACTCCGGCAGATAGCCGATGGACCTGCGTACGGCCATCGAGTCCCGGAGCACGTCGTGCCCCGCCACCGCGAGGGTGCTGGCGCTCGTCGCGGGCAGGTACCCGCTCAGGATCCGCATCGTGGTCGTCTTGCCGGCGCCGTTGGGGCCGAGGAAGCCCACGACCTCTCCGCGCTCCACGGAGAAGCTCAGATCGTCGACGGCAGTCAGAGGGCCGAAGCGGCGGGTGAGATCCTGAACTTCGATCATGGAGTGCAGTGGAGCGCCGGTGCGGGATGGTCGGAGGAGCCGCGTAGCGATGGCGTGCCGTGGGCGGACCAAGGCTCCTGGAGGGAGGAGGTTAGTCCTCCGGGCTCCGAGGACAACCACCGGCCCTCGGCACTGCTGCCCCGAAGGTCAAACACCGTGCCACCCGGGCTCCATGGCCTCCCACACGCCTTGGCGGGATGTGGCTCGTGAGGCCAGCCAGGCTCGACGAACGACTCCGCGGCTCCGTTGAGGGCCCGGGCGCCCGGCCGCGTGCATCGGACACCCGGCCTCCAGCGCTCACTTCCCTCCGCGGACGCCCTCTCGCGATGGAGCCCTCAGCTCGTCGGGATCCAGCCGCAGCGCGGCGATCCACGGTGGCTCCCCCGGTGTCCAGTGGCCGTATGTGACGGCGAGGATCTTCCCGTCCTCCGTCCACTCGAGCGCCGGATAGGCACAGTCGGTGCCGCGGTGGTTCTCCATCAGCCTCAGGCGAAGGTCGCCCTGCCGGCCCGCCCGCAGGTCCTCGACCGATCCGACCCACGCCACCCAGTCCCCCCGGCGCGGGCTCGCCAGCCCCATGTCCCTGAAGCTGACGAACAGCCGCCCGTCCGGGAGCCGCAGCACCTGGTGCCGATCCCCTGTCAGCGCTCCCGCCAGCGGCCGGGGCCCGGACCAGGTCGCGCCGCCGTCGTCCGAGACGACGAACTGGCTGTTCCGTCGCCTGCTGTTCTCGCGCAGGAGAAGAAGGATCGACTCACCGTCCCGGGCGAGGCCCGGCTCGCACAGGTGACCGTGCGGCCAGCGCACGATCTCCCGCGGCTGCGACCACGTGACACCGCCGTCCTCCGTGGCGACCTGGAAGACGCCGAAGCCGCCGGGCCCGCGGCGCTCGCGCAGGAAGCGCCCGTCGTCGTGGAACCAGGCGAGGGTCCGGGCGCCGTCGAGTGCGAGCTGATCGCCCATGACGACGATCCCACCCCATGGAGCCCCCGGCCCGGGCAACTCCAGCCCCCCCCAGGTCGCGCCGCCGTCCGCGGAGAGCGCCCTGCGCGCCGGGAAGAGCCCGGACCACATCACGAGATGGTCTCGCGCCTCGCCGGGAACCGGGACGCGGTAGAGGGTGGGCGTCTCCTTCGAGGTCGACCAGTTCCGGGGGACCTCCAATCGATCGCTCCAGGTCCGCCCCCCATCGGAGCTGCGCTTCATGACGAGCGCGCCCCGACCATGACCCTTCGGGTAGACGCAGAGGATCGAGCCGCCGTCCGCGACGACCGTGGACGGATGGCCGAGGTACTGGCCGGGCTCGCGATCGACGACGATCACGCGGTTGCGGTCGGCAGCCAGGTCCACCTCCGGCAGGGTCCAGCCGCGAGAAGGCGCGTCGTGGGCCGACAGAGCGCGCGCGCGATCGGAGATGCCCGTTGCATGGATGGCCTCGGCGATCCGCTCCGCCATGCGACGGTGGGCGACTGCCGACGGCAGCCGACCGGACTCGTCTCGCTCTCCGACCAGCGCATCAGCGCCACGGAGCCGGTCCGAGTCGTGTACGGGAACGAGCACGGCCTTCGACCGCTCGGCCACCCCGGCGACGATGCCAGCGTAAGCGCCTCCGATACGATCCAGCCCGAGGGGGTCGTCCGGATCGAAGGGCACGTCACCATGGGAGGCCCGCGACCCCTCGGTCCACACGCGCACACCGTGCTGAACGAGGACCACCTCGGCCCCCAGGCTCCGGGAAGCGGTGACCAGATCGGCCACGTTGGAGCGGAACGCGCCGGGCGCCACCGCGGGGAAGTCCTCACCTCCAGGCAGATCGATGGCCGAGTCCGCGAACCCCGGCTGCAGAACGACGATGTCCGGGTCACGCGTCAGCACGTCACGATTCAAGCGGCGCAGCGCTTCGACCGTGGTGTCACCGCTCCGCGCCGCGTTCTCCACCTCGAAGCGCACGCCCGCCCCTACCCGCCCGGCGAGAATCGCTTCCAGGCGCGACGGCCAGGGATCGGGCCCGCCGCGGCGCGCAGCGGCCCAGTCGTCCCCGAGGCACAGGATCCGGACGGTCGGTGGATCGACGGGATCCGCCGCCTGCGGAGCGGACGCCGACTGGGCGACCAGCCCGGCGAAGAGAATGAGGTTCAGCATCACCCCGAATCGTACGCGACGACACCTCTCCGCCTCGCCGCGCCCCTCGGTGACGATGAGACCCATGGCATGGAGTAAGTTGTGGCCATGCCCCACGGCCCCCCTGCGACGCGCGCCCTTCTCCGGCGCGTCATCCCGTGCCTCCTGGCCGCCGTCCTCGGCGCCTGCGCTGGCCATCCTCCCGCCAGCGGCGCCGTCGAGACCATCGATCTCGACCGCGGAGGGTACGGAGCCATAGACGAGGGCCTCCCGCGCGTCCTGATCGTGGTCGCCCACCCCGACGACGAGTTGATCGCCGCCGGTCTCACCTACCTCCACGGAGCCTGCGCAGGAGGTGCGGTCGACGTGGTCACCATCACCGACGGCCAGGGGGGCTTCAAGTACGCGAGCTTCGCGGAGGCGATGACCGGGATCGAGCTCACCCGCGAAGAGGTGGGCCGCGCGGCCCTCCCGGCGATCCGGCGGTCGGAGCAGATGCGCGGCCTGACCTTCCTGGGCGCCCGCAGGCTCATCCGCCTGGGCCAGCCCGACCATCGGTACAGTCAGGACCGCATGGAGGTTCTCGCCCCCGACGCGGGCGTCTGGGACCTCTCCGGCGTCCGACGCCATCTCGACGCGCTCCTCGAGAGCGAGGGATACGAGCTCGTCATCACGATCTCCCCCACGGCGACGACCCACGGACACCACCAGGCTGCCGCGCTCCTCGCGGTGGAGGCCGCGGCGCGCCGCCCCCATGAAGAACGCCCCGTTCTCGTCTGTTGCCAGGTCGAGGCGGAGGACTCCGAGGGCGTCGGAGTTCCGCCCGACGTGCTCGAGGACAGCCTCCTCGCGAGGCTCCGGCCCGGAGAGTCGCCCTTCCTCGTCGACCGGACCCGCGGCTTCGGCCATCGGGATCGGCTGACGCTCAAAGCCGTGGCCAGCGTCGCGGTCGCGCAGCACGTGAGCCAGGGAACGATGCTCGGCTACATCGGCCGGGGCGACCTCGAGGAGTACTGGATCCTCGACGCCTCCCCGCCGGACGCCGCGGCGAGGGCAGCGGCGTTCTTCGCGAGCCTCGCGCGGCTCCCCGAACTCCCGACTCGCAGCTACGAAGCCTCCGCAGGCACGAACGCCGGACGCTGAGCCCGCCGCCATGACGGACACCCTCCAAGAAAACGCAGCGCGTCCCGAGCCCGCTCGTTTGCGCTCGATCGACGCCCTCCGCGGCCTCGACATGTCACTGATCCTGGGTGGACGGGAGGTGATCCTCGGCCTCGCCGGGCTCTTCGCGTCCGAGCCCGCCATGGCGGCCCTGGATCGCCAGTTCCATCATCCTGAGTGGAACGGCTTCACGCTGTACGACCTCATCTTCCCGCTGTTCCTCTTCCTCGCGGGCGCCTCCATGCCGCTCTCGATGGAGAAGCGCATGGCGGCGGGGGCCACCAAGGCGGCCTTGACCCGACACGCGGTGCGGCGAGGAGCGGTGCTGGTCCTCCTCGGGGCGGTCTACAACGGGCTCCTCGCGCTGGACTTCGAGCGCGCCCGCTACGCGAGCGTCCTCGGGAGGATCGGCCTCGCCTGGATGGTGGCGGCGCTGCTCTGGATCCACCTGCCCAGGCGGGCTGTGGCCGTGGCCGGAGTGGCGCTCGCCGCTGGCCATGGGCTCGCGCTCGTATTGATCACCGCCCCTGGCCTCGGCCTCGACGGTCCTAGCCTGGCCCCCGGCGAGACCATCGGAGGGTGGATCGACCGGCAGCTCGTGCCGGGTCGGCTCCACGAGGAAGTACGCGATCCGGAGGGGCTCTTCGGCGTCCTCTCCGCCGCCACGACAGCCCTGCTGGGCGCCCTCGCGGGCACCTGGCTCAGCGATCCAGGTCGGGCCCCTGGACGCCGCATCGGCGGGCTCGTGGCGATGGGCGGCCAATGCCTCGTCCTCGGCTGGCTGCTCGACGCACTGGGCCTGCCCATCAACAAGAACCTCTGGACGGCCAGCTTCGTCCTCTGGGCAGGGGGCTGGAGCTTCCTCCTGCTCGCGCTCTTCCACTGGACCTTCGACGTGCTGCGAATGGACCGGCTCGCGATGGTGTTCATGGTCATCGGCGCGAACGCGATTCTCGCCTACATGATGAACGCCTTCATCTCCTGGCAGAGCGTCGCCGAGGTGCTCCTCTCCAAGGGCATCGGCTACGGCAAGCTCCACGAAGCCCTTCTACCGCTGGCTGGACTCAGCGTCCTCTGGCTGCTGCTCGCCGCCCTGTACCGCCGCCGGATCTTCCTGCGCGTATGACCCTCACTCACCGCCACTGTCCCGACTGCGGTGCGCCCTGTGAAGAGCGCATCCCGGAGGACGACCACCGGACGCGCGCCGTCTGCACCGTCTGCGCCAACATCCACTACGTGAACCCGAAGGTGGTCGTGGGCTGCATCGTGGAGAAGGACGGCAACCTGCTTCTCGCGCGTCGCGACATCGAGCCCGCCCGAGGACGGTGGACCTTCCCCGCGGGATACCTGGAGACGGGCGAGAGCTCCTTCGACGGCGCCGCTCGCGAGACCCTGGAGGAGACCGAGGCGCGCACCCGCATGCTTGGCCTCCACGCGGTCCTCGACATCCCTCACATCGGTCAGGTCTACACGGTCTTCCGCGCGGAGCTGGTCGGAGATCACTTCGCGCCGACGCCGGAGTCCACCGAGGTGGAGCTCGTTGCGCCCGAGCGAATTCCGTGGAGCGAGCTCGCCTTCCCGAGCGTCTCCACGGCGCTGCGGCTGTGGGACGAGGATCGGCGTTCCTGCCGACACAGGGTCCACACGGGGTCCGTCATCTGGAGCGGCGAGGGTTCGAGGTTCGACCTCGCGCGCTATCGACTCGAGGACCACGTCGCCCACTGAAGTCCATGGCGGCGCGACCGGTCTCCAACCCGCCGAATCCGTGGACACGCGCGGCCCGGGGCGGCTACGAGGTGGAGTGGCTCGGCGCCCCTCCCGAGGCCCGGGTCGAGGTCCACGAGGAGAGCGCGCGATCGATCATCACGCGCAACGACTCGCCTGACGTCCCCTTCAAGTTCGGGGTGAACGCCTATCGCGGCTGCCAGCACGCCTGCGCCTACTGCTACGCGCGGCCCGGTCATCAGCACCTCGGGTTCGGCGCTGGCACGGACTTCGATACGAAGATCGTCGTCAAGGCCAACGCGGAGGAGCTGCTCCGGGAAGCTCTCGCTCGCGGACGTACGGGCCCCGCCGGCAGACGGGACTGGCTCGCGATGAGCGGCGTCACGGATCCCTACCAACCCCTCGAGGCGAGCTACGGACTGACGAGAAGGATGCTGGAGGCCTGCCTGGAGTTCCGCCAGCCCGTGGGCCTGATCACCAAGAGCGCGCTGGTGCGCCGCGATGCGGACCTCCTCGGCCGCCTCGCGCGCGTCGCAGGCGCCCGGGTCTTCCTCTCGATCCCCTTCGCGAGCGCAGCGGACGCACGCGCGCTCGAGCCGTGGGCTCCCGCTCCTCGCCTGCGATTCGAGGCGCTCGCCGCCCTGCGCGACGCCGGCGTGCCGACCGGGGTCTCCCTCTCGCCGGTGATCCCCGGTCTCAGCGATCACGCCATCCCCGAGATCCTCCGGCGCGCTGCGGAGGTGGGCGTCACGCGCGCGTTCATGATCCTCCTGAGGCTCCCGTCGGAGGTCGCGCCGGTCTTCGAGGAGCGGCTTCGAGGGGCCTACCCCGATCGAGCGGATCGCGTCCTCGCGCAGCTGGAGCAGTGCCGACGGGCGCAGCCGTCACAGGGCGCCTTCGGTTCCCGCATGGAGGGAAGCGGTCCGCGCTGGCAGGCCGTCGAGGACGTCTTCACGCTCTGGTGTCGACGCCTCGGCATGGAGCTGGGAGAGAGCGAACGCGTGGAGCCGCTGGCCCCCGGTGTCGCTCCGCCCGCCACGGCCGTACAGGGCGACCTCTTCGGGGAGTGACCCCTCGACCGATCAGAGTCGGTCGAGCTCGTACACGACGAGATCCGTGAAGGACCCCTCGCCGCCGTACAGGAGCAGCCCCACCGTCGCCGAGGTGGCCGTGGGCGCGAAATCGAACTCTCCGGCCTCCTCTCCGTCGAGGTGCAGGGTGAGGAGGCCCGGCGAATCGTGGGTCAGCGCGAGGTGGAACCAGCGGCCAGCCTCCAGCTCCACCGGAGCTTTCCGCGCGCGACCCACGAGGTCGTAGCGCGGGCCGAAACCGTCCCCCGGATCCCGCTGCGTGAGCGTCTGGACCCGTCCCGAGCGGGCCTCGTCGAAGGGCCGGAACTCCCGCATTGGCTTGTCAGCGCCCTTCACCCGAGAGGGACGGAGGGCGAAGCCGTTGAAGACGCCCCCCTCGGGGCTGCTCGCGACGATGGACAGGACGGTGTTCGGATCACCGAGCCGGGCGAACCCCTCGAACCGGAAGGTCGGTGCGATCGGTCGGTCGAGGAAGAGGCCCGCCGGTCGAGGACGACCCGCCGTTCCGGTGATCGCCCCCGCTTCGACGGTGAAGACGCCTCTGCGAGCATTGATCCCCTCCAGCGTCTCCCCGTCGAACATCTCGACGGGCCGCTCGAGCGTCATGATCTCGTCCACGCGAAGGCCGACCGCGAGATCCATGGCGACCGAGGTGCCGAGCACGTCGTCGAGGAAGAGCTCGGCCAGCGCGACCGCGGTGCGCGACCGCCCCTCCTCGAGGAGCTTCTCGAGAACGCGATCCATCCGATCCCGGTAGCGCTCCTCGGCCTTGGCGATCTTCCTGTACCCCGCGCGGTCCACCTCCCGACAAAGGGCATCGGCGTCCGCGGCGATCTCCTCCTCATCGAGGGTGAGCGCCACGTCCCGCAGCCGACGCGCCCAGAGCAGCGTCTCGTCGGCCGCCCGATCGTCCTTCTTGCGAGACGTCCTCCACCGTGCCCGGTGAAGCTCCGCCAGGCCCGCAAGCGCGTCGAGACTGACGGGGTCCCGAAGGAGCGCCTGCTCGTAGAGCCCCGCGGCGTCCTCGGCCGCCTCCGCGGCGGCGCGCGCCTTCGCGGCCGTCACCAGCTCCGTGGCGCGGGCGGCGGGGTCCTCCTCAGACTCCGAGAGAGCACTCATGGCCGCGATCCACTCCTCTTCGAACTCGTCGAGCGTCTGGCCTGAGTCCGCGAGCACGACCTCCTCGAACAGGCCCGGTCCGGTGACCATCTGCTCACCAAGCAGCTTCATCGCTCTGGAGAGCGCACTCGGGCGGAGAAGCTTGCCCTCGGCGTCACGGCCGTGGGTCAGGTGGTAGACGAGCCCCCAGGCCACGGAGTACTGCTCCGCCGAGAGGCTGCCGATCGCCTCGATCGTTCCACGAAGGGGCCGGTCGCCCCGCTCGATCATCCGGATCAGCGGCCCGAGCCTCCCGAACGCCGGAAGCCCGACACCGATCTCGCCCTTCTCGGAGAACGTGACGCCCTCGAAGTAACTGGACATACCCTCGTTGATCCAGAGCGGCGCCACCCGCTCCTCGGTCACGAGCCCCATGTACTCGTGACTGGCCTCGTGCCAGAGCGTCGACCAGAGGCCGTCGAGCGGTCGACCGAACGCCCGGGGGTCGTACCCGAAGACCTCGAACTCCAGCTCGACCTCCCCGTCCCCGTTCACCCGCGGGATCTTGCGGATGAATGCGAGCAGGCCAGGATCGCCCGCTCGCGGGTAGTTGGCGATCTCCTTGAACTCCTCGTGGGTCCGGCAGATGTTGACCGGCGTGCGCCGGCTCACGAGCGATCGGTCGACTCCGTAGAAGCGCTCGTAGTACTCGGCGATCGCCTCCAGGCTCTTCACCGCGACCTGACCCACGTCGTACCCCGCGTTGGTCTTGACGACGTAGCGCTCCCCCTCGAAGTCCCCGGCCTCCGCCCAGCCGTCGTGGGTTCGAGCCCAGTCGAGCAGGAACTTCCTCGGCCGCCTCAGGTCCTTCTGCCCCAGCAACCGACGCGCCTCCGGCTGGAGCTCCCGCTCCAACCCCTTCCGGAGGGCTCTCAGCTCGCGGTTCGCACGCGGATGGTCCGGGCGGTAGTCCAGGATCCGCGCGCCCACGGCGAGCGCGTTCCTCTGCTTGCTCTGGTTCCCCGCATAGAGACGCAGAGCCCACGTCAGGTCGTTCAGGTAGCTGTCTCGCGCTTTCCTGATCGACCTGAGCTCGGCGCCCAGACCCTCGATCTCGTCGAAGAGCGCCTCGAGCTTCTCCTCCTTCTCGGCCTCGTCGTCGTACTCCGTCTGATCGACCGCGTCCGCGGCGAGCAACAGGTAGGCGACCTGGCCATCGGCGTCTCCCTCCTCCTCGAAGGCACGGGCGACGGCCTCGAGCGCCTCCGGGTCACCAGGATCCGCACTACGTGCCCTCTGCGCGGCCTCGACCGGCGACAGGCCGCCGTCGCCATCGTCCTGGGGAAAAGCGAGCGCGATGAAGGCAAACGCTGTGAGCGCGAGGATGAGCTGTCGCATGACGGAGCGCGGGCTGAACCCGGGCGCGCCGGGTGAGGATGGGCGCGGACGGAAGCCCCGCGCGGCCCGGAGTCCCGGACCGCGCGGCACTTCCGCCCGGCCGACGTCGGGAGGGATGCTCCCGATGACGTCAGCTCTTCACTTCGAAGTCCGCGTCGATCGGCTCGTCGCTGTCGCCGGCATCCGCGCCCGCGGCGCCGGGGTCGGCGCCCGGCGCTCCCTGCTCCGCCTGGGCCTGGGCGTAGAGGATCTCCCCGAGCTTCTGAGCCTTCTTCGCGAAGGTGTCCCGAGCCGTCTCCAGAGATTCCTTCTCCTCGGACCCGAGCTGGCCCTCGAGCTCCTCGATGGCGGCCTCGATCTCCTTGACGTCGTCCTCGGAGAGCTTGTCCTTGTTGTCCTCGAGCTGCTTCTTGGTCCCATGGGCGAGCTGCTCGAGCTCGTTCCGCAGGTCCACGATCTCGCGACGCTTCTCGTCCTCGGCGGCGTGCGCCTCGGCGTCACGCTTCATGTTCTCGACCTCCTCGTCGGAGAGGCCGGAGGACGACTCGATCTTGATCGACTGCTCCTTGCCGGTCCCCTTGTCGGTCGCGCGGACCTCCAGGATGCCGTTGGCGTCGACCTTGAATTCCACCTCGATCTGCGGGACGCCGCGCGGGGCGCCCGGGATGTCGGTCAGGACGAAGTTGCCGAGCAGTCGGTTGTCCTTCGTGAACTTGCGCTCGCCCTGGAAGACCTTGATGTCGACCGAAGGCTGGTTGTCGGCCGCCGTCGAGAAGACCTGGGTCTTCGATGTCGGGATGGTCGTGTTGCGCTCGACCAGCACCGTCATGACCTCTCCCATGGTCTCGATCCCGAGGCTCAGGGGCGTGACGTCGAGGAGCTGGACGCCCGAGACATCTCCGCCGAGCACGCCGCCCTGGATGGCCGCGCCGAGCGCCACGACCTCGTCGGGGTTGACGCCCTTGTTAGGCTCCCGTTCGAAGAAGGCTTCGACCTTCTCCTGCACCATGGGGACCCGGGTGGAGCCACCGACGAGCAGGACGTCGTCGATGTCCGACGGCTTCAACCCGGCATCGGCGAGCGCCTTGCGGCAGGGCTCGATCGAACGCTCGACCAGGTCGGCGATCAGGGATTCGAACTTCGCCCGGCTGATGGTCTGCTGGAGGTGCTTCGGCCCCGAGGCGTCGGCGGTGATGAACGGCAGGTTGATGTCGGTCGAGGTGCCGCTCGAGAGCTCGATCTTCGCCTTCTCGCAGGCCTCCTTCAGGCGCTGGAGGGCCATCGGATCCTGACGGATGTCGATGCCCTGGGACGCCTTGAAGCTCTCGGCCACGAAGGCGATGAGCGCCTCGTCGAAGTCGTCACCGCCGAGGTGGGTGTCACCGTTGGTGGCGAGCACCTCGAAGACGCCGTCCCCGATGTCGAGGATGGAGATGTCGAAGGTGCCGCCACCGAGGTCGTAGACCGCGACGCGCCCCTCCTTGTTCTTGTCCGTGCCGTACGCGAGCGTGGCTGCGGTGGGCTCGTTGATGATCCGCTCGACCGTGAGCCCGGCGATGGCACCCGCGTCCTTGGTGGCCTGCCGCTGGCTGTCGTTGAAGTACGCCGGGACGGTGATGACCGCACGGTCGACGGTCTCGCCGAGGTACCGCTCCGCCGCCTCCTTGAGGTACTGCAGGACCATGGCGCTGATCTCGGGGGCCGAGAAGCTCTGCCCGTCGATGTCGACCTTCACGACGTCGTCGGCGGCGCCCGTCAGGGAGTAGGCCACCTGCTTCTCCTCGTCGCCCACTTCGTGGTGCCGACGGCCCATGAAGCGCTTGATCGAGGCGACGGTCTTCGTCGGGTTCGTGACGGCCTGACGCTTCGCCGGAGCCCCCACCAGCCGGGCCCCGTCGTTCTGGAAGGCGACCACCGAGGGGGTCGTCCTGGCCCCCTCGAGGTTGGTGATCACGGTCGGCTCACCGCCCTCCATCACTGCGACCACCGAGTTGGTGGTTCCGAGGTCGATGCCGATGATCTTCGAATTGCTGCTCATAATCGTTGTGCGGAAGCGGTCTCTCCTGCCTGCCCAGTGACAGAAACAACATCTGTGCCAACTCCGGGAGCCCGCCGGGGCACCTCCATGGCACCCCGAGGGGCTCCAGGCCCTGCCAGACTGGCGGTCAGCGGCCGCCACGCTGCCGGGGCGGCACCCCGGAGCGGCTCACCGGGACCGCTCGGGCATCGGCTCCTCGGGGAGCGGCGACACACGCTCGAGCTTGCTCACGCGCCCGTTGCGGTTCCAGTCGAGCACGTAGAGGTTCCCCCGAGCGTCGGCGCCGATGCCGTGGGGCGAGAGGAACTCGCCGGGGCGCCAGGCCTCGACCGGGACCCCGTTCTGGGCCCTCTTCCCCGGGTCCGGCTGCTCCGCGAGGTGGGCGAGCACGCGACGGCGGCCCTGATCATCCAGTCCCAGGAGCGTCACCCTGCCACGGAGCTCCGCGACGGCCAGGATCCCGGCGGAGGCCACCGCGTTGCAGGGACGCTCCAGCACGGCGTCCTCGGCGCGGACGAGAGTTCCCTCGAGATCGAAGCGCTGAAGCCGACGGTTCTCCCGGTCGCAGACCACGAGGTACGCAGTCTCTCCCACGGTCTCCATCACCAGTCCGTGCGGCGTCCGCATCTTGCCGGGCTCCGATCCCGGCCCGCCGAAGGAGCCGAGATACGACCGGTCGCTGCCGTAACGGTGGACCCAGGACTGCCCGTATCCGTCGGCCACGAAGATCGTCCCGTCGGGCGCGACGGCGATCCCCGTGGGGCGGTACTGCCCCTCGCTCTGGTACTTGCCCGACGCCTCGGGCCAGGGAAGGGTCCAGACCACCTCTCCCTCCAGCGTGAGCTTGGCGGCGCAATGGCGGCCCGTGTGCGCTACGTAGAGGAACTCCTCGCCGTCCTCCTCGACGATCGCCATGCCGTGGAGTCCGCCCTTCCATTCCGCTCCGAAGGTGCGCTCGACGGAGCCATCGGGCGCCACCACGACGATCGAGTGCTCCAGGTCCGTGTTGAAGTACACGCGGCCCGCCTTGTCCACGCAGACGCAACCGTGGGTGTTGCCGAGCGTCATCCCCTCCGGGAGCTTCAACCAGTCCTCCACCCAGCGGTATCGATGGTCCCGGTTCCCGAGGAGCAACGCGCCTTCCTCTCCAGCCCCCTTCGGCGAGGTCTCCTGGAAGGTGGACGGAAGGAGCGCGGGCGCGAGAAGGAGTGCTGTGCAGAGCGGGGAGATCATGGAGTCATTGTTCCCCGAAGAGCCGCGAACGCCAGCGTCGGTCTGCGCCAGCCACCGCGAGAAGGAGCTCACGCAACCTCCGCGCTCGCCCGATCCGCCCGGCCGTGGCGGCCTCGGCAGCCCTCCCGATCCTCTGCTCCACGTCGCCTCGGACGCCGGTGAGCAAGGCGCTGGACCTCGCCGCGAGTCGCACGCGAACGGCGAGGCGGGCGATGAAGAGCCAGGCGAGAGCGATGATCACCGAGCTGACGATGAAATCGAGCCCCACGTAGCGGTCTCGGGCGAACCCGAAGACCACCCGGTACAGGACGAACGCGGCGAGCGCGTAGACAGGTAGGTCGATCGCCCACCTGAGGAGGCGCGGCACGCCGCGACGCGCCACCCTCGGCAGGTCGACCTTCACCAGCCGATCCCAGGCCTCGTCGACCGCACGGGCCGCGTGACCGTCCAGCTCCCCGGTCGCAGGCGTCATCGCCGCGTACTCAGTGTCGACGAACAGCCCCTCCGCGGCCAGCCGCGCGTCGCCGAACGCGTCCCGTCCGATGCTCTCGACCTCGCCGGGCCCGGGAAGCAGGCCCGAGGTCGATTCGAATCGACTCTCCCGCACCGCGCCCCGCACCCGGTCCGCGGCGAGCGACCCGGCGGCCAGCCCCGCGGCCAGAAGTGGATTACGACGCGCGACCGCCGCGCCGGCTCCCATGCCCAGGGCGGAGAGCCCCCCGACACGAAGTGCGTAACCACCTGGCCCGTCCCAGACCTTGGAGGCGTCGTCCCAGAGCATCCGCTGAAGGTCCACCTTCCGGAGATCGAGGCGCTCGTCGACCGCCTTGACCACGCCGCCGACCCAGTTGCTCGCGCCCGATTTCAGCCCGCCCTCGAAGAGCTCGAACTCCCCGGAGCTGCGATCGGCGATCAGGGAAGCGAGGCTCGCGATGCAAGCGACGTTCCCGACAGCGTTCTGCCGCCGGACGCCGCCGAGCCGCTCCTCGGAGAGGATCTCGCCGAGCACCGCGCGGAACTCCGGGAGTCCTCCGCGATCCGGGTCCAGCCGGCCCTCCCGCGCCGATATGGCGAGGACGGGAACCTCCCCTACCTGCCAACGGCCCCGGGCGAGTGAGCGCAGCTGGCCGAGAAGCTCATTGCACGACGCCTCCGTGAGCTCGTCACGGCGCCCGAGGACGAAGATCATTCCCCGGCGACCTGCGAACAGGTCGACGAAGGTCGCGGCGCTCAGCTCCGCGATCGACTGACGATGCGCAGTGACCACGAGGACGTCCGAGCGCCGCGCGAGCTCTCCGACGAGATCGCGGTGCACGGTCTCGACGCTGTTCACGTCCGGCGCATCGATCAGGATCTGCCCACGCCAGAACGCCCCGAGTGGCGCCGCGTCCGAGGCGTCGTAGCTGACGATCCGCGGCGCGTCCCCCGGCAGACCGCGCACCAAGTCGCTGACGTCCGCGTCCGCTGGCCGGTAGATCACCGGAGCCGACGTGGTGGGCCGATCGACGCCCTCCTGCGCGACCGGACGGCCCACGAGCGCGTTCAGGAGCGCGCTCTTCCCCGCTCCGGTGGATCCCACGAGACAGACCACGGCCGCCTCCTGCACGCGGTCGAGCTGCCGGGACAGGTCGACGCGAAGCTCGGTGAAGCGCGCGCTCTCGCTCGCCACGGCCCGCAGAACCCCGAGATCATCGAGATCTCGCCGCAGTCGCTCGTCGAGGCGGACGAGCGCATCGCGCCCGCCGCCACTCACGTCGATCTTCGAATCAGCCATGCCGTGGAACCGTCGATGCGGGGGAGGTCGGTCCCCGCTGGAGCTCATCGAGTCGAGCGAGGAAAGCGGAGGCCTCGTCCGCGAGCGTGCGGAGCCCGGCGAGCCCCTCTCCGCCCAATCCATCGAGTGCGGCCGCCACGATCCTCGAGGAACGCAGGGTGACCCAGCGCTCTCGCGCGGAGCTCGCCACCCCCGTCCCCAGCAGCCGGGACAGACGTTCGGCGAGCGCGGCGCTCACCGCGCCGCCCCCTGCCACCGCCAGATCCGCGCCGAGCCCGCCGGTCTGGACGATGACCGCCCCCGCGACCCCGAGCGGAAGGAGATGCAGTCCGTCCACGGCGAGCTGGAGCGCCCACTCCGACCGACCCGCGTCCAGCTCAGCGCCGATCAGTTCGCGGCACGCGGAACGGTACTCCCGCATCAGCTCCGGCTCCAGGGAGAGACGCTCCGCCGCGCGCGCGAGACCCGAGTGCAGGTCGGGAGGCCCGAGGAGCAGCGGCTTCAGCCCGAGCGCCACCGAGGGAACGAAGCCGCCCTGCCGCAGCTTGCCTCGAAGCTCGCTCAACGCG
The DNA here is from genome assembly GCA_965662915.1 of Planctomycetota bacterium. Classification (GTDB taxonomy): domain Bacteria; phylum Planctomycetota; class UBA1135; order UBA1135; genus Saltatorellus. The sequence goes on along the minus strand of CBFIJG010000001.1, from coordinate 83,151 downwards.
GGCTCGAAACTCTCCACCCAGCGAACCTGGAGCTGTCGGCGCTCCGCGTCCAGCAGGGTCCGGCCTGCATCGACCGGGACCGGCGCGTCCCCGGCGCCACCAGCTCCGACGAGACCACGTACGGATCGCGCTCCCTGCACGATCTTGTTGCCCGTCCAGCGCAGGCCTCGGCGAAGTTCTCGCTGGATCGCTGTCGGACGCTCGTCCAGCACCTCACGGAACGCCTCGAGGAACGGCCCCATCGGCATCGCCTGCCTCGCCACCGCCTCGCCGAGTGGCGCAGCGAAGCGCTCCAGGGACTGCTCCAGCTCGGCCACGCCGGCGAGCTCGGACGCGGCGACGCGGCGAAGCTCCTCGAGGTCCTCGCACAGGGCAGCGAACGAGGATGCCAGCGAGCGGCGCTTCAGCTCGTCCGCAGACCCGAGGTCCCGGAGCCACGAGGCCAGCGAGCCTTCCACGTCGCCCCACTGCCCGTCGCCGGGGAGGCCCGTGGGCACGAGCGCGGTGCGCCCTTCTGCGACCGCAGGGTCGAAGGGAGCGTGAAAGACCGCCTCCGGGGCCGCGGCGATGTCAGCCGCCATCTTCGCTCCGTGCGCCAGGGTCGTGACCTCGTCCAGGGCCTCGTTGTAAACGAGGACCCACGGTCGCCCGCTCGCGAGCCACGCGCGCAGGAACTGAACCACGTCGTTGTTCTGGTAGGTGTGCCGGGTCACGACGACGACGGCGAGGTCGCACACCGTGAGCAGCGCGTCGGTCACCTCGCGGTTCCTCACGAAGACGCTATCGAAATCCGGCGTGTCCACGAGCAACAGTGACGGCGGGAGGCTCTCCACGCTCGTGAGCAGGAGCTCGTCGGCGTGCCCCGCGGGTGCATCCTCGGTCGGATCGAGCCCGGCTTCGGCCCGGGTCATCGCGAAGCTCTCCAGGGACGGCTCATCGGTGAGGCGCTGCACGAGCGTGGGGTGGGCTGCTCCGACGAGCCTCCGGGTGGCCCCACCCGTCGGTCGAGAGGGGCTTCGCTCAGGCGGAGCCGCTGCGGCGCCCGGCTCGGAACCCGCCACCAGCGCGTTGAAGAGCGCGGACTTCCCGGAGTTGTTGGGCCCGACGATGCCGACAACGAGGTGGGAGTGCACCCCGGCCGTTCGCGGCAGGAGATCCCGCTCCAGACGCTCGAGCGCACGCGTTCGGCGTTCCACGGCCAGGCCGACGCCGTCCGCCGCCCGCCAGGCGGCGGGGACATCCTCCCGCAGGAGCGATGTCAGCTCTCGAAGTCGCCCCGGCTCCACGCCGGGCGATGAGATCGATCCGCGGGTGCTGCTCAAATCGAGGTGGTGCCGTGCCCTCCGGAGCGCACGGAATCGGGGCGCGCCCCGCGAGCCGACGCACTCTCCGGGCGGGCGACCGACGCCCGCCAGCAGCGATCAGCGGAGACCATCGTCGTCTTCCTTGGGATTCCCGCCCTCGGCCTTTCCCGCGTCACCGGCGGCCTTCTCCCTGGCCTCGAGTTCGAGCCGGATCCGTTGAATGCCGGGGGCCGCCGCAGGGCCCTGCTGACCGAGGACCTCCAGATCCGCGGCAGCGGCGGCGAGGTCCCCGCGCCTGATCGCGAGCAGAGCGTGGTTGGTCAAGGACATCCGGTCCTCGGGGTCGAGCTCCAGGGCGGAGCTCCAGGCGGCGAAGGCCTCCGGGATGCGGCCCGCCGCCTGCAGCGTGAGCGCGAGCCCCTGCCGGGCCTCCAGGCTCGCCGACTGGGCCGCGAGCGCCTTGCGGAAGGACTCCTCCGCGCGCTCGAGCTGCCCGCTCCTGAGCTGCGCGACCGCCAGCCGAAGCGTCGCATCCCCGGAGCCGAGACCGTCCGACATCTGCACCCGCGCGAGCCCGAGCTCGCGAGCAGCAGCCGCCGCTCCACGCGCCTCGAGCCGGTCCTGGAGCCCGGCGAGGTCCACGGGCCCGGGCGGCTCGAGCCAGCGGCCACCGAAGGGCGCCGCCACCGCCCGACGAAGGTCGGCGGACTCGAGCAAGAGGGTCAGATCCTCTCCCAGCTGTCCCGCCGTCCAGGGCGCTGTACGCATGTGAGCGATCCGGCCCTCGGGATCGAAGATGAAGGACCACGGCAGCGCGGGCGGCCGCTCCCTCCCCAGCCGCCACGCGAAGAACTCCTCGAGAACCGCCAGGGCCTCGCCCTCGGCGGCGAGCACCTCTCCCGTCCATCCCGACGCCGCGAGCATGGTCTCGGCGAAGGGGAGCCGATCGGACTCCCCGGGAGCGAGCAGGCCGGCGACGTCAACGGCGAAGAGCGGCACCGAACCCCGGCGAGCATCGGCCGAGAGCGCGGCGAGGTCGCCGAGCCCAACGAGCGCGCCAGGGTCCCGGGAATCGATCACGATCGCGACGGCTGGACGCCCTACACCGCGCGGCCCGGCAGAGGTCAGCCCGAACATCTCCGCGCGCCGCCCCGAGGTAGCGCGGAGCTCAAGGCTCGCAGCGCTCGAGAAGACCGGGAGTGCCACCCGCAGCGCCTCGCCCGGATCAGGTGCGGCGATCGCGCGGGCCTCGAGGTCCACGGAAGCGGGGCGAGTGATCTCGACAGGCGTCCCCGCGCCCTCGCGTAGCAGGAAAGATCGCCCCATGCGCACCTCACCAAAGTCCTCGATCCGCCGCCCTCCTGCCCCGGGCCACCGAACCTGCAGGCGGACACGGGGCGTCCGGCGAGCGTCCCCACGAGCGCCGAAGTGGAAGCGGAGCCAGGAGCTCGACTGAGCCAGGTAACCCGTCCCGGCCGAGCGAGAGCGCGCGTGGACCCGGCGCGCGGAGCCTTCGACCGCATCGACGACAGAGGCGTAGACGGTCGCGCCCACGGCCTCGCGATTGGACCGTGTCCCCTCGAGCTGCACTGCGACTCCCTGGCTACCGTCCGCGAGCCCGTTCCGCATGATGCGAAGCCGCGGCGCCGTCCGCTGGCTCAGGACCAGGTCGTCGTCACCATCGAAGTCGATGTCGATCCGGGCTGCAGCGCGGCCGTCACCGGGATCGTCGAGGCCGAGCAGTGGCGCTGCGTCCACGAGTCCCAGGCGATCCGCACGGTCCCGCACGGACACGAACGCGGCGTTGCGCTCGTTGCCGCTCCAGGGCTCGCCCCGCCGGATCCGCAGGTTCAGGTCGGCCCAGCCGGCGACGTAGGCCTCCTCGATCATCTCGCCGGATTGACCGGCGACCGGGAGCGGTGTGCGCGCCACCACGTGGCGCCAGAACGAGCTTCAGAGGTCGGGCAGCTCGCCTTTCATTCCGGTCACGAAGCCGTTCGGCACGTAGAGATCGAGCGCACCGTTCCCGTCGAGATCCACCGGGATCGAGCCCCAGGCCCAGCGGCCAGCTTCGGCCAGGGTCGTGCTGTCGAAGGTCCCGTCGCCGCGGCCGAGATACAGGGAGTTGCCCTTCGCGTGCCCCTTGAAGATGGCGCTGAGCTCGGGACGGATCGCGGGGAGGAACGCAGCGGAGCCGGTCACCCGGCGGCCCGCGGAGGACTCCATGTTCGACACGTAGAGATCCGGGGTCCCGTTCTGGTCGAGGTCCGCGAAACAGACCCCCATGCCGGCGGCAATGTCCACGACGCCGCAGGCCTCGGCCCTCTCCTCGAAGACCCCGGCGCCGTCGTTCACGTAGAGGGCATTGCGCCCGAAGTCGTTGGCGACGTAGAGATCGGGGTCCCCGTCCTCATCCACGTCAGCGAAGGCCGCGGCGAAGCTGAAACGGCTCGCGCCTGGACGGAGCCCCCGCTCGTCGAGCTCGTTCCTGAAGCTGAGCGCGTCCCGGGTCCGCGTCCGGTTCATCAGAAGCATGTTCAACTCGCCGTTCTCGGCATCGTGGTACGGCATCGGAAGCGCTCCCCCGGTGTACGGACCTGCGTAGGCACACACGTACAGGTCGAGGAGCCCATCCATGTCCACGTCGGCCGCGGAGAGCCCTGTGATCCCGGGCCGGGAGAAGCGGCGCACGTTCACGAAGCCATCGGAGGTGCGCGCGAACACGTCGAGGGACGAACCCGACGCGAGTGCGAGGTCGCGATCACCGTCACCGTCGAGGTCCAGGAACAGCGCGCTGGAGCTTGCGTCGAGCACATCGAGCTGGGCCGCCGCGCCGGCCTCGATGGCGCTTCCGTCCGCCTGCCGGATCCAGAGCTGATTCGGGACGCCACCGGGCTGGCAGAGGTAAAGATCCTCGATGCCGTCCCCGTTCACGTCGGCGACGGTCACGCCGTGGTGACCGAGAACGCCGACGCCGAAGTTCGCGTCCATCCGCGAGGCCAGATCCGGGATCGACCGTTCGAGCAGAGCGCCGCCCCGCCCGGCCAGGACGGTGCCAGCCACGTCCTCGAAGGGCGGAGCATCCGGTGGCTCGGCCGCGAGGATCGGTCCGTACTGACAGCGCAGTCCCAGAAGATGGCGGGCCTCGCGCTCGATCGACCAACGAGCGATCCAGCGCGCCTGCAGCTGCCGGCCAGCGGATACCGAGACGGCCCTGACGCGCATGGTGATCTCGTACTCCCCGTCGAGATCCCTGTCCGGACGGACCCTCTTCACGGCGATCTCCAGGGGGCGATCGGGCATGCCGCCGAGAAGCCCTTCGAATTCCTCGAAGGTCCTGATCACGGCGGCCCGCGGCCCGGCGACCTCCTGCTCGAGCGGCGTGACCGTCGAGACGCCCAGCCAGTCGACGCCTTCAGGTCCCGAAGGAGTCTTCTTCCCCACGACCGCGACGACCGCGCCCCCCGCCTGCTGGACGAGCGCGCGCGCGCCCTCTTCGGCGAAGGGGTCGCGGCCCTCGCGAAACGCTTCGGACCACTCCTGGAAGACCGCCCCGGAGAAGCTCGCGATGGCCTCGCTCTCCTCGAGCGTCAACTCCTGGGCCCGAGCCGGTGCGCTCGCAGGAATGCTCCCTGGGTGGAGCAGCGCCGAGGCGAGGAGAAGAGGTCCCATGGGACCATTCTAGGCGCCGGCGAATCCCTTCTCGACCAACGCTCGCTCGCGCTCAGCGGATTCCGAGGCGGCGGCCGAAGTCCTCCACCACGTTCATCACCGTCAGGAACGCATCGTGTGGGCTCCCGAAGGGGCTGAAATACTCGTGGACGTCCCCGTCCGTGGCGCACGCCGTGGCCACGTAGTAGACGTGATCGGAGGTCGTCAGATCCCGCCAGGCCTCGGCGTGCGCGGGATCGCTCGAGGCGAGAGCGGCTTCGCGCAACGACCAGATCGCCTCGCTGGCGGCTCGCTGCATGTGGTTCCCGAACCAGGCCGACAGATCGCGCTCCTCGTCCGCCCAGGACACGGGGCGCGGGTAGCTGATCGCCTGACCGCTCGTGCCCAGTGGCCGCAGCTCCGCCGGGGTCTTGAAGTCGATCCCACCGTGATCGAGCGCCTGCTGCGGAAGGGCTGCCATGAAGTCGAGAATCCCCGTGTCGGCGGGCTGATGCTCACCGAACGTCTCGTAGTCCATGAACAGCCCCACGACGCGATCCGATTCCAGCTCCCCCATCCAGCGGACGAACGTCTCGGCGAAGAGCGGGTGCTCCTCCCAGGCGGGGTTGCTGAAGCGGAATGCGATGTCGTCGGAGTACCGATAATCGCGAAGCAGGATCGGCAGACCGGGCGCGCCCTCGATCTCGAACAGGTGGGACGGTGCGCGGCCCTCCATGATCACGTCCGCCCCCTCACCGACCAAGAGGTCGAAGCCGAGGTCTCGAACCTGCCGCGCGACGGACGGGTCCACGATGAGCTCGGTGTTCCGGAAGGTCGTCGGAGCGACACCGAACAACCGGAGGAGGTGAGCCCGCTGTTGTTCGACCTGGATCGCGAACTCTTCTGGGTTCACAAGCGCCGCGAGGCTGTGCCGCGACGTCTCGCAGAGCAGCTCCACCCCTCCCGTCGCCACGAGTCCCTGGAAGCTGTCGATCACCTCCGGCGCCCACTGCTCGAACTGGCGAAGCGCAGTCCCGGAGATCGAGAACGAGACCCGGAACGCGCCCTCCGTCTCCTCGATCGCGCGCCGGAGCACCTCGTTCATGGGGAGGTAGCAGCGCTCTGCCACTCGCTTGACCACGTCCTCGTTCAGCCAGTCGTCGTAGTAGTTCGAGCGCTCGCCGATGTCGTCGTATCCGTAGCGCTTCACGCGGTACGGCTGATGGACCTGGAAGTAGAAGCAGATCGTGCTCATCGGTTCGCCCTCCGCTCCGAGCGCCCAGACTCCTCGATGGCGCGGGCGAAGGTCGCCGTCAGCGCCAGCGCACTCCGGTCCCAGGTCGCACCGGCGATCTCGGTCCTGCCTGCGGCCACCAGCGCAGCGCGACGCCCCTCGTCCACGAGGAGGGAGCAGACCTCCGCGGCGAGCGCATCGGAATCCGAGGGGTCGGGCGCGGGCGCGGAATGCAGCAGCTCCCGCACCCCGGACGCGGCGGAGAGCACGGAGGGGGTGCCGAAGCGGAGCGCCTCGAGGGGCGTCAGCCCGAATGGCTCGGAGACGGATGGGAGCACGAACACGGCGGCGCCACGATACGCCCGATCCCTCGCCGCATCGCTCAGACTTCCCGGGAAGAAGACGCTCTTCGCCACGCCCAGCGCGGCGCTCTCCTCGATCAGCTCGTTCCTGGCGTCGCCCTCTCCGGCAATGACCAGGCGCGCGCTCGGTACCCGATCCAGGATCGAAGGCGCAGCCCGGAGGAGGAGCGACGCTCCCTTCTGCCGCGTGAGACGCGCGAGGAAGAGGACCACCGGTCGGCCGGGGTCGGGAAGGGGCGCGGGCTCCATCGCCTCCCCCGCCGGGGCCGCGTTGCGCACCACGTCGATGCAATCGATGGATGCGCCACACTCGCGGTGAACCACGCCGCGGCCGTACTCGCTCACCGCGATGACACGATCCGCCGTACGCGCACCGACTGTCTCGAGGCGGCTGATCGGATCTCCGTCGACCTTCGATGCGCCGGAGCGGTCGAAGGAGGTCGAATGGAGCTGAAGGCAGACGGGCCGCCCGGCCTTCAGTCGAAGCTGCATGGCCGCCGGAATCGTCATCCAGTCGTGGGCGTGGACCACGTCGAAGTCGCGACCCGCGAGCTCCCGGACGGCCGCCACGGTGTAGCGCTGGAGCGCGCCGTCGAGGTCGGCGCCGTAGAGCCTGCGGGAGGCTGTCGTCCGAGCCCCCGCGCGAGGCGCGGCGTCGTCGGATGCATCGGCGGCCGGCTGCACGGGCGCGTAGGGGCTCAGCAGTGCGGGCCTCGCGGCCCCCTCACCGAGCGGGATCTCGACGCGCTCGATCCCTGGATGGTCGCGGACCTCCTCGGCCCCGCTTCCGGCAGGGACAGCCAGGATCACGTCGTGGCCGAGCCCTGCGAGCGCCGTCGTGAGCCCCTCACAGGCCGCACCGAGCCCCCCCGCGACCTGGGGGGGATACTCCCAACCGAGTACGAGGACCTTCAAAGAGCACCTGGCCGGATCCCGGAGAGCAACGCGAGCGCCTCGCCGGCCGCACGGCGGTTCGGTTCGAAGACGAGGCTCCCGGCCGGGGAGACGCCGCCGCTCCCCGCGGATCCCACCCATGCTTCAGGCCCGGTCGCGGCCCCGAGGGCGAGCGTCACGAGCCTGCGCAGGCGAAGTCGGTCCATTCCACCAGCCAGGACCGCGGTGGCGCTGAGGGGCGCGACCAACCAGGGCCAGATGGCCCCTCGAGACCCCGCGCCGTCGTCGAACTCGAGGTCCTCGGGGTCGAGGCTTCGAAGGCCATGTGTCGTCAACAGGCGCGCGTTGACGACATCGAGCACGGCGCGCCGTTCGCTCCGGCGAAGCGGAACCTCCGGAAGCCCGGCGGCGATCAGCATGTGGGGCCGCAGGCCGAGCCCACCGCGCCGGGCCGCTCGCAGGCTGAGCGCACGATCCGCGAGCCGGCGCGGGGTGCAGAGCCAGAAGTGATCCCGGAACCAGCTGGACGCGCGTGCCGCCTCGCGCGCAACGGCGGGCGTTCCACGAGCCCGGCGCCTCAAGAGCGTCACGAGCTGTGCAGCGTGCTCCACCGCGACCGGAGAGTCGCCGGCCGCGCGCTCATCCCACCGAGGGAGCCCCTCGAGTCCGGACCACAGCGGGCCGCCGCCGGCCCGCTCCGCGACGCTCTCGAGAGCCGGTTCCGGCGAGGCGGACGGGTCCGCGGCGGCCTGACCAAGCCTCTCCGACAAGCCACCCGCCCACGGGTCGTCGCCACACGCCGCCCATTCCGGACGCGCGATCCCTGCGGGCTCACTCGAGGGGCCGCACGCAGCCGACGCGGCGGCCTCGCCTGAGAGCACCCTCACCCGCACCCGCAGCTCACCTCCCGGCTCATCCACCAGAACGCGCCCGGGACTGAACCGATCCTCTGCGGCCGCCCCGCCCGACGACTCGATGACGCGAACACCTCGCGACCAGTGGGCGCCACCCTCCAAACGGGCTGCTCCCGAGACCGTGATCTCCACTGGTGGGAGGCTCCGGTAGGGCTGGATCCCGAGGGACGTATCACCAGAGCACGCGGACACCCGGACGGTCGGATCGAACACGGCGTTCTCGAACGTCAGGTGCCCTGCGGGCCGACAGAGCACGGTGAAGCGCAGGGCGTGCTGGCCAGGCGCCAGCCCGCGCCAGGTCAACTCGATCTCGGGGCCGCCGGCGCGATCGACCGCGAGGCGCACATCCGGCGGCTCGGGCCGGTGGGGCCAGCTGCTTGGCTCCAAGCGCATATCAGCGACCCAGACGATCCGCTCGGCACCCCGCTGAGGGGGCGCCACGAGGACCCCGTCGTCGTTCCGCTCCGCGCGAAGCTCCAGCGAGGAGTCAAGGCGCCCGCTCGAGCGGACCTCTTCCGATCCGGACCAGACGAGCCAGCGCCCCACAGCCGCGCCTTCGCGCGCGCCGCGGGCCACCAGCCCATGCTCCACCAGTCCCGTCGCCTCCATGACGAGGTGCACCGTAAATTCCATGAGTCGCGGTTCAAAGTCCCGTCCGACTCTGTTCCCGGGGGTCGCCGTCTGGTGTCATCGGGCGGTCGGCGACGGCCGCTGCGAACCCACTGCGCTCGATCCCCTCGGGCGCCCCCTGATCGCCTGCCCCCCCTCAGCCATGAACCGAGCTCAACAACTGAAGTCCACGCTCACCTTCGTTCTTGCAGGCGGCCGTGGACAGCGACTGAGCCCATTGACGGTCGGTCGGGCGAAGCCGGCGGTGCCGTTCGGTGGCGCTTATCGGATCATTGACTTCACGCTGTCGAACACGATCCACTCGGGTCTGCGGAGGACCTTCGTCCTGACGCAGTACCAAGCGTACTCCCTCGAGGAGCATCTGCGGTACGCATGGAACTTCCTACCGCGTCGCCTCTCCCAGTTCATCGTCCCCCGCCCTCCCCAGCACGGCGGCTCCGGCGCCTGGTATCGCGGCACGGCTGACGCGATCAGCCAGAACCTCGTCCTCCTCGAGGAGAACGAGTGCGATCACGTCCTGATCCTCTCCGGGGATCACATCTACAAGATGGACTACGGCGACATGCTGGAGCAGCACGTCGAGTCCGGCTCAGCGTGCACCATCGCCGCGGTGGAGATCGACGCAGCCGAGGCCCCTCGCTTCGGAATCCTCGAGGTGGACAGCTCGTCGACGGTCACAGGCTTCCAGGAGAAGCCGCCGACCGGCACCGAGATCCCGGGCAAGCCAGGGCGGTGCCTCGGATCGATGGGCATCTACATCTTCGAGAAGCGTGAACTCATGCGTCGTCTCGCGGAGGACGCCGCGAAGACCTCCGGCACCAACCACGACTTCGGCCAGGACATCCTACCGCTCATGGTCGAGGAAGGATCCAAGGTGATCGCACACTCGTTCCAGGACGTGGACCGCGCCCACCGTGCGGACGGCGCGCCCTACTGGCGAGACGTCGGAACGCTCGACGCCTACTACGAGGCCAACCTCGATCTCTGCAACGTCGTCCCGCAGTTCGACCTCTACGACAAGCACTGGCCGATCTACACGCTCTGGCACAACGATCCGCCGGCGAAGACTGTGCTGTCCGGTGACCACGGCCCGAGCGCCCAGGTGGTGGACTCGATGCTCTGCAACGGCTCGATCGTCTCTGGCTCGCGGGTTCAGCGCTCCATCCTCTCGAACCGGGTCCACACCGAAGCCGATGCCGAGATCATGGACAGCATCCTCATGGGCGGCGTGCACATCGGCGAGGGCGCCGTCGTGCGGAGGGCGATCATCGACAAATGGACCCAGGTCCCTGCGGGCGAGCAGATCGGCGTGAACCTCGAGCAGGATCGCCAGCGATTCACGGTCACCGAGAGCGGGATCGTCTGCATACCCCAGGGCTACGAATTCAACCCTCGGCGCCGGTCCGGCGAGCGCGTGCGCAGTTCCACCGATGCGTGAACCCGGACGCCCCGGGAACACAGGAGGGGGGGCGCCCCACCCCCTCTCCCGTTCAGCGGGGGTCGATCAATGGACAGTGGTCACCGCGAGCCCTTCCGTCAGGTTCGACGTCGGGAATCCCGAAACCACCTCGCGGTGCCAGACCTGGAAGCGCCACGTCTCGCCCAGAGAGGCGGCCACGAACCCTGTCGGCTGGGGAATCGCCGTCCAGTCCACGGCGCGCGCCACGGAGCCGGCCGCGCCGGAATCCTGGAGCGAACCGAGGTCGCGGCCGATGTCGCCGGCCACGCATAGGTTGCCGAGGCCGAGGGGCGCGAAGCCCTCGGTCCGCGAAACGATCAAGAGCGCGAACTGATTCGACGGCAGCTGCTCGGCGACGAGAACGAGATCGTTCGCCGCCAGCGACGCCGATCCCGTGCCGCGAAGGGTGCCGATGCTTCCCGTGGAGTTCGGATTCGCCATGCAGTAGCTCGTCCCGACGCCGCTGGGATCGCACACGACCGCGGCGAGACGCACCCCGTCGACGCCGGCCTCGACGATGGACTGGGTGTCGGCGTCGTTCGCAGTGAACCGCACCAGGACGTCCTCGCCGACGGCGACACCCGCGGCCGCGAGCTCCTGCGCACTGATCGAGGCCTCGGTCCAGCCTCCGCCCGTCGATTGATCGTGCCTGCGGACCTGGCTCCACGCTCCCCCGTCACTGACCTCCACCAACAGTGCGTCCTCCGCGCCGGTCCGGGTCAGCTCGAGGTAGTAGAGATAGGTGAGGTTCATCTGCGCGCCAGCCGTGCCGAGGACCGGCGAGGTGAGGCGCACGGCGCCGCCATCGACGTCGGTGTTACCCGCCTGGTTCTGCGTCAGGTACGCGCGGCCGGACCCATCGCCATCTGAGCTCGGATCGTACGCCCAGCCGCCGTCGTCGACCGGGACGCCGCGCTGCCAGAAGCCGCTCGAGGCACCGAGGTTCTCGGCGACCCACCCGCTGTCCTGCTCGAAGTCGTCCTCGAAAGCGATCGCCTCGGTGCCCACGGCGGCCTCGATCGGCGACGCGGGTCCACCTGCCGGGGCGAACACCTGGCCACAGGCGCCCGTGAGCGCGCTCACGAAGTACTGCGGGGTGTCGCCGCAGTCGAAGCCCGGCAGGTCCGCGACGAAGGCCCCCCCCTGCGGCTGCATCACGACCTGAGCGAAGCCCTGGCCGGCGCTGGCCCGGTAGTGCAGCGTCACCGAGCCCGGCGTGGCGCTGCCGAGGGAATCGACGGACACCGAGGTGGCCATCCCGCGAGCCAGGACCGTCGGCGCGTTCACGAACTGCAGCCCGGCCGCGCAGATGCCCTGAGGCGAGGCGAGGGCGTTCTGCAGCTCCGGCCGCGAGAAGGACGTTCCGCTGTTCTGCCCGCCGGACGCCGAGCAACCACCGTGCGTGTGGATGCCCACCGCGAGGCCGGTGTTGTCCCAGATGACGGGCGAGCCGGAGTTGCCGCCGGTCGTGTCCGCGGTGTACTGCACCGTGGTGCTCGTGCTCGTCACGAGGCCCCCGGTGTGCGTCTGCTGGGTCTGGCTGAACTGGTCGCGAGGATCCGTGACGCCGTAGCCCGTGATCCTGATGGTCGCCGAGCCTGCCGAGGGCGGCGCGCTGAGCGTGAAGCCCGGCCCCTGGGCCTCGATCGCCGTGAGCCCGGTGGTGCCGTTGCTGAAGGTGCCGAAGTAGGCCCAGTCGTTGCCCACACCCTGTCCGCCGTTGCTCTGGACCGAAGATGCGTCGACGGGGTACTGATCCTCCGGACCCGGGTGCTGGATCGAGCCAGAGGACGTTGAGAGCGGAACGTTGAACTGCACCACCTGGATGTTCCCGGTGCAGTGACCCGCGGTCAGGAAGCAGCCGGCGCAGTCGTCGATGAGCCACGCCGTGCATCCAACGGGCAAGAGGCGCCCGGAGCGCGGATCCGTCGATGACTGCCTGTCGTCGATGTTGCCGCAGATGGAGCGGCCCTCGCTCGTGGGCGTCAGTCCGAATTCGATCGCGTCGACCTGCACGCGGCTCGTGCCAGTACCCCCGTGGGCCCAGACCTCGATCTGCACCGCGTCGCCGTTGAAGTACGCGGTGCTGCCGCGCCAGCGCTCCAGCTCGATCGCATTCATGATCTGGAGAGCGCCGTCCTGGACGGAGTAGATACGAAGCTCGGCGCCGTTCCCGGCGAGCGGATCCCCGGCGAGCACCACATCACGGAAGGACACCCGCAGCCAGTCCACACCGGGCTGCTCAACGGAGAAGCTCGCGGCCAGATCCAGGCCACCCCCGTCGGCGTTGGAGGGCTTCACCCAGCCCGTGTCAGCGAGGAAGGGCGCGAAGTCGGAGGGCGGCGCCTCCACCTGCGCCAGCGCGCCCTGCCCCAGCAGGCCTGCGAGGAAGATGCCGGCAGAGGGGGCGCAGAGTGCCCGGAGGATCGTTCGATGCATGAGAGCGTATTGAGGGTGTAGGAAGGGAGCCCGCAAGGTCGGCGGCCGCTCCCATGAAGACGCATGGGGACGCTCCGCTGTTCCACTGCCGCGAGGCCTCTGACCAGACACCCTCCCATGCGCGGTCGCATCGCACCAGCCCTCACACCTCCTCGGTGTCCGCGCCGAGGCGCTCGCGCAGGTATTGAGGCAGCATGCGCCTCCAGGTGGGCCAATCGTGATCCCACTCGTCGCCCCACTCGTCGACGTGGTTCGGGATTCCCCTCTCCCCGAGAGCGCGCGCCACGGCCCATGACTCCGCGGGGTCCTCCCAGCGACCGGTTCCGTGACTCAGCAGGACATGACGCTGCCGAAGGAGCTCGAGCTCGGTGCTCCCCTCGGCCATGTTCGGCACGAAGTGCAATGGCGAAGCGAAGTACCAGGCCTCGTCCATGTCCCCGTCAATGAACTTCGAGAGCTCGTAGGTCCCCGACATGCAGTAGGCCGCGTGGAACAGGTCAGGGTGCCGACAGATTGCGGCCAGCGCGTTGTAGGCGCCGATCGAGGCGCCCGTGGCGATCAGCCCGAGATCAGCGGGGGCGACTCCGCCGCAGTCCCTCGCGATCGCAGGCACGAGCTCCTCGGTGACGAACGCGTCGAATCCGGCCTGCGCGCGCGTCGCTGCGGGGACGCGGTTGTCCTCCTTCAACCAGACCATGCCCGGCACGGAGTCCACGGAGTAGAGCTTGATCAAACCCTCCTCCAGCAGCGGCGCCAGGGCGTCGACGAGGAGGAAGCGCTCGCACTCCTCCGCGTCACCAGCGGCCGTCGGAAAGAACACCACGGGGGTGCCGAGCTCCCCCCAGCGCACCACCTGAACCTCACGCCCGACGCGCTCGGACATCCAACGCTCGGAGATCCGGCTCATCGCCCCGCCCCCCGACCAGTGAGCGACTTGCGCGGCGGCGACTGCGCCGTCTCCAGGCGCCACTCCTGGATCGACTGCCAGAAGCGCTCCGTGAACTCCTCCACCTCGTGCTCGGGGAAGAGCGCCGCCACCTTCTCACGCACGGCTTCCCGCGCGTCCTTGGAACCGAAGTACTCCCACGCCACCTCCTCGAGCGGGCCGAGGTGTTCGTCGCAGAACTCCTCGAAGGCGGCCGTGGCCATCCGCTCCTCGCTGATCGCGGCGTACTGATCGAGCTTCTCCTCGAAGGAGCCCGAGCCATCCGCGATCTCGAAGTACGGCGCCCAATCGAGGGTGTGGGGCTTCTTCCTCTTGGTGGCGGCGTTGAACAGCGCCCACCGCAGGTTGCCCAGAACCATCCAGGGAAAATGGCGATGCAACGACGTCACCTGGCTGTCGGGGCATGGGTTCGCGAAGTCGATCGGGTACCAGACCCCCTCCTGGTGCAAGCACTCGCAGGAGTTGAAGTCCCAGCCGAAGAACGCGTTGATCGTGAGGGTGATCTTGCGAAGGGTCGCCAGGGCGTCCGGGGCAAGATGGTCGTGATCCCTGGTGTACCGCTCGTGAAGCGGCGCCGCAGGGTCGTACTCCACGATGCGCACATCCGGTCCGATGCCGATGCAGCGGACGAAGTGGTCGTGCGGCAGCACCCCGTTCTGCAGATGCATCACGAACTTGCCGCTCTCGTCGTAGGCGGTCTGGAGCGTCTCGGCGTCGTCGATCTTCGAGACACCCACCCAGCCGCCGCCGTCGTAGGGCTTCATGAAGTGGGGATATCCGACCCTCTCACCGACCGCGTCGAGATCGAAGAGCTGCGCATAGCGTTCGAGCGTGGGCTGCAGGTCAGGAGTCTCGTCGTACTCCTTGGGAGGAATCAGCCAGGTGTCCGGGATCGGCATCCCGAGCCGCATCATCGCGCAGTACGACGTCTGCTTCTCCATGGACTGGACGGACCAGGGATTGTTGAGGACGTACAGGTCGTCCATCAGCACCGCCTTCTTGATCCACTCTCGTGTGTTCGCGTACCAGTGCGTCAGGCGATCGAGCACGACGTCGTACTTGACGGGGCCTCGGAGATCGAAGGGTTCGATGGTGACGCGCTCCACCTCGAAGCGGAGATCGTCGCCCCCGACACGGAGCGTCGGATTCCAGCGCCTGAGAATCCCCTCGAAACAACGCGGCCAGCACAGGTCCGCACCGAGGGAGAGGCCGATATGGCGCGTCGCGGCGCCAGGAGAGGAGGAGGGTCGGGTCACTCGTACACCATCCACAGGGGTCCGGGGAAGAGCCAGGTGAGCCCGGCGCGAAGCTGGTCGCGCCAGTTCTCCCAGTTGTGTCCGTCCTGGGCCTCCACGAGCATCACGTCGGCCCCGGAGCCGCGAAGCAGCAACAGCATGGAGCGGTTGTAGACGATCAGGGACTCGTAGGTGCCACAGGAGAGGAAAACGCGCTCCGCTGGGCGCGTGGGGTTCTTGCGGAAGCCGTTCACGAAGTTCACGACTGGATCGAAGACCGGCGGACGGTCGTGAGGCCCGATGTCCGTGAAGGCGAAGGATCCTGATTGCAGGAACAGACGACCGAACACGCCGGGCCGCTCGACCGCCGCGTGTAGCGACGCGACGGCGCCGAAGCTCGCGCCCATGAGGCAGCGATCGTCGGGGCCGTCGCGCAGCGAGAACTCGTCCTGCATGAGCTCGAGGAGCTCATCGCACAGGAACTCCACGTGTTTCTCGCAAGCGGCGTACTCCTCGGTCCTGTTTGGCGACTGGGTGCAGCACACGATGACGGGAGAGATCTCCTGCCGATCGATCAGGTTGTCGAGAACCCGCGCGAGGTTGGTGAACGCGAGGTAGTCGAGCCCGTCGTGACAGACGATGAGCGGGTGCCGGCGCGTCTCCCTGTAGCGCGGAGGCAAGTAGATCGACAGCGGACGCACGTCCCCGAACACGCGGCTGCGGAGTTGCCGCTCGAGCACCTGACCCCGCCTCTTGGCGCGATCCTCGAGCGCCCACCAGGGAGCGGAGTAGGCCGGCCCCGTGGCGACCGAGTTCGCGCCGAAGGGATCCCGCGCGTGCGAGGGGTTGAGGGGGTCCTCGAGCAGACGGTGTTGCCCCTCCACGCTCACGCAGAGCTTGTACTCGACCCGAGCGCTCTCCTGGATCTCGATCTCCAGGGTCCAGACGTCGCGGGCTGTCCGGTGGAAGGGAACCGCGGACTCGAGTCCGAAGATCCAGTGGTGCAGCTCCACCTCATCGGCGACCCCCACGTAGCAGAAGAACGCACGCGCCCCCTCGACCACGGGGAACTCGACGCCGGCCACCGCGGCCGCACCGCGAGCTGAGATGTCCGCCCGGAGGGCGTCGATCCCGGAGGGCGCAGAGGCCTCGTCCATGATCGCGTCGCTCATAGCTCGGCGCCCGCCGAAGGCGTGCTCACCATCCCATCCGGCGCGAGGAGCCTGGCAGCACCGTCGAAGCACCAGCCCTTACCTGCCGGGCCAGTCAGGATCCTCTGGCCATCGTCGAGCGCGACCGCCAGCGCCGCCGCGCCCACGCGCCGCGCAAGAAGCGCGACCCTCGCCGCGTCATCGAGGTCGAGGCGTGTCGACGCGTGGGGCAGGCACACCACGGACGGCGCAACCCCGAACCCGGGGCCGTGGATCTCGGCGTTCCCGGGCCCCTGGGGCGGCGAGTCGTGGAAGAGGAGAATGCGATCGGTGAGGACCATGGCTCCGGCGCTCCAGCCCGCGACCGTGGTGTCCTCGCACAGCGCCTCGATGACTCCGAAGAGCCGCATCCGATTGTAGAGGATGCCGACGTGGCCACCCGCCACGAGCAGGGTCCCGGCCCCCGCCACACGTCGGGCCACCTCGCTCCGGTGACGAGCGAGCGACGGCCGCCCGCACACGGCCCCGAACACGTCGTCGTTCACCGACCGGACTCGCACGAGGTGGTGCTCGTCGAGGGCAACGAGGGACTCGAACGCAGGCTCCAACGCGGGGCCCACCAGGTCCCCTGGCGCCGCAGGATCCACGCCTGAGAGAAGCTCCCGAAGCGCTCCGAGCTCCGCGCCCAGTCGGACGCGATAGAGCCGCCCGAGTTCACGAAGCCGGTCGTGCCGCTCGAACATCGCCGCGCGGAGCTCGTGGTCCGACCCGAAGGCCTCCTCGCAGGCAGGCCAGAGGGAGAGATTCGCCACCGGCGCACCCAGATGCTCCTCGAGCGCGGCGGTCTCGGCCTCGCGCTCCTCCCATCCCGCAGCGACGAGGACGTACGGAGGCCGCGCTCCGATCTCGCGGAGTCCGTCGCGCAGCGACTGCACGTTGTGTTGCGGACCGAGCAGCAACACCGGACGCGAGGGCCGCGCGAAGGCCGCGGCGGCAGGACCGGCACCACTCATCGAGCGCTCTCGAGCTTCACGTCGCTGGCGAGGCGGTTCGCGAGCGAGAGGGTCTCACCCAGGTCCATGTGACGGGCCACGATCCATCCGTCCCCCGTCACGACCTGGGTCCAGTCCTTGCGCGCCGCCCCCACCGGAACGAGGTCCACGACAGGGATGTGCTCTCCGTGCTCCGCGAGAATCCGATCCAGACCCTCGATCGCGGTGATGGTGTTGCCGGGCCCGACGGCCCGCTTGAAGACGAGCGCCGCGTTGAAGCGTTTCTCCATGCTCTGATCCGTTCGCCCGGCGGTGATCGCCTCAGCCCAGAGCCGGAACACGTCACCGTCGCACGAGTAGTTCATCCCGTGGGAGAGGCGCCCGCCGGGCGCCCGGGCGCCGACCTCGCCGAAGATCGCCTCGCCCGTCTTCGAGGAGCGGAACCACTCCATGTGCGCCATGCCGGTCTCGAGACCGAGCGCCCTCAGCGCGCGCCGGCCGAGCTCGACCCCTGGCGCGATCTCGGGCTGGCTGATGTCCGACAGGCAGACCGCCTGCGGACTGATCCACGGGTTCTGCCGCGCGACGAGCGGCTTGGGACGATACCAGGCGACGTTCTCGAAGAGGGTCTCGCCCCCGGCGAGGATCGCGTCGTAGGTGAATTCGTCGCCCTCGATGAACTCCTCGACGCTGACCTCGGGGACGTGCTTCACAGCGGCGAGCACACCATCCAGGTCTTCCGTTGACCTGAGGACGTGAGTGTCCGCCGAACCTGCGCCGTCGATCGGCTTGACGATCACCGGGTATCCGATCTGTTCGATCGCGCGCGCGACCTCCTCCGCGGTGGACGCGCGGTAATGATGCGGGGTGCGGATGCCCGCCGCGTCGAGCCGCGACTTCATCAGCTCCTTGTCCCGGAACGCCTTGGCCTGCTCGACGCCGAGCCCCGGAGCTCCGAAGGCGTCACGCATGCGCGCGGCGAGAACCACGCCGGGCTCCCAGAGACATTCGACGCGGTCGAGGCTCGAGACGCCGAGCCCCGCCAGCCAGGCGCGCGTCGACTCGATCGTCGAGCGCTCGTCCCAGAGATCCGGGACCACGTGCAGGGCGTCGATCGCGTCGCGCACCTCGGGCTCCATGGCGGACGCCGGCTGATCTCCCACGCCGAGCACGCGAACCCCCGGCAGCGCGTGGAGTGCCTTCGTGAAGTGACCGTTGTCCGTCGGGAAGGACGGCGAGATGAGCAGGACGTCGAGTGTCATGGGATGGTCCATTCTCTAGGGAATCGGCTCAGTGTGCGGCCAACTCCACCTGGACGATCTGCACGGCTCGCCGGAGGCCGTCCCGCACGCGCTCGGTGTCCTCGTGGCGAAGGATCACGTGCCCCTCGCCCTCGTAGCTCGACGCTTTCGGGGCGCCCGGAGCCGGGATCTTGGCCTCCACCACGAGCTCCCCGAGCTCGGCCCTCGCGCGCTCCAGACCGGAGACACCGCTCACGCGGCCGACCCCTTGACCTCGCAGGTAGGCGGCCCCGGCTGCGTAGCGGCGAGGGGGCGCGGCGAAGCGCTCGAAGCACATGAGCTCTGCCCACGCGGAGTACATGTCCTTGCCATGGGCGTGGGAGATCAGGCTCGTGAACTGGGCGCCCGGCGGCCGCGCTGCCACCTCCGAGATGGCGATCGAGCCATCCTCGCGGCGGAACCACTCCATGTGGGTCATCCCGGTGACCATCCCCAGGGCGTCCAGCGCACGGGGACCCGCGTCACGGATCCCCGCGAACTCCGGTCCGTCGATCTCCCGGGGGAGCAGAACCGTCCACTGGATCCAGGGCGTCTCCATCACCTGCAGCGGCGTCGGCGCGTACTCGGAGATGGAGTGGAAGACGTGATGCCCGCGGACGCTGACGCAGTCGAAGGAGAACTCGTCCCCCTGGACGAACTCCTCGAGCAGCAATGGGGAGGTGGCGCTGGGCGGTTCACGCCGCATCCAGTCGACGAGCTGGTCGAGGGTGTCCACGCGGAACGTGTCCTTGGCGCCAGCCCCGGCAGGCGGCTTGGCCACCAGCGGCAGCGTCGTCCGCGCGAACGCGAGCGCGCTCTCGGGATCGGTCGCCAGCAGGTGCGCGGCGCAGGGCAAGCCATGCGCCCGCAGGAGCTCCTTCATATGAGCCTTGTCGCGGAACCCCCTGGCCTCGTTCGGATCCATGCCTCGAACACCGAGCCGCTCGCGGACCTGCGCCATGGGCACCTGGAGCGGCTCCAGGATCCCGATCAGCGCGTCGACGCGCCCTCCGGAGTGGGCGGCGGCGCCACGCACCGCCGCCTCCAGGGAATCGGCGTCGTGGACGTCCGCACACCGGACGACGGCGCTGACGAGGCCCGAGGTCGTCTCTCCGGCCTTCACCCGGAAGCTCGCCTCCGCCTCCTGGCAGACCACCGTCAGGTGGACACCGGGAAGGGTCGCCGCCGCGTGCACGAAGCGGAGGGTGCTCTCCAGCGCGAAGGGGGCCACGAAGACGACGGCGCGTTCCATGCCCGCCAGAATACGTTTCCCGGCACGTCCAGTTCGACCTCTGGCACGGCTCCGATTGAGGCGATGCGCATTCAGCCGGATCGCATTGCTAAGCTCCCACGCATGAAAGCCTCTCTTCGGATCGCGCTCGCGGCCGCCGAGTGCGCCCCCTTCGCCAAGACCGGGGGCCTCGCGGACGTCAGTGCGGCCCTCGGCCGGGCCCTCTGGCGGCGCGGCCATGACGTGCGGGTCTTCCTCCCCTACTACCGGAGGATCGCGGAGAGCGGGCTCGCCACGGAGCCCGATGGCGAGGCCTTCACGATGGAGATCGGCGGCCGAGCGGTCCGTACCCGGCTGCGCCGGGGCGCCCTGCCGAACTCCGAGAACCCAGCTGGGGCACCGCTGCTCGTCGACTTCGTCGATGCCCCTGATCTCTTCGACCGTGAGGAGCTCTACACCGATGAGGCCGACGAGAGCCTCCGCTGGACCGGGTTCTGTCGCGCCATCATCGAGGCCTGTCAGCATCGCGGATGGAGCCCGGACATCGTCCACGCCAACGACTGGCACACCGGGCTCCTCCCGATGATGCTGCGGCGAGCGTTCTCCTGGGACCGGCTCTTCCAGGACACCCGGACGCTCTTCTCCATCCACAACCTCGGTTACCAGGGAGTCTTCCCCGCCGACGACGTGGATGCCATGGGCCTCGGTGAGCTACGGAGCCAGTTCCACCAAGAGCGCCTCTCGTCCGGGACGGTCAACCTGCTGGAGACGGGCCTGATCCACTCCCACTGGCTCTCGACCGTCTCGAACACCTACGCCCGCGAGATCCAGACCGCGGAGCACGGAATGGGACTGGAGCACGTCCTCTCGGCGCGCGAGGACCACCTCGCCGGGATCGTGAACGGCGTCGACTACGACGAGTGGTGCCCGACAATCGACCCCCACATCCCCGCCAATTACGGGCCGGGAGACCTCTCGGGCAAGAGGGTCTGTCGAGACCGCCTCCTGGACGAGTTGAACCTCGCGCCAGGTCCCACGGGCCCGGTGTTCGGCATCGTCTCCCGCATGACCGGGCAGAAGGGCTTCGACCTCCTTCCGGACATCCTCCCCGTCTTCCTCCAGTCGGACGACGTGCGCCTCGTCGTCCTGGGGAGCGGCGACCCGGAGAGCGAGCGCTATTTCCAGTGGCTACGTGATTCGATGCCCCACAAGGTCGGCGTGTATCTGGGTTACAAGAACGACCTCGCGCACCGGATCGAGGCAGGTGCGGACATCTTCCTGATGCCGTCGCGCTACGAGCCCTGCGGCCTCAATCAGATGTACAGCCTGAGGTACGGCACCGTCCCCTTGGTCCGCGCCACCGGCGGCCTCGCGGACACCGTGGAACGCTGGGATGCCGAGCGCCGCGAGGGAACCGGCTTCTGCTTCTACGAGATGACCTCCGACGCCCTACTCGACACCATGCGCCACGCGCTCGAGGTGTGGAAGGACCGTGAGGCCTGGTCGATCCTGCAAGCCAGCGGGATGGCCCGCGACTTCTCGTGGGACGTCCAGGTCCAGGTCTACGAGGACCTCTACGCCGCGATCCTCGCCGAACATCTCGGCTGACCGAGGAGGCCCCCATGCACGTCATCTTCGTCGAGCCGTCCTTTCCCAGGAACCAGCGGGAGTTCGTCCGCGCGCTCCGTGCCGTCGGCGCGAGCGTGACCGCGATCGGCGAGAGCCCCCCGGACTCGCTGGACGCGGAGCTCCATGGCTGGCTCGACGGCTACGAGCAGGTCCCCTCCGTGACGAACGGGGAGGCACTCCTCGAGGCGGTCCGCCGGATCCAGTCCCGCGGCTGGGTGGACCGTCTGGAGACCACGGTCGAGGCCCACATCATGCCCTGCGCGTGGGTCCGCGAGCAGACGTCGATCCCCGGGACGACCACGCGCACCGCGTGGCTCTGCCGTGACAAGCCTGCCATGAAGGACGCTCTTCGGGAGGCCGGGATCGCGACCGCGCAGTCGATCGGCACGGACGACGTCGAGGAGGCGCGGGGCTTCGTGGCGCGGGTCGGGTTCCCCGTCATCCTCAAACCCCGTGACGGGGCAGGCGCGGCAGGGACTTTCCGGGCTGACGACACCGCGAGCCTCGACGCGGCGATCCACGGGAGCGGCCTGGCGAACGGCAGCAGCGTCGCGGTCGAGGAGTTCGTCGAGGGCCACGAGGGCTTCCTCGACACCCTCACCGCCGGCGGAGTCGTCGCGCACGAGTTCGTCAGCCATTACTTCCCGGGCGTTCTGGAGGCGATGCGCGAGCGCTGGATCTCTCCGCAGATCGTCACGACGAACCGGATCGACGGCGACGCCACCTACCAGGAAGTGAAGGCCATGGGCCGCAGGGTGATCGAGGCCCTCGGCGTGGAGACGTCCGCCACCCACATGGAGTGGTTCTTCGGCCCCAAGGGGCTGAAGTTCAGCGAAATCGGCTGCCGCCCGCCCGGCGTGCGCATGTGGGACGTCTATGCGGCCGCCAACGAGATCGACATCTACCGGGAGTGGGCGCAGCTCATCGTGCACGGCACCGCGGACCAGCGCCCTTCACGCCGGTACGCAGGCGGCATGATCGCCCTGCGCCCCGATCAGGACGGGGTGCACGCCGGCGCCAGCGGCGTCGAGGAGATGAAGCGACTCCACGGGGCGCACCTGATCGACTTCCACATCCCCGCGGCCGGTACCCCGACCCAGGGTGTCGAGGCTGGCTACATGGCGAACGGCTGGGTCAGGGCACGGCACGAGGACTACGACACGCTTCGATCGATCCTCGACTGGATCGGCGAGAACGTTCGACTCAGCGCGCACTGAGGGCGAATCAGATCCGCGCGCGCTTCCCCCGGACGTAGTCGACGAACATCGTCGCGCCGAGCTGGTCACCGCCGGCGAAGTAGGCCCGCCCCTTGGCGGCCTCGGTGAACTCCTCCACGAAGTTGACCAGGACCGGATCCTCCGTGAGCATGAACGTGGTGATCGGGATCCCGACGCGGCGGCAGTGGTTGGCCTCGTCCAGCGTCTTCGCCACGACCCGCCGGTCCAGACCGAAGGGGTTCTTGTAGATCTCCCCGTCGGGCTCCGTCAGCGCGCTGGGCTTCCCGTCGGTGACCATGAAGATCTGCTTGCTGGCCCGCCGCTCCCGGCGCAGGAGATCCTGGGCCATGCGCAGAGCCGCACGCGTGTTCGTGTGGAACGGCCCCACCGAGATCCGCGGGATCTCGTCGAGCGCGACCTCCTCCGCATCATCCCCGAAGGTCACCACCCGCAGACTGTCCTTCGGATATCGGGTGCGAATGAGCTCCGTCAGCGCCAGCGCAACGCGCTTCGCCGGCGTGATGCGATCCTCGCCGTAGAGGATCATGGAGTGGCTGATGTCGATGAGCAGGACCGTGGCGCAGCTCGAGAGATGTTCGGTCTCGTAGACCTCGAGATCTTCCTCCCGCAGCTGGAACGACCCCTGATCGATCCCGCGCCGCAGCGCGTTGGCGACCGAGGCGGTCGGGTCGATCATCGACGTGGGATCCCCGAACGACCAGGGCCGCGTCTCCGTGAGCCTCTCCTGGCCGACGCCGGGCGCGGCCACGCGGTGATCTCCGGCTGCGTCCTTCGACAGCCCACTGAAGATCCTGTCCAGCGACTCCTGGCGGAGGGCCCTCTCGCCCGCGGGCGCCATGGCCAGGCCCTCCGCGGTGCGTTCCACGAGCCGCTCCTTCTCCAGGTGCTTCTTGAAGTCCTCCAGGGTGAAGCCTGGCGGCAGGAGTGGATAGCGCTCCGCGATCATCTCCATCCAGCGAAGGGCCTGCTCGGGATCACCATCCGCCTGGAGGAGCAGCTCGTGATAGAGGTCCTTCAGCTGGCGGAGCAGTTCCGCGAGCGTCTTCCGCGAGGGGTCGTACTCGGAATAGCTGAACTTCAAGATCAGTTCGAGAGGGAGCGCGCCATCTGCGCGAGCATGTCCCCGAAGACTCGAACACGCTCGCCCTCGTCGTCCCGTGACAGCAGGGAATTCTGGTGGAGGCCCTCGAGGACCAGCTCCATCAGGGAGGCCGCCTCGGCATCGTCGACGGGATCTCCGTGGCGCTCCACGAGATCGGCCAGCCCGGCCACGCGCGAGAGACGAGCGAGGTGGTCCGCGTCCGACGCGGTGTCGTCCAACGAGAGCGTCTCGCCCCCACGGAACCACGCGAGAAGATCCTCGTAGACCGGCGCTCTTGCTCCTGCGTCCCCCAGGTCCTCTTCGTAACCGTCCGGGAAATGCCGCGAGAACGCAGCGGCGAGGGCCTTGCCGACGAGCATCCGGGCAACCGCC
Source organism: Planctomycetota bacterium (assembly GCA_965662915.1). Taxonomy (GTDB): domain Bacteria; phylum Planctomycetota; class UBA1135; order UBA1135; genus Saltatorellus. Next base: position 59,088 of record CBFIJG010000001.1, on the reverse strand, counting down.
CCGATCCCCTCACGCTCGCCGTCGTAGACGAGCTCCACCTTCCCCGTCACCGCCGATGTCGCGGTGTAGAGATCCGCGGGACGCGCGGTCGCTCGATCCGCACCGGTCAGCAGGGCGCGCCGCTCCGCGTTGGAGATGACGTTCTCGTAGAGCGCGATCGACAGGCGTGCGCTCACGCCGGAGGCCTGATCCACGAACTCCGAATCGCGGGCCTCGAATGCGACGAGGTCGATCGCTTCACGGAGCGCGGCGGGCACGTGAACCTCGATGGCGCCCTCGCCTCTGTCCTTCCAGGCCTCGGCCTCGGTGATCTCCTGCGCGGCTTCGAGTTCCTTCGGGTAGTGCGTCAGGATCTGCGACGCGATGCGGTCCCGGAGCGGGGTGATGATGCTGCCGCGGTTGGTGTAGTCCTCCGGATTCGCGGTGAACACCAGAGCCATGTCCATGGGCATGCGGATGGGGAAACCGCGGATCTGGATGTCGCCCTCTTCCAGGATGTTGAGGAGGCCCACCTGAATCCGCGCGGCGAGGTCGGGCAGTTCGTTCACGCAGAAGACGCCGCGGTTGGCTCGGGGGAGGATCCCGAAGTGAATCACCTCGGGGTCCGCGAAGGTCAGCCGCTTCGTCGCCGCCTTGATCGGGTCCACGTCGCCGATCAGATCCGCGACGGTGACATCGGGGGTGGCGAGCTTCTCCTGGTATCGCCCGTCCCGGTGGATCCAACGGACGGGAAGGTCATCGCCGAGCTCCGCCGCCCTCTTGATGGATGGCACGGTCACCGGCGCGAACGGATCCTCGTTCATCTCGGATCCATCGATGGCCGGGATCCACTCGTCGAGCAACTCCGTGAGGGACCGCGCGATGCGAGTCTTGGCCTGACCGCGCAGACCCAGCAGGATGAAGCTGTGGCCCGAGAGCAGCGCGTTCACGAGCTGCGGCTCGACGCTCTCGCCGTAGCCGACGATCCCCGGTAGCACGGGATCGCCGCTCCGGAGCCTCTCGACCAGATTCGCGCGGAGCTCCGCGTGGACGCTCCTTGGGTGGTAGCCGCTCTCGCGGAGGGCTCCGAGGGTGGTGGGCCTGCTCATGGGGCCCAAGATAGACCGAGACTCGTCCGACTGAACCGCCCCCCGCCCGCGCTCCTGTGCGATCATCCCGGACGCGTCGACCTGCCACCCATGCAGCTCTCCATCCTCGACCAGCACCAGCGCCCCCTGCGCAGCCTGCGGCTTTCCGTCACGGACCGCTGCAACCTGCGTTGCGGATACTGCATGCCCGAGGAGCGGTACGCCTGGCTCCCGAAGCGGGCCATCCTTCGCTACGAGGAGAGCGTCGCGCTCGTGGCCTCGCTCCTTCCCCTCGGGCTCCGCAAGCTTCGCATCACCGGCGGGGAACCCTTGCTTCGCAGGGACCTCACCGACCTCGTGGCTGGACTGAACGCTCTCCGCGCAGCGTCCCCGGACACACCCGGACTCGACGAGATCGCCCTGACGACCAATGCAGTCCATCTGGCTGAACTGGCGGCTCCCCTGAAGCGCGCGGGGCTCGACCGTCTCACCATCAGCCTCGACACGCTCAGGCCGGATCGATTCCTGAAGATGACCCGGCGAGACGAGCTCGAGCGAGCCATTCGCGGGCTTCTGGCCGCCGCCGCCGCGGGCTTCGAGGGCACCAAGCTCAACACGGTCGTGGTCCGCGGCGAGAACGACGACGAGCTCGTGGACCTCCTGCGCTTCGGCGCTGCCCACCACATCGAGATCCGATTCATCGAGTACATGGACGTCGGGGGAGCGACCCGATGGTCGATGGACTCGGTGGTCCCCGCGAACGAGATCCTCGAGCGAATCGCGGCCGGGCTCGGAGAGGCGCGGCCGGACTCCGCCCCAAGGGGAGCCGCCCCCGCGGCCCGCTACCGGCTACCCAGCGGCCAGCGCTTCGGCCTGATCGCCTCCACGACGCGCCCCTTCTGCTCGTCGTGCGACCGTGCGCGACTGACGGCCGACGGGACCTTCTTCACCTGCCTCTACGCCAGCGAAGGAACCGCGGCGGCTCCGATCCTTCGAGAGGAGGGCGCCGACGCGGCGGCCCGGCTCATCGCAGACACCTGGCTACGGCGATCCGACAGAGGCGCCGAGGTTCGCGCAGCCAGCGCGGATCGAGCGGCCCTCGCTGGAGCCGATGAGCTCCGCACGCGTCCGCACCTCGAGATGCACACCCGGGGCGGATGAGCGGACTCAGTCGACCTTGATGCCGGCGCGATAAGCACCGGAGCGGTGAGTCAGCTCGCCGAGGTCGTCATAGAACTCCCAGACCCCCTGGCGCAGACCGTTCACGTAGGTGCCGTGCTCCTTCACGCGGCCGTTCGAGTACCACATGGTCCATTCCTCGGACCGCAGGTCTCCCTCGTACCGGCCTTCACCGATCAGCGCACCATCGGGAGCGAACGCCCGCCAGTCCCCGTGCCTCTCGCCGTCGACGAATTCGGTGAACTCGATGAGCGCGCCCGCTCCGCTGTAGGTCTCCCATGCCCCGACCCGGCGACCGGCATCGTAGGCCCCGCGCTCCCGGATCATGCCCGCCTCGTCGCGACTGACCCACTCTCCGTGAAGGAGGTCGCCGACCTTGCCGCAGGAACTCCGTCTCCTCGAAACGGTTCGCCCGGAGGGCTCCGAGGTCGCAGTCTCCTCCGCGTGCACCTCGATCGGCGAGCCCACCGCCGAACGTCCTTGCAGGCTCGGTGAGCTGGCGGGACGGCCAACTGCACTCCGTGCGATGATCGAGCCATCTGCACCATCGAGTCCCGCGAGCTGCACGTCTCCAGGGTCTCCGCCGGAGCGGACGACCCGTGCTGCTGCGTCCGCATCAGTGCTGTGTATCCGCCCGGCTGCATCCCGCTCTGCACCACGCGCACCCGTCCGCGGAGAGCCGAGACCTGCGATGAGGACCCCGGCCGCGACCGCGAGGACGGTCCACAGAGGCAGCTCACGGCCGTGGGCCGGAGGCTGCTCGCGTGGAGTGAGGGAATGCGGATCGAAATGTGTCATCGTTCGGCGGCGGCCGCCGCCAGGCGCTCCGCGCCAGAGATGCGAAGGCAGAGAGATTCGAGAGATCTGAGAGGAGATCAGACCCCCTGCTCCCGCTGGCGGAGCAGCTGGCGATGCTCGTTGACGAGTTCCAGGATCAGGGCATCGAGCTCCTCGTGACTGAGATCGCGCCCACGAATCACCCCGCGGCTGTCGACGAGGATGCTGCTTCCGGCGATCGGCTCGTGCCACGCCGACAGCGCCCGCCCCACGCTGGCCGTGGACGACTGCCCGGATGTCGCCAGCGCATCGACCAGCTCCGCCCCGATGGGGCCGTCGTAGATCTGAGTCCCTCCAAAGCCCTTGGCGAAGAGCCCAGTCAGATGCGCCTGCCGGTCCTCCCCATCACTGATCCCCACGAGCTCGAAGGGGCGGTCCCAGTGCTTGCGCAGCAGCGCGGCGTCTCTGCGATGGGCGGCGACCGAAGCAGGACTCTCCACATCCCAGACCCGATAGAGGATGATCCGTCCGATGAAGTCGGTGGAGCGCACCTCGTTCCCCGCAGTGTCTCTGGCGACATATCGGGGCGCGATCGAGCCTGGGGCGAGGCTGGCCGCGCGTCGCTGTGAGCGCGCCACGAAACTCTCCGAGTGGTCCGTGCCATCCATTGCGAGCTGCCCGTGCAGCCCGGAGAGGAGCCGGCGCTTGCCAGCCGTCGCCAGGCTCGATTCCAGGAGGTCGCCACCAACGGCTCGAGCCGAACCGTGCGAATGAATCGTGGACTCTGCAACGTGGCAGCTGGAACGAAGCAGCGCCTGCGCCAGCTCGGGCGTGGGCGCCAGGTCTGCGAGCTCCATACCAGCCTGAAGCAACTGGAGTCGATCAGCACGACCGGCGCCGATGGACGACTCGAGCAACGCCTGCCCGAGCTCGGCGACGCTCCACGCCTCGGGAGGAGACGCCGCAGCGAGTGAGCAGAGGTCCTCGAGCAGCACGCGAACGGGCAGCTCATCGCCCGAGGTCTCTTCATCGATCCGCGCGAGGGCGGCACTTCTGAGGGCCTCCGCCGCCCCGCGGAGCGATGGCGCCGGCGCCACTCCTCGCCGGGCGGCCGAACCCTCCGTTGGACCGTCGACCCCGATCGCCGAGGCGAGAAGGGCCGTCATCGAAGCGGCGGCAACGCCGATCGCAACGCGGCGAGCGCGAAACGCACCGCTGCGTGCAGGAACCTGAAATCTGACCACCGCCATCCGCTCCTCCTGATCTCCCATGCGCTCCGCCACAAAGCTGGCGTAGCAACGGCGGGGACGCCGAGCGAGCCCCGAGGTGTGCGGCTCGAGGCTTTCACCCAGCAGAGCACCCGCGGCCGCTGCCATCGAGCCTACCCCACGAGCTCGGTTCGGTCACGGCCCCGGCCCCCTGGGCCCCTGCTGGAACGTCTCAATGAGCAGAGCGCCCCGCCCCTCCCGAAGGAGGAGCGGGGCGCTCCGTTCAGGCCAACCATCGACCCCCGAGGGGGGCGATGGGCCTCACAAGATCACTGCCACGCGACGGAGCAGGAACCGGAGAAGTTGTAGCCCGTGCCAACCTGCTCGCGGTGCCAGGCCTGGAAGTAGGACGTGGTACCAGCGGCAGCGGCGTAGGTGCCGACGGACGTCGGGATCACGCTGAGGTCCCACTCACCAGCGTTGGTGTCGAGGGTGATCTCACCGGCGGCGCCGGTGTTCTTGATCTGGTTGGCGGCGCCGAAGCGGCCAAGACCACCCTGAGCACCCGGGTTGATGCAAAGCGTGCCGTTGCCGCTGTTGATCGTGCCCGGTGCGATCGGCGCAAGGCCGGTCGCGAAGATACCGAACTCGTTCGTCGGCAGGTTGAAGGCGCGGATGATGGCGTTGTTGTCGGTGGCGACGGCGCTGCCGTTCACCTCGATGTCGCCGGGGACACCCGTCGCGTTGGTGTTACCGGTGCAACCCACATCGCTGATGGGGCCGCCGGGGCCGCCGCCGCCGTCCTGGCCGCTGATCTCGGTGTACCAGGAGCCCGGGGGGTTGACGGGACCGCCGCAGGGGCTGCCGTTGTTGCTGTAGCCACCGAAGAAGTAGCAGCCCGAGTTGAAGACGCCGGAGATGTCGTTCAGCTGGAACGCATCGTCGTTGTTGTAACCAGAGCCAACGCCCGGGCAGTTTCCGATCTCACCGTAGAAGGTGTTCGAGCCGCTGAGCGGGTTGTTGCCGATCACGTGGCCGGTGTCGGTCGCGACCGGGTCACCGGTGAGGAGGAAGCCAGCGGCGGCGATGCCGGTACCAGTGTAGGTGTGGGCGATGCCGAAGGTGTCGAGGGCGGGGACGCCGTCGAAGAATCCGTCACCGTCGTGCGAGATCGCACTGCCAGCGGGGATGCCGGCCAGGTCGACGATCCAGCAGCCGTTCGCCGGAAGACCGGACGCCGTGACGCTGAACGCCAGCTGGGCCGGATCCGGGATGCCGGAGCAGATGTCGTAGGTGTTGTAGAAGTCGAGGGTCCAGCCGGCCGCGCCCGGGTTGAGGTCGAAGTCGCAGTAGCCGATCTGAACGCCGGTCACCTCGCTCGAGTCACGAAGGCCGCCCAGGGAGAACGGGCCGGGGTTGCTCGAGGACGGGATCTGAGCGTTGTCGACGATGGTGCCGCCGGGGCTCGAGGTCACCGCGATGCTCGAGTAGTAACCGGATGCAGCCGTGTTGCTGTAGATGTTGTCGGTCTGGCCGAAGTTCGCGGAGGCGGACTGGCCGCGCACCCACGTCTTGGTCTGGACGTTGTACGTACCCGCGTACTTGACGGGGCTGGTGACGCGCTGGGCCGTGGCCTGCAGCGGAGAGCTGGACTGCGCGGCGGCCCCGGCCACGAGGGCGAAGGCGCTGGCAGTGAAGAGCGAAGAACGAAGCATCAAGCAGTACTCCAGAAGGAATGAGATGGTCGGAGAGAGCCGTACCTAGGTATACGGCTCCCATTGCTGCCGGTCAAAACCACGGACGCGCCGGATAGACCCGGACGTCGTCGCTCGCGGCAAAGACGCACACATGCGTGTTTGAGAGGACGGAGCGGCGGAACGGAGAGTTCCGTCAATCCGTACACCGGACGCTACCTGGGTCCGACAGGTCCGAAAGACGGCTGCACCCTGCTTTCCTGAAGTTGTTTCGATCAGAGACAACTGCGTACTCATGCGGCACAGCGAATGGTGCGACGCGAGACTCGATGGGAACCGCCGCGCGGCCCGCGCGAACCAGTGACATCCCCTATCAGGCACGGGATCTTCCGCGACCCAGTCCTGCAGAGCAACGAGCGCCACTGCCCATGAGGCCTCACCGTCAGCCGTCTGGCGAAGCGTGAAGTCCCGCGCGTCGATGAGCCGTGCGCCCGCTCAGCCCTTGCGACGTGGCCCGGGAATGAACGCGTTGACGCGCTTCACGTAGTCCCGGTAGCCGGGACGCCGCTCCGCGATGTCTGCCTCGGTCATCGCGACGCCGGAGACCTTCAGGAGCATGAAGGTGATGAGCACAGGGCCCGCCAGCGACCACCAGGCGCCGATTCCCACGGCCGCCAGGCCGAGGCCCCACCAGAACACCGCTTCGCCGAAGTAGTTGGGGTGCCGGGAAAGCCCCCACAGGCCGCGGTCCATGACGCCGGACTCCCCATCGGAAGCCGGGCTGGCACTGGCGAGCGTGCGGTAGCGCGCGAGCTGCCCGTCCGCGATCGCCTCGAAGAGGAACCCGCCGAACGCCACCACGAGGCCGGTTCCCGTGAGCCAGCCGACGCGGATGGGCCCGGACCCGAGCGCCATCAGAGGAAGCGCAACGACCCATGCGAGGCTCGCCTGAAGAAGGAAGACCACGGGCAGGCTCTGCCACCACCACGCCTGACCGCGGGCCTCCCTCATCGCGGTGTATCTACGGTCCTCCCCAACGAGACTGTGACGTACGTATAAATGAGCGCCGAGCCGGATCGCCCACGCCCCTGCGAGCAGCAGCGCGATCAGGCGCCCTCCACGAAGCTCCGCGCCGACCCCGAGCGTGTGAACGGCTCCGACTGTCCAGATCGCAGCCCCCCAGACCGGATCGATGATGCTCGCGTCGTGGTCTCGCAGGTGGAGAGCCCAGACGGTGGTCATGAGCAGGCTGACTGCGAGCAGCGCGATGAGGCCGGAGGAGAGGTCGAACATGCCTGGCGGTTCGCGCAGATTCACGCGTTGGATGTCGGGGGCGTCGGGGCCTGGGTCTCAGAAAGGTATCCTCGACGCCGATGCTGACCCACGGCCGAGCCTGCGCCCAGCGCTTCCTATGCGCTATCGCCGTCCTGCTATCCGCGTTCGCGAGCGGCGGTAGTGCCAGCGCGGCCGCCCAGGAGCCCGCCCATGCCACGCAGGCCCAGATCGATGACGCGATCGATCGGGGTGCGACGTACCTGCTCACGCGCCAAGAACTCGACGGTTCCTGGAAGCCGAACGAGCACCGCTACGTCGCCGGCCAGACGGGGCTGTCCCTCTACACCCTGCTCAAGGCCGGCATTCCGCGCTCGCACCCGTCGATCCAGAGGGGCATCGGGTTCCTTCGCGCTCATCCACCGCGATGGACCTACGGGATCGCCTGCTGCATCCTCGCGCTGCACGAAGCCGACCCCGAGCTCTACCGCGCCGAGATCGAGGAGTGGCTCGAGTTCCTCCTCGAGGCACACGGCAGAGGGTTCAGCTACCCCGGAGGCCACGAGGACCTTTCGCTCACGCAATACGGGTGCCTCGCTCTCCGCGTCGCGGAGAAGATGGAGATCGAGGTCAACCCGAAGGTCTGGAAGGCGCTTCTCGACTACGGGATGGACCTCCAGCACGAGAACGGCGCGTTCACCTATCGGCCCGGCTCCCCTCGCACCGGATCCATGACCGCGGCCGGCATCGCCGTCGTTCACATCGCCCGCGACGCACTCCTCGCCGCCAGCAAGCTGAGCCCTCGCGCCGAGCGGGAATCCGCCGCAGCCATCGACCGTGGCGTCGACTGGCTCGGGCAGCACATGGTGATGGAGCACAACCCCGATCCAGACGAGGAGAACAAGAACACCCACCACCTCCAGCGCTGGCGCCTCTACTACCTCTACGGGCTGGAGCGCGTGGGCGGCCTCACCGGACGTAAGCTGTTCGGCACTCGCGACTGGTACGAGGAGGCCGCGGACTTCCTCGTGCGCACCCAGAAGGAGAACGGCACCTGGACGACCAACTACGGCGAGGCCCATCCGGGCACGTGCTTCGGCGTCCTCGTGCTCCGCCGCGCGACCGCGCCCACCAGCGGGTCACGCCCCCCGATCGCCCGCGCATACGGAGGGGACGACCCCGAGCGAGATGCGAGCATGCGAGCCACCGGCGACGCCCCGCTGACGCTCTGGATCTCGAGCGTCGGGGACGGAGTCCGAGAGACCCACGAATGGGACGACGAGCGCGGCAAGGGGCTCCGTGTCTGGCGAGTCGAGTACTTCGACGCCGTCTCCCAAGAGATCCTCGCGACCGTACAGGGAGACCCCGAGAGCCCCCATGGAGCCAACCGCTTCGCGGCCCAGGTGAGGATGCAGCGGCCCGGCAAGTACAAGATCGGCGCCCGACTGCTCGTACGGCCCATCGACGACGTCGACGATGAGGAGGTCCCGATCCTCACCCAGCTCATCGAGGCCAACGTCCACGCGATCTACACGCCCGAGCAGAAGATGTACCAGGCGGAGTTCGGCGAGAGCGTTCTCACCAGCACCGCGGTCAAGATCCGGGCCTCCAGCGAGAGCAGCGGAAGGGGCGCAGCACAGGCCGCGGACGGGCTGACCTGCTACGGCTGGGCGTGCGCGAAGGAAGACGCGAAACCGTGGATCGAGTTCGAGCCACGCCGCCCCCAGCGCGGAACGGTGATCGCCCTCACCCCGATCTGGCGGGACGCCGACGAGCCCGGTCACTGGGACCTGCCGACCAAGGTGCAGCTGTTCATCAACGGGAAGAACCGCGGCGTCCACGACATCGACCTGACGAACGGCGCGAAGGCCTACATCGAGCTGGAGAAACGCACGACGATCAGGAACATGCGGCTCGAGATCGTCGAGCGTTTGGCCGGAACCCACTCCCCGGAGAAGGGCATCGTCGGATTCGGCGAGGTCGAGCTCATCCTCCGCACTGCGAAGAAGAAGAGCGCGCGGCGCTGAAGGCGCCTAGCCGAGTTCGAACATCACCTGCAAACGCAGGAAGTCCACGTCCTTCACCCGGACGGACACCGTGTAGCCCTCGGTGAAGCTCAGGATCCGCTTCCCGACGTGCACCTTGAGTGTGGCGCCGTCCACCTTCGGTCGGTCTCCGAGCGATCGCGCCGGCAAGAAGCCCGTGACGTTCAGCTCCCTGATGTCGACCTCGAGACCGCCGCGTGACACCCGCCGCACCTTGGCATCGAAGGTCTCCTCGATCCGTGGCTCCATGAACTGGCAGACCTTCAGGTCCTTGACCGCCGTCTCGGCCATCCCGGCGCCCTCGGCCTGCACGCTGCAGTGCGCAGCCGTGTCGTTCAGGTCCTCGTTGATCGCCAGCGTTCCAAGTTCGTCAGCCGCAACACCCTCTTCGCGCTGCACCGCGTGGAGCCAGCGATGGACGATCAGATCCGGGTAGCGGCGGATCGGAGAGGTGAAGTGCAGGTACGCCTTCCTCGCGAGCCCCCAGTGGGTCGCCACGTCCTCGTGGTCCTTCACCTCGTACACCGCTCGCTCGACCAGCCCCATGATTCTCATCACGAGCGCGTCGGCGTTGGGCTTGCGACGTGCCAGCCGGATCATGCGCCCGATGTCCCTGCCCGTCAGGCGGTCCTTGGTGGGCACGCGGATCCCGTGCTTGGCCAGCATCGCCGCGACGCGCTCGATCTCCTCGGGGTCCTTCTCGGGGTGCACGCGATAGATCGTCGGGAGACCCTTCTGGCGGAAGAAATCGCCCACGGCCTGATTCGCAGCCAGCGCGGTCTCCTCGATGAGGGTCTGTGAGAAGTAACGCGGCGCGTCGACGATCTCCTCGACCTCGTGGTCCGCATCGAAGACGAACTTCTTCTCGGTCGACTGGATCCGCAGCGAGCCCTTGGCGTCGCGAATGCGCTGCTGGACGCGAGTCCAGGCGGCGAACTGCTCGAGGGGCTCTCGTAGGAACTCGATCTCCCGCGTTTCCTCGCTGTCGACCCCGTCGAGCAGCTCCTGCACGATGCGGTACTGATTCCTGTGAACGCTACGGATCACGCTCTTCGCGACATCGAACGAGACCCTCTCCCCGGCCTCGTCGAACTCCATGAAGACCGAATACGCGAGCCGGTCTCGCTTGGGCACGAGCGAGCACAGCCCGTTCGACAACCGCTCCGGCAGCATCGGCACGACCTGATCGGGGAGGTAGACGCTCGTCGCGCGCGCGAGGGCCTCGTCGTCGAGTGAGGTGCCGGGCCTCACGTAGTGGCCGACATCAGCGATGTGCACGCTCACGTGGAAACCTCCGCCGTCGCGGGGCCGGATCCCGATGGCGTCGTCGTAGTCCTTCGCGTCGGCGCCGTCGATCGTGAAGATGGTCTCACCGCGAAGATCGAGGCGACCCTCGGTGTCACCTTCCGAGGGATCGTCGGGAAGATCGGCGAGCTCGCCGGCGACGTCATCCGGGAAGACGGTCCGGAGCCGGAAAGAGCGCAAGAGCTCCATCTCCTCCGACTCCAGGTCCGCATAGCACGCCGGGCCGTGCTCCATCGGTCCGAAGGCGTCTGGCCGCCGCGAGATCCTCGCCGGGACCGCGGCGTCGGGATCAGGGAGGCCCTCGAGCTCATCCTCGTCGAACTCGTACGGCTGCCCGTCACCCGTCTCCAGCGTCCAACCCTTGTCCGGATTGGAATTCGCAGATGAGGCATCCTTCGGCTCCACATCGCCCCCGTGGAGCGCCTTTCGAAGATCGTCGAAGCTCCCGAATCCTCGCTGCGTGTCCTTCCGTCCCATGGGCCGAGGTTATCAAGAGCGGCTCACCGGAACGGTGAGCCCCGTCTAAGGACCCCGCCGTGGATCGCACCGCCCTCAGGGGTGGACCGATCCACGGGCGCTCCTCAGACTCTGTGTCGCATTTGCGCGTGCCCATGGGCATCCCACACGGCGCGTGCGCGCGAACACCGCCTGGTGGGACGACTCGCTTCCTCCCCGTCCCGCCCACCGCTCAGGCTCTCCACCCAGCGCCCCAATGGCTCTTCGTATCCTCGCCGGATGCACCGCCGCCGTTCTCACGGTTGGTGGCGCAGCCGGCGACACCATCACCGTTCAGCTCGCCGGCAGCCACGTCCAGACAATCGGCTCGGGCGGCGTTCAGATCCCGTATACGGACCTTCGGCCAGGCCATTCCATCGGGCCGGTGATGTCGCATCCCTGGTCGGCGACGATCCGGAGCGCCGACGGGCGGAATCTCGACTCGTACTTCATCCGAGACGACTCACCCGGTAACTGGCAGGTCCATCTGGGGGCCTACACCCCGTCGCCCGGGCCTGCTGCCGACTTCTTCCTCTTCGACGTGGGCGGCAACGACGCCGTGAGCGTGCGGCCACGGCTTGCGGATGGCACTCTCGGGCGAGCGATCGGGGTCGACGGTTGGTCGGCCACGCCAGTCGTCGCCGTTGCAGGACCGAACATCGGCCAGAGGGTGCACGGCCTCGCCTTCCGCTTCGAGGACCTCCGGAATGCCGCAGGCGTGCCGCTCGGGCCCGGCGACGTTCTCGAAGGCCTCCTCATCGAGTCCGGCGGGATCGACGGCGCGGCGTTCCTCGTGCGCGAGAACGGCGTGCATGCGCCCCTCGACGGGAACGGAAGTGCCTCGACGAAGCCAGGCAGTCCATCCGCCCTCTCGCCCGTCGAGGTGACCTTCAAGGGGCCGTGGGCGTCAGAGACAGGCGAAGCACCCAACCCGTTCCTCGATCTGCGCATGAGCGTCCGATTCGATGGACCCGCTGGCCGCTCGATCACCGTCCCCGGCTACTTCGACGCCGACGGAGAGCGGGGCGACAGCGGAAACCACTGGGCCGCCCGCTTCCTCCCTCCGACCCCTGGGCTGTGGAGCGCCACGGTGAGCATGCGGAGGGGCGTCGACGTGGCAGCCTCCACCGACCCGACCGCCGGAACCTCCGAGCCGATCCTCGACGGCCGCACGTACTCGTTCCGGGTTGGTCCGCTCCGAGCGGCGGCGACCGGCTTCTACCGCTTCGGGACTCTCGAGGACACGGGCAGGCATCACCGCAAGTTCGAGTTCGGCCCCTACTTCCTGAAGGCCGGCGCCAACAGTCCCGAGAACTTCCTCGCCATCCGATGCCTGGACGATGTCACCAAATCGGGTGGCGAAGGCCTGCTTCACAGCTACGCCCCGCACGTGCAGGACTGGCGCCAGGGAGACCCGATCCTCGACCGGGGCAACGTCACCGACGACGGGCGCGGCGTCATCGGCGCGCTCAACTACCTCAGCGATGCAGGGGTGAACTCACTGTTCATGCTCGTCATGAACCTCGGAGGCGACGGGCTCGACGTCCATCCGTTCCTCGGGCCGCGTCGCCGCGCGTTCGACAAGACCCACTACGACACGAGTCGTCTCCGGCAGTGGGACCAGATCTTCTCCCATGCGCAAGCCCGCGGCATCTCGCTCTCCCTGGTGATGAACGAGACCGAGGTCGGGAACGAGCTCTGGCTCGATGACGGCAACCTCGGAGTCGAGCGCAAGGTCTTCTACCGTGAGATGATCGCGCGCTTCGGGCATCAACCCGCGATCCGCTGGAACATCTGTGAGGAGAACGACTTCACCGCTGCCCAGCTGGATGCGTTCGCAGGCTGGATCAAGTCACTCGACGGCGACGATCACGCGGTTGCGGTCCACAACAATCCGAACGACCTGGCGCTCTTCCAGAGCCTCGCCTCGAATCCCAACATCGACGCGGCCTCGCTCCAGTTCGATCCGGATCTCGCTGACTCGCAGATCGAACTGGTCCGCGAGTGGACGGAGCAGGCGGGGCGTCCCTGGATCGTGGACGCGGACGAACAAGGCCCGTGGCAAACAGGGCTGACCGATCAGAACGCGACCGACACCCGAAAGCGCATCCTCTACGACGCGCTCTTGAGCGGCGGCGGAGTCGAGTTCTACTGCGGATACCACCCGCTTCCTCTCGGTGGCGATCTGAGCCTGGAGGACTTCCGCACCCGCGCCGACATGTGGAGCGCCGTCGGGCACGCTCGCTCGTTCATGGAGAAACGCCTTCCCTTCTGGGACATGGAGCCCTTGGACGGCCTCGTCCAGGGAGAGAGCCAGGCGTTCGGCGGTGCGGAATGCCTCGCAAAGCGTGGTGAGGTCTACGCGATCTACTTCCCGAGCGCGTCGGACACCGGGAGCCTCGCCCTGCAGAGCTTCACCGGGATCTTCCTCCTCGAGTGGTTCGACCCGAGGACCGGCGAATTCGCGGGCGACGCCGTGGACATCGGTCCGGGAGGGGGCCCCCAGGACCTACCGCTGCCCCCGTACGACGCCAGCAACGATTGGGTCGCTCTCGTCCGTCGGGGGCCGGTTCTCAGGGCTGACATGGAGGTTGCCTCGGTCTCCCGACGCGACCTCCAGCTGCTCACCCTGGACGCCGGCTCCTCCTTCGCCGGACGCAACTACTTCTGGCTCTCGAGCTTCACCGGCGGCAGTCGAAGCTTCACCCTCGGCGGCCTCGACGTCCCCATCGACTTCGACCGCCTCACGCGCTTCGGGATCAACGACGACCAGGGCCTGATGTTCCGGGGCCGCACGGGCACTCTGGATGCCGAGGGCCGCGCCAGCATGGGGTTTCAACTGAGCCCGCTGATCGGCAGCGGCCTCGCCGGGACGACGGTTCACCACTGCGTGGTCACGCTGGACCCCTTCGACTGGGTGTCCAACGTGGTCGCCTTGCAGGTGATCCCCTGACCAGGCTCGGGCATCGGACGCCTCACGCGGCGCCTGCTCTGGCTCAGCTAACGCCCTGAACGAAACCAAGAGCGCCGACGAGAAGAGCAGGAACGCTCACGCAAGCGCGCAGCGAACGCCCCGCGAAGGCGTCGTGCTCCTCCCCTCGACCAAGGGCCCGGGCGGCACCGATGACCACGACGCTCGCGGCCATCACGCTCAGAGCGACACCGCATGCGGCTCCTGTCCTCGCTCCGAACTGTTGGAGCTCGGTCGCCACGTCAGGAGCGAGCTCCAGCGAGACGCCGATCCCCGCGACCGAACCGAAAACGAAGGGCTCGAGCAAACGGGTCCTGCCCTCGCGATGGATGAGATCATCGAGGGCCAGATAGGCCAGGGCGAGCGGCAGAGTCAGCCCTGTGAATCCGGCGAGCTCGAAGCGGGCCGGCAAGAGGTGCCCCATGGCCACCCCGCCCGCCGTCGCGACAGCCAGCACTCCACAGGAGAAGAAAGGGGAAACAGCACTCCGCCGCGCCCCGACGACCAGGAGGGCTGCGAGGAGCGCGAGCCGCCAGAGCCCTGCTGACTCCGCTGCAGCGCGACGGAGAAAGCGGCCAAAAGCCGGAGCGTTGCGCTCGAGCATCGCGTCCGTCGCCTCGAAGATGTGCCCTGAGGCGGCCGCGTTGAACATCCAGGGGCCAAGCTCGACCCCGTTCCAGCTGACTGCGGCGCTGTCGTTGTGCCCGGGGCTCGTGTCCGCGAAGAGATCCACTACGACGCCGAGGGCCTTGAACTCTCCAGCCTCTGCGACCTCGTATTCGAGCACGACGTCCACCCACTCGGAGACCTCGTTCATCGGATCGAGCGCGAGCGGGCCCTCGCTCACCGCGCCGGACCATATCTCCAGCCTCTCCGATGGATCCAGCGTGCCGCTGTCCGCGATCGGCCCAGCCGTCAACTGGTAGTGCTCCTTGACGTAGTCGAGGATCGCGGCCTCGCTCGCCGCGATCTCGCCGTCCTCCGCATGGCCGTCGAGATCGCTGTCGAATCCCTCGACGACCTCACCGAGCGAGAGGACCTGCACCCGCAGTTCCACGCGCACGGAGCGCCCGCGTATCTGGATCTCCGACAGCGAATACGAGTTGGGATGAACCGGCGGCGCACCAGCCAGCGCGTTGGCAGCGCCGAGCATCCCCAGGAGAAGGCCATTCATCCCTTCGCCCGGCGGCGTGCCGGCTCCAGGGCGACATCCAGGGCGTCTTCAACGCGTTCGAGACTCACGAATTCGAGCTTCGCCCGCGCCGCCTCCGGTAACTCGACGAGGTCCTCCATGTTCCGTGCAGGAAGCAGCACGGTCTTGATGCCGGCCGCCAGCGCCGCGAGCACCTTCTCCTTGACGCCTCCGACGGGCAGCACACGGCCACGGAGACTGACCTCCCCGGTCATCGCCACCGTGCTCCTGACCTTCCGGCCGGTGAGCAATGACACGAGCGCGGCCGTGATCGCCACGCCAGCGCTGGGCCCATCCTTGGGGACCGCTCCTGCGGGGATGTGAAGGTGCAGGTCCAGCGTCACGAGCCGTTCAGCGTCGATCCCGAGGTCTTCCGCACGCGTCCGAACCAGCGTCAACGCCGCGAGCGCGCTCTCCTTCATCACCTCGCCCAGCTGCCCCGTCAGGCGCAGCTCACCCTTGCCGCTGGCCGACGCGGCCTCGATGAAGAGGATCTCTCCCCCCACCGGTGTCCACGCGAGCCCCGTCGCCACTCCGGGCTGCGACGTCCGCTCCGCCAGCTCGAGATCGCGACGCTCCGGGCCGAGGATCTTCCGGACCTCCCCCGGCCCGACCGGCAGCGGCTTGCGCCTCCGCCCGGCAAACAGAGTGGCGCCGTACCTGAAGATCGCGGAGATCTTGCGCTCGAGCTCGCGAACACCCGCCTCCCGCGTGTACGAGGCGATGATCTCGCGCAGCGCAGCCACCGAGATCCGCACCTGACTCGCCTTGAGTCCGGCCTGCTCCCGCTGGCGCGCCACCAGGTGCTCGCGCGCGATGGCGAGCTTCTCCTCCGCTGTGTAGCCCGCCAGCCGGATCACGTCCATGCGATCGTGAAGCGGGCCGGGTATCCGCTCCTCGACGTTCGCAGTGGCGATGAAGAGCACCTCGGAGAGATCGAACGGCACGCCCAGGTAATTGTCCTGGAAGGTGTTGTTCTGCGCTGGATCCAGCACCTCGAGGAGCGCCGACGCCGGATCCCCGTGCAGGCCCGAGCCGAGCTTGTCGATCTCGTCGAGCAAGAAGACGGGGTTGCGGGTCTTCGCCTTGCGGAGGCCCTCGATGATCTTCCCGGGCATCGCGCCCACGTAGGTTCGTCGATGGCCGCGAATCTCCGACTCGTCGTGGACGCCACCGAGGCTGATTCGCACGAACTCCCGCCCCGTGGCGCGCGCGACGCTGCGTCCCAGCGAGGTCTTCCCGACGCCGGGGGGACCGGTCAGGCACAGAGTGGGGCCCTGCCCCCCGGGGTTCAGCTTCTTGACCGCGAGGAACTCCAGGATCCGCCGCTTGACCTTCTCCAGCCCGTGATGGTCGTCGTCCAGCACCTCCCTGGCGCGCCCGATGTCCGCCGCGTCCTTCGAGCGCTCGTTCCAGGGGAGCTCGGTGAAGACCTCCACCCATGTCCGCAGCATCGAGTGCTCCGCCGCCTGCTCGGGCATCCGCTCGAGTCGTCGAAGCTCCCGACGGGCCTCTCGCTCGGCCTCCTCGGGGAGCCGGAGCGCGTCGATGCGCCTGCGGAGTTCCTCGATCTCGTCGAGCATCTCATCGCCCTCGCCGAGCTCCCGCTGGATCTGCCTGAGCTGCTCCCGCAGGTAATACTCGCGCTGGGCCTTGTCGAGGGTCTCCTTGGTGTCCTGCCGGATCTTGGTGGAGAGCTCGAGCACCGCCGCCACCTCCGCCAGGGACTCGAGGAGCTTGTCGAGCCGCGCGCGCAGATCGAACGTCTCCAGCATCGACTGCTTCTCCTCTGCCGACACCTCGAGGAAGGTCGCGACGAGGTCCGCGAGCATCGCCGGGGATTCGATCCCGTCGACCGCCTGCGACATGTCCTCCGGCATTCCGGGCGACAGAGCGAGAACGTCCTGGGCACGCTGTTTGAGCGCCCTGAAGCGAGCCTCGATCGCGCGCGTCGTGGGCTCCACCTCCTCGATGCGACGGACACGCGCCACGAGCACGGGTTCGGTCTGGACGTACTCGACGATCTCGAACCGACTCATGCCCTGGCACACGGCCTGGTGACGGCCGTCAGGGTTGGTCCAGTAGCGCATGATCTCACCGACCGTGCCCACCCGGTAGAGATCATCCGGCTCAGGCTCCTCCATCTGCTCGTCGTGTTGGAGGAGCAGGCCGATGGGCCGCTCCTCCGCGACGGCTGCGCGCACCGACACGACGGAGCGCTCGCGACCGAGCATGAGCGGGAGCACCACGCCCGGGAACAGGATCATGTTCCGGACGGGAACGATCAGGAGCTCCTCGAGCTCCTCCTCGCTTCTCCCACCTCGTGTGCGGGACCGCTTCCTGGAAGCGGCCTTCTTCGAGCGGCTGGCGGCGGGTCGCCGTGACGCGGGTTTCTTCGCCCGCGCCTTCTTCTTGGGCTTCTTGGGGGTCAACGCTGTGCGAGATGCGGTGGATGTGGCGCGACGCGCCGCTCAAACAGAGCGCGCCCGCCGGGAGCCGGCAGGCGCGATCCTAGAACGTCGGAGTCGAAACTCCATGGGGGTCCGGCGTCGACGCGCCGGAAGCTCGGTCAGGCTCCGAATCGGCCCACGTAGGCGCTGTTCTCGTCCTCGAACGCCCAGGGCGCGAGCGCGCCAGCGCCCCCCTGGAACCAGCAGCGGCCGGGCACGCCGACGACGGAGGACGAGGTCTGCGCCAGCGTCGTGTACCAGCGCGTCTCCGGCATGATGCAGCACGCGCGATCCGGCAGGGCCTCGCCATCGAGAGCAATCCGACCCGGCACGCCCACCCGGAAGGCGTCTCCATCGCGCGCGACCTCGACGGGCCCCAGGGACACGCTCACCACATCGCCCAGCACACCGAGCGAACGCACGTACTTCTCCGCGGCCCTCGCCTCCTGCTCACCGGGCGCGTCGATCCACAGCGCGGCGCGGCGCGCTGCCGACTCCCCGAGATTGAAGACCTCTGCCGCGGCGAGATTCCCCGCGCCCTCGAGCGCCGCAGCCACGCGGACGCCGGCCAGCCCGACCCCAACGTGCGCTCCCGTCTCGAACGCCCAGCCCATCACCGCGTGGGCGCCGCCCGTCCGCGCCTGGGCGCTGACGTGGCACGCCCCGCCCCAGACGGTCGCGTCCCTCGCCTCGACGTAGAGACCGGCGGGTGACGCATCGACAGCGTTCTCGATCCCGACGGCCGCGATCATGTCGCAGGGGCAGGGACACACGCCCGTCCCGACGAGGCCGGCGTACCCGGCGATGGAGGCGAGAAGCAAAGTCTTCATGGTGATCTCAGTGTCAGGCTCAGAGTAGACCGGACAGCGGCGACTCGAAGCAGTCGCGGCCCGTCGTGCAGTCCTCGGGATGGCACTCGAATCGATCCGGCCCCAGGATCTGCATGGTCTTCGCGCACCAGCAGTGCTGGCTCGCGTCGAGGATGTCTCCGACCACCATGGGCGGAGCGTCCGAGATCATCAACTTCTTGGACGCGAGGTGCTTGCAGAAGGGGCTCACACGGGGACGGTGGCCGTCCGGCGCAGCGGTCCGGCTCTCGTTGGAATCACTCATCGGGTCCATCAGGCAAGGGATTCGAGGGCGCGGTGGAGGATGCCCTTCACCAGGTGCAGCTTGTAGCCATTCATGTCGAGCGGAACGGCGTCCGCGACAGCGGCCTCACCAGCGGCCTTCCAGGTCTCGGCCTTCATGGGCTGGCCGACGAGCGCGGCCTCCGTCTCGGGGGAGTGCCAGGGACGGGGTGCGACGCCGCCGAGCACGACGCGCGCCTCGGCGATCACCCCGGCCTCGACGCGGAGCGAGATCGCGACCGCACCGAGCGCGAAGTCGTAGGAGTCGCGCTCCTTGAACTTGTAGTACGTCGTCCTCGCGCCGCTCGCCGGCCGCGGCACCGTGATCGTCGTCAGGATCTCGTCCGCCCCCAGCACGGTCTCGCGATCGAGCGCCTCCTCGGGGCCGACGTAGAACTCCGCGATCGGGATCGTCCGCTCACCGCCGGGGCCCGAGATCGCCACGCGCGCGCCGAGCGCCATGAGCGCGGTGGCGAGGTCGGACGGATGACTGAAGTACGAGGGACCACCGCCGAGGATCGCCGCGTACTTGTTGAAGCCGAATTCGGCGAGGCAGACGTTGCCGCCGCGCTTGAAGCAGCTCACCGCCGAGTGGCGGTAGTAAGGACAGCGAGGCCTCTGGTTCAGGTTGCCCCCGAGGGTCCCCTGGCTCCGGATCTGCGGGCTCGCCACGGAGGCCGCTGCCTCGGCGAGCGCCGTGAATCCCGAGCGGATCCCCGCGTGGTCGGCGATGTCCTGGATGGTGACGCCTGCGCCCAGGGTCAGACCGCCGGGCTCGTCCAAGATCTCGGTGGAGAGCAGGTGTCCGATCTCCACGAGGGTCGAGGGCGCCTCGATGTCGTCCTTCATGACGGTCAGGAGGTCCTGGCCGCCGGCGATGGGCTGGGGCGCCGCGTAGGAGCGCTCGCTGGGAAGCTCCTTGATCGCGTCCTCGAGGGACGCGGGGGTCTTCAGGTCGAAGGGCTGCATCAGACGCTCCCGTGGATCGCCGTGAGGACGTTGTCGGGGGTGAAGGGCATGCGCGTCATGCGCGCGCCGCAGGCGTTGTGGATCGCGTTCGCGATGGCGCTCTGCCCCGGAATGATCGGGGCCTCGGCCATGCCGCACACGGACTCGCGCTCCTCGGAGTCGTCGATGATCGAGACCATCTCCGGCATCTCCTGGGCTCCCGCGATCTTGTAGAGCTGGAGGTTGTCGCTCAGCAGGAAGCCGTCCTCCTTGTCGAAGACTCGCTGCTCGAGGAGGCCGTAGGACAGGGCCTGGATCATCCCACCGTTGATCTGGCTCCGCAGGGCCAGGCGGTTGAGGGGAAGTCCCTGATCCTGGATCGCGACCATCTTGAGGACCTTCACGCGGCCCGTCATGGTGTCGACCTCGACCTTGGCGGCCTGGGCCCCGAGGATTCGCCCCTCGTAGAGCGATTGCTGGAACTGCCCAGACACCTCGAGAGGCTGTCGGAGCAGTGCGCACACCTCTTTCCAGGCGAGTGAGCGGTCCGGATCAGCGGCGGCGTGGACGCGCCCCCCCTTCCAGACGTAATCCCCGACCCCGGCGCCGAGAACGTCCTCGAGCAGCGCTTCCAGCGCCTCGCGAGCGTTGTGAGCTGCATCCTTGATGGCGGGCGCGGAGCTGCCGGTCGTGACGCTGCCGCCGGACGCGACGTTGGGCGGTAGGTCGCTGTCGCCGATGCGCGCCGTCACCTGACCGACCTCGAGGCCGAGCTCCTCGGCGACGATCGCGGCCACGTAGGTCCGCGCGCCGGTTCCGAGATCCTGGGTCGCGGTAGCAGAGACGACCGAGCCGTCCGGACGCACGGTCACGTTGCATCGCGCCCGACGACCACCCGGTGTCCAGCGGCAGACTCCGAATCCGATCCCCACGCCGATCCCGTTCTCGGCCGAACCGGGCGCGAGCTTGTGGGGGTGCTCCTCCCACCCGATCTCTGCGGCGACGCGATCGAGTTGTCGGCGCTGCATCTCGGCCGCGAGGTTGCGCTTACGGATCGTGAGGGGATCCACGCCGGTCTCGTAAGCGAGCATGTCCACCGCGGTCTCCATCCCGAAAGACGCCTGCGGGTGCCCCGGCGCGCGCATCGCGCGGTTGCTGTCGGCCGCGGTCTTGACCGACTTCGCGTCGAGGTAGACCTCGGGCACCTCGTACTGGTAAGGAGCACCGGCGAAGGCGCCGCCCCCCTGACCACCGTGGCGCTCGGCGACCACGTGGATCGCCGTGAACTTGCCGTCCGCGTCGCCTGCCAGCTTGAGGGTCTGCTTCGAGCCGGATCGATTGCCTCCCATGGCGAATTCGTCCGAGCGCGAGAGCATCAGGTGCACGGGCCGGCCGGTCTCGCGCGCGATTCGCGCGCACAGCATCCCCTCGACGCCGGCTCCGAACTTGGAGCCGAAGCCGCCGCCCATGTGCGGGGTGAGGACGTGGACCTTGTCGCTCTGGCCGTCCTCGTAGCCGAGGGGCCGCACCAGCTGGCCGCCGTGCTGCGAGACCATCTGGGTCGAGGCGTAGACCACCGAGCGCTCGCCCTCGCCCTTGGGATGGATGACGTGGCCGTGGGTCTCCAGACACACGTGGTGCTGGGTCGGGATCTCGACCGACACCTCGACGCTCTTCGCGGAGGCGTCGATGACGGCCTGGACCTTGCCCGCGTCGCCACGCGCCCGGGAGCCGGCCACGTTGGAGTCCGCGCGGCGCCGGTAGTTGACCAGCGGCGCGTCCGGTTCCTTGGCCCGCTCGGTGTCCACCACCGGCTCGAGGTTCTCCGCCTTCACCACGACAGCGCGCACGCCGTCGCGCGCCGCCTCCGGGGTCTCCGCGGACACGACCGCGAGCACGCTGTCGTCCCCCGAGTACCGAAGATCGTCGCCCGCGTCCTTCACCTGGAGGACGTGGACGACGCCGGGCAGCGCCTCGGCCGCCGAGACGTCGATGCTCTCGATGCGCGCTCGCGGCACCGGGTGACGAACGAGCGCGGCGTAGAGCATCCCCGGGACCCGGACGTCGTGCGTGTACACGGCGCGGCCGGTCACCTTGTCGGGCCCGTCGATCCTCGGGATGTCACGGTTGAGGACGTCGAGGTCGGCGCGCTTGCCCCAGGAGGGCTGCGCAGCGGGGTTCCTGGGCTCGCTCATTTGTCATCACCCCCACCGTTCCGCGCGGACTGCGCAGCCTGCGCGGCGTCGAACACGTGCGGGTAGGTCCCGCAGCGGCAGAGGTTGCCGCTCAACTCGTACTTGAGCTCGTCGAGGTCGGCCTCGGGGTTGCGATCGAGGGCCGCGTGCGTGGCGACCACGAAGCCCGGTGTGCAGAAACCGCACATCATTCCGTCCTTCTCGCAGAAGGCCTGCTGCACGTCGGACATGGCATCGGGACTGCCGAGTCCCTCGACCGTGGTCACCTCCTTGCCACGGCATTGGACCGCGAGCGTGAGGCAGGAGTAGGCCGGCTTCCCGTCGATCATCACAGTGCAGGCGCCGCATGACCCCATGTCACAGACCTGCTTCGCGCCGGTCAGCGCCGGCTCGAGCCGGTCACGGAGCGCGGAGAGCAAGGTCGTGCGCGGTTCGCAGCGAAGGCTCCGCTCCTGGCCGTTGATCTGGAGAGCGACCTCGACGGTCCCGCTCAGTGTCTGGACCGCGGGCGCGGCCTCGGCGGCCTCGGCTTGGGCGGAGAGCACGCCGCCCGCGGCGGCGACGCCGCCTGCCCCCTTGAGGAAGGAACGCCGTGAGAGGGCGTGCCCGTCGGCGCGAGGATCCCGGCCCTCGGGGCCGGAGTGGTTCGAATCAGCCATGTCGCTGTGGGATGGAGCCAGGCGGGCGACCGAGGAGCCGCCGCGCCGCGCCCCAGGGTAGGGCTCCAGCTCCGACATGACCACGGTCCCGCGGCCCCATGACGTTCCCTTGACACGCGGCCTGGCACGGGCGTGGCAGACGGACACGGAGTTCCGGAAAACAGGGAACGAACCTGCGTTGAAGGCGTAACGATGCGACGCCCCCGCCCATGAGTTCCCTCCACGCCTCCGTGGCGGACGGGGGAGTGGATCCGGCCACGCTGGACCGTTCTCCCCCCGTCGCGCCACCGATCGTCCGCCTGCGCGGCCTCGTCAAGAGCTTCGGGGACGTTCACGCCCTGCGCGGCGTCGACATGGACCTTCCCACCGGCCCCGTGGGCCTCCTGGGACCCAACGGGGCCGGCAAGACGACCCTCATCGGGCTACTGCTCGGGCTCCTGGAGCCCACGGCCGGCGAGGCCACCGTGGCGGGTCTGGCGCCGACCACCCGCAAGAACCGCGTGGAGATCCGCAAGCGGGTCGGGTACATGCCGGAGAGCGACTGCCTCTTGCCAGGCATGACGGCGGTCGAGCTGGTGTCCACGCTCGCGCGCCTCACGGGCCTCACCAAGCAGGACGCGATGACCCGTGCGCACGAGGTCCTCGACTACGTGGAGCTGGAGGAGGCGCGCTATCGGCCCCTCGACGGGTACTCCACGGGCATGAAGCAGCGGCTCAAGCTGGCCCAGGCGCTGGTGCACGACCCGGATCTCCTCCTGCTGGACGAACCGACGAACGGTCTCGATCCCAAAGGTCGACGGCACATGCTCGGGCTCGTCGAGGACCTCGGCAGGAACCAGGGCAAGAACGTGCTGCTCTGCTCGCACCTCCTTCCCGACGTCGAGAGGACCTGTGATCACGTGGTCGTCATCGTCGAGGGCAGGGCGGTCCTGCAGGGATCCATCGCCGAGCTCACCGCCGCCGAGGCCACGCGGCTGCGCGTCCAGACCGACGAGCGCGACGCGGACCTCTGGCAGGCGCTCGAGGAGAGGGGCTATCGCTGCGAGGCGCCCGAGGACGATCTCACGCAGGGTCCAACGCCGCGAGGTTTCCTCGCGACCCTTCCGGACGGCCGCAGCGACGCCGACGAGATCTGCGCGATCGCGTCGGAGATCGAGGCGCCCCTCCTCCAGATCGAGCCGGTGAGGCGCTCCCTGGAGCAGGTCTTCCTGAGCGCCGTTGACGATCAAGGAGAGGCCGATCAGTGAGGGCGCGCGCACACACGGAGATCTACCGCCCCTTCCGGGGCACGATCCGCGAATCCGCGTCGAGAGCTCTGACGCTCGCATGGTCGGGCGTCCGCGTGGGCTTCAAGCGCAAGCTCCCGATGCTCTTCCTCTTCGCGATCCCTCTCATCTCCACGATCGTGGGCGCCTTCCAGATCCAGCTGAAGTTCGACGCGCTCTCGAAGGAACTCAGCTTCGTCACGGCGGACAACACCGACGTCCAGGCACAGATGGCGAACCAGCTCGTCGTCGCGGGCCTCGCCGAGCTCCTCGGAAGCGTCGAGCAGGTGATCCTCTCCACCCTCGGCACGCTGCAGTTCTTCGTGGTGCTCGCCATGGGCTGGTACGGCGCGGGCCTCATCGCAGAGGACAAGCGTCTCCGCGCGAATCTCCTCTACTTCGCGCGCCCCATCACGCGCTGGACCTACCTGCGCGGCAAGCTCGGCACGGTGATGCTCTGGGGCGGCTGCGTCGTGGTCGCGCCCGTCACGGTGATGTGCGGCACCGCTGTCTTCGCGAGCCCGGAGTGGAGCTTCCTGACCGACCGCTGGCCGGTGATCCTGAAGCTCGAGGCCTACGCGCTCCTCTGGGTAGCGGTCCACGCGCTGCTCGTGCTCGCGGTCTCCTCCGTCTGCCGCCTCCGCAACCAGGCCCTGGCGGGACTCTTCGGCGTCTACTTCCTCATGTCCATCGCGGGGGAACTCCTCGCGTGGCTCTTCGACAGCGCGAACTGGCGACTCCTCTCCGTCGTGCGTAACTTCGAGCGGCTCTCGGAGGCGCTCTTCGGCATCTCCTCCGGGGAGGTGACGTGGGGTGTCGAGGCGAGCCTGTGGGCGCTCGCCGCGTTCTGCGGCCTGTGCCTCACGATCCTCAACCTCCAGATCAAGAAGATGGAGCTGGGTCGATGAGCGCCGTCGTCGAGGCCAGGGAGCTGGGCCGCTGGTACGGGGAGGTCGTGGGCCTCGGTGACCTGACGGTCTCGATCGAACCGGGGATCACCGGTCTCGTGGGGCCGAACGGGGCCGGGAAGAGCACCTTCATGAAGCTGATGGTGGGCGAGCTGCGCCCCCATCGCGGCTCCATCACCGTGCTCGGGCATCGCCCATTCGGCTCCCGTCCCCTTTACCGGCGCCTGGGCTTCTGCCCCCAGCAGGACGCGCTCTACGAGCACCAGACAGGGCGCGCGTTCGTCAGGGACATCATGCGCCTGGCCGGATTCGGCCGGCGCGAGGCCGATCAGCGCGCCACCGCCGCCATGGAGCGCGTGGGCTTGACCGACGCGATGGACCGGAAGGTGCGCGACTACTCGAAGGGAATGCGCCAGCGCACCCGCCTCGCGCAGGCCGTCGCCCACGACCCCGAGATCATCGTGGCGGACGAGCCGCTCACGGGCCTCGACCCCATCGCGCGGCGCCAGACCCTCGAGCTGTTCCGCGGGCTGGCGAACGAGGGCAAGAGCGTCATCCTCTCCAGCCACGTGCTCCACGAGGTGGAGAGCCTGACCGACACGATGGTCCTGATCCATCGCGGCCGCCTCCTGGCCCAGGGGAGCGTGAGGGACGTGCGCCGGCTCATCAACAAGCACCCCAGCCGCGTCCACGTGAAGGCGCGCGAGCCACGTCGCCTCGCGTCCCGGCTCCTCGACGAGCCGCACGTGACCTCCGTGTCACTCGGCGGCGACGGTGAGGGGCTCCTCGTCGAGACGCAGGACGTGGGCACGTTCCATCAGCGCTTCGCCGCGGTGGCGGGCGAGGCGGACGCCGGCGTCCGGAGCCTCGTCAGCGACGACGCCAGCCTCGAGGCCGTCTTCGACTACCTGGTGGGCTGAGGAACACGACCATGTACCCCCTCGAACTGCTGCGTGGCGCCTGGCTCATCTTCCGCATGCACCTGGGGACCGTCGTCGGCTCCAGACGCACGCTCGCGGCGCTCGTGCTTGCCGCTGCGCCGGTGGTCATCACGGCGCTGGCATCCAACTTCGGGCCGGACGACATCTCCGGAGAGACGTTCTTCGTGAACATCGGCCTGATCCTCGCCCTGGGCTTCTCCGTGCCACTCCTCTCGGTCTCGCTCGGCGTCGGGGTGGTGGCCTCCGAGGCCGAGGGCCGCACGATCACGTACCCCTTCACGCGCCCGATCCCTCGCGCCTCGCTCTTCCTCGGCCGCTGGCTCGCGAGCTTGACCCTGCTCGCGTTCCTCGTGGGAGGCTGCGTCCTCGGGATGGCGATGGCAGCGAACCTGCGCTCCCCCGTGCCCGACCAGGATGTCTCCAAGTTCCTGGTCGCCTGTCTCTGGGGAGTGACGGTGTACTCGCTCGGCTCCGCGGTGATCGGGACCCTCTTCAAGCGTGGCCTGGTGATCGCGCTGGGCTACGCGTTCGCGGTCGAGGTCCTGCTGTCGATCGTCCCCGGGTCGGGCAGGAAGCTGACGCTCCAGCACTACCTCCGCTCGATCTTCCTGGAGGGCCGTGATGGCTTCTTCGGGATCGACGAGAACATCGCGACCCGGTACCTGATCCCAGCGGACGACGCCATCTTCAGGCTGCAGGTGACCGCCGGCGTCCTGCTCGTCCTCGGCGCCGTGACGGTCACCCGGAAGCAGTTCGTGCTCAGCTCCTGACCCCTCCAGTGGACACGCCGTGGGACACCTTCCCCGGTGGTTGGACACCTCACCACCCCCGGCCCGCCGGGCGCGTGGACCCCGCTGCCTCCCACAGCGGCTCTCACGTCACTGTGAGGGCCGTTTTTTGGTGGCCAGGCCACATGACGGGAAGCGTTGGCACGGGCGGTGCTCAGGAGCGGTCGTCCCCGACACGAGCGGTGGACACATCGAACCGTAGCCAACAGGAGCACACGACATGGACAGCCGAAGCAGCATCATCCGCACGACCAAGCGCCTCGCCCTCGCGGGCCTCGCCGCTGCCGTCGCCGTCTTCGCGATGCCCGACATCGCCCAGGCCCAGCGCGCTGTCACCGGTGACGTCTGGGGCCTGACCCTCGAGCACGGTGACACCCGGGTCCGGTCGCCCCGCCAGGAGTGCTCGCCGATCCAGGTGAGCCACCGGAGCGGCCGCTACGAGATCCGCTACGACCGGGTCTGGGTGCCCGCGACCACGCGCCAGGAGTGGGTCCCGACTCGCCACGGCTATCGGTACCTGCCCTGCGGCCTGCGTGTTCGCCACGTCCTCTGCCAGGGGTACTACCGCACGGTCCACGTCCCCGGCTTCTACGACCGTCGAGCCGTCAGGGTCTGGGTCCCGGCCCGCCGAGCGATCCATGGTCTCGACCGGTACGACAGACACAGGACGCACCGCGTGAGCCACATCGGCCGCCGGCGCTGACCCTCCACGTTCACCCTTGGGGAAAGGTGGATGGGTCCCCTCGGGTGGGACCCCCTTGGCACGGTGCCTTGGGGGTCTCCTTTCTATTCCTGCTCAGGACCGGCTCAGTGAACGCTCGCCTCGCCGGCACCGGCGGGCACGCGAATGTCCGAGACCAGCGCCTGGACGGCCTCGCCCGGCGGAGGCGTTAGCCGAGCGACGGCGATCGCCACCGCGAAGTTGATCACCATCCCGAGCGTCCCGATCCCCTCGGGGGAGATCCTGAACCACCAGTTCTCCACCGTGTTCGCGCCCGGCGCGATGAACTTGAAGTAGACGATGTACGCGGAGGTGAAGCCCATCCCGCAGACCATCCCGGCCACCGCGCCGTACTTGTTCATCCGGCGCGAGAAGATCCCCATCAGGATCGCGGGGAAGAACGACGAGGCCGCGAGGCCGAAGGCGAACGCCACGACCTCCCCGACGAATCCCGGCGGGTGGATCCCGAGGTACCCGGCCGCGACCACCGCCGCGGTCGCCGAGAGGCGCGCGGCGAGGAGCTCGCGGCGATCCGAGATGCCAGGGGCCAGCGTTCGCTTGAGCAGATCGTGGCTCACGGCGGTGGAGATCACGAGCAACAGGCCGGCCGCGGTGGAGAGCGCCGCAGCGAGACCGCCGGCGGCCACCAGGGCGATCACCCAGTCCGGCAGCGCCGCGATCTCCGGGTTGGCGAGGACCATGATGTCCTTGTCGATGTAGAGCTCGTTCTCTCCCGCCGACGGGGCGTTGCTGACGAGCCGCTCTTCGCTGGGCCCGCGGCCCGCCGGATCGTCCGGGCCGGTCAGGTAGGAGGGCTTGCCGTCGAAGGCGGCTCCGCTGCGGTAACGGATCCGGCCGTCGCCGTCCTTGTCGACCCAGGCGATGAGCCCGGTGTTCTCCCAGTTCTTGAACCACGCGGGGACAGCCGCCCGCCCGTCAGCCGCATCTGACGTCGCCGCGTACGGCGCGCCCTCGACCGCGGCGATCAGGTTCGTCCTCGCGAAGGCCGCGACCGCCGGCGCCGACGTGTAGAGGATCGCGATGAAGAGCAGGGCCCAGCCAGCCGAGATCCGCGCGTCGCGCACCTTCGGAACCGTGTAGAAGCGGACGATCACGTGCGGAAGCCCCGCGGTCCCCACCATCAGCGCCATGGTGATGCAGAACACGTCGATGACCGACTTGGCGCCCGAGGTGTAGGGCGCGAAGCCGAGCTCCTCGTGCAGCCCATCGAGCTTGGCGAGGAGCGAGACCCGCTCACCCCCCGTGATCGCATCGCCGAGGGAGCCTTGCAGCTCACCTCCGAAGCCGAGCTGCGGGATCGGCGTCCCGGTCATCAGGATCGCGATGAAGATCGCCGGC
The DNA here is from genome assembly GCA_965662915.1 of Planctomycetota bacterium. Taxonomy (GTDB): domain Bacteria; phylum Planctomycetota; class UBA1135; order UBA1135; genus Saltatorellus. Next base: position 30,519 of record CBFIJG010000001.1, on the reverse strand, counting down.
ACCATGAAGGCGAAGATCAACACGCAGAACTGGGCCACCTGGGTGTAGGTGATCCCCTTCATCCCCCCGAGAACCGCGTACACCAGGACGATCGCCATCCCGATCACGACGCCCGTCTGCACCTCCACCTCGAGGAATCGTCCGAACACCACGCCAACACCGCGCATCTGGCCCGCGACGTAGGTGAAGGAGACGAAGATGGCGCACACGACGGCCACCAGGCGCGCCGTACTCGACGCGTAGCGGTCCCCAACGAAGTCGGGGACCGTGAAGCGGCCGAACTTGCGGAGGTATGGCGCCAGCAGCAGCGCGAGCAGCACGTAGCCGCCGGTCCAGCCCATCAGGTAGACCGAGCCGTCGTAGCCCATGAACGAGATCAGCCCGGCCATGGAGATGAACGAGGCGGCGCTCATCCAGTCCGCCGCGGTGGCCATCCCGTTGGCGAGGGGAGGAACGCCGCCGCCCGCCACGTAGAAGTCCTTGGTGCTCCCCGCGCGCGTGCGCAGGGCGATCCCGATGTAGAGCGCGAAGGTCAGGCCGACGATCGCGAATGTCCAGGTCTGAACGTCCATGGGGGCTGGCTCAGTCCTCCGACACGCCGAAGCGCCTGTCGAGCCGGTTCATCACCGCCACGTACACGAAGATCAGCACCACGAAGGTGTAGATGGATCCCTGCTGAGCGAACCAGAACCCCAGTGGGAAGCCGGTGCCCGGGAGTTCGACGGCGTTGAGCGGCCGGGCGAACAGGATTCCGGCTCCGAACGACACCGCGAACCAGATGGAGAGCAGGACCCCCATCACCTTCAGATTGGCGCGCCAGTATCCAGCAGCGTCGAAGGCTGCCGCCTCGGGCTGAGCGGGACGGTCGGGATCTTCCTGGTCCATGGTCGGTGAATCGGGGCTGCGGACGTGTCCGGCTCGTGATCATGCGGGCCAGGAGGCTCGCTCGCACGCTTCGATCGCCCTGAGGGTCGACCATCCTCTCCGCTCCGCCGCCCCGACCCTGCCCGTCTCCGGACCGAGGCTTCGAAAGCGCACCCCTGCCACGAACCTCGGCGAGCGAGCGCGATCCCCCGGCAGCCGCTCCAAGCTGCGACGGGCTCGAGCCCCACCTGCGCCGGCCTCAGGGCCGCGGGAGCACCCAGACGAGCTCGCCCGGCGCCTCCGTCGGTCCGAGGACGACCACGGGTCCGAGCCGCTGTCGAAGGGCCGCGAGCCCGGCGCCCTGGACCACACCGGCGGTGAGGTAGTCCGGCTCGTCCTTCAGGAAGAACGTCGGCGGCACCATCTTGTCGTGCCCCGGGGAGCGCAGCTGGGGGCCGGCCTCTCGGAGCGCCACCTCACGCGTCACCAGTCCATTGGTGTCGTGGATGAAGAGCCGCGAGAAGAACCCGACGGCGCCGACGGCCCCGTAGACGAGCGACGCGTCAGCCGGCGCGTGCGCGCGCAGCGCGCGCCCGAGCCGGCCCCACTCCTCGGCGCGGGCCGACATGTTCCGCCACTGGGCGAACTCCGACCGCGCCTCCGCCACCCCGGCGAGTCGCTGGTTGTGACGCACGTCGAACTCGCGCCTGATCGAGGCCGGGACCGGGTGCACGTCGAAGGTCGCCGCGACGCCGCCGCCGATCGCGAGGAGCCCGAGGAACGACGCGGCAGGCGCCGGCAGCCGCCCCAGGAGCGCTCCGAGCCCGAGGCCGACGAAGGGAACCGCCGGGAGGAGGAAGCGCCCGAAGCACATGAAGTCGCCGCCGGAGGTGACCGAGTAGACGACGACCCCCAGCGGGACGATGAACGCCCCCGCCGCCGCCGCCTCGCCCACGCGTCCACGCGCCAGCCACAGGCCCGCAGGCGCAGCGAGCCCCGCGACGATCAGCCCGGGCATCGCGAGGAGGCAGGAGATCACGTAGTCGAGCCCGCGCGACATGGACGCAGCCGTCATGCCCACCTTCACCCGCGCGGTGTTCGGCACCCAGTCCCCGTAGAAGGACCAGCGCCAGGCCATGTGTGCGAAGAAAGCTGCGGCGGCCAGGAACGCTCCTGTGAGCGCTGCTCGCCAGAGAGCGCGATCCCCGCGAGCCGCGCCGAGCACGATGCCGGGTCCGAGGACCAGCGCCACGAGCAGAGCTCCGTCCGCGCGCACGAGGGCGAGCGCCGCGCCGATCCCCCCGAGTGCAAGCGCCCGGGAGCGCCACCCGGTTCCGTCCAGCGGCTCGTGGAGCCTCGCGAACAGCCAGAGCGCCAGCGCGGCGGCCGGCATCGTCGCCATGCCCCCGGTCGCCCACGCGGAGACCGGCGAAACGGTGGCGACGAAGAGCGCCCCACCGAGGGCCGCGATCCAACTCCCGCCGAAGCGGCGCGCGAGCAGCGAGGCGCTGAGCCCCACGAGCCCCGCACCCGCCGCGAAGGACACCAGCCGAGACAGCGCCTCCATGCCGATGCCGAGCTTGGCTCCGACGCCGAGGAGGAGCGCCCAGAGGAACTCCGAGTAGCCCTCCACCGGCTGTTCGATCCCCGGGTGATAGACCAGCCCGTACCCGTCCGCCCAGTTCTGCGCGTAGCGGAACGTGATGTAGGCGTCGTCGCAGAGGAAGTCGAGCCGCCAGGCGAGCAGCGCGTGGACCGCGACCGCCAGCAGGACGACCGGCGTCGCGCGCGGTTCGCTGTTGCTGGTCATGCTCAGCCGATCTCGACGCTGTAGACGTGGGGGAGGCCGCGAGCCACGCATCGCCAGGCTGTCCCCTCGTCACGGGACGCCCAGACCTCACCGGTCGAGGTCCCGAACACGACGCCGATCGGATCGTGACCGTCCACTGCGAGGCACTGGCGCTTCACCGTCCACCACACGGGATGAGAAGGCAGACCCTCGCTGAAGCTCTCCCAGGTCGCGCCGCCGTCGCAGGTGCGCCACACCGCAGCCCGACCATCGAGCGGCGTCCTCGACCACGCCTCCGAGTCGTCCATCGGCATGATCCACGCCATGTCCGGGTCGGCCGGATGCACCACGATCGGGAACCCGGCGTCGTGGAAGCGGCCGCGCCGATCACGCGGGCCGACGCGGCGCCACTCGCGGTCCGCGTCGAGGTCCATGCGATAGACCCCGAAGTGGCTCTGGAGCCAGAGGACGTCGGGGTTCGTCAGGTTCATGGAGAGCGCGTGGGGGTCCGCGCCTGCGTCGGACTCGTCCGGTAGCCGGGACCAGCTGTCCCCGCCGTCCACCGACTCGAGCACGCCCCCTTCGCTCATGGCGAGGAGCAGTCGATCCGGCGTCCGGGGATCGATCAGCACCGAGTGGAGCTTCGGGCCATCGGGGGTCCCGTCCTCGCCGGGAGCGGTCCATTCGTCGAAGGACGCCGAGCGGTGCAGCCCGGAGACCGGGGCCCAGGTGTGCCCACCGTCGCTTGATCGGAACAGTCCTTTCGGCGATGTGCCGCAATACCAGGTCCGGTACTCGGAGCCGTGCCCCGGCGTCAGCCAGAAGACCTGATTGACCGTCCGCTCCCAGAGGCCGGGATCCCCATCCGCAGGCTGGCCGAAGGCGGGCGGGCGGATCGACTCCACCCACCGCCCGCCCCCGTCCTCGCTCACGAGGACAGTGGGCCGCCCGGCGGGCGTGCGGATGGCCGCGAGCACGTGTCGCCGGTCGCGCGGGTCGGCCACCACGTGGAAGGCCGTGCAGCCGAGTTGGGCAGGCTCGAGGAGCGTGAACTCCTCGCGGCGCTCGTCCACGTCGAGCCGGAAGATCCCCTTCCGCGTGCCGACCAGCACCCTTGCGGGGCCGCGTCGCGCCTTGGGCACGCGCAGCTTGTGCTTGAACGCGGATGCGGACGGGGAATCGGACGCTCGGGCCATCGGCGCGAAATGTAGCCTCGGAGCGGGCCGGAGGGGCAAATTCCCCGGCTCGCGCCCTCTCCCAGGCATCGCGCCGCCGCCATGAAGCACAGGAACCCGCGCCCCCGCACCCTCGCCGCTGCATCGAGACTCGCGGTCGCCATGACGGGCTTCTGGTTGTCCTCGTGCACGGCGCCCCCGGAGACCCCGGACGGGCTGGAACGGGTCGAAGCGCGCCACGAGTCCGACACGCGGATCTATCGCGCTGAACAGGCGCGGATCGCCGCCTCCACCGATTTCCCCTCCGCGCTCGCCTTCGACGGCGAGGGGACGCTCATCGTTCACCGCGTCGAGCTGCTCGGCGGGCCCGAGCGCGCCTACGTGCGCGCCCGCTTCACCTATCTGAACTCCACGGGACGGAGCGTCCCGATCCCGACGATCCACCTCAACCTCCACGGCGCCGCCGGAGAGATCGTCGAGTCCGCGTCCGTCGAGCTCCTGCGCCCCCTGGGGAGCACGTTCGCGCACGACAATGCCTACACCGGCTGGATCGACGTCGACGCCCGAGACCTCTTCCGGCGCCGTGGCTGGACCTGGTCCATGGATCTCGACGTCCCGCTGCCCGCACGGGTCACGCGGCCACTCAGCTCACGCGGCTGACCACGAGCCAGCCTTTCAGGCCCCGGCCCAGCGGCGCAGCCGGTCACAGGCCTCTTCGAGCACCTCCAGCTCCTTCGCGTAGCACACGCGCACGAGGCCGCTTCCGTCCTCGTCGTTCTCCCCGGAGAAGAAGGCCGTCCCCGGCACGGTCGCGACCCCGGCCTCGTCGATGAGTCGCATCGCGGCGGCGCGCGCGCTCTCGGCGCCCAGGGACGAGACGTCACTGAGCACGTAGTAGGCACCCTCCGGCACGAGCGGCGTCAGCCCGACGTCCCGCAGCGTCCCGGTGACGAGATCGCGCTTGAGGGCGTAGTCCGCGCGCATCTCCTCGAAGAAGCTGTCGGGCAGATCGAAGCCGGCAGCGACCCCGTGCTGGAGCGGCGTCGGCGCGCAGATGTAGAAGAGGTCGTGAACGAGTTTCAGCTTCTCCGCGAGGGCCGCCGGTGCCGCCACGTAGCCCAGACGCCAGCCGGTGATGCTGAAGGTCTTCGACAGGCCGAGGATCGTCACAGTCCTGCGCGCCATGTTCTCCGAGACGGACGCGGGCGAGATGTGCTGGCGTCCGTCGTATGTGATCGACTCGTAGATCTCGTCGGTGATGACGAGCAGGTCGTGCTCCTCCGCGACGCGCTCGGCGGCCAGTAGTTCCGCGCGATCCAGCATGCGCCCCGACGGGTTCGACGGCGTGCACAGAACGAGCGCGCGCGTGCGTTCCGTCATACGGGTCCGCAGCGCGGCCTCGGTGAGCCGCAGCCCGGCCCCCTCGAGCTGGACGTACCTCGGAACGACCCCGGCGACGCGTGAGGCGCCGACGTGATAGCCGTAGTACGGCTCCGGTACGAGGATCTCGTCACCTGGATCCAGCAGCCCGTGGAGAACGCAGGTGAACGCGGCGGCCGATCCCGAGGTCACGACGATCTCCGTCTCGGGGTCCGCCGTGATCCCGTTGACGCGCGCGAGCTTCGCCGCGATACGGGCTCTCAGGCCGGCGTCACCCTCCGCGTAGGTGTACGTGCTCTTCCGCGCCTCGATCGCCGCGATGGCGGCTGCGGCGACGGGCGGTGGCGTGGGCAGATCGCAGATCCCCTGCCCCAGGTTGATCGCGCCCGCGGCGTCGGCTGCGCGGGTCATCGCACGGATATCGGACTGGGCCAGGCCCTCCAGACGTCGACTCATGGTCAGCAGGGTATCCGGATGTCACCCGAGGCGATGGAGACGTCCGCCGGTGGGATCCCGGTCGGCGCCGCACTCCCTGCCTCATTCCTCTCCGTCCGAAGCTCTCCAGCCGGTAGATTGGCCGCACATGAGACCTGCCACCCTGCCACACCGTTCCCTGCCGGGATCCCTCCTCGCGTTCACCGCGGCGTCCGTCGCCGCCACGGCCTGCCGCGCGCCGGAAGGCGCACCCGCTGCACAGGGGGACTCCGCAGCCCCCCCTTTCGTGGTCGAGAAGCCCCTGTCCGCCGCCGAGGTCGCGCGGAACGAGCGCTTCCAGGATCTCCGGCGAACCCGCTTCGATGGGGCGGCGCCGGTCGCTGGAACGCCGATCCCCGCGAGCGCACCGCGCAACTGAGAGCGCCACCCGACACCAACGCGAGGAAGGGGGCGCCGATGCGCCCCCTTCCTCGTGATGGCTCCCCGGCTCGCGGAGCGCCGCCTGCGCTCAGCCCCTGACTGAGCCGAGCAGGAGTTCGGTCACGAGCTGGCCGAAGCGACGGGGATCCTTCGGCGCTCCGCCCTCGGCGATCAGCGCCTGGCCGTGCAGCAGCTCGGCCGCCTCGACGAGGCGCGGGGAGTTCGCGTCGACGCCGTGGAGCTTCAGGAGCCCCTTGACGAGTTCATGGTCCGGGTTGAGCTCGAGCACGCGCTTCTGCTCCGGTACGTCCTGGCCGCTTCGACGCAGCAGGCGCTCCATGTGGCCGGAGAGGCCGCCCTCCGCCGCGACGAGCACGGCCGGGCTGTCCTTCAGCCGGTTGGTGAAGCGGACCTCGGCCACGTCGTCCTCGAGCGCACCCTTCAGGGAGCCGAGCAGCCCCTCGTGCTCCTTCTCGAGCTCCTCGCGCTTCTTCTTGGCGTCCTCGTCCTCATCGGCGTCGCCTCGGTCGAGGGGAACGACCCTCTTGCCGTCGAACTCCGTGAGGCGCTGGAGGACCCACTCGTCCACGGGATCCACCAGCAGCAGCACCTCCTCGCCGCGGGCCGTGACCGACTCGAGGAGCGGAGACGCCTCGACGACCTCCCGGCTGGCGCCGGTGAGGACGTGGATCGTCTCCTGACCATCGGCCATGCGCTCCACGTACTCCGCCAGGGTCGTCGGTTCCTCCCCGTTCGTGGTCTGGAACAGGCAGACCCTCGCGACGCGGCTGTCGTCGTCGTCGCCGGCCCAGATCCCCTCCTTGATGACGGCACCGAAGGCCCCGAAGAACTCCTTGTACTCCTCACGTCGCTCGGCGAGCTGGGTGGAGAGCTCGTCGACGACCTTCTTGACCAGGCGCTTCTGGATCTGGCGCAGCCGGGGATCGTCCTGGAGGGTCTCGCGCGAGACGTTCAGGGGCAGGTCGTTGCACTCCACCACGCCGCGCACGAAGCGCAGCCAGCCGGGAAGCAGGTCCTTGCACTCGCGCTGGATGAGCACACGCCGCACGTAGAGGCTGACGTTCGAGTCGCGGTTGCTGGGATCGAAGAGGTCGTGGGGAGCCTTGGACGGCAGATACAGCAGCGCGGTGTACTCGAGCGTCCCCTCCGCGCTGAAGTGCAGCCGCGTCAGCGGCGCCTCCCAGTCATGGGTCAGATGGCGGTAGAACTCCGCGTGCTCCTCGTCCGTGATCTCGGACTTGGACCGCGACCAGAGCGGCTTCTGGGAGTTGAGCGTCGCGAGCTCCGTCGTCTCCTCGGACTCCCCCTCGATGGGCTTGCCCTCCTGGTCCAGCTTCGGGGCGCTCCGCGTCACCTCCATCTGGACGGGGTACTCGACGAAGTCGCTGTAGCGGCGCACGACGTCCCGCAGGACCCACTCCTCGAGGAAGCGGCGGGGCGACTTGTCGGCCTCTTCCTCGGCCTCGGCGGGCTCGCGCAGATGCAGGGACACGATCGTGCCGCGGTCGAGGCCGTCGGCCGGCTCGATCTCGTAGCTCCCGTCCCCGCTCGAAGTCCAGCGCCACCCCTGCTCTTCACCCGCGCGGCGGGTCTCGACGGAGACGCGGTCGGCGACCATGAAGGCGCTGTAGAAGCCGACGCCGAACTGGCCGATCAGGTCCGGGCGCTCCTCTGCCTCCGCCGCGGCCTCGAGGAAGCGTCGCGTGCCGGAGCTGGCGATCGTCCCGAGGTTGCGAACGAGTTCGTCGCGGCTCATCCCGATCCCGTTGTCCGCGATCCGCAGGACGTGGGACCCGGCGTCGACCTCCAGGGCGATCCCGAGCGACTCGCCGGACTCCATCAGGCCGTCGTCCGTCAATGACTCGAAGCGGAGCTTGTCGAGGGCGTCGCTCGCGTTGGAGATCAGCTCCCGCAGGAAGATCTCCTTGTTGGTGTAGAGCGAGTGGATGACGAGCGAGAGGACCTGCTGGACCTCCGCCTCGAAGCGGTGCGTCTCGGTCTGGGCTGTCATGGGTCGCGGGCGGCAGCGCCGCCGGAAAGGGGGCTCGGATTTGGTGGAAGGCCTCGCAGCGTGCGCCTGACGGGAGGCCGGGAGATGTCCCGGATCGGGTCAGCAACGCCCCTCAGGGCGCTCTCCGGCGCAGCGCGGCCGATCATTTTGGTCACCGGAACGCGGGGCACAACCCCCAAGCGCACCCCAACCGCTCCCGGTCCGGCGGGTCTGGCCGCCTCGACCCCCGGGAACCAACCGAGGGCGCCGCCCGTCCCGGTCAGCGCCACCCACGGCGTCCACCCAGGGCGTCCACCCCCGGCCCGCCGCCCCGGAGGCCCTGGCGGAGTACCTTTCAAACAGGGGGCGCCGCACCGCCCCCGGATTCCATGGAGATCTTGCGCATCGCGCCCGCCATCTGCGGCCTCGCCGGGGCCCTGTACCTGCTCGCCCCCGCGCACACGCGTGCGTTCGAGGTCTTCGGGGACGTCCTCGATCTCTCCCAGCGCGACTTCCGCTTCCTGAACGGCTTCACCGGGCCCTTCGCCAACGCCAACCAGATCCCCGATCCGGACTACCCGGGCGCCCTCGGCGCGGAGCTCGCGATCCGCAAGGGGGTGGCCGAGTGGGGCTCCGAGGCACACGGCTCCGGCCTCACCGATCCGACCCAGGGCACGCTCGGCTCCGGAGGCTCGAACTTCGACGCCTTCTACTCCGGCCGCTCCGCGATCGCTGGCGGCCCCAACGGGAACATCATCTCGGTCATCCCGGGCTCGGCCCCGGGGGTCTTCGCCTTCACCGAGCTGCCCATCGGCGACGGCTGGCGCATCCGCTTCTACGATCAGTCCGCCGAGTGGAACGACGCGGTCTCGCCGCCGCTCCAGGGAGTGAACGCGCTCGACATCCAGGGCGTCATGACCCACGAGTACGGCCACGCCCTTGGCCTCGACCACTCGATGATCCCGGGCGCGACCATGGGCATCACCACGACGAATCGCGGCATCGACCTGCGGAGCATCGAGGCCGACGACATCGCGGGCGTCAGGTTCCTCTACGGAGATCGCAGCCCCTCCAAGCCCACGGTGGCGCGCTACTCACTTGCCGGATCGCAGGTCACCCTGCACGGGACCGGCTTCCATCCCACGGACAACGAGGTCTGGCTGACACACGCGGCCCCGACCACGATGGTCAACCAGGCTCCCGTCACCGTGCCGGGCCTCCCGAGTACCGCGGGCGGGACCGAGATCACGTTCGCGCTCCCCGCGGGAGCCGGGCCAGGCGACGTCGCCGTCCGCGTTCCCGGCACGGGCCCCGAGGCCCTCTCGAACGTCCAGCCCTTCGACCCCCTCTCCGAGGCGTGGACTCCGCCGGTCCGATACGGCGCGCCTGGCATCTCGTCCGCGGGAACGCCGGTCCGGCTCGAGTGGCTGGAGGTCCCGAGCGCGACCCGCGGATCCGTCCGGCTCTCGGTCTCGGGCGGAGACGGAGCGGCCCCTGGGAGCCTCGGGATCCTCGTCGCCGGGACCAGCCGCGCCGCGATCCCCACCCCTCACGGCACGCTCCTCGTGGGCGGTGCGCTCCGCCGCGCCTCGCTGATCTCGCTCTTCCTCGGTTCGGGGGTGGGCGAGCTCGACCTCGCGCCGACGCCCATGGTCGGCGCGACGATCCAGGTCCAGGCCTGGCTCCCGGACCGCGGACCGTCGGGCGGCATCCTCAGCGACGCCCTCGAGCTCGAGCTGACCCCCTGACCCGGACGTGCGGTCAGCGCTTGCGCGCGGAACCGACCCTCGCCCTCGTGCGGAACCGGGTGGTGAGGCTGAGCTCACCGGACATGTCCAGCTCCTGCCGGGCCACCTCGCCGCCGGGCTCGAGGAGACGGACGGTCACGCGGGTCCCCTCCTCGGCCTCCGTGAGGATGCGCGCGGGCGCATTGGCGTCGACGGACCAACGGATGATGCTCTGCCCTTCGATGACCTGCTCGAGGCCGGAGCCCAGCATGTCGAGGCCGTAGTCCTCCGTGTCCTGACCGGGCCGGATGCGCTGGCTCGCCGCCGTACGATCCGCCGACAGACGCAAGGTGAAGTCGATGCGTACGTCGACGTAGCGCCCGAACTCCGCACTCGCGCCTTCCTCGACGATCCGTGCGGACGCCTTGCCCGCGACGTCCCCGCCGAAGCCCGCGTGCAGGTTCCCGCCGAGGCCGGTCTCGTAGGCACGGAGCATGCGTGGCTCACCGCCCTCGCCGCCCACCAGGAGCGTGTCGCCCAGCGGAGACAGGACAGCCTCGAGCTCCTCGGGACGGATGTCCCAGGCCTCGCCGAGCTCCACGGAGCGCGGAGCGCCGGTCTGGTCCCGCGGAAGGAGCTTGCCCCAGTCCCGCGGCGGCGCGAGCCCGGGAAGAAGCTCCTCCTCGACCGCCTTGATCGCGTCGAAGTGACGCGCGAAGCCCTCCGGGGCACCCGCCCGCGGAACGTAGGCGACACCGACGCCGTCGAGGGCGCTCACGAGGACCATCTCGGGGCCCCGGCTCTCCTCTCCGTCGGCGATCTGTCCGACCTGCAACACCCCTTCCGTCGCGCCGTACAGGCGACGCAGCAGTCCGGTCACCGGGTCGATCTCCTCGATGCCGAGCGATCGGGACGCCGTCCAGAGGTGCATCGAGGTCTCGCTCAGGATGGGCTCGCCCTCGCCCCGGATGAGCGCGAGGCGGTCGAGCTTGAGCGAATGCCGCTCCACGTGCTCGACCTCGAGGGCGAGCTCGGCTCCGCGGTCGAACCGCAGGACGACGCCGCCGCCCGCGCCGATCGGACCGAGCGCCGCGGCGATGCCGGTCAGAAGGAGGCCGCTCGCGGCGACGTGGCTGATGAGTCTCGTCTTCATCGGAGAAGTGTCCCCTCGCTGTAGTTGCCGGTGCGAACGCCGTCGATGCTCCCGTCCTCGTTCCAGAAGCTCCACGCCCCGTGGAGCAGACCCTGCTGGTAGCTGCCTTCGCCGCGCTTGTCCCCTCCGGGCCAGAACTGCACGTACGGACCGTTGAGTTCGCCCTCGACGAAGGTCGCGACGAATTCACGGGCGCCTCGCTTGGAGAAGCCGCGCCACTCTCCGGTGCGTCGCCCGCGGGCGTCGTACGAACCCGTCAGCCGCTTCTGGCCGTTGGAGTGGTACTCCGTCCAGGTCCCGGCCTTCTGGCCGGTCTTGTAGGCGCCCTCGGCTGACGTGCGGCCGTTGAGGTGGCGGTAGACCCAGTCACCGTCGGCGCCTCCCTTGAAGAAGCCGCCCTCCTCGACCGTCACGAGCCCGTTCGCGGAGAAGCGCGCGTGCGCCCCGTGACGCTGACCGTTCAGGAATCCGGTGACCTGGATTCGCTTGCCCTGCGGGTTGAACCGTTCGACGGGACCCTCCCTGCGCCCGTCCTTCCAGAAGTCACGCAGGCGCAGCGCCCCGTTCGAGAAGAAGCTCCGCCAGAGCCCCTGCTTCCGTCCGCGCTCGTCGTACATCCCCTCGGTCCGGGATCCATCGGGTTTGCTGATGACCCAAGGCCCTACGCGCCCGTAGTCGCGGTACGCCCCGAGCGTCGCGCGGACGCCGTTCGGATGCCAGGAGATCCACGTCCCTGCGCGCTGGCCCTGCACGAGGTAGCCGCGTCGCGCGACCATGCCCCCGGGGTACTCGAACACGACGAGCTCCCCACCCTCGACGGCGGGGACATCCTCGGCAGGCGCCTCGAAGACGGGGTCACTCTTCAGCCGCGAGGCGGCATCGATGATCTCGGCGGAGGCGTCCGGAGCGGACACCTGGCCGGCCTGGAGCGCGAGGGACGCGCCCGCTGAGCCCGCGAGGGCCGCGGCGGCGACGGCCACGGCGAGGGGGAATCGGGGGAGGTGATGCATGATGATGGGACCACGGCGGAGATCGAACCCGGCCGTGGGATGGTGGAGAGGACATCGGAGCGAGGCGCGGCGCTGCTGGAGGAAGGCACCGACGAACCGCCGATCGCGGCGCCTCACGCTGGCGATGTGGGACATGCTGGCCTCAGGAGCCCTCAAGGGCAGGGTCGGACGGATCCAGGGGCTCGATCCTGACATCGTCCTCGTAGCGACCGGACCAGGCCTCGTTCAGAGAGCCGTCCTTGCGCCAGTAGATCCAGCGCCCCAGGCGGGCACCCTCCTGGAAGTGCCCCTCCGACTGAGGCGCGCCCGTGGCGTACCAGGTCCGCGCCGGCCCGGTCTTGCGGCCTCTGGCGTGAACCGACTCCTCGATCAGCGTTCCGTCCGGTGCCCAGATCCGGGTCATTCCGTGGAGCTCGCCAGCGGAGTATTCCCTCGAGGCGACGATCGTCCCGGCCTCGGTCGCCTCCTCCCAGACACCCACGCGCTGCCCCATCTCGAAGCTGCCATAGCTCTTCGAAATGCCGCTGTCTCCATGGAAGTCGATCCAGCGGCCGTGGAGCTCCCCGTCGACGTACTGCTCGCTCCGCATCAACTTCCCCGTGCGGGTGAAGAGCTTGCGCGCCCCATGACGCTTCCCGAGGACGTATTCGGCTTCTTCCTTCCTCTCTCCGGACGCGAACCACTCACGGAGCGGGCCGTTGCGCTGCCCTTCCTCGAAGATCTCCTCGGCGATCAGGCGGCCGGCCTTCGAGTAACCGCGGCTGAGCCCATCGCGCTCGCCGTCCACGTAGAGGCGCTCGAACTTGAGGGTGCCGACCGGACGCCACTGCTTGACCGGCCCGTGGAGAACGCCTTCCTTCCACCAGGAGAGCGCGCTCTGGGCGCCGGTCTCGAAGAAGCTCCACTCGGGTCCGTGGAGGATGGGACGGCCCCCATCCCCCTCACGTCCGGCCAGCGCCGTGTAGATCCGCAGCAGGCCGCCCGTGTCCGGATGATGCTCACGGAGGATGCGAACCGCCTGACCGCCGACCGCGATCGCGGCCGGGAACGTGGCAGGATCGCCCGCCTGGATCAGAGATGGATCCAGCTCCATCGCCAGGTCGGCAGGAGTCTCCTGGAGCGCGGCCTCGAGCGCCTCCCGGTCACGCTTCGCCGGCCGCGTCCGAGCTCTCGGCGTGTCGGTCACCGAGGGGTCCGGAGCGTCGGTCCCGGATGCGGACGGGTCGCTGCTGCCCTCACCGGAGGGACTGCTCACTGGACCTTCCCCTCCGCAGCCGAGCGCCACCAGCAACAGGAGATGGGCGGGCAGGGCGGCCCGTTCACGGGCCGATCGGAGGTGCGCGAGGCGCTTCATCGCGGAACCATACGGAACTGCTGCCCTGGTGTGGGAGCGCGCTGCTGCCCCTCCACCCCCGGTCGACCCCGGCCCCCGGAGACCGATCCCCGACCGCGCCGACACCGATGCCCAGAATGCTTCACAGGTTTGCAAGTCTCTGGGAACGAGACACCTCCGGCGTCCGTCCAGGGATGAGACGAAGGGGCCAAAGGGCTCTTCCTGAGCATTGGACGGCGCTTCCTGGGACCTCGAGGCCCATTCCGGTCCTCGGATTACCGGATCAGGCTTCATTCCGAGTCAGGGGATCGACGATCCACCGCCCACGCCCCGACGGGGTAACCCTCCACCCGCGAGGGCGTCACGCGGCGCAGCCGCCTCATCCCCCCCCGGACGAGATCTTAGTTCAGCCTTCCAAGAATCCGTACCTCGAGATGACCTCTCCCGATCAACCCCGCTCCGTCCTCTGCCTCGGCCTCAACGACGGTGACCGCAGCCGCGTTTCCGAGGAAGCCCATCGCTTCGGCTGGCTCATTCGATTCGCCTCCAACACCGGCGATGCCCGCGCCACAGGGAATGGCCGCAGGCCGGACCTGATTCTCTTCGACACCAACACCAGCGACGAGGCGGCCCACGACCTCATCCGCCAGTGCACGGCGCACCCGCTCCACGCGGTCGCCACGACCCACCACGCGGAGCCCGCCCCGGTTCAGGAGGCCCAGGCCCCCGTCGCTGACGGCACCGTCCTGCTCGAGAAGGGCTCGATCCACCGCTTCGAGGACTACGAGCAGCAGATCCTGCGTCACGCCCTGCTCACGACGGGCTGGAACGTCAAGCGCGCCGCGCAGCTCCTCGGCATCGGCCGGGCGACGCTGTACCGCAAGATCGACCGCTACAAGCTCCGCGAGTTCCAGCCCGAGCGAAACGCCGGCTGATCCGCTGACGCCAACTCATTCGAGGGCGCTCCGTACAGGGAGCGGCCCTCGGCGGCGCCCCCCAGGAGCGCCGACTTCGCTCCCCGCCGCCGGCCCGCGTCGGGGAGCGCTCGTTTCGCCCTTCCACGTGGACACCTCGGCCCCGCCCGGGGACCATGCGCCTCGCGCAGAGTCTCTCCATCCACCACGATCGATGATCCTTGCCTCCACAACGCTCGTCCTCGCCGGAATCGCTGCCTTCCACGCCGCGGCGGACCCGACCGAGGTCTCCGCCGTGGCCACAGACCAGGACGAGCTCCCTCCCCTGAGGATGGACCGGCTGTCCTTCTCGGACGCGATCTCCCGGGCCGAGCGGCTCGAGAAGATGGTCGTGGTCCTTTGGTCCCGGAAGGACGACCCGCGATCCGCGAATCTGCGCAGGTCCGTCCTGGATGACGGCGAGGTGCGGCGCTGGATCGCGGCCCACGCGGTCGCAGCGGAGGTGGACGTGGACCTCTACGAGTACGAGGCGAGGCAGAACCGCGTCGGAACGCTGCAGACGCCGAGCATCGACATCTACAGCGTGACTCGCGGCGGACGCATCGATCGCCTGACGATCGGCAGCGATGCGGTCGACTTCCTCGCGACGGTCATGGGCCAGGCCGATGGAGCCGTGGCGACGAGGCCCGAGGGAGACGCCGCGAACGAGCCGTTCCGCTGGCTCGCGTGGGCGAACCACTGCTACCGCACGGAGGGGATCGAGATCGGCCTGGAGGCCGTGCGCGCGTACGACTGGTGCCTGAAGTCGGCGGATGCGGTCAGGCCCGGTTTTCGGGCGCGATATTTCGAGTTCCTCGTTCGCCGACTGCTCGAGTGCAAGACCCGCTCCCGCGACGCGATCCCGACCCTCGAGAAGGAACTCGATCGCCTCGCCAGGCTCCTCATCGCGGGCAAGGCGACGCGCCGGGACGCTTACGAGTGCTCGCAGCTGGTGACCTGGCTCGACAACAACACGCGCGGAAGGACGCTCATGGCGGAGCTCGCGGCCATGGGAGACAGCCGGAGCCAGGAACGACGCTGGCTCATCAGCGCAACGGCGCCGCAGCTCGGCCAGCAGGCCGAGTACGGGCCGCTGGTCGCGGCGGTCGGGAAGGACGCGGTGCCGATCTTCCTGGCCCGGGCCGAGGAGTTGCGTCGCGCCGCGGTGCTCGCGTCCAGGCCCCCCGCCGACGCGGCCGCCGCGCCGTCCGAGGAGGAGAGCGCACCTGAGCTTCCGGAGAGCGTGGCGCGCTTCCTCACCGCGCCCCTCCCGCACACCGTCCCGGACACCCGCGCAGACCTGCTCAGTGATGCTTCATGGGTCTTCGAGGCGCTCCTCCACGAAGGCGAGGTGGAGAACGCCCGCGCCCTCCAGAGCGAGCTCGCGGCTCTCTACCCGAAGGCGCCCAGGGCCTTCGCGCTCTTCATGGAGCGAGCCATGAGGCTGGAGCTCTACGACCTCGCCGTGGAGATCGGCGACTCGGGCGTCGGGAACCTCGACGAGCGGGGCGTGAAGCGCATCGAGCGGCTCCTCCGACGCATCCCCGCCGATGGCGGCAAGTGAGCCGGATCCCGCCGCCCTGGTGACGGGCGGCCTCCCCGCGAGAGCGCCCTGGGCCCCGATCCTCGTGATCGCAGCCCTGGGCGTCGCCCTTCGCGCGGGCCTCCTCGCCCTCGCGCTGCCCATCGAGGTCCAGTCCGACGAGGCCAACTACCTCTACCTGGCGCTCGGTCTGGAGCGCTTCGGGATCTACTTCGATCAGCATCGATACCTCTGGCCCCCTGGCTACGCCTGGCTGCTCCATCGGGTCGTCGGGGACGGATCCGGAGCCGACCTCACGGCCTTCCGGGCGATCCAGGTGGCGGCGTCCTCGATCGTCGGCATCACGACCATGCTCTTCGCGTGGCGGCTCTTCTCGTCCCGCGCGGCCGTCGTCGCCGGGCTGCTCTGGTGCGTGCACCTGCCCGCTGGCCGCGTTCACGCACCTCCTCTGGAGCGAGACCTTCTTCCTCGGGCTCTTCCTTCCAGCGCTCTGGCTCGTCCTCACGGCCCTCGATCGCACCGCAGAAGGGGACGAGAAGCGTGCGGCGAGGCGGCTCCTGGTCGCAGGGCTCCTTCTGGGAGCCGCGCTCCATCTGAAGGAGATGCCGCTCTTCCTGATGGTCCCGCTGGCCCTGCTGGTGGCGTGGCGCGCGGCGCCGATGGGGCGCGCGGTGGCCCTGCGCCTCGCGACTCTCCTGCCGCTCGCAGCGGTGGTGGTCCTGCTGCCCTGGACCGCCCGCAATCACGAGGTGTACGGACGAGTGACGCTGAGCGGAGCGACCCTCGGCGAGAACGTCTACCAGGGCTTGAACGCTCGCTACGTGAACTTCGACCTGGTCCCCCTGGCGCGCGAAAGGGCACGCCGCGGGCTTGAGCCACTGGCCGAGATCGAACGGCGCGCCTTCACCGCTCCCCCCACGGCGGCGGACGGAGAGCCGGATCCGGGATGGGTGAGGGCCGCGTCGACCTTCCACCCGATCGATCGGCAGACCGAGAACCTCCGCAGGGGCGCGCGTTGGAGCGTCGAGCACCCCGGATGGTTCGCGCGCACCCGCCTCAAGAAGTGGAGTGACCTCGTCACTCCGTTCTCGTTCTTCGCCCGTCACCAGGCGCTCGACCACTACGCGCCCGAGAGCGGGCTCGGCGGCGCCTGGAGGCGGCCCCTCGTGATCTGGTCGCTGCTCTCCTCCGTCATCGTCCTGATCGGGGCGGCGCTCGGAGGCGCGACGTCCCTCGGCGCGGGCCACGGCCGCTCACTCCTCGCGGTGACGATCGGATATGTGCTCTCCGCGGCGCTGCTCGTTTCGATGTCTCGCTTCCGCGTCCCGATCGAGCCCCTCCTCCTCGTCCTCTGCGCCGGATTCCTTTCCCATGGCCCGGCCCACCGCTCGGCTCCACGGATCGCAGTGGGCGCCGCCGCCGTCCTCGGACTCGTGGGCCTCTGGTGGATCAGCTGGCCCGAGACCCGGGCGGCGGCGGCGATGGCCCTGGAGGTGTCGCGATGATCGCGTGGAGGACGCACATGGTCCTGCTGGCGGTCGCGGTCGCCGTGCTCGCCCGGGCGGTCGCCACCCACGTCACGACCGAGGAGGCCCTTCGCGTGGCCTTCGACCCCCGGTCTGCCCCGGACGCCCGGATCGAGGCGGCTCACCTCGCTGCGTGCCGCGCGACGACCCGCTCCGCGCGTCTCGGCGAGGAGCTCACACGTGCGTTCCTCGACGCCGAGGACGATCTTCTCCGCGAGGCCGCGGTGACGATCGGCCTCTGCCGCCACGCGCTCAAGCGCACGGGCGACGGCGATGAACGAACTCCGCCGCTCCAGGAAGCCTACGTCTACGGTCAGATGGGGCCCGAGGGCATGACGCCCCATCGCCTCCGAGCCCTCATCCTGCACCGCCGCAAGGTGGGCGGGAAGGCGGTGGGCGGGATCGGGCGCATCTCGAGCACCGAGGCGGACTGGTTCCTGCGTACCCTTCGTGGAGACGCACTCCCACCCACGCCTCAGATGACCGCGTACTTCCAGAGCCGGGACATGCCCTCCCGGCGCACACGGCCCCGCAGCCGCTGAACCATGGCGATCCACGATGACAGGCTCGCTCCGAGCACCGCACGCCGCGCCGCGCTCCCTCTTGCGCTCATGGCCGCGCTCTTCCCTGGCTGCGGCGGCGGTTCCACGGCCGACAGGATGAACGTCCTGCTCATCACGCTCGACACAACGCGCCCGGATCGCATGAGCTGCTACGGCGGCCAGCCCGGGTTGACCCCGACCATCGACGCGTTCGCCGGTGAGGGAGTGCGGTTCGAACGGGCCATCTCGACGGCGGGCATCACGCCGATGTCCCACTCGTCCATCCTCACCGGGCTGAACAACTACGCCCACGGAATGCGCGTCTTCTACAGCCCGGAGGTGAGTCACCGCCTGAAGGACGTGGTCGACACCCTCCCCGAGGTGCTTCAGCCCCTCGGCTACCGCACAGCGGCGCGCGTGAGTTCGTACCCCGTCTCCGCGGCCTACGGCCTCGACCAAGGCTTCGCGGACTTCGAGTCGGGGGTCGACCTCGACGAGCTCGATCTCCAGCGCCAGCAGCGCCACAGCACCACCTGGGACACCGGCGGCCGGACGAAGACGCAGCGCCGCGGCGACCTGACCACCACGAGCGCACTCGAGTGGCTGGATGAGAACGGCGCGGACGGGCCCTGGTGCATGTGGGTGCACATGTTCGACGTACACGACTACTCCCTCGTCCCCCCCGCCGAATTCATGGAGCGCTTCGGCCTCCCGGACTACCCGGCCCCGGGCCAGCGGCTGGGAGTCGACGCGCGCATCGACTGGCGCGAGCGGATCTACGACCCCGAGCTCGCGTTCATGGACGCGCAGATCGCCCGGCTCCGGGCGTGGCTCGAGGAGCACGGGCAGCTCGACAACACGGTGGTCGTGATCACCGCGGATCATGGCCAGGGACTCCGGGACGGACACGACCGCCACGGATGGATGAAGCACCGGCTCCTCTACGACTGGTGCGTGCGGGTGCCTCTGATCGTCCACGTCCCCGGCTTCACCCCGGGACAGGCCGTCGTGGAGGAGCAGGTGAGGACGATCGACGTCCTCCCCACCATCGCCGAGGCCCTCGAGGCTCCCCTCCGGAGCCTCGTGGAGGGAGCCTCACTCATGCCGCTCATGCGCGGTGAGGCGGAGGGCGAGCCCCGGGTCGCCTACGCGGACGCGCTCAACGGGTACGACCAGCACTCCCCTCCGGCAGCCGCCCTTCCGCCGCACCAGAAGGACAACCTCTTCATGGCCTGCGACGGGCGGTGGAAACTGATCCACCACGAGGGCAACCCCGAGCACTCGCAGCTCTATGACCTGCTGAAGGACCCGCTCGAGCTCCAGAACCTCTACGCCCCCGACCACCCGCGCGTTGCGCCCCTGCTGGCTTTCCTCGAGGACCGACGTGCCATGACCGTCGAGCCTCCCGGGAGCGGCACCACGGCGCCCAACGTCGCGGCGCTCAACGCGCTCGGCTACGGCGGCGGCGGCGAGGACGAGGCGGAGACCCACGACGAGACCGCGCCGAAGTGACCACACGACTTCCCTCCCCTCGATCCCGATCCCTCGGGGCCGCCCTGACCACCTGCGCTCTCGGGCTGACCCTCGCGGCCTGCGGTGGCGCAGCGGACGCCCCGGCGTCCACCACCTCCGCGGGCGAGACCACCTCAGCGGCGTCGGGTGCCGACACCATGTCCTCGTCCGCGGGCGTCCTCGAGGTCGTTTCACCCCAGGACCCGGAGCGCCCTTTCTTCCACGACTTCGGGGAGATGGACTTCGGGACCGAGGTGCAGTGGGCGGTCACCCTGCGCAACACCGGGAGCGAGCCGCTCGAGATCCAGCGCGCCCAGCCCGCCTGCGGCTGCACCCGCCTCGTGTCCTTCGAGGTGGCCGGCTCCGATGGTGAGTCCACCGCCTCCTACTCGAACTTCAAGGCGCGCCCGATCTGCTCCGTCCCTGCAGGCGGCAGCATCAAGATGCGCGTCGACATCCTCTCCAAGCATTCGAAGCCCAACCTCTCGAAGCTCGCCCTCGTGCGGCTCAGCACCAACTCGAGCATCGACCCGTTCCACACCTTCGAGCTGCGCTTCCTCGGCCTGAAGCCGTTCATCGTCGCTCCGGACAACCTCACCCTCCACAGAGTGCCGGTCAGCCACGGCGCGGAGGTCTCCTGCCGCGTCCAGGTGGTGAAGCCGGGGCTTCCCGGCCTCGTCCATCGCATCATCAGCGCGCCGGAGGGGATCGACGCGCGACTCGACGCGAGACCCTTCGCGGGCGAGACCGTCTGGACGGTCACTGCGACCGTCCCGCCGCTCTCCCCCATGGGGACCATCAGAGGCGACATCGTGCTCGCGGTCTCCGACGAGGAGGGCATCGGGGAGGCCGGACGAGTCAACATCCCGGTGGTCGTGCGCGTGGGCCCCGACGCATTCCTGGATCCTGGCATGTTCACGTTCGGCGCCGTGAAGCCGGGGGAGACGAGGCTCCGCCAGGCCCAGCTCATCGGGCTGGTCCCGGGCGCCAAGCTCGAGATCCTCGGGGCGCGCCTCGAGAACGCGAGCGCGGACGCGTTTCGCATCTCCTATCGCGCCGCGGGCCCGGACGAGGGGGGGCAGCGCGACGACAGTGGACGCAGCAACCGCTGGATCATCGACGTGCAGCTGACCGCCGACCACCCCGAGGGCTACCTCACCGGGGAGATCGTCCTCACCCTTTCAGAGCCGATCGGCGGCGGAGAGGGCGAGATGGGAACCGAACTCCGCGCCCGGATCAGCGGCCTCGTCCGGCCCTGACACGGACGCGCGCCGCTGCAGGAGCGCCGCGAGGCATCGCCAGAACGAACACCGGCCCGCCACGACATCGGTCGCGGCTGGCCCGTGATCGATCAGGCCGTCAGCCCGACCGCGGCTACTTGCGCAGCGAGGCGCCTCGCTGCTCGAGCACTCGCTCGAGGCGCCCCAGGAACTTCTGGGCGTCCTTGTCCGTGAGCGTCTTGTTCGCCGACTGCAGGGTGACGTGGTAAGCCAGAGACTTCTTGCCCTCTCCGAGGGCCTCGCCCCTGAAGACGTCGAAGAGCTCGACGTCCACCGCTGCTCCCTTGGCGGCCTGATCGATGGCGGCGTGGAGCTCGGAAGCGGGGAGCTCGACAGGAGCCTCGCAGGCCACGTCGACCTTCACGCTCGGATATTTCGCGAGCGGCCTGTAGGCCGCCGGCGCGGATGGTGCCGCCATCAGCGCGTCGAGATCGATCACCGCGACAGCGACATCGGAGTCCAGCTCGCCGGCGAGGCCGAAGGCCACGCGGACCTCGGGATCCAGGTCGCTGACGAACCCCGCAGGGGCTCCGTCCTCGGACCACCGTCCGGTCAGCTGCTTCTTCGGGTGGCTGAGCGCGGCCGGCTCGGTGCCGGCGGACCAGCACGGCGCCGGGATCCCTGCCGCCGCGATCGCGTCGTCCACCACGGCCCGCAGGTGGAGCAGCGCGCCGG
Source organism: Planctomycetota bacterium (assembly GCA_965662915.1). Classification (GTDB taxonomy): domain Bacteria; phylum Planctomycetota; class UBA1135; order UBA1135; genus Saltatorellus. Next base: position 9,191 of record CBFIJG010000001.1, on the reverse strand, counting down.
CATCGAAACGAGCGCCCTCCGCTGGGCGAGGCCGCGCGAGCGCGAGGACGAGCTGGTGCACCTCGCGAGGCGCGCCGTCCTCACCTGCCTCCTCCGGGCGATAGCCCTTGCCGATCTCGTAGAGCTGAACTTCCGCGCGCTGCCGGCGCGCAGGCTCGAGCACCGCGAGGAGGGAGGGAAGCACGTCCCGGCGAATCCGGGCCTGGTCAGGCGCCACGGGGTTCTGGGCGACCACGAAGGGACCCCCATCGGCCTTGGCGGCCTCGAGCGTCGCGTCGGACTGGAACGAGTAGCTGATCACCTGATGGAAGCCGGCGGCGCCGCTGAGACGGTCCTCCAAAGCGCGGACCAGGGCGCGGCGACGATCGAACGGCGGCGGCTCGATCGCGGCCACCAGGGGAGCCTCGGGCACGCTGCCGTAGCGGTGAATGCGGCCGATCTCCTCGACGAGGTCGCGCTCCATCTCGAGGTCCTTCGTCGCGCGCGCGGACGGGATGGCCACGTCGAAGCCGCCGTCCGCCGCGGTCGGTGTGAGCTCGAGGCGAGCGAGGATGTCCTCGATCCCCGCGTCGTCCAGCGCCACGCCGAGGTCGCGGCGAACGACGTCCCCGCGCACGTGGATCGTGGTGGCCGGGTCCGACCACTCGCCCACGTCGGAGAGCGCCAGCGGGAAGGACACGCCCGGCTGGAGCTGTTGGAGCAAGCGTGCGAAGTGCGCCGCGGCTTTCTCGGGCAGCGTCGGGTCGAGGGTCTTCTCGAAGCGGGCGGAGGAGTCCGTGCGCAGAGCGAGCCGCGACGAGGTGCGCCGCACCGTCGTGGGATCGAAGGTGGCACACTCGAGGAGGAGCTCTCCGGTCGCGGCCTGCACCTTGGAACCCTCGCCGCCCATGATCCCGGCGAGGGCGACAGCCTCGCCGCCCGAGGTGATGAGCAGGTCGCTCTCCTCGAGCGAGCGGTCCTCGCCGTCGAGCGTGGTGATCGACTCTCCTGCCGCCGCCTTGCGCACCACGATGCCACCCGCGGCGAGGGCGCCACGGTCGAAGGCGTGGTTCGGCTGCCCCAGGTCGAGCATGACGAAGTTGGAGAGATCGACCAGCAGGTCGATGGGACGCTGGCCCACCGCGAGGAGGAGCGACCGCATCCAGTCCGGCGCCATCCCGTTCTCGGCGCCGTCGATGGCGAGCCCGAGGTAGCGGCTGCACGCGGTGTCCTCGACGGCCACGGGGAAGGCCGCGCCTCCGCCGATCTCGGGCAGCGTCAGGTCGAGGGGCTTCAGGTCACGCTTGAAGATCGCCGCGACCTCGCGAGCGATTCCGCGGTGGCCCCAGAGGTCAGGACGGTGCGTCAGGGATTTGTTGTCGATCTCGATGACCCAGTCGGCGAGGTCGAGGGCCTCCGCCAGCGGCGAGCCGATGGGAGCTGGCGCGCCGTCGACCTCGGGGAGCACCCAGATGCCGTCGTGCTCGTCGCCGAGGTCCAGCTCCCGAACCGAGCAGATCATCCCGACGGACTCGACGCCCCGGATCTTGGACTTCTTGATCTTGAAGTCACCGGGGAGAACGGTGCCGACGGTGGCCACCGCGACGCGCTGGCCCGGACCGACGTTCGGGGCCCCGCAGACGATCTGCAGCGGATCACCCGCGCCGACATCCACCTTGCAGACGCCCAGCTTGTCGGCGTCAGGGTGCTGCTCTCGCTCCAGAACGTGCCCAACGGTGACGTTCGAGAGGTACGGCGCGAAGGGCTCGAGGCCCTCGACCTCACAGGTGGAGAGGGTGAGGTTGTCGGCCAGCTCCTGCGGCGTGATCCCCTCGAGGTCCACGTGGCGGGCCAACCATTTCATCGAGACGAACATGGGTCGATGTGCGCTTGTGCGAGGGTCGGATCAGAACTGGGAGAGGAAACGCAGGTCGCCGCCGAGGAGGTGGCGGACGTCATCGATGCCGTAGCGCAGCATCACGAGGCGAGAGAGGCCCAGGCCGAAGGCGAAGCCGCCCCACTCCTCGGGGTCGAGGCCACCGGCCTTCAGCACGTTGGGGTGCACCAGGCCGCAGGGCAGCAGTTCGATCCAGGTGGTCTTCTTGCAGACGCTGCACCCGTCCGTGCAGAAGGGACAGCGCGCGTCGAGCTCGAAGCCTGGCTCGACGAACGGGAAGTACCCCGGGCGCAGGCGCACCTCGATGTCCTTCTTGAAGATCCCCCGCAGGAGGGTCTTCATGGCGCCGATCAGGTGCCCCACCGACACGTTCTTGTCGATGACCAGGCCCTCCATCTGGTGGAAGGTGTGCTCGTGGCTCGCGTCGGTCGTCTCCTGACGAAAGACCTTGCCCGGCACGATGGCGCGGAACGGAGGCTCGAGGCGCTCCATGGCGCGCACCTGCACGGGGCTGGTGTGGGTCCGCAGGAGGAGGGTCGCCTTCGACCCTGGCGCGTCGCAGTAGAAGGTGTCCTGGGTGTCCCGCGCCGGGTGATCGGCGGGGATGTTGAGCTTCTCGAAGTTGTACTCGTCGAGTTCCACCTCCGGGCCATCCAGCACGCGGTAGCCCATGGAGGTGAAGAGGTCCTCGAGCTCCCGCGTCACCTGGGTCACCGGGTGCAGAGTTCCGCGGCGGAGGCGCGGAGGCGGAAGGGTCGCATCGAAGCCGTCGGCCTGCCGCTCGGCCTCGAGCGCGGCGTTCGCGAGCTGGGCTTCCCGCGCGGCGAGGGCCTCGAGGACAGCCGTCTTCAGCCGGTTCGCGCTCTGGCCCGCGTCCTTGCGCTGCTCTGGCGGCAGCGTCGGGATCGCGGCGAGCATCGACGCGACGACGCCGTCCTTGCCCGTGAACTCGCGCTCGATCGCGCGCAAATCCTCGGTGCTGGCTGCGGATGCGATGCGGGTCTGCGCGTCCTCGAGATGCGCTTCGATTCCCTGGGTCATCGGAGGAGAGTGAGGCGGAGAAGGGGTCTGAGGTGCTGGAGAACGACAGAAGCCGCCTCGGACGGGGCCATGATGGCCCGGCCGGAGGCGGCTTCCGAACGCGAAGTCGATTCGATCAGGCGCGAGCCGCCTTCGCTTCCTCGACGAGCGCGTCGAAGCCCGCCGGGTCGTGGATGGCGATCTCCGAGAGCTGCTTGCGGTTCAGCTCGATGCCGGCGCCCTTGAGGCCGGCGATGAACTGGCTGTAGGTCATTCCGCGCATGCGGGCCGCGGCGTTGATGCGCACGATCCAGAGGCGGCGGAACTGGCGCTTCTTCTGGCGACGGTCGCGGTAGCTGTACGCCCAGGCCCGGACGACGCTCTCGCGAACGGTGCGCCACAGCTTGCTGCGGCCACCGCGGTAGCCCTTGGCCTGCTTGAACCAGCGGACCTTCTTCTGATGGCGCGCGGCGCCGTAGGTGACACGGACCATCGGTCAGGAACCTCCCATCATGCGCTTGAGGAGGTAGGCCCACTTGCCCTCGACGATGATCGGCGAGCGCTTGTTGCGCTTGGCCTTCGCGTCCTTGATGGCGTGCTGGTGGCCACGCTTGGGGCGGGAGCACTTGAGCTTGCCCGACTTGGTCATGCGGAACCGCTTCTTGACGGCTCCCTTCGATTTCATCTTCGGCACGTGGTCGTCCTCGGTCGTGGAAGGCCAGGCCTCCCGGTCGCGAAACCCAGCTCGTCGGCGGTGCCACGCCACTCGCAGGGGCCGATGGGCGGGGGCGATGAGCTCCCTGGGTCCATCGATCTTGGGGCGCAGAGGATAGCGGCGAGGACCATCGAGGGCGACCCGGTCACCAGGATTCGTCCGCTGCGGCGCGTCGGGGGGCCCGATCGGCCGGGGACGCGCCTGGCGCACGCGGGTTCGCTCCAGGACCTCATCATGGGCTCAGGGGCCCGGGGCGCGGTGGCAGCCCCCCCCTGAGGCCAGCCCCTGGCACGGATCCCCGCCCGTGTCGTGCGAACGCCAGAGAGGCCGGGCCAGCGCCCTCCCGAGGCCTCTGAGGCCTCCGGGAGGCGCCCCGAGGCGAGGAGCGCGCGAACGCGGACCTCTGTGGCACGAGGCTAGACTCGGACACGGCCAGCACTCCCTACCCCGATTCGACGTGACCCACCCCAGCGCCGCGCGCGAGATCGCGCGCCTCGGCCTCGCCCCCCATCCAGAGGGCGGCCATTACCGTGAGACCTTCCGCTCGGAGGCGAGGGTCCAGGCGGCTCACGGTGAGCGCTCGGCGGTCACCTCGATCCTCTTCCTGCTCGAGGGCGGCGAGGAGAGTCGTTCGCACAGGGTCCTCGGCGACGAGATCTGGCTCCACCACGGTGGAGACGACATCGACCTCGTGATCGACGGCCGAACGATCCGGCTCGGATCGAGCGACGACGCCTCGCTGCAGGCGTTCGTCCCGGGGGGCGCGTGGCAGGCCGCCCGCGCCCACCGGGGCCCTGCTGGCTTCGCGCTCGTCGGCTGCGTGGTCGCGCCCGGCTTCGAGTTCAGCGACTTCGAGCTCGCGGACGACTGAGCCTCAGGAGTGCACGCCGGGCGCCTCCGCCCCCATGCGCTCGACCCACTCCGTGTAGGGACCCGGGTAGACCGTGGGGACGCCGCCGGTCAGATCCAGAACGTGGGTCGCGAGTCCGCGAAGGAAGGTGCGATCGTGGCTGACGAAGATCATCGTCCCCTCGTACTTCGCGAGGGTCTCCACCAGCATCTCCTTCGTCACGAGGTCCAGGTGGTTGGTGGGCTCGTCGAGCACCAGGAAGTTGGGGGGCCGGAAGAGCATCTGCGCGAGCACGAGCCGCGAGCGCTCCCCTCCGGAGAGCACGCGGATCGGTTTGTCGATGTCGTCGCCCGGGAAGTCGAAGGAGCCCAGGAGGTTGCGCTTCGACGGTGTCGTCGCGGTCGGGAAAGCCCCGTCGATCTGCTCCCAGACGGACTTGTCGGGGTCGAGGACCTCGAGGGCGACCTGGGCGAAGTAACCCATCTGCAGTGAGGCCCCCAGCCGGACCTCTCCGCCGTCCGCCTCGAGCTGGCCGGCGATCAGCTTGAGCAGCGTGGTCTTGCCCGCGCCGTTCACCCCCATCACGCACCAGCGTTCGCCCCGCTTCACCTCGAAGTCGAGCCCGTCGTACACCGTCCTGTCCCCGTACTTCTTCACGACCCCTTTCAGGATCGCGACGTCGTTCCCCGAGCGCGGCGCCTCCGGGAGACGGAACGGAACGAGCACCCGCTTCTTCGGAGGCTCCAGCCGCTCGATCTTGTCGAGCTTCTTCGCTCGGGACTGCACCTGCGCCGCCTTCGCCGCGTGCTTCTCGAAGCGCTCGATGAAGCGTTCCTCCTTCTTGAGCATCGCCTGCTGCCGCGCGAACGCAGCGTCCTGCTGCTTGGCGCGAACGGCGCGCTGGCCGTCGTAGAAGTCGTAGTCGCCCGAGTAGCTGACCAGCTCGCCGCCGTCGATCTCGACGATCCGGGACACGACCCGGTTCATGAAGTCGCGGTCGTGGCAGGTCATCAGGACAGTGGCGTCGACGCCGGCGAGGAACTGCTCGAGCCAGAGGATCGACTCGATGTCGAGGTGGTTCGTGGGCTCGTCGAGCAGGAGCACGTCGGGCCGGCCGATGAGGACGCGCGCGATCGACACGCGCATGCGCCAGCCTCCCGACAGCGCGTCCATCGGCCCCTCCACCTGCTCCTCCGAGAAGCCGAGCCCCGCGAGCACCTCCCGGGCGAGGGACTCGAGCTCGTATCCCCCGAGCTGGGCGTACTCCCCCTGGACCTCGCCGAATCGCTCGAGGATGGAGTCCATCCGGTCGGCCTGCTCGGGATCGGCCATCGCCTCCTCGAGCGCGGCGACCTCCCGGTGCAGCTCTCCCAGCCGGCCGCTGCCGACGATCGCCTCGTCGAGCACACTTCCTCCACCACCCTCGGCGGCGTCCTGGCGGAAGTACCCGATGGAGAGCTTCTTCGGCACGTTCACGGCGCCGCCGTCCGGTCCCTCCTCGCCGACGATGAGCCGGAAGAGGGTCGACTTCCCGGCGCCGTTCGGACCGACAAGACCGACGCGTTCACCCGGGTCGAGCTGGAAGCTAGCGTCCGTGAGCAGGGCCTGACGGCCGAAGGACTTGGAGACGTTGCTGAGGGCGATCACGGCGCGCATGGTCCACGGAGGACGCTCTCGGAGCAACCCAGGCCCACCTGGCCCTCCCCACTCGGCTCTCAAGGAGCGAGGGGCGCACCCGCCTCAGCAGGTACGCCCCTCGCGCCTCGAGAACAGGCAGGAGCCCTCAGCCCTTGCCGCCGGCCTTCTCCGGGGCCTTCTCCGGGGCCTTCTCCGGGGCCTTCTCCTGGGCCTTCTCGGGGGCGGCCTCCTTGCGGGCCTTCGCGATCGCGGAGTCGATGGCCGGGATGTGGTCCATGGGCTTGGAGCGGACCTTGCGCATGCAGCCCGAGCAGCACGTCTTCACCGGACGGCCGGCGATCACCGCGGTCTTGGCCTTCGCGTCGAGCTTGCGCTTCGGGTTCACGACGCAGTTCTCCATCGGGTAGGCCTCCGCCGCCCGCTCGAGGACCATCGCGTCGAGCTGGGCCGCGTACTTCGCCGGGTTCGCCTTCACCTTGGAGGCGCAGCGGCCGCAGCAGACGCGGAAGAGCCGGTTGCCGACCATCACGTCGACCCCGGCATCCTTGCCGCCCTTGCTGAGGGGCTTGCCGGCCACCAGGCACTTGCCGGTCGGATAGATCGGCTTCTGCTGCGCGATGAGCTGCTCGTCGACCTTGCCGAGGAACTTCGCCGGGTTCTTCTTCACGTAGTCGGCGCAGCCCTTGCAGCAGAACTTCAGCTCGCGACCCTCGAAGCGAACGGTCTGGGGAGTGCCCTTCACGTCGATCGGGCGACCGGACGCGGCGCAGGTCTCGAGGGTGTAGGGCTCGCCCGGCCACTCCTGCGCGGCCTCCTGGGTCTTCTGGTCGGCGGGCGCGGACTTGGCGCCGTCCTGGGAGAACGCGAGAGCGGCGAGCAGCGTCGCCAGGAGGAGAGTCGTGATGAGGCGCATGGAGATGTCCTTGGGTCTGCGGTTGATCTGTCGAGCGCGTGCACGCTCGACCACGTTGTAGCAACGCCTCGCACTGGCGCAAGGATTCCCCATCCGGTCGAGAGCCCGCGAGGCGTCTCCTCCGGAGCCCAGCGAGCTCCCCTCGCAGGGCACCGCGATCATGCCCCGGCAGCGGCGTCAGCCCACCAGCTCGGGGACGACGTGGCCGTGCACGTCCGTGAGCCGGAAGCGACGGCCCAGGTGCTTGAAGGTGAGCCTCTCATGGTCCACCCCGAGGAGATGCATCCAGGTCGCCTGGAGGTCGTGGACGTGAACTGCGCCGGGCGTGAACCTGTGCTTGCTCGGATTCAGCGGGGCGCCGTCGGCGTCGACGAGGTTGTATCCCCACTCATCGGTCCGGCCGTAGGTCGTCCCCGCGTTCACGCCCCCGCCAGCCATCCACATCGAGAAGCATCGCGGGTGATGGTCGCGGCCGAAGCTGTCCTTCGTCAACCGCCCCTGACAGTAGGCGGTCCTGCCGAACTCTCCGCCCCAGATCACCAGGGTGTCGTCGAGCATCCCCCGGGCAGCGAGATCCTCGACGAGCGCCGCGCTCGCCTGATCGGTCTCCTTCGCCTGGGCGCGGATCCCACCGGGCAGGTTGCCGTGGTGGTCCCACCCTTGATGGTAGAGCTGCACGAAGCGTACGCCCCGCTCCACCAGCCGCCGCGCCAGGACGCAGTTGGCCGCGAACGTGCCCGGCTGGCGCGCGTCCTCCCCGTAGCGTTCGAAGGTCGCGTCGGGCTCGGTGGAGAGATCACTGACCTCGGGCACGCTCGTCTGCATGGCGTAGCCGAGCTCGTACTGGGCAATGCGCTGCTCGATCGCCGGATCGAGTTCTGCTGCGCTCGCGTGGCGGTCGAGCGCGGCAAGGGCGTCGAGTCCGCGTCTGCGCCTCGCGCGCGTCGTGCCGCCCGGGTCGGCGAGGTAGAGAACCTTGTCCTTGCCCGAGCGTAGCGGCACGCCCTGGTGGCGCGTGTCCAGGAACCCGTTGCCCCAGAGGCGAGCGTAGAGCGGCTGGCCTCCCTGCCCCGCGCTCACCAGCACCACGAACCCGGGGAGGTCGTCGCACTCGGAGCCGAGCCCGTAGCTGATCCAGCTCCCCAGGGACGGTCGGCCTGCTTGCTCCGACCCCGTCTGCATGAACGTCGCGGCGGGATCGTGATTGATCGCCTCGGTGAAGACGGAACGCACGATGCAGAGACGGTCCGCGATCCGCGCTGTGTGCGGTAGCACCTCGGAGAGCCAAGCGCCGGACTGGCCATGCTGCGAGAACTCGAAGGGTGAACCCGCCAGCGGAAAGCGAGCCTGGTACGCGGACATCCCGGTGAGTCGCTGCTCGCCACGCACATCAGGAGGCAGCTCCTCTCCATGACGCTCGCGCAGCGCGGGCTTGGGATCGAAGAGATCGATGTGCGAGGGCGCTCCCGACTGGAACAGGTAGATCACCCGCTTGGCCTTCGGCCGGAGCGGAGAGGGCGCCCCCCCCTGCGCGGCGAGACCGTCCCGTCCGAGGAGCGCTCCGAGCGCGAGCCCGCCGATGCCCACCGAGCTCCCGTGCAAGAAGCGGCGGCGAGAGAGCTCGAACGGGTGCCGGGCCAGGGGGTCGGTCATCGCTTGTTCACCACCGCGTCGAGGTTGAAGATCACCTGAATCACCGCCGTGAGGGCCGCGAGATCGACCGTGTCGGCCACGCCGACCTCGGAGTCCCCGGTCGCCACGAGCGCGTCCGCCTCCGCCGGGGAGGACTGGAAGGCTTCGCGCTCCTCGACGAGGAGCTCCTCGAGGAGCTGCGCCTCGGTCTCGTCCGGCTCCCGGCCTGCGAGCCAGCGGAACGCGCCGGCCACGCGCTCGGCGTCCGCGACCGACTCTCCCATGACGCGCTCGGCGAGCACCCGGCTGGCCTCGACGAACTGCACGTCGTTCAGCAGCACGAGCCCCTGCAGGGGCGTGCTCGTCTGCTCCCGCCGCGCGCAAGACGACTCGCGATTGGGCGCGTCGAGCACCAGCATGTTCGGCAGCGGCGCGGTTCGCTTGACGACCGAGTAGATCGAACGCCGGTAGAGGCCCTCCCCCACGCTCTGCCGGTAGGCAGGGCTCATGGAGTTGCTCTCGCGCCAGAGCCCGGCGGGCTGGTACG